>JAZRWI010000085.1:0-7367 GCA_045599645.1 Candidatus Avigastranaerophilus sp.
TTTCATAATATTGTATTATAACACATTTATTTTAAATATACAACACCGTACAACAAAATAATTTAATTTCTTGACATAAAAAATACCGCAGTGATGCGGTTTTGGGTATGAATTCGGTACACTAAACTGTTAAACTTCCGCTAGGTCAGGTTAAGCACAGACTCTGTAAAACCGAGGCTAAAAAACCGGCCTGCTTATCTGCCCTAATCCGTGCCATCCGTTGCAAAAAACACTCGCCTTGACAAAATTTATTGTCTGTTTTAAGGTAAATATATGCTAAACAAAAAAGTGCTGACAAAAGTTTTCTTGGTTTTTCTGATGATCGTTCCTATGGCAACGGTTTCGGTAGCCCAAATCCCTAATGATCCTCATGGGCTGCTGGCTGACATACCAGAACCACCCGGTGCTAAGACGGAACTGCCTTCTCCTATTCCAATGGTATACCGCTTTATGGATGCCCTTATGGATGGGAACTATGATGTCTGTCTTTCTAATTTTGAAGTAGAAACTTTCTTGAAGCTTCTCTACGGTGGTAATTTAAACCGTCTTGAATTAGAAGAAAGAAGAGAACTGCTTTCATATCAGATCCAGACACACCGCAGTGAATTCCGTTTTTTGTCTAAGGTAATGAACCGCGTTGCCGCTGGTGCCAAGATTGATTATTCTGACCCACGTTATCATGGCAAGGTTCAGAGTAAGGTAATCATCAGACTCGATACCAACAGAGGAAGATTTGATTTCCAGGTTTTCTGCTGTTATACAAAAGGCCGCTGGTATGTATATGATTACGTTCTGAATAATCAGAGACTTACCCAGACTTTTAGAGACAGCATCCAGAATGTAAGTGCTTCTAAGTATCTTGAAACCTTGAGACCGTATTATGCACCTCTTAAAGGCACAAGACCGCTTCGCAACAAGGAATATGAGTTTAGCATGCTTGTTCCCAGCACTTATGAATTGCATGAAAACGTCAGCCCGACTTTGCTGGCTACCTTAACAGCACTTAATGGCCAGTTCCTGCTTCATGTTCAGGCAGCTAATTATGACCAACCTCAGACACTTGCACAGGTTGGTAAGTCTATAAAAGAAACTTTGATGCCTTTTAATCCAAGACTATATGACCAGTGGAAGGCTGATATTGCCGGTGTTGAAATAGGTAACATCCTGTTCCACTTTACTCAGGGCAACAGACTATTGTTCTGTCATATGGTTCTTATTCCTCTCGGAAAGAAGCTTGTTGTTTTGAATTTCTATCACAGCACTCTTCAGATTATGAAGCATATGACAAATGTCAGAGAAAATATGGTTCGTTCACTGACTCTGCCACGTATTGAAGCAGCTGGTGGTGTTCCGACCGGTGGATTTGCTACTGATATTAACTATCCGGGTTCTGATAATGACTTCGGTGATGCTTCTTCCGTTTCATTCGAAGACAATTCCTTCAACAATGATACAACCTTCGATAATGACAACGGTTTCTCTCAGTCTACAAATACTCCAAGTGAAATGGATGATGAAGATTTGAGTGCAAGTATCAATCTTGATGAAGAAAGCACTGAAACAAATATTCCATCTTCTTTCGATGATGACGAAGACGACAACTTCGACTGGAACAGCGGAACCTCTTCTGATGATTCCTCCTCATCTGATGATGATGTTGATATGCTTAGACCAGATAGCTATGTTGAAGATTCAGATGATGAATCCGGCGATGATGCTGGCGATGATTCCGGCGATGATTCCGGTTCTTCTGATGAAGAAGAAGATTCAGGCTATGATCCAACTCAGGCTGGTAGCTACGGTGACGGAAACTTCGGCGATGACGACGATTACGGCTTTGATGACGGTGAAGAAGTAGCTTTCTAATAACCCCAAACCCCGTTGCTTAGTAAGCTGAGCAGGAGCCGTCACGGTGTTTATCGCCTACGGCTTTAAGGATGTTATTCTCTTTTTGGATAGCACTTACTAGACCAAAATAATCGTCAAGATACGGCTTGTAGACAGTTCTAGCTTTTTTGCTGTCTATTTCTATTCTGTTTCTCTGCTCTGGGTTCCCTTCTATGTATAGATCAAGGTAATAATCCATGAAAATGCGTGGATATTGCAGACATTCAGAAATATCATAGCCTCTGAGAACATTTGCCAGCACAGTAGCTGTATTGGTTATGATTCTGTCAGCTCCGGCTCCACCGATTGCAAGCCAGGGCTTATTATCCTTTGTCACGATGATTGGTGACTTTGATGTAATAGAACCGGCGTCATTGGGGTAAAACTTAGGATAGCTTACTATTTTGTTAGAATAGGTTCTAAGGTTGTTTGCATAGAAGAATCCACCTGGAGCGAGCTGTCCACTTCCGAAGTGATTGCCCAAGGTCAGGGTCATGGAAACAACAAGATTATCTTTATCCCACACACATAGATGGGTTGTATTAGTATCGTTGGCATCGAAAGCTTCGTTGGCGTATTCCCCAAAATCTTCAGACATGTAAGACTGGGAATTATTGATAAATCTGGCGGAATCGTAATACTTCCGATTTAAATGTTTTCGGTAAATGTTTGCTATTTTAAGAAGCTCATCTTCCGCATTGGGAAAAGCAGGGGCATCCTGTGTCACTAATTCTTCTGCCAGTTTAATTGTAACTGGAGAACAAGAGGGGAAAGGATTTCCGTATATAATCTTATCATTAAAAGTTAATGCAACGGGTTTACATAGCTTGCTTCTATAATGCATAAAGTCATATTTGGTGTAAAAAGCACCTTTGGACTTCATGTCTTCCAAAGTCTTATCGGCTTGTTCTCCAAAGTAGAAGGATACTCCATTGTCTTTTGCCAAGGTTTTCAGGGTAAGGGCCAGCTTAGGCTGCTTAAGCAGTTGATTGGCTTTCAAGGGAATACCATTTGGGGCGAGGAGATCTCTGGCTGCTTGGTCTTTGATATTATGCAAGCGGTTGGATATTATACCTGCTATATATTCTGAAACCTCAAAGCCGTTATCGCTAAGCTCTATAGCAGGGGAAATAACGGTCGAAAGCGGTAATTTTCCATAAAGCCTTTTCATCTTAAGAAGCATTTCAGGAATCGCAGGTAGGGAAATAGGGCAGTCATACTGATTTTTTACCTGACCAACTGGTCTTTTGGTAGAACCGTCTATAGCTATTGCTTTTCCGTCTGAATTGCAGATTAGTGCAAAGCCTTCACCGCCCAGGCCAGAGTTTGTGAAATCAACTACACCTAGTGTAAATCCAGCAGCAACAGCGGCATCAACAGCATTGCCACCATTCTTCAAAATGTTTATGGCGGCATTGGCGGCCAGCGGATTTCCACTGCTTACTGCGCCATGACTGCCGTATGAAACATAATTTCTAGCAGGCTGTTCTGCATTGGCATGAAAAATGCAGATAAAAAACAGTGATATTGTAATGAAAGTTGTCTTTGCGATTGATTTGGATTTGTTAATCATTGGTTTGCTTATTTTTGAATAGGTCATTAGTATCAGTTGTGGTATTATACAACAAAACAAATATATGGGGAAAATAAATAATGAAATGTGATTTGTGGCAACTCTTTAAAGATTTATTCATTATTTATTTTGCCTGGATTATTTTTGTAACCGCATACCATCAATGGGGCAGTCTTATATTTAATAAACTTAAATTAAAACTTGTTGGTGTGTGCGCTTTCTTTTCAAAGATATGGCTTGGCTGGATTGTTTGTATTCTGTTTTTCAGTATAATCCATATTTTTGTCCCAATAAACTGGATATCGAGCTTTTTCTTTTATATTCCTGCTTCGATAGTATTTTTTATTAATAACGGGACTTCTGTTAAGCTTTTCTTGAAATCAACTGATAAACGTGTGCTTTTTGCCATTATTATGCTCGTTGGTATTATTTCCATGTTCGCTATGGAAGAATGTAGCAGGGCTGACAGCTGTATGTATCATCTGAACACAATCAGATGGTATAACGAATTCTCTATTGTTCCTGGTTTGGGAAATCTTCATTCTCGGTTAGGTTTTAATCAGACCTATTTTGTATATTGTGCTTCAATAAGGTTTTTCCCATATTTCAATAATTACGGCAAGAATATTGCCTCTGCTTTATTGATATTAATTTTATGTATAGAATTAATTCTTACAAGAAAAGGCATGGATTTAATTATATTGGCCTTCTTTCATTTGTTGCCTTTTTCATTCTATTGGACTTCTTCACCAACCCCGGACATTGCTTCAATAATTTTGCAGCTTCTTATGTTCAGATTTATGATTAGTGCTGGCGAGGCGTTAAAAAGAACTGAAGATAAGGAAAGCACGTTTTATTCTAATATAATAATGGCTGCTTTGATTGGTGTAACTTCAGTAACGGTTAAGCTTTCAAATGTATATTTTGCAATCTGTCTTGGTATTGTTGCAAGCATCTTTTCTATTAAATTGGGTATTGATGACTGCTCAAAGAAAAAGATAAGAAAAGCTTTTATATTTATGCTCATGCTTTTTGGTGTCTGGGTGGCCAGAGGGTATATCCAGACCGGTTATCCATTTTTCCCTATAACTATAGGTGGAATTGATACAGAATGGACTGTAGATACAGAAACAGCAAATATTGCCGAAAAATCGGTTTATACTTTTTCGAGATTACTCGATTATGATTTTAATTCTGAGATTTTAAAGGATTACAAATGGCTTCCAAGATGGATTAATGCTTATGTATACCCTTTCTGGCGCAGTGGTGAAGAGAAAGATGATTTTAAAACAAAGATGCTTGCTAGAATTCTGGCTTTGCTGAATCCAAATATGTTTGAAAAATTCGGTTTTGGAATGGCGATATGCTTGAGTCTGTCTCTAATTATAATGGTTATTTGTTTGGTTAAATCTGCTTCAATCATTTTTAAATGCTGTAAATGGCATCTTTCACTATTTCTGGCGGTTATTGTGTCTTTGATTTGCTGGTTCTTTACAGCGCCAGACCCAAGATTTTCTAATGCTCTTTGCTTGATTATACTTTGCATAAGCTTTAAACTGCTGAAACAGGTATTCCCGTATTTGACGCTTGCAATGCGAGGCCGCAACCTGATTATACTGTTTCCTTTCTTTACCTATTTTCTGGCATATTTTATTGTTCTTGGCGGTGGGGTCTATGATCTTGCAGGCTTAAAGGTTGCAATGGCTAAGGAATTACCTTGCAGATACACTGATTCTGGTTTGAAGGTTACATTAATTTACGAAAGTAAATGGCCTTATGATACCTACATGATTTCTAATTATGCTACGGAATTTGATTCAAGATTGCGTTTACGTGGCAAAACCTATCAGGAAGGCTTTTCTGTTAAATAATGCTTGTTTTTCACATAGATGTAAATAGTGCTTTTCTTTCATGGGAAGCATCAAAAAGGGTTGCCGAAGGTGGCGAGGATATACGTCTCGTCCCATCAGCTATTGGTGGTGACCCGGAAAAACGCACTGGGATTATCTTAGCTAAGTCTATTCCTGCTAAGAAATTCGGTATCGAAACAGGGGAACCGGTTGCAATGGCTTTGAGAAAATGCCCGAAGCTGTTGATAGCCAAACCGGATTTTGAACTATATGAAAGAAATTCCAGGGCATTCATGGATATCTGCAGGGAATATGCTCCAGCAGTAGAGAAGTATTCCATAGATGAGTGCTTTCTTGATATGACTGGTACAGAAAGACTATACCCAGACCCAGTTGCTATTGCACACGAAATAAAGGACAAAATACGTGAAAAGCTAGGTTTTACTGTAAACGTAGGAGTCGGTTCAAATAAGCTTCTGGCAAAGATGGCATCCGATTTTGAAAAGCCAGATAAGGTTCATACATTGTTTCCGGAAGAAATACCCGCTAAAATGTGGCCGCTGCCTATAAACGAACTTTTTACATGTGGCAGGTCATCTGCTGCAAAGCTTTCAAAATATTGCATAAAGACAATTGGTGACCTGGCTCACACAGATCTTGAAAGAGTTCAACGTCTCATTGGGGTTAAAGTCGGTTTACAGCTATATGAATTTGCCAATGGCAGATGTGATTCAAAGGTTGTTGCTGAGGCCGAAGATGCAAAAGGCTATAGTATTTCTACTACTTTGGAAAGTGATGTAACAGACCACGATTCTGCCCATCATGTTTTATTGGCATTAGCTGATTCTGTTGCCACTAGAATGAGAGCTGACGGAGCTAGGGCTGATTGTGTGGCTGCTTCACTCCGTTCAAATGATTTTAAGTCACGTTCACATCAGAAAAAACTGGCGGCCGCTACTGACGTTACTCAGGAAATATATGAAGTGGCAATAAAGTTATTCGACGAGCTGTGGGACGGGCATACCCCGCTAAGATTGCTTGGTATAGCCTTGACGGGAATAACCAGGGAAGGCGATTATATGCAAGGGTTGCTTTTCCCGGATGAAAACAAAGAAAAGTCCCGTAGTCTAGACAAAGCAGTCGATAATATTCGCAACAGATTCGGTCTCGATACACTTAAGCGTGGGTCAATGATAGAAAACAACATAGATGTTGGTAAAAAATACAAGGCACAGCTCCTTACAGGTAAGAAGGATAGCAACGGATAACAGGATGGGGGCGGATAGAACAGCCAAGCAGCCGAGATTTTTAGCCTCGGTATTAGTGAGTCTGTGGTTTGCCAGACCAAGTTTGTGCTTTACGAAGGTTTGCTGATTGTTGCAACGGATAACAGGATGAGGGCGGATAGAACAGCCAAGCAGCCGAGATTTTTAGCCTCGGTATTAGTGAGTCTGTGGTTTGCTAGACCAAGTTTGTGCTTTACGAAGGTTTGCTGATTGTTGCAACGGATAACAGGATGAGGGCGGATAGAACAGCCAAACCCAATCTATAAACAAAAAATTCTCCATTCTCAATTTTCAATTCTCAATTCAGGCATTGGCACCAGGCTAGTCGAAGCAGCAGCAAACCCAATCTATAAACAAAAAATTCTCCATTCTCAATTTTCAATTCTCAATTTAGGTATTGGCAGAGAGTAGGTCAAAGCAGTAGAAAAACTAAACAATTCCCTTCTAGCAGCTGTGCTGCGCCCTCCAGCGAAGCGGCCCTGAATCATAAAAATCGTATATATCACAAATTTATTAAAAATTTAAAATTTCATTTGAGAGCTTTTCTCTTAGGTTTCTAAAAAACTTGACGTGCATTCATTTTTTTTCTAAAATTCACTATTCACAAAATTTATAAAAATTAAGAAGGAGCTTGACAAATAATGCAGAGAAACAGCATCATAAGAAGCAAGCAAGCAAGCAAGCAAGCAAGCAAGCAAGCAAGCAGTATCTCTGCTTAAAACAGCTTCTTTTTTAGCAAAACCAAAGACACCGGAATAAGTGTTAAAGCTT
>JAZRWI010000086.1:0-30840 GCA_045599645.1 Candidatus Avigastranaerophilus sp.
TTTTCCTGGTGGTTATAGTCTAGTGGAAACACCTGATCCCATTCCGAACTCAGCAGTTAAGCACGAAGACGCTAATGGTACTGCGGGGGCAACTCCGTGGGAGAGTCAGTCGCCGCCAGGTCTATAAAGAGCCGAAGTCTAAAGCTTCGGCTCTTTTCTATTTTAGCAAAATATTCATACTTCCCTTGACACTTGCCTTTGCGATTCTTATAATTGAGTCAAGGTTGTACCGTTCGACCCGATAATTCTATAAGCTTTATAAGAGCGGAGGCGCATCATGCTTTCAATCAAACAACTGAGAAGAATGTCTCTCGTTACTGTATTGGCATTCGTATTCTCCATGTTCGCAGGGTACTCAGCACCAGTTTCTGCTGCAATACTCAGCTTACCAACTAACTCTAGTTCTTCAGTTACTACTGTTACTGTTTCAGCTGACCTTTCCGGTTTATCTGAAGCATTTCCACAGTTAAACACTTTAAATAGCACTTTAAGAACTGCTGAAACTACAGCTAGAACTCTTGAAACTGTTGCTACTCCAATCTACAATCAGGTTGTTCCAACCAATATGGATGCAATGGGCCTTGCAGAACGCTGCAAAGTAATCATTAACAACGCTAAGAACGTTCTTTCTGATACTCTTAAGAGCTCAACTGCATCTGCTAATAGCAAGGTTGCACAGGGTGCTTCTGTTATTGGCGACCTTTCTTACGACGAAAAGATTGCTTATGGTATTCAGGAACTTGGTGAACAGGCAACCAAGCTTGATAACCTTGCAAACAACACTCCAACATTGGCTAAGATTAAAGCTATTCTTGCTTCTACTAAGGAAACCCTCAGCAAGGTTGTTACTAACGTAAGAGGTAAAATCTTTAAGATTGGTCAGAAGGTTGGTCTTATTGATGAAAATAAAGTTTTTGAAGATGGTAAGGTAAAAGACGCTTCTGAAGCTACTGGTTCCGGTTCTAAGGAAGCAGCTCAGATTGCTGGTGCAGGCTATGCTAAGTCTGGCACTAAGGTTTCTTTTGCTGACAAGCTTAGCTCTGGCGTTAAAGAAGGCGTTGCCAACGCTAAGGAATCAATCAAGAATAGCTTCTCTGTAAAGAACGTTGCTATGACTGCAGCTGTTTCTGTAGGCACAAGCCTTGCTGTTGATGCTATCAACGGTGAAACCCCATCTCTCAAGAAAGCAATCAAGCAGGTTGCTTCTCTTGAATTTGCAGGTAACGTTGTTGGTTCTGCTCTTGGTGCTGCCGGTGGACAGGTTGTTTCTTCTGTTGTAAAAGCATTTGTTCCTGGTATCGCTGGTCAGTTAATCGGTTCTGTAGTTCCAGTAATGTTCTCTTCAGCTGGTGGCCAGCTTACTTCTAACATCGTAACTGGTCTTAAGAACGGTGAATTTTCAATCAGCAAAGCTTTCAAGGCTATTGATAAGGCTGACTTGGTTGGTTCTTCAATCGGTTCAACTATAGGTATGACTCTTGGCTCTATGATTCCAATACCAGTTGTAGGTTCTGTTCTCGGTGGTATCGTTGGTGGTTTCATTGGTAGCAAGGTTGCTAAGTGGGTAACTGGCTTATTTGGTAAGAATAAGAGTGTTACTGTTGCTAATGGTTCTGAAGTAACAATAGATTATAAGAATGGCGTTTCTCTTGGTAGCTACGCTGAAGGAAAAGAAGTTCCGGTTGCTTGCAGCGCTGCTGTATCTGCTTCTGGTGAAGCTATTTCCGGTAAGACTTCCAGCAACTCAGCTATCACTGCTACTATGCAGGAAGTTGAAGCCAATTATTATGAAGCTTATCTTGAATATAACCGCTTAATTGAAGCAAATGATATTGCTGCCGCTAAGGAAGTTTTCAAGAAGCTTCAGACCTATTCTGATCAGTATTCTGCTCTCAGAAAAGCTCTTAAATAATAAGCTTAAGTAAACGGTAAAAAGACCAGCTTTTTATAAGCTGGTCTTTTTTTTATTGACTAGAAGCCAATTGCATAGTAATATTGCACAACAAACTATTTTAAGAGGCGATATAGTGAATATTCTTGTTCTGGGTTCTGGTGCTCGTGAACACTCATTTGTTCACGCTTTGGCAAAATCCCCAACAGTTCATAAAATTTATGCTTGCCCTGGCAATGTCGGTATGGCAGATACACCTATTTGCAAGCGAATTCCTAGCAGATCAAATGCTGATTTAGTTGCATACTGCAAAGATAAGATTGATCTGGCTGTTGTTGGTTCTTCTGCTTTTGTAGAAGAAGGAACCGTGGACGCTCTTGTGCTAGCTGGTATTCCTGTTATCGGACCAGCCGAAGATGCAGGAAGAATTGAAACAAGCAAAGCTTTTGCCTCTAACTTTATTGTTCGCCACAAGATTCCATCACCTACAACAGCAATCGTCGTAAATGAATTTGAAGCTGAACAGGCTCTATTCAAAAATCCAAACCTTAGAGTAGTTAAGTGTGATGGTTTGGCTAGAGGAAGTGGCGTTGTTGTTTGTGAAAGCCTTGAAGAAACAGAAAAGGAAATAAAGCATTTCCTTGATGTTCATGGGGCTCCTGTAATTCTTCAGGAAAAAATATCCGGTATCGAATGCTCATACGTAATTCTGACTGATGGTCAGCAGTGGATTTCCTTCAGTTCCTGCCGCGATTATAAGCGTGTAAATGAAAACGATGAAGGTGCTACTACTGGTGGTATGGGTGCTATCAGCCCATCTCCTGACCTTACACCAGAACTGGAACAGAAAATAATTGACACTATTGTTCAGCCTGTTGTAAGTGGCATGAAAGAAGATAATCTTCTTTACAGAGGTTTCTTGTCTATTCAGTTAATGCTTACTGATGAAGGTCCAAAGGTTCTTGAATTTAACGCAAGACTTGGCGACCCTGAAACCCAGAGTATCTTAACTCGTTTCAGAGGCGATCTGGCTGGTTTGTTAAAAGACTGTGCCATGGGTTGCTTAACTAATGTTGGTTCTGAAGTTGCTTTTGGAAAACATTCTTCAGTTTCAGTTGTTATAGCACGTGAAAACTATCCGGAAAACGAAAATGGCGACCCGGTTATAGCAGGTACTGAAAACCTCGAAAATTCTGTTATATTCTACTCTAACTGCAGAAAAGCAGAAGATAGAGAAGGGTTCCTCTTCAAGAGTGGCCGTCTCGTAAGTGTGACTGCTGTAGCGGAAACATTGGAAGAAGCCAGAGAACTTTGTTATAGGGATATCGGACGTTTAGAACTCAAGGGCGTCAGATACAGAAAAGACATTGGTGCATAAAAAAATAACCCCGTAAGGGGTTATTTTTTTGCCTGTTTTATTATTCTTTTTTGAAAATCAGGATTGCTTCACCGATTAATCCGATAATTAAACCTGCTAATGGCAGCCAGAGAGGAAAAGTGAAGGTTTTATCAATGTGTTGCATCAAAACGATTTCTTTTGGCCGCTCTGCCTTATTGGTTCTTAGTTTTATCGGTTCCTGCATTTTATTGTTCATAGGATTCTGCATTTGCATCAAGAAGTCTATTATGATCAGAAGCGAGTTTCTGAAGTCTTTCTACTATGTCTAACAGACCCTTTGAACGTAGACCTGGTATCAAGGCGTCTATGAATACCAGCTTAACTTTTGGATGTGACGGGTCTGTGTAACCTGTTCCACGGTCGTCGCCAAGCATCCAGTAAATAAGCTTATCACAATATGGAACCCAGTTAGAGAAATCACTTAAGTCAGAGTGTGCGTTAAGTCTTGGTATTACTATCTGTGGAACATATTCAATCTGATTAGAAGCATTGATGTAGATTCGCTCATTTTCTGGAACAATAGGAGCTATTTTAAGGTTTGGAAGGGTAACCTTGAAACGTGCTTTACCAAATTGGCATATAGCTATCTTTTCTGCTATTACTTCCCATTTGGCGTCTATTTCACGCATATCATTTGCAAAAGCAAATAAAATCTTTTGGAAAGGTTCGTTGGTCTTAAGCTCAGGCATTAAGTTTTCAAGAGCTGAAAATGGTGAATGATTAAATAGCGAGCCGAGCATCTGACCAAGACCGTTGCTGATGAAATGACGTCTTGTTAAGGTTTTGACAGCTTTTTCATTAGTGATGTGCAGTTTTTCATTGATTAACCACTGAGTTGCCTGACGAGCTATTTCCAAAGCGTCGCTAGACTTCCAGATATCATTCTGTTCATTGAATTGCCATGGCTTGAACTGGCCTGGATAAGCATTTTCAATTACCTGATAAAGATTCTGATTGAACAGGTCTAGCAGCTTTGAAAGACCATTCATATGGAATTCTCTGATAGAAATTCTTTTGGCGATATCTTCAAATGGTATTCCTAGTCTGTCTTCAATTAGCCATTTGGTTGCATCGGCAGCAATCTGCATGCGATTTTCCTGGAACCATATAAGTTGTTCTTCTTCTGCGAATTGCCATTGCTTGAAGACTCCTGGGAAAACCTGTTCAACAAGTCTGAAGCTAGAGTTGTCGAATTTTTCCAATAGCTTTGCGAGACCATTTTCTGCAAATACCTGTTGGTTCAATAAGGTTGGTAAATCGCCACGACTGCATTGAAGCTTAGTGTTCATAAGCCACATTAAGCCTTCTCTTGCACAGGTTTTAAGGTCTTTGCTTTCAAGCCATTTTTCGATTTCGTTGAATTGCCAAGCTTTGAATTTGCCTGGTATTGCCATTTCAACAAGGGCGAACCTGCTTTGGTTGGCCCATTCGTATACTTGACCGAGATTGTTGTTATAGATGAAGGCTTCATCAAATTCAACCGGCAGGTCTTCTGGCTTTGACAGCTTGTTTTTAAGCTTTTCCATGGCTAATTTGACAGCCTGAGTTGCCCACATCGGCCCCATTTTTTTATCTGCAAGTACAAATGCTGGAATCTGACCTTCCTTCTGATTGATCATTTCAATGATTTCAGATACGTCGGCTTCATTGAAATTAGAGGCTTCATTTCCGAAGTGGGTTGCGAAATTTTCTGCGTCTCTTTCGAGATTCTTTGCCTGCATCAGTTCTTTTATCTGAAGAACTGGAATGTGAAGCTTTTCAGCTAGTTTATCGTCATTAAGGAATAAGAAATCCTTTTCTATGGCTGAAATTATTGTCTTTATAACTGGGTCTTCAAGATTTAAACCGATCTGTTGATTATTTGCCGGTTCTGTAGCCTGCTGCTGTGAAGCAAACTGTCCCTGAAGCTGTATTGGCTGATTAGTTGGCTGAATCATAGCCTGGTTAGGTTGCATTTGTACTGGCAATATGAAATTGTTTACACTGCCTACATTGTTTGAACCTAAGCCAGGAACAGTGAGGATTTTATCTTCCTCGTCAGATGGTGTTACATAGATTACTTCTTCAAGTGTTGAATCACCATTTAATGCCATCTGAAGAGCGCTTTCACGCATTGTTCTCATACCTTCAAGACGTGCAACGTGCTTAATCTGGTTTTCTGTGCCGCCTTCCATGATGACATTCTTAATGGAATTAGTAACAACCATGACTTCATATACGCCAAGACGGCCGTGAATACCTGTATTGTTACATTCCTTACAACCCTGGCCTTTATAGAACTTGGTTCCAATGATTTTAGCCGGAGAAATGCCAAGACGCTGAATGATATTCTGT
The DNA here is from genome assembly GCA_045599645.1 of Candidatus Avigastranaerophilus sp. Classification (GTDB taxonomy): domain Bacteria; phylum Muiribacteriota; class Ozemobacteria; order Ozemobacterales; family Ozemobacteraceae; genus RUG334. Next base: position 5,625 of record JAZRWI010000086.1, read on the forward strand.
GATGGCTTATATTCTGTCGAACAATATGGGCAGTTTTTATGAAGCAGCTTCTGGGAAATAACTACTCTTACAGCTGCAGTTACCAGATAAGGTGGAACGCCCATGTTGATAAGTCTATTGATGGTTGCTGGAGCGTTGTTGGTATGAATTGTGGAAAGAACCTTGTGACCTGTAAGTGAGGCTCTGAAGGCAATATCTGCTGTTTCCAGGTCGCGGATTTCGCCTACGAGAATGACGTCTGGGTCTTGACGAAGAGCGGTTCTCAAGCCTGTTGCAAAGTCGAGACCGATCTTTTCATTAATCTGAACCTGGGTAATGCCTGAAATTCTGTATTCAACAGGGTTTTCAATGGTGAAAATATTTATTTCACTGCTGCTGAAATACTTAAGCATACCGAAGAGTGTTGTGGTCTTACCTGCACCAGTAGGGCCTGTTACAAGAATAAGTCCATAAGGTTCATCTAATGCTGATTTTAATCTATTCAAATCATCCGGGAAGAAACCAATATTGTCTAAGTCGAACTTGGTTTCGCGCTGTAAGAGACGTAGAACTGCTTTTTCCCCTAAGAGACTTGGAACTGTGCTGACACGGAAGTCAACTTCATTGTCCTGCATTTTAACCTTGAGACGACCGTCCTGAGGTAATCTGCGTTCTGCAATATCCAGATGTGAAAGAATCTTGATGCGGCTGATTAGTGGAGCAAGAAGATTCTTCGGGCCTGTCATTGCGTCATGAAGAATACCGTCAATGCGGAATCTTATAAGCAATATTTCTTCTCTAGGTTCAACATGGATGTCTGAAGCTCTCTTTAAGATAGCCTGTTTGAATACTGCATCAAGGAATCTGACAACAGCACCTTGTTCTGAGGCTTTTTTGTCTATATCTTCAATCTTTGAGGTGTCTTCCGAGCCCTTGAGTGATTCATCACCGCTTGTGGAAAAGCCTTCCCATGAATAAAGCTGGCGGATAGCTAAGTCAATCTGATTCTTAGGGGCAATGAATACTTCGATATCACACTGAGTCATGAAGGCTATATAGTCTTTGGCCATGATATCGAATGGGTCAGCCATTACTATAGTGAGCTTCTTCCCGTCCAGACGGTAAGGAATCATTCTGTTTTTCTTTGCGCTGGCTTCAGGAATTAAGGATAATAGCTTTGCGTCGACCTTAATGTTAGTCAGGTCTACTACTTGGGTATTGAGCTTTTCAGCCCATACTTCGAGAATTTGCTTTTCAGTTACAAATCCTAATCTAATAACAATATCTTCAATCTTTTCGAGAGTCTGAGACTGAATATTCTTGGCTTTTTCAAGCTGTTCTGTCGAGACAAGATTCTTCTGAAGCAACAGGTTTTCAACAGAACTTTTGTCGTTTAGGTTATTAGCCATAATTTCCTCCGGCAAATTACTCTACTTCAATTCTATAGGAACGGCGTTCCAGCGAGACGGTCTTATTCAGGCCTTCAGGATATGCATACATGTCGAATTCAACGTGACCGCGTCTCCTGGGCAAAAAGCTTATGAGAATAGTATTCGTTTTTATATGACGAATTCTTTCATCAATGCGGTTGTCGTTGTGTTTATAAACTATAGACCAGACCAATTCTGTTTTACCAGAATAACGTGGTAATTCTATTTCAAAGCATTGGTTCAGACTGGTTTTTATTGTTTCCTTAGCTACGATTGAAGGTGGTGTTAGTCTAAATTTTACTTTATTAGACACAAATCTTGTTGGTGAGGATGTAACAACACCAGCGCAGTAGTAATCACCCTGAAGCAAGGGCTGACCCCATTTGTTTACGGAAACCCAACTGAGGGTTTCACTTCTTTCTTCACCTGGTTTTAATGGTATGTAGTGGGGTGATTTATGCCATGTGAATCCATTGGACCATCTGAAAATCTGTCTTTTGGTATCATAAATGACCAAATCCCACTGCTGACCAGTTGGATAGTCAATCTGTATGCTATCTCGGCTTTTATTTTTGAGAGTAATAGTGAATGTGGCTACAGTGCCGGCTATTATTTCATTTGATTCGGGGGTTATTGTCACTTCAACGTGCTTCATATTACCGAAGTGATATCTGTCAGATGCTTCACATAAGCTAGAAGAGAATACTAGTAATGTTATCAGGATTAATACAAATGATTTTAATCTCATATTATTTTTTGCACCAATAAACTATTGCAGGTGGCATATTTGCCCACACGACCGGACTAATGGAGACTTCAGCAAAATTCTTCTTAAGCTTTGAACGTATTCGGCAGGCTGCAGGTAAATAAAAGCTGTGAATGTAGGTGAATGTGGTAAATATTCCACCAGGCTTTAAAGCTCTCAAAGTAGCTTCTAGTATTTCGTCCTGTAGATCGTTTGGAAAAACTGCCCATGGAAGTCCGCTTATTATTGCGTCAGTATGCTTTTTACCACGTCGTCTGAGTTGCTTGCATACATTGGAAGCAGAGTCCTTTAATATTTCTATTTCTGGGACCTTTTGGCTTGAAATTTCATGAAATTTTTCATCGATTTCAAAACTGAAAAACAGGGTTTTCTTATGATCTATACGGTCTGATACGTATTGAGTGAATACACCAGTTCCTGCACCATATTCAACAATAGTTTTTATTCTGTCCAGTTTTATTGGAGCAACCATTTGCTCCGCAAGTTCTTCAGTACTTGGAGCTATGGCGCCAATGCTCGTTGGATGCTTGATAAACTGCTTTATGAAGTCTATTTTATCCATTGGATTGAATACTCTCTCTTCCGGCACTCAAAAGCTTGATCCAGGTATAAACTAAGCTAAGTTTGATATTCATCAATATTCCCTTGGTCGATATGTACTACTCACAAATTATATTATACAGCCCAAGACTAACTTTTTAAACTAAAATTTGTTATAATTGTGGACTCGAAGGTAGGTAATCGAAATGGTTGGAAAAATTATTTCCGGTATTTTGGTTGTTTTTGCGATAATTGGCATTACAACTGGGAATATTGGCTTCTTAGATACTAAAGCAGAATCTGTTAATGGTAGCGTTTATTATTTGAATTTTAAGCCGGAACAGGATGCTGAATGGCATGAGCTTGCTAAAATCTATACAGAAAAAACAGGCGTTAAGGTTACCGTTGTGACTGCGGCTTCCGGACAATATAGAACAACTTTGGCTGCCGAATTAAGTAAGCTGGATGCACCAACCCTGTTTCAGGTTCAGGACCCTGCAACATTAAATGGTAAAGAAGATTTTTGCGCTGACTTAGCTGAAAGTGATATTTTCAAACAGCTGACAAGTGATGTTTATACTCTGAAATCATCAGATAATAAGCTTTGTAGTATTGCATATACTATTGAATCATATGGTCTGATTGCGAACTTGAATTTACTCAAAAAAGCCGGATATGACAAAAAAGATATTAATTCTTTTGAGGATTTAAAACGTATTGCTGAAGATATAACCAAAAGAAGTGGTGAATTAGGGTTTGCAGCATTCTGTTCCACAGGCATGGATAAGTCATCTAACTGGCGTTTTGTTACTCATTTGTCAAATCTTCCAATATATTATGAATATAAAGACAAAAATATTTCCATTTCCAACAAAATAGAGGGCAAATACATAAAGAATTACAAAAATATTTTTGATTTATATATTAATAACAGCACCTGTAATCCGAAGGATATTTCTTCAAAAACCTGTGATGATGCAAGAAATGAATTTTTGAACGGCAAAGCTGTTTTTTTCCAGAATGGTTCTTGGGAAAATTCAAATCTTATTTCTTCCAAGGCGTTTGCAAATGATGATATTGCGATGTTGCCGATTTTTATTGGAGCCCCCGAAGAAGAAAATCAAGGCCTTTGCACAGGCACTGAAAATTTCTGGTGTGTTAATTCCAGAGCTTCGAAGGCTGATCAAAAGGCAACTTTAGATTTTATAAGCTGGTGTGTTTCATCTGAAGAAGGGACAAAATTCATGGCAGATAGGATGGGTTTTGTTATTCCATTCAAAAAAGCTGTTAAATCTGATAATATTTTCGTTCAGCAGGCTAATCAATATGTTGCAGACGGTAAAAAGCCAGTTCCTTGGAGTTTTAGCACTATTCCTTCAGAAGAATGGAAAAACAACCTGACTTCGGCTTTGGTAAAATACGCTGATAATCAGACTGAAGATAATTGGAAATTAGTAGAATCTGCTTTTATAGACAAGTGGGAAGCAGAATATAAATTAATTAATGGACGTTAAATTATGGAAAAAGCATTGAAAAAATGGTTCCCATTATTTGTTTTGCCGACATTTTGCGCTTTTTTAATCGGGTTTATTATTCCATTCTGTGAAGGCGTTTATTTATCCTTCTGTGAATTTACAACGGTTGCCGACGCAAAGTGGGTAGGAATTTCTAATTATACTGCTGCCTTAAAGGATACATCCTTCTGGTATTCTTTCGTTTTTACTGCTGTTTTTGCGTTTATTGCCACCTTGCTGATTAATATATGCGCCTTAGCCATTGCTTTTGCTTTAACAGGAAAGATGAAAGGCACAAACATATTCAGGACTATTTTCTTCCTTCCAAATCTGATAGGCGGAATCGTTCTTGGCTATATCTGGCAGATTTTGATTAACTGTGTTCTTTATAAAATCGGTCAGCCTTTATTGGCACTGAACACACAGGCTGGTTTCTGGGGACTTATTATTCTTTCATGCTGGCAACAGATTGGTTACATGATGATTATTTACATCGCAGGAATCCAGAATATTCCAGATTCTGTATTAGAAGCTGCAAAGATTGATGGAACAACTCCATGGCAGACTTTAATCTACGTAAAATTACCAATGCTTATGCCTTCAATAACTATATGCTTGTTTTTGTCTATTACTAGTGCTTTTAAGCTCTTTGACCAGAATCTGTCGCTGACCGCCGGTGATCCTGCTCATGCTACAGAAATGCTTGCGATGAACATATATTCTACATTTTATTCAAGATGCGGAATACAATGGATGGGAATAGGACAGGCGAAAGCTGTGATATTTTTCCTGATTGTTGTTGCTATAGCTCTTATTCAGCTAAAAAAGACACATTCTAAGGAGCTGCAGGCATGAAAAAGTTAAATCTTAACCTTATTCTGACAATATTATTTTCCATTGTCTGCGCATTTTATATGTATCCTGTTTTAATGGTTGTTCTGAACAGCTTTAAGAAAGAATCAGCCATTAGCACTTCAACGATATTCGAATTGCCGACAGGTGAAGCTTTTAACGGTTTCAATAACTATGTAAATGCAATCGGTGCTCAAGGCTTTTTGTGGAGCCTGTTTTACAGTGTAATCATTACTGTTACTTCTGTAACATTGATTCTTATCTGTTGCTCAATGTGTGCCTGGTATATCAGCCGTGTGGACAGCTGGATTTCTAAGCTTATGTATGGAATGTGCGCTTTTTCCATGGTTGCGCCATTCCAGCTTGTCATGTTTACGCTTTCACAGACTGCTGATAGATTCCATATTGGAGCATTAAGATTTAATTCACCATATTCTATTTGCTTTATTTATCTCGGTTTTGGTGCAGGCTTAGCGGTTTTCATGTTTGCTGGTTTTATGAAATCTGTTCCGATAGAAATGGAAGAAGCGGCTATGCTTGATGGCTGTAACCCGTTACAGACCTTCTTTAAAATTGTTTTCCCTGTTTTAAGGCCATCAATGATATCAGTAGGTATTCTTGAAACAATGTGGATATGGAATGATTATCTGCTTCCAACACTTGTTCTTGATATTAAACAATATCGCACAATACCTATGCTTATCCAGTATTTCAGAGGTAGTTACGGCAGTGTGGAAATGGGCCCAATGATGGCTTGCGTCGTTTTAACTATTCTACCGGTAATTATTATTTACCTCGCAGGCCAGAAGCACATCGTAAAGGGAGTTCTTGCAGGTTCCGTAAAAGGATAAAATATATAATGCCAGCGATACTAAGAATTTTGTTAGTTATAATTTTTGTGGTAAAATAACTTATCAAAACTTTAAGGAACAAATCATGACTAATAAATCTCATTATTTATTGCTGGCTGTATTATTTTTGGTAACTGCATTTGTTGATGCTGGTTATTGTGAAGCTAGAAATGATGGTTATTCTGTATATTATTTGAATTTTAAGCCTGAATCAGATAAGGCTTGGCAGAATATGGCCAAAATTTATACTGAAAAAACAGGAATAAAGGTAAAGGTTGAAACTGTTGCTAATAGTACATATCAGTCTGTTTTGGCAGAAAAATTAGCAAGCTCCAATGATGTGACTTTATTTCAGGTTCAGAATGCTCGTTCCTTAAGAGAATTGTCTGAATATTGCTTTGATTTAGGAAATTCTGATTTATACAAAGAGCTCACTAATGATGCTTATGCTATTAAGGACGTTTATGGCAAAGTCCGTGGTATCGCTTATGCTGTTGAATCCTATGGATTAATAGTAAATCGTGATTTGCTTGAAAAAGCAGGTTATGACATTGACGACATAAATAATTTCCAGGATCTGAAAAAAATTGCAGAAGATATTACAAGTAGAAAAAAGGAATTAGGTTTTTCTGCTTTCTGCTCTGCTGGTATGGATAAAACCTCTGATTGGCGTTTCAAAACTCATTTGGCTAATATGCCAATATATTTTGAACAGGCTAGTAAGCCAGATAGCAAAATGTCAGGTAAGTATCTTGATAGATTTAAAGCTATTTGGGACTTGTATCTGAACAATAGCACCTGCAGTCCTGCAATGGTTAGCTACAAAAGCATAGAAGATGCTAGAAACGAATTCCTTTCAAGCAGTGCTGTATTCTATCAGAATGGTTCTTGGGAATTTGTTGAATTAACTAAGCCAAACTACGGCTTTAATAAATATCAATTAGCTATGATTCCTATTTATTGTGGCGTTGAAGGTGAAGAAAACCAGGGTCTTTGCACTGGAACTGAAAATTACTGGGCTGTTAATAAAAAAGCTTCTGCAAAGAACATTAAAGCTACTCTTGATTTCCTTTACTGGTGCGTAACCTCTGATGAAGGCACCAAAATCATGGCAAAGGATATGGGATTCTCTATTCCATTCAAAAAAGCTGCTTATTCTGAAAATATTTTTGTTCAGCAGAATGCAATCTATACCGCTAAGGGTATTTCGCCTGTTGCATGGTCTTTCACTTCTATTCCATCTGAAAAATGGAAACTGAATCTGGCTGGTGCATTGAAGGATTATGCTGAAAAGCAGACTGAAGAATCCTGGCAGAATGTAACTGCAAGATTTGTAGACGGCTGGTAATAATTTATTATTAAGCTCTATGACAGAACCCTTTGTAGATATAGATGAACGATTAGATACGATTCCGGGTACCGATTTCAGCCTGATTCAGAAGATTGATGGAACTGCTTTTTCCATAGATACTCTTTTGCTGGCCAGATTTGTTCAGTTTACATCTGAAATGATGACAGCAGCTGACTTGGGTTCTGGCAGCGGAATCTTATCTTTTCTGATTAAATATCGAAATAATGACTTGCAGGTTACAGGCTTTGAGTTACAGAAGGAATTCTCTGACTTAGCCAAAAGAAATCTGGAAATGAATACCCAGTTTGGGAATATGTGTTTTGAAGAAATGGATATTAGAGATATTCCTTCAAGGATATTGCCTGAATCCTATGACTTAGTGGTTTCTAATCCTCCATATTTCAAAGTGGGCTGCGGAAGAATTTCACCCAAATCTGCAAGGGCTGCAGCAAGACATGAATTGAATGGAACTGTTGAAGATTTTGTAGAAGCAGCTTCCTATATGCTGTCTTATGGTGGCAGATTCTGCGTTATTATTCCTGCTGAAAGAAACGATGAGGTTTCAAAATACCTTGTAAACTCTAATTTTGGAATCAAGAGAAAGCAGTTTTTGATACCTAAGGAAAACGAAAAGCCTCATCTGGTAATGATTGAAGGCGAAAAGTTTTATGGTGGACCTTGCGAAGAATTATCACCTATTACTATACACAAGGAAGATAATTCTTTTACAGATGAGCTGAAGAATCTTTTCTCTGCTGGTCTGAAGAAGGTATGTTCTTGATAAAAAAGTGAAGCATGAAGGCCATGGCTTTTCTGCTGATTGCCTGAACCTGTTCATCATTGGGGACTGTTTCAATAAACAAACTGGTTTTCCCTTCGGCAAGCTTATAGTCTGTTTTGTTGTCGAAAATAGCATTTAAAGCTTCAGTTTGCTTTAATAATTCTTCCTTTAGCCTTAAGCGGTCTTCTTCCTCAGGAATACTTATCTGAAGCTTATTCTGACGAGTGGCAACAAGAAATCTGAGTAGTTTTGTAGCTGCAACGGACTTAGGAAGATTACCTTCCTTATGTTCAGCCCAAAGCTTTTCAAGATTGATTTCTGCACTTAGTGCCGGTTTAAGCTTCAGCATCTGGGAAAAAGTTTTGAAGTCTTCTCCGAGCTTATTCTGATTTTCTGTAATGCTTTGCATTATTTTATCAGCCGATTTTTCCGGACTGATTATTAATGTGTGCGAATTCGCCTGTAGAAACAATTTTTGATTGTCTGTGTTTATTGCAACAGATACCTTTTCGAGACGGTCTTCGTCGTCAAAAATCATGTTTGCGCCAGTCTTAGAGGCAATCGTGTCCATGTTGAAATCGCCATTGGCTATAAGTGCATATTCATCTGAGTTCTTATAGTAGAAATAAAACTCTTCTATTTTTAAGAATCCTTTAACAATGCTACCCTGCAGAAATTTTAAACTGAGGCTTTTGTATTCCTCAGGAGTTTCTGGGTTAGAGGCTTTTCTTTTTGAACAAAGATTTCCAACTATGTTAGCTATTTCTTCGCAGGCTTCCTGGCTTTCTTCTGCATCATTGAATATTCCAGAAGATGAGACATTTACATATACAGCAGCAGCAGGCTTTTCTACTGGTGCAGGGAAAAAGCCCCCAGAAGTAAAACCGCTGAGAATTGTGACTGCTGCTATAGCAGACAGAGTATATGCCATTTTGGTGTTCATAATGATTTTATCGGCATTTTTGGTTAGTAAACTTTAAGAATTTTTGATAAGTATAAAAGAGTTTTTGTGATAAACTATTAACCTATGAAAAAATATGCCAAGAAAATAGCAATATCATTTGCAGCAATTGTTTTTTTTGCTGTATTTTTGCTTGTCTGGGCTTTTTATATCGAGCCGAATCTGCTTATTGTAAGAAATATCACAGTTAATGATTCTCAGCTTTCAGGGATAAGAGTCGCATATATTTCAGATATACATGCCTGCCAGAATGATGGTGCTTTTTTGAAAAAGCTTGTTGCAAAAGTAAATTCACAGAATCCTGATGTTATACTTCTTGGTGGAGATTATGTTGTTGTTGATATTTATAAGAACAAAACCATGGAACCCAAGAAGATTATTCAGCATCTTTCAGACTTAAAAGCAAAACATGGTATTTTTATGGTTCTTGGCAATCATGAAAACTCGCGAAGAATAGCTAAGGAAATAATTGATGCAACAAAAGGCACAGGTATTATAGTTTTACAGAATAAAAATACTAAGTTAAAAATCAACGATAAGAATGTCTGTATTTTAGGTATAGCTGATTTCTGCAGCGCGCAACATCGTATTGAACAAGCACTCGCAGGCGCAGAAAAGCCTATTATAGCATTTACTCATTCGCCGGATTTGTTCCCTCAAATACCGGATTTTGTTAACTTGGTCTTTGCTGGTCATACCCATGGCGGGCAAGTATCGCTGCCAATTTATGGCCCTGTTGCGCGACCAAGACATTTGATAGGTCCTTATGTAAAAGGCTTTTATGAAGAAAATTCAAAGAAGATGTTTGTATCCAGTGGGGTTGGAACAAGTCATTTGAAGGTCAGGTTTTTTAATATACCTGAAATTGTTGTTGCAGATTTTAAGTAATAGTTAATTGTGATATAATGCCTCACAGATAAAAGAGGTAAACAAATGTTTAAAAGTAATTTTTTTCTGATTGGTATCTTATTTGCGTTTTTGGTTTTGGCAGGTTCAAACTGCTTGATTGCACAAGAAGCAGAGCAGGCTTCGAATACTGCTGTTACTCAAGAAATTGATATTTCTGAGCTTTATCAAAAGTCTAATGAATTAGACGAATCCAGTAAGAGTCTCGAAAACAAGCTTAAGACAATGTCTGATATTTCCCGTTATACTGAGGAATTTCAGAATCTGAGGGGTGCCCTTCAAAAGCAAAAACAGACTTTCTCTGACTATAATCTTGATAATATTGATGTTGAAACACTGGTTGCCCTTAGAGGTAATGTTCGCATTGTTGCAGCAGGTCTTACCAATATAGAAACCGCTGTTGTAGAACAGTTGAAGAATATTGAAACCAACAAAAAAGATTGGGAAAATAAAAAAGATATCTGGCAGCAGTTTCAGAGTCAAAAAAGCTTTGATGGTAATAAAACAGCTAAGGACATTTTCGTTGACGCTGAAAAGATTATAGGAAATTCTATAAAATTATTTGACGGTGTAGATGCTTCTGCATTGGCTTTTAAACAAAAATTAAGCGAAACTAAAAAAGAAGCTGAAACCCTTACTTCTGAATTAGATGTTAGTATTGAACGTTTGCACGGCAGACTTTTTAAGAAATCTGCACCTGCTATGTTCAGCGGAAAATTTTTCAGAGAATTTAATTCTAATACCAATAACGATTTCTTTACTGGTATTGCAATGCTTGAAAATGTTGGCAACGACTTTTGGGCAACAAACAACTGGGTATTTATTCTGCAATTAGTATTAGCAATTCTTATTGGCTGGTATTTTAAAAAGGTTAATAATGACAGAATAAAAGAATTGGGACTTGGCTTCCTGCATAAAAATTATATTGCTTCAGGCTTATTCCTCGGAACTTTAATCGGTATGCTATTCCTTGATAGCTATCCGCCAATTATCAGACTTATTTATAATCTGATTCTTGGAATTTCTGCAGCAGTTGTCATTTGTGGAAAATTCGATACTGTCAGAGAAAAGACCAGCATTGCTTTGATTTTTACATTATTTATTCTTAGCAAGGTTTGTAATGCAATAAATCTTCCTGTTCCTATGCTTAGACTATTTGTAGTTTTTGCAAGCTTAATAGGTGGCATTTATTTCTTTAAGGCGGACTACAATGAACCTAAGGAAGGTGAAGATAAGCCTTCTTTGCTTCCATTCAGAAAAAGATTGTTGAATAAGCTGCTTGGAATAATGTTTATAGTTGCTTTTATATGCCAGGTAAGCGGCTATTCAGCACTTGCAAATCATATTTTTGATATTACCTTAAAGAGCGTTCTGGTTGGCGTATTTGCAATGCTGATTCTTGGAATTGCAAAGGGTTGCATCGCTTTGGTATTGAGAAGCGATATCCTTAGCAGACATTCAAAGCTTATTAGCATTCATAAAGAAGCTATTATAACCAGATGTAACTGGTTTGTAACAATAGTTATTTTCTTCCTTGCTTTTGCTGGAATAATGGCTATCTGGGGCTTCTTCGACAATACATGGCATGCCGTTTCATCCATAATGTCCTATGGGTTCTCAATTCAGGATACAAAGATAACTGTCGGCAGCATAATATGGGCTATTATTCTGTTCTATCTTGTAATCTGCTCATCATGGACTGTAAGAACTGTTCTTGAAACTGATTATTACCCCAAGAAAAACATTGAGCCAGGCGTTGGCATTTCTATCAACCGTCTGATTTACTATTCATTTATTTGTCTGGCTCTTGCTATAGCAATGTGCATTTTGGGAATCAGCTTCCAAAGCTTAACTGTGATAATCGGTGCCTTGGGTGTTGGTATCGGTTTTGGTTTGCAGAACATTGTAAATAACTTCGCCAGCGGTCTGATACTTCTCTTCGAACGTTCAATCAAGGTTGGAGATATCGTTGTTGTTGGCGGAACATGGGGCACCGTTAAACACCTTGGCTTGCGTGCTACTGTTATTCAGACCTTTGCCAATGCTGAAATGATTGTTCCGAATAGCGACCTTGTAGCTAGCACTGTTAATAACTGGACTATGACCAATAGAAGAACACGTTTCTCCATCAACGTTGGTGTTGCTTATGGAACTGATCCAAACAAGGTTAAGAAGATTCTTCTTGAACTTGCCAGCGCTCATAAGAACGTTTTGAAGGATCCGGCTCCAGCTGTTGTATTTAGTGAATTCGGCGATAGCTCATTGAATTTTGAACTTCGCTGCTGGGTATCTGATATTAATAATCATTGGAGCACTCAGGATGATTTGATGTATGAAGTTGACAAGAAATTCAAGGAAAACAATATTGAAATTCCTTTCCCACAGCGCGATCTCTATATCAAATCGTTGCCAGAAGTAACAGTAAAGAAATAATCCTTCTGTAGAGTAATAAATAAGCGGGTGATAAACCCGCTTATTTTATGTACGGGAAATGAATTATTTTTCTTCTTTTTTAACTAAACAAAATATCAAGTATTTCCGATAGCTATCACAGGTCTTAACATAGGAGCGGAAACAATGAACACAATAAAAAATCAGCTTTACATCGGTCTCGATGGACACCATGATGCTGTAGAAGTCCTTCGTTCTGTATCCCCATTCAATCCAGGGTTTCGCAGAACTGCTGGCGTAAGCTTAGTGAGAGGTCGCTGATTATTATGGGAATGTCAACAAAACCGCCTAGTGGTATGCGCGATTTTCTACCAAATGAACTGGTAAGAAGACGCTATGTCATTAGCACTATACAAACCATCTACGAAAAGTATGGTTTTGTTCCTGTAGAGACTCCATCTATTGAAAATTTAAGTACTCTGATGGGAAAATATGGTGATGAAGGCGATCAGCTTCTGTTCCGTATTCTTCACCGCCGCGACAAGCTTGCCAGAGCTTTGGAAGCAGAAACCATCACAGAAAAAGACTTAGGCGATTTGGGTTTGCGCTATGATTTGACTGTTCCATTAGCCAGAGTAGTAGCAAACAATACAGATTTGCCAAAATTCTTCAAAAGATACCAGATACAGCCTGTCTGGAGGGCTGATCGACCGGGCAAGGGCAGGTTCCGTGAATTCTTACAGTGTGATGTTGACATCACAGGAACCAAATCACTCGTTGCAGAAGCAGAGGTCTGCTCAGCAGTTTCTGAGGTTCTTCTGACTCTCGGTTTTACAAATTTCAGCATTCATGTCAATCACAGACAGTTGCTTAAAGCATTGATTAAAGCAGCTGGCATAAGCCTTGATAATGAAGCAACAACACTTGTGGCTGTAGACAAGCTTGATAAAATAGGCATGGAAGGTGTCGAAAAAGAGCTTGTTGAACGCGGAATAAATGCAGAGCAGATTGCAAAACTGGTTGCTCTCATCAAGAGACCGGAAGGCACTGATGAAGCTTCTGAGTTAGGTCGTCTGAAAGCTGCTCTAACAGGTTCAGAAGAAGCTGATAAGGCTATTGGTGAACTTGAAAACCTCTGCAAGTTGCTAGATGAATCTCCAGCAGCTGGCAGATACAGCATTGATGCCACTCTTGCTCGTGGCCTCGGTTATTATACCGGACCAATCTTTGAAATCCGTTCATCTGATTTTGGCGGAAGCCTTGGCGGAGGCGGCCGTTACGATGGGCTGATCGGTATGTTCAAGGGGAGTGAAATCCCTGCTGTCGGGTTCTCAATAGGCTTTGAACGCTTGGTTCTGATTCTCGAAGAAAAAGGCTTATTCGGAAAACTGGCCTCAGGACCGGATGTAATGCTCTGTCACTTCGCTGATGTGGACGATGCCGCAGTAATCAAAGCAGCAAAAGCAATGAGAAGCGGCGGAGTTAAGGTAGAAATCTTCCCAGAAACACCAAAAATCGGGAAACAGATTTCTTACGCAGAGACCGTAGGCGCTCGATTTGTAGCAATATTAGGCGCAAACGAAGCAGCAAACGAGTCGGTTTCATTGAAAAACCTTGAAACAGGCGAACAGCAAACAATAAAAGCAGCTGAAGTCGCTTCTGTAGTAAAGAAATAACTGCCTAAGCAAAAGCGAAAAAATATCTTCGTTGATTAGCAAAACCCCATAAAACGGTGAGCATGAGGCGGAGATGGAAAACGGAAAAACCGTTTGACCTAAAAAGCGGACTACTAAACCCAGTAGCCCGCTTTTTTATTATAGTTTAATGGTTTGTTTGAAGTCAAAAAATATTTGTAAGCATTCTAATCGTGACCTATAGCGGAGTATTGCTATCTGGCCTATAATAATATTGGTAAATATTGGCTTTTTTGCTATATTCTTAATGCTTGAACTTTTTGGATGGAGATAATTTATGAAAAAGACTTTATTCATTATATTTGCACTATTGATATGCACTGCTGTTTTTGCTGAAGGCGCTGGGAGGCCAATATACGGTATTGTTGTGTGCAATTCTGATGGTGAGGTTGTTGGAAGATATGAAGGTGAAACAATAGATAAATACACTGTTTGTGTTCAGGATTCCTATGGCATACCTAAAAAAGGTCTCCATGTCGAAATGTTCAGTGCGGAAAATGGTCAAGGTATAGTTTATTTAACAGCATCTGGCGTTGTTAATGTCCGTGAAAAACCGACAACCGATAGTAAAGTCGTTACAAAGATAAAAAGAGAAGAAGGGTGCATGCCAGACACCTATGAATGCCTTGGTTTCGAGGATGGCTGGTTTAAAATCAAGGTTGACGATAAGCATACAGGCTATGTCCGTATGGATTTGGCTGATTGGGATTCAATGTGTACATTCTAATGACTATGAAAAACTTTAAACCTGAAGCATTATCAACTGAAAGATTAAAGCTGTCTGAAGCTGGAAATCCAGGCAATCCTCAAGGTGAATCCGGCGAAGCTATTCTGGAAAGAATGAATATAAGCCATTATGATTTTACCACCTGGGCTTTGAAACAGGTTACCATTCCGGATTCTGGAAAAATAATCGATCTTGGCTGTGGCGGCGGTTTAACATTAAAGAGATTATCTGCTGAATCCGCTAATTCTAAGGTTTTTGGCTTGGATTTTTCAGATGTTTCTGTAGCTAAGTCATCTGAAACAAATAAAGATGATATTGCATCTGGAAAAATGAATATTCTGAAGGCTTCAATCGATAATATTCCTTTTGAGGATAATCATTTTGACCTGGTTACCAGCTTTGAAACAATATATTTCTGGTCTGATCATATTAAAACACTTAAAGAAATAAAAAGAGTCATGAAAAAAGGCTCTGTTTTTTTGCTAGCTTCTGAAGCATATGATCATGAAGGTCTTTCTCAGACAACACGCGATGTTTTGAAAAGAAAAGGAATTTTTAATCCAAGCTACGCAGAATATCAGAATTTTTATGATAAAGCCGGCTTTTCAAAATATCAGATTTTAACCCAAGAAGGCACTGACTGGATTTGCGTATTGGCAATAAAATAGTTAGCAATAATATGTTATTGAGCCGAAATGCTCTATCCATTTGGATATAATAGTATTACTATTTGCTTCTAGTAATCTGAATATTAGCCTTAGCGTTTTATCTGGTATGTTTGAGTTGTTATTGGCTAATAGGCATTTCCCGGTTTGGGTTATCCAGATTTTTGTTGAATTTTCAATTGGCTTACCTTCAGCAATATGAACATGAATAGGCTCTAAGGGCTTGTTTTCGTTTGCCCAGAAATAAACCCAATATGGACCAAACTTAAATATTCGCGGCATGTTCAAAACCGCCTTCTCTAGAAAATTCTATGATTAGATGGGCATTGGCTTTGATTAGTTCTTTTAGTTCTATAATTTTTTCATCGGAGTAACCGAAAATATTTTCCCAGCGATATGATGGCAGCCAGCAAGTTGCATTATGAAAGCCGTCTTTTTCATCAGGAGTTTCAATATATACTTTTACAGAACCGTCTTCTTTTTCTTCTGAATGAGTGATTTCTGTATCATCATCCAAGGTCATAAAAGGATACATCATGGTATTAACTCCAAAATAATAATCTCTTTATATATTATAACATACGAACAGACTAAAACAAAAGAAGCCGAGAAGCTTATTCTCGGCCCGAAAATTAAGGAGGCAAACAAATCCATCACCATTTTCGGCAGGAGTTGTATTTTCTTTAACGAATATTTGAATTTTTTATATATAAAGTAAAATGTGTGTTTCAATAGGCTTGTAGCTATTGGTGGTGAATTTTGGTATTCTTGGTTAACAGCAATAGTTAGTAGCTAAGAGTTGTTTTCGTGGCAGATGGCTTCTATTATTTTGTTTTAAGTGTTAGAATTGTGATATGGCAAAGATTTATAAATCAGCGTCTGAATGGACAAAAGAGAAGTTTGGAAAGCGTGTGCAGAAAATTCCTGTAGATGGCGGATTCTCATGCCCAAACCGAGATGGTAAACTTTCCACCTTGGGCTGTCTTTATTGCAATAATAAGGCTTTCACACCCTTTTATACCGACGGTGAAAAGTCGGTTACCAAACAATTAGAAACAGGCATAGAATTTTTTTCAAAGAGATATGATTGCGATGCCTTTTTTGCTTATTTTCAGACATATTCGGGAACCTATGCCCCGATTGAGATATTAAGAAAAAAATACTCAGAAGTGCTGGCCTTTGAAGCTGTTAAAGGCCTTATTGTCTCGACAAGACCTGACTGCATAAATGAAGATGTTATTAATCTGTTGAAGGATTTCCAGAGAAAGCTGTATGTGCGTGTTGAAATAGGTGTTGAAGCATTTGATGATAAGGCTTTGAAGGCAATAAACCGTTGCCATGATGTGCAGACAGCCTTAAATGCAATAAACATGGTCACAGATGCCGGCATTGATTGCTCTGTTCATCTCATATTCGGATTGCCTGATGAACCTGCAGACTGTGCAAAGCAGTATGCGACGATACTTTCTTCCACTAAGGCAAAGTTTGTAAAGCTTCATCATCTGCAGATTGTAGAAGGAAGCAGGCTGGCGGATTTATATAAGCAGAATAATACTTTTGTTAAGCTTCATACGCTTGATAGCTATGTGGCTACTGTTGCAGAATTTATTTCTAATATGCGGTCAGATATTTATGTCGAACGTTTTATAAACAAGGTTCCCCGCAATATGCTCCTGGCCCCGATCTGGGGAGGCATAAACGAAAACGACTTTTCTCAACACCTGGAAGAATATCTGGTTGGCGGTAGCAAACTTAAACATTACTTTACTTGACAAAAAAATAGAAAAAAGGCATAAGTAAAATGTACACTCATCTTTTTCGGCCGAAAGGATACCCGAATGAAAAGTAGTCTCTCTAAGATTATTGCAGCTTCTTTATTAGTATTAGGCGCATCTCAGCTTGATGCGGCTACTGTAACCGGAATGATTCAGGCAACAAGAGATGCCAGCAGAAGCATTAACGGTGCTTTTGTTATTACTGATAAACGTGATGCAGCTGGCAAACAGATTGCTCTTGCTCTTGTTATGGACGAAAACGGCAAGGCCATTGCACAACAGTATGAAAACAAAACTGTTAAGATTGAAGGCAATCTTGCTGGTAGAAACTTAACTGCAGATACCTGGAAGGAAGTTAAAGAAGATTTTGGTGGTAGCAGTTCTTCCTACAGTGATTCATCATCTTCTTCAGATGAAAGTTACGAAGAAGAAAGCAGAGATGACGAAGAAGAAGTAGAAGAAGACGAAGACGAAGAAAGCAGCAAAAAGTCTAAGAAATCTAAGTCTTCAAGAAAGAACTCTGATGACGACGAAGAAGAAGTAGAAGAAGAATCCGACGAAAACGAAGAAGATTCAAATTCTGACGATGAAGAAGATTCTGAAAAGAAGAAATCAGATGATGACGAAGATTCAGACGAAGATTCAGATGAAGAAAAATCTGACGATGAAGAAGAATCTGAATCCTCTGATGAAGAAGAAAAAGAAGAATCTTCTGACGATGAGTAATTAAAGCTATTAGATTGCATTAAAAAAGCCTCACTTTATGAGGCTGTCTGAATACTCGATTTTATGCATTCAAAACAAGTTTCTTCTAAGATCAAAACCCTCCCTACCCTCCCTTGAAAAGGGAGGTTTTTAGGAGTCTACTGTATATCGGGATTTTTACAAATTTCTAATTTTTGGGACAGTCTCTTTAATAGAGGCTGTCTGGGAACTCGATTTTATGCATTCAAAACAAGTTTCTTCTAAAATCGAAACCCTTCCTACCCTCCCTTAAAAAGAGGCTGTCTGGGAACTCGATTTTATGCATTCGAAACAAGTTTCTTCTAAAATCAAAACCCTCCCTACCCTCCCTTGAAAAGGGAGGTTTTAGGAGTCTACTGTACATCGGGATTTTTACAAATTTCTAGTTTTGGGACAGCCTCACTTTATGTGAGGCTTTTTTATTATCTTTTGCAGGTAAATATGCTTCTGACTGGTGCTGGCAGACCTTCTATGGTTTTACTATGGTCATTTGGATTCAGCCAGTTACCAAGGGATTCACTGGTCATCCATTCTGTTCTTCTTTGTTCATCTGTGGTTGTTGCATATTTATGAACAAGCTTAATGTCAGTGAATCCAGCCTTTTTAAGCCATACCATCATTGCTTTGTCAGAGGGGAAGAAATAAACATTTTTCATTCCGGCATAGCGGTCTTCTGGCACAAGAACAGTGCGTTCATCGCCTTCAACAGTCATGGTTTCAAATACTAATTCCCCGCCTTTTTTTAACAGGAATTTAAGACTTCTCAGAAATTCAAATGGGTCTTTGCGATGATATAAAATGCCCATTGCAAAAACAGTATCAAAGATTCCGCATTCGGCTGGCATATCTTCGATGCCTATTGGCAGATAGAAGACATTAGGATATTTCAGGTATTTCTGGGCTGCTTCAAATTGCATCCAGCAGACTCTTGAAGGGTCTATTCCCAGCACCATTGCAGGGTTATGTTCTGCCATTCTGAACATATAATAACCACCGCCACAGCCAAGATCTAAGACAACTTTATCCTTCAAATCAGAAATACCGCTTTTTACATGATTCCATTTTATTTCTGCACGCCATTCAGCGTCTATTTCTAAACCACAGAAATTAAAAGGGCCTTTGCGCCAAGGTGAAAGCTTCATTAAAGCAGATTTCATCTGATTCAGGTCTTGGGTTGAAACTTCATTTACAGCTTTTGCTGTAACACAGGCATTATTTTCAATAAATACACCATCCTGAGTTTCTATATTTGGAAGCTCCGAGAGGGCCTTCATCCAGTTTTCAAGATTACCGTCAGGTCGATTGATTGCTTTTTCAACAATAATCTCAAATTGTTCGTTCCATTTGCCAAGACCGCATTTGGTCATTGATTTATAAAATTTTTCAAAGTCAAACATAATGGGTGAGTATATCATGAGTCCCATTACCTTTTAAAGGGCAAATAATAAAACTTGAAGTTATATATTTGTAAGGGTAAAATAATCGTCACAACAATAATTAGGAGTTTGTTGATGAATATTATTTATATTTCACCACATTATCCTCCGCACTATCAGCAGTTTGCCGAAAGCTTGGCAAGACACAATGTTAGAGTGCTGGGGATTACAGACCAGAACGAAGAACAATTGCCAGATGGTCTGAGATGCGCTTTAACTGGTCACTACAGAGTAGACCAGCTGGAAAACCTTGAACAGGTTTTAGCAGGTGCAAGATTCTTCGAAGAAAACTTTGGTAAAATAGACCACGTAGAATCTCATCTGGAACCATGGCTTGAAACAGAAGCAGAAATTCGCAAGGAACTTAATATTCCTGGTTTCAAACCAGATGACATTGCTTTCATCAAAAGAAAATCTCAGATGAAGGCTGTTTTCGAAAAGGCTGGAGTTCCACATGCAAGAGGCATTATCGTAGAAGATTTCGACCAGTGCATGGAATTCATTAAAGAAGTTGGATATCCAGTATTCATCAAGCCAGATATCGGTGTTGGTGCAGCAGATACTTACACTATCAAAAACGAACTTGATTTGAATGAATTCTTCAGAGTAGCTTCAGACTATGACTACTACATGGAAGAATATGTTCAGGGCGACATCGAATCCTTCGACGGTCTTACTGACAAAGATGGCAACATCGTTTTCTTCACTTCAGACGTTTTCAACAACGACATCCACAAGCTGGTTAAATTGAACCAGAACTGCTGGTATTACACTCAGCGCGAAATTCCAGAAGAACTGGAAAAATACGGCAGAGCAGTAGTAAAAGCTACAGGCACAAAAGCTAAGTTCTTCCATATTGAATTCTTCAAGGTTAAAGGAAAACCTCATCAGTATCAGGCCTTGGAAATCAATATGAGACCTCCGGGAGGCGTTACTACTCACATGTTCAATTACAACTGTGACATCGACGTCTACAACTGGTGGGCTTCAATTGTTGCCGGCGAAGAACCAAAGCGCAATTACGAACGCAAATATTTCTGCGCTTTTGTTGGTCGCAAATACGACAGAGAATATGCAAACACCGACGAAGAAATCATGGAAAAATGGGGCAGCAATATTTGCTGGAGCCATGCCATGAATCCTATTGAAGCTGGTGTAATGGGCGATTGGGGTTACCTTGTTCGCTCAGAAGATAAAGAAGAAATGATAGGCATCGTTGAAGATATTATCGCGGAGGCCTAATGAACCGAGAATATAGAACAATACCAAGTCAGACCCTTGGTCATCCAATGGAAATACTGGTCTTCGGCCATGCTGGTAAGCCTATGATGGTTTTCCCGTCACAGGAAGGCCGCTTCTTTGATTATGAAAATTTCGGAATGCCCGAAACTCTTTCACAGTTCATAGAAGAAGGCAAACTGCAGCTATACTGCATAGATAGCATTGACCATGAAAGCTGGTTTAACAAAAACGCTTCTCACGAAGACAAAGCAAGACGCGCTCTTGACTATGAAAAAATAGTTATTGAAGACGTTGTTCCACATATTCTGGCCGATGGTCATGAAGGGGCTGGTATTATTGCTCACGGTTGCAGCTTCGGGGCTTTTCATACTGCAAACTTCATTATGAAATATCCTGAAATATTCGATTCAGGTATTGCCCTCAGTGGTTGCTATGACATCCGTTTTGCCTTAGATGGTTTTATGAACGATGATGTCTATGCTGGAAATCCACTTTCTTACTCAGAAGCACTGGGTGAAGATACCATAAAAAAATTGCAGAATGATTTATTAATCATATGCAGTGGTCAGGGACCATGGGAAGAATGGACCGGTGAAGCTGTTCAGCTTGCAAAGAATCTGAGATATGCCGGAGCTCCGGTGTTCTTGGACCTTTGGGGCGATGATGTTGCTCACGATTGGCCTTGGTGGAAAAAGCAGATTGTTTATTTCGTTGAGAAATTCGAACGCTGCGGATTTCTTCAGAGCAATCACAGAATGACTGCTGAAGAAAGCAAGTATTTCCTACAGGAATTCTATAATATCTAAGTTGTAAAAAGCCCTCCTGCCTTGGCAGAAGGGCTTTCTTCATAATTTAAAATAGCTTTTTGGTATTAGTATTTATATAATCAAAATATGGAATTATTAATAAAATCAATTATTGATCCCGGCTGTTATATGTATTTGTCGGGCATTATTATTGTAATTCTTGGTGCTTTTTTCGGAATTACACCGCCAGATAGCCGCAAAAATCTCAATACAAGCATGGCTATGCCAATTTTTATTGCTATTGGTCTGGCGCATATTTTCCATTCTTTTGATTATTTGGCAGGTTCCGGGAGCAATACTGTCATTCATTATCTTCTGCAGATCATTATTTTTGTTTGTTCTGCGGAGCTTGGAAGGCGAAATATTTCATTGGCCTTCAAATGTAAAACCTTTTCTCCTTATTGGTTTATTCCAGCTGTATTGGTGCTGCTGTTCTTATCCTGGAGCTATGATGTAACTAATCGTATGATAGTTACAGCGATGGTTTGCATGGCCAAGCTGTTTGCCATAATTGTTACAATCAAGGCCTCTGAAAATCTCTCAGAACAGAGTCGTCATGCTGTAAAAGCCAGCTTAAATATTGCTGTTGTTGGTGCAATAATGCAGTTTGTTGTGGACCTTCCTTTTTCAAAAATTGAAGACGGTCATTATCTGCAGCCACCTCAGTTTGTTGCATGGCTATATTGGCTTGAAGCAATTCTTGCCTTAGTTATTTCTGTAATTGTAATGCGCAGACGCTATGTGTATGAAAACTATCAGAGATTGCATGTTCCCAGCAAAATATTCCTGTTTTCACCAACAGTTGTTTTTGTAGCTTCCCTTTCATTTTCTTTTTGTGTTCTTGTTGGAAGTAATTATCTAGCTTCACGTGAAACTCAGAATCACAACCTTGAAAGCCAGTCTGCCAATTTAAATTTGAAAAATTCTATCAGTCAGAGGATAGAGTTTTGTAATTCTTCTGCGCGTTTATTGGCGGAAAACCCTCTGCTTGCTGTTTTGCTTGAAACAGGAAGCCAGAACATAAAAAATAGCATGAAGCGTTTCCTTGTTTCTTTCAAAGAGCAGAATCAGAGTATGGATTTCTTTGTTATGGATGCTTCAAGTACGGTAATTATTACTGATAAAGATTCCTATGCGGAAGGTAAAAGTGTTGCTGATAGAGTTTATTATAGGAATGCCATGACTGGTCAGCCTTCTTTTTCTATTTTTAAAGGAGCTATGACTCAGACCCTTGGCTTTTATGCTACTTATCCTGTTTTTTCCATAGATAGAAAACGTATATTGGGTGCTATTACCCTTCGTTCTGGTTTGTCAGAAATTGAAAATATGATAAGCCTGAATCGTTTCCCGGCCATGTTTATTAATGCCCATGGAAGAATTTTAATGGCTAGCAATAAGAGTTTAATAAACAAGCAATGTGGTGATTTAAGCATGTATTTCGACAAAGGCTCAATACCTATCGAGAGTGCTCATGGCCTACATGAACTTGTGAATAGCAATGGGTATTTTACTATTGCTTCTATTAAAAATGCTAACTGGGCTATTTTAAGTTTAAGCAAGCTTGATTCAAGGAATTCAACTCAGATTTGGATGCTGTTTATTACACTGCTTGTAATATTTATTCTTAATACAATTCTTTATGGTATTGCTTACAACAGTGAAGCTCTTAAATCAGTCGAAAAGGCCCAGACTAATTTTAAGAAAATATTCGATAATGCCCCGGAATCTATTTGTGTTGTTGATTCTGAAAATTACACTATTATTGCAATGAATAAAAGCATGGAAGAACATTTCGGCTACGGCCCAAGCTTAATAGGTCAGAAGCTGGATGATTTTATTGTTTCTTCCAACAGCCTTAGTGCTGAAATATCTAAAATAACTGATGTAGTCATTTCTGAATGTGAATTCAAAAAAGCCACTGGGGAAACCTTCTCTGGTGAAGTTACCGCTTCCAATATTGATATTGATTCAGGCAAAGAAGCTATTCTGCTCACTATTCATGATATTACAATGTTCAAGAATATTGAGGATAAGCTTATTGAAGCTAAGAATGCTGCTGAAGAAGCTACTAAGCTTAAAACAAGATTTTTTGCTAATGCAAGCCATGAAATAAGAACTCCGATGACAGCAATAATCGGTCTTACAGAACTTGCAGTATCAGTCTGCTATAACGAAAATCAAAGAAATATTATTGAATTATTGAGAACATCAAGTAAATCTCTGATGAGTCTTATAAATGATATTTTTGGTCTTACTGAAGCTCAGAGTGGAAAACTCCAGATAACAAATTCAACATTCAAGCTAAGAACCTTGCTCGATGAGATAATAAGCTATTCCAAATTCCAGGCTCAGCGTGACAACAAAACCATTGATTTTAAGCTATCCAAGTATCTACCGGAGTATGTCAGCTCAGACCAGGACCATCTGCGCCAGATTTTATTATCGGCAGTTACTCAGGCTTTTGCTTTGTGCAGTGGAAAAGAAATTAATATCGAGTTTGATTTTAAGGATGAAGTAAACAATAATGGCAATATTGTTGTCCGTTTGCTTGGAATTGCCCAAGAAAAGCGTGAAGAAATACAGATCAGCCTTAAGAGTGAATATGGCTTTGATCCTTACGAAGCTAGTGAAAGCAGAAAGCATAGTATTGGTATTTCCCTTAATAGCATGATTATTCACCAGATGGGTGGCTCTATTATGTTATATGATTCTAAGTCAGATAAAAATGAACTGTGCATCGGCATAACAATTCCTGTAGATGTTGTTGAATTAAAGACTGCTGAATCAGAAATGAATGAAAACGAAGCTGTTTTTTATTCTAACGAAAAACCTTTGCATTTCCTGATTGCCGACGACAACGATGTAAATCTTTTCCTTGCTCAGTCTGTAATAACACGCTTCAGGGGAACAAGCCACTGTGTTAAGGATGGCTTAGAAGTTTTAGAAGAACTGAAAAATAACACCTATGATGCGATTTTGCTTGATATACAGATGCCAAAAATGGATGGTATGAAGGTTTTGGAAGAATTAAAGAAAATGCCTGAAAACATCTCTTCAATTCCAGTAATAGCTATAAGTGCCTTTGCTTCAAATGAAGAACGTGATAAGGCTATAAAAGCAGGGGCGAAGACATATCTTTCCAAGCCTTATTTCCCGAAAGATCTTCTCGATGCTGTTGGCTCAATATTCAAGCTTGATAAACATGTTCCAGCCAGTGTAAAAGCTGCAGAAATAAGTAAGGCAATGGAAGACACTGTGGCTGTTGATAAAACCGCCAAGAAGAATTTCTCTGAGCCGGAAAAATTGCTGACAAGCAGATTGAGACGCATTGACTATGTTGATTTTAAGCTCAGAATTTCACCAAAGGCTGAAAGCATGAAGCAGTTGATTGATATTTACAACAGACGCTATAGCAGTCTTGATATAGAAATAGACAACAGCATAAATGATAATGATGCCGCTAAGCTTCGTGAAGTAGCTCATTCCATCAAGGGACTGGTAGGTATGATGTCTGCGAAATATTCCTGGGAAATAGCCAGGACTATTGAAAAATGTGCAGCAGATGGCAAAATGGACGAAGCTATGACTCATATTTCTGAATTACGTGAACACCTTGCAGAAATAGGTGATGACCTGCTTCAGATTCAAAAATTTTTGAATGAGCAAAAGCTCAATTGAAAAAGTAAATGCAACTTTTTTGATATACCCATAAAATGCTGAAATTGCATGACTAAACGCAATATTTGCAGAAGTAAATGCAACTTTTTAGTGTTAAAACAGGCTTTTTTGATGATATCTGAGCATA
>JAZRWI010000087.1:0-44484 GCA_045599645.1 Candidatus Avigastranaerophilus sp.
CGGTCGAGTCTGGTACGAAGATTTAAGAACCACTCTTAAACTCTATCCTCACTGCAGAAAAATAGTTACCGATGACCGCCAGTGGTATGTATATCTTCAGCGCACAGGCTCCATAACCAACAGCGGAAACGCCGCAAAAAACACGCAGATCATTGATGCTGTTGACGATGTTATTGAATACTATCGCTCCATCGGAATGTACGAAAAATACAAGGACGAGCTTGAGTACTGCGCTTTTTACCATGAGTTTCTCACCGCCTCTGTCAGAGTATGTCTGATTGACCCGAAGCACCCCGTCCTGCAGACACTCCGTCAGGATTTCCTTTCTAAAGTCCCCGACTATACATCCAATAAATACATAAAAGCTATTGCCGCAAAGCACCGCCTGCTTTCTTACCTTCTCATGCGCAGACAAACAGCGGCCGTAAAACTCATAATGAGCATTAACAACCGTGCAAAAAATAAAGACACCTAACGATATAAAGGAAGCCCGCTGAAAATCAGCGGGCTTCCTTTATACTTATTTTTTTATTTTCAAAAGCATCTGCGCAAAATTCTGCAGGCCATGATAGTTAAGATACATGATGATCCGTCTCTTAATACTCTCATTCTTAAAGCTTTCACAGGCCGTGAGTGAGGGTATTTTTTCTTTTGCATAGGTCTGCATCGCTTTTATAATCTCGTCCTTATTTTCTGCATTCTGCTCTGCAAGGCGGCTTATGCTGTCAAGGACAACATGATTTATAAGGAAGAACTCGAACTCTTTTCTGAAACCGTTGGGAATCATGTAATCTGCGAGCATATCCATGATTTTCAGCATATCGAGATTCTTCGCCGCATTGTTGTTATGCATAGTGGATTCCTGACCACGGCGGTAGAGATATAGCGGCTCGGCAATAAACTCCGTGTGTGAAGATTTCAGCAGCATCATTGCTGAAAAATAGAAATCTTCATACCACAGTCCGCCGGGAAATCTCGTTTCTCCGATTATGCTCTTTCTGAAAATCTTATTGCAGGAGGATCCGGAGGAAGAAAGCCAATGCTCCTGTACGCAGGCCGGAAGATATTCTTCCCGACCGTTTGCAAACTTTGCCATAAAGTCACAGACGACAACATCTGCGCCCGTTTCTTCCGCTTTGAGATACATCTTCTCATACATCGATGTATCGACCCAGTCATCACTGTCAACAAAGCCGAGAAAGTCTCCCCTTGCGATTTCAATGCCGAAATTGCGTGCTCTGCCCTGTCCGCCGTTATCAATGTGCAGCACCTTAATGAGTTCGGGATTTTCTGCCGCCATATCGTCACACAGCTTGCCGGACATATCCTTTGAGCCGTCATCGACGAGAATGATCTCATAATCATCCAATGTCTGATTTACGAGGGAATCGACACATTCCTTAAGATAATCCTGAACATTATAAACAGGAACGATAATACTAAGCTTCATGGCGTTTACCCCAAAGGCTGTCTTTTTCACCTATCGGTTTGACTGCCGTCTGATAATAAATGAGTCCTAAAACAACTGAGAAATAAATTGAAACATTAGGCCGTCTGAGCACGGAACCCGAATACTGCGCAAGACCCACAAGCAAAGCAAAGGTTATGAGCAGTATAAAGTTATTCGTAGTAAAGGCTGATTTGAAATCGACCAAAAGACGCCTGATTATAAGATACACGAAGTACAGAATAAACGCCGCATACATTGCGATGCCAAAGTATCCGTAATAGTATCCGATTGCGGGCCAGTCATTTTCAAGGTCAACCTTACCGGTGTACCACAGGTCAGAAACATCGAGGCCGAAAAGCCTTGTCAGTGTATCACCTTCGTCACGAAGCAGGGACGCGTAATTACGCTTTATGGTTCTCACATCGTCAAGAACCTCAGCATCGGTTGTCATATCGTATTTAAGCAAAATTGCATCAAGGCCGAAGCGGTCAAACATATTGGGATTACGATACCACAGCATGGCGGCATAGTATTCCTTGTATATCTCATAAACCGCGGGATTTGCAAGCTTCTCCTCATTGCTCATCTTGCTGATGTCAATACCGAGTTTGCTGAAAGCGTCATCATGGTTCACCTGCTGAGTACTGGCAGATTCGATCTGAGTCAGCTTGACCTTATAAGCAGGGGTCATATGATAAACAGCTGCCGCCGCGACAGAAAGTACAAGCAGAATAATCACAGTGCTGCGCCTGTATTCCTGTCCGTTAATAAATTTCTCCACAATAAGGAAGCACGCAAAGCCGACGAATATCAGGAAAATTGAGAAGTAGCAGGCCTTCGTGCCGTTGATAATGAGCACAAGCATGGAAAGAACAGGGACAATTATATTCACTGCCAGCTTTTCAGACTTCACCGCGCAAAATACCGCAAAGGCCGCAAGCACGACAACGATAACGCTGTTTGCGCATCTGAGGTCATCAATAACCCAGCCGGTCACACCGAGCCCTTCACCGTAAGTCAGGTTTGCAGTACCCGTAATCATGCTGAGCGCAAGCGCTGCCGCGGTAATTGCAGCCGCAAAGAACAGGCCCCAGTATGCCTGGTTTCTTGTCTGCTCATTTTTAATCATGTACATAAAGCACACCGCAAGTATGGGCATCTGCGCGGTTTTTGCCGCATAGGAAATGTCATAACTAATGCTCACATAACCGAAGCGCATGCAGCTGATAATGTGCAGAACAAACACAGATGCAATAGCCGCCATCAGTATTATGAAATTTCGTCTCTCTTTTCCTTTAAGCGTAACCAGCAGGTACAGAGGAAT
Organism: Candidatus Avigastranaerophilus sp.; assembly: GCA_045599645.1. Lineage (GTDB taxonomy): Bacteria > Muiribacteriota > Ozemobacteria > Ozemobacterales > Ozemobacteraceae > RUG334. The sequence continues at coordinate 2,775 of JAZRWI010000087.1, forward strand.
TGCAAGCATTATAATAAGTCGCACCGTGCCTGCAAGAGTGCCGCTGGGACTCTTCGTCCAGAATGCGAGAATATCCAGCACAGGCTGAATAACGATAAGCAGCATCAGCCAGTGGTTTCGCATATATGATTTTAGAGATTTAATATCTTTGATATTTTTCATGACTTTATCACCGAATACCATTTCTCAGCTACTCTGTCTCTGGAAAACTCCTGCACCCCTTCAAGTGCTTTCTTTCCCATGGTTGCTCTCATTTCTGCGTTATTCATCATTTCGAGCAGTTTTTCTTCAAACTCCGCGTTATTCCCTTCGGGAATGAGGTAACCGTCCTCCCCGCTGTGTACAAATACACCGGGACCTACGCGTACATCATAAGCAATAATCGGCAGCGCGCAGCTCTGCGCCTCAAGCAGGACAAAGGGGAAGCCCTCGGATTCCGATGTCATAGCGTATATAGACGCTTTGCACATCTCTTCCTCAACCTCTTCGCCGTTCTTTCTGCCGGGAAGAATGATATAATCCTCCGCATTATTATCGGCAATAATCTGCTCTATCAGTGCTTTGTCCTCGCCGTCACCTATTATCCTAAGTTTCCAGTCGGGGGCTTTCTCGTGTATGTTTACAAATTCCTTTGCCAAAAGGTCAAAGCGTTTAACGGCTGAAAGTCTGCCAACGGCAACAACCGTCTTTTCTCTCGGTCCATCCGTATTCTCCGGGAAGTGTTCAAGGAAATTCGGCATATAGACAAGCTCCGTATGCCTGTTTCTGCCGCGCATCATTTCACGCACCTCATCAACAAGCTGCGGCGTAAGCAGGGCAAGCACATCGATATTGCCGTATTTATGTTTCATCCCTGATACATACTTCTTGTCAAACCTGTGGTCATGGTGCATCTGCGCAATTTTGAACACATTTTTCGCGCCGAATCTTGAAAGCTCTATATTGTCCTCATGGCGGGTGGTGATAATAATACCGTCCTTAATTGAGTGTATGGTCTTGATAACCGCAAGCTTTTTGTTTGCAAGTATCATAAAACTGCGGTAGCTTTCCTTAATAAAGCTTATCGGGTGCAGACCTTTTATCGCCTGCTTCCATTCTGCACGGTTGGGCACATCGTCCAGAAGATATTTGACATGAATTCTCTCATCCAGCGGGAATGCGGGAGAACCGGGCATTTCATATACGGAGCGGATTTCCACATCATATTTATCAAGAAAGAGATTTGCCATGCTGCAGATGGCTTTCTCCACGCCGCCGACACCGAGGTGAAGCGCAATAATGTGGACAGTCTTACGGACCTCTTCATTTATGTCGGTTTCCGCAAGTGCCTTGATACTGTTCAGAATCTGGGAATTATATTCTTCAAGTGAATCTCTGTGCTTTTCACAGCGCTGTGCACTGCAGATTGCACTGACAATATCCTCGTAACCTACAAGTCCTTCTGTATACTGCTCCAGATTTTTCGTGCAGTACAGCGGCAGGCCGACCGCCTTTGCCTCCATTATATTAACGGGCTGTCCCTCATATCTTGAGGTGGAAATAAAGCAGTCCATCTTTTCCATGAACTTAAAGGGATTAGGCTGCTGTCCGAGGAAAGTGACCTTATCCGTAAGGCCGAGACTGTCTCTCTGATATTCAAGAGAAAATCTCTTTTCTCCGTCACCGATTATATAAAGGTGGAGATCGTCACGCTTTTCACACGCCTCATAGAAATCCTGAAGCATGATATCGTAGGCCTTCTGATGGCAGAGTCTGCCAAGTGCAACGAAATTCAGTTTGTTCTCGTCAACGGTGAAATCGGTTTCTTCCGTAGCCTTAGTGTAAATTTCGTCAACATTTATTGTGTTCTGAATTACATTATATTTCTTTTCGTATATGCCGGAGCTTTCCTTGAAAGGCTGGACAAGTGCGGCTGAAACGGCAACGAACTGGTCATAGTACTTAAACTTGTCCTTGAAGTTATACCACAGGACTCTGTACTTCCATTCATTTTTCAGCTTGATGCCGACATTGTTGTGAATCCACATTACTCGGCGTTTTGCCGGCACGGATAATGCTCCTAAGGCGCAAGAGAACTGATATGAATTGAAGTCAATGGCAAGGTCATATTCCTCTACGCCGGAGAAATCAAGCTTTACAAGCTTTCTTGCGATATCAAAGGGCAAAAACGAGCATATACGCGGCAGCTTTTTCAGATACTTGACATTAAGCTGCTCCGGAAAATCAAGCTCCCAGAAGCTTTTCTTTTCGGACAGATACAGGTCAACGGTGTAGTTTTCGTAGTCGAACATATGAAGGAGGTTGCACAGAGATTTCTGAATCCCGCCAACATCGAAATTGTCTTGAAATATAGCAATTCGCTTCATATTCTTTAACCTCAAAAGTCTTTTCTTAATTTATAATTTTATCGCATTTAGCGATGGATGTAAAGTTTTTTTACCGCAATGAAAACAGCACCCTCCACACGGAGAGTGCTGCTTACATATCTGAGCATTAGATGCGCTCTTTGACCTTTGCCTTCTTACCAACGCGATCACGCAGGTAGTAGAGCTTAGCTCTGCGAACCTTACCCTTGCGGACGGTAGTAACAGAGACGATGGAGGGAGAGTGAACGGGGAAGACCTTCTCGCAGCCTACGCCGTAGGAGATACGACGAACGGTGATGGTCTCGTTGATGCCGCCATGCTTCTTAGCAATGATGGTGCCTTCGAAAGCCTGGTTACGCTCACGGTTACCTTCCTTAACACGAACGAGAATGCGAACGGTGTCGCCGGCGTTCATTTCGGGCAGTTCTGCCTTCATGTACTTTTCGCTGAGAATTTTGACCAGATCCATAATCTAATCCTTCCTTATATATAGACGTTCTTGTCGGAGGGCATTGCCACGGCAGCGGACCGCCTTTCTTAGCGCTTAGTGCGTCCTGCACAAGCTATGGTATAATAACACACTTTCTGCCACAATGCAAGTACTTTTTTATGTTACCCGCAATGTTTAAGAAAAGTTATCTGTAGACCTTCATTTCTGCATCATAGGTTTCAAGACGGGTGAATTTTGCAAAGTCCGGCGCTATCTCCGACTGTCTCTGACGCAGTGCATCTGCAAGCAGTTCAGGATTCAGCGTAGGCTCCTGCGCGGAGATTACAGCCTTCAGGCGGACACATTCTTCCGCAGCCTCAAAGCTGATGCTCTTTATTGCAGGGCGGATGTCAGTCTCCCCCATACCGCGCTTTGTTTTCTTGGTAATGACGATAGACTCCGCGGCATAAAACTCCGTCAGCTTTTCTGCCATTTCCTTGTTGTCACGCTCATCATATTCGAAAACGCCCTCAATGCTGAGATACTTAAGCTCTGCAACCTTGCGCTGCTGCTCATAGCACTCGGTGACTGCGATACCCTCAGGCATAACTGCGGTAATCTTTGCGGGAAGTTCTGCAAGGTCGACATCGCCCTTGAGCTTGAAGTCCATTATCTCACACACGCTTGATGCGCCGACGGACAGAGGAAGCGCAATGGATATCTGAGGATGAGGATTGAAGCCCTCGGAGTACTTAAGTTCATAACCCGCGCGGGAAAATGCCCTCTGCATGGTGTGCATAAGGTCAAGGTGGGATATATAAATCGCTCTGCCTGTTTTGCTGAAACGCATTCTGAGCTTATCTGAATTACTCATCGCAGCGGCCTCCCTTCATAAGTCTTACTGCGCCGCAGCCGGAACACTGCTTACGGCAGTCGGGTGAGAGTGTGGATTTATAGCACTGCTCACGCTCATGGACAAGATGTGCCTTCCTTACGCCGACATCTATCATATCCCAAGGCAGTACTTCATCAACGCTGCGCTCACGGTTAGCGTAGAAGTCGCCGTCCACGCCGCAGGTCTTAAGGGCATCCCTCCAGCGCTCATAGCTGAAGTAATCGGACCACGCCTCAAGTCTGCCGCCCTGCTTCCAGACCTCTTCAATGACATCTGCCATGCGTCTGTCACCGCGGGAAAGCACGGCTTCAACATAGCTTGTCTCCGCATCATGCCAGTTGTAAGTGACATTTCTTGCAACGATGCTGGAGCGCAGCAGGTTAACTCTGCGCAGATACTCGGTAATGCTTATCTGCTCTTCCCACTGGAAGGGGCTGTGAGGTTTGGGAATAAAGCATGAGGTGGAGATAGTAATCTTAACACCTCTGTTCTTGTTCTTTGCATTCACACGCCAGCAGTGAAGCACCTGATTTGCCATTTCAGCGATGCCGACAATGTCCTCATCGGTTTCCGTGGGCAGGCCGAGCATATAGTAGAGCTTGACACTGTTCCAGCCGCCGGCAAATGCAATGCTGCAGGTATGAAGCAGATCTTCCTCGGTAACATTTTTGTTTATCGCATCTCTGAGTCTCTGGCTGCCGCCTTCGACAGCGAAGGTAAGGCCGCTCTTTCTGACCTTCTGCAGACGCTCCATAATCTCCATAGAGAAGTTATCTGCACGGAGAGAGGGCAGAGAAAGACCGATGCTTCTGCTCTCGCAGTAATCATAGAGGCCGTCGCAAAGAGTGGTCAGGTGACGATAGTCACTGGTACTGAGGCTCAGGAGTGTAACATCCTCATGACCGGTATTCTTCAGTGCCTCAATGCCCTGCTTAATCAGGGTCTCTGGCTTCTTAGCACGGATGGGGCGGTAAATATGACCCGCCTGGCAGAAGCGGCAGCCTCGAACGCAACCGCGGAAAAGCTCAAGATTTACTCTGTCGTGAACGACTTCGGTGGAGGGCACAACGGGCTTTGTGGGATAAGGCGCATTGTCAAGGTCAACGATAATGCGCTTAAGCACCTTTTCGGGAGCGCCGTTCGTGGCGGTGATGGACTTGACGGTTCCGTCCTCATTGTAGTCAATATCATAAAATTCGGGGACATATACGCCCTGAATTTTTGCCGCCTCACAAAGGAACTGATGCTTTGACCAGCCCTCCTGCTTTGCCTGATGCAGCAGAGTGAGAAGCTCATTGTTCATCTCCTCGCCTTCGCCAATCATGAAGATATCAACAAAAGGCGTGATAGGCTCCGCATTCACAGCGGCAGAACCGCCTGCAAAGACGATAGGCAGAAGTTCAGTTCTCTCCTTGCTTCTGAGCGGCAGACCCGCCATGTTGATCATGTCAAGCACGGTGGTATAAGCCATTTCATAGCCTATGGAGAAAGCGAGCACATCAAACTTATCAAGGCTGTCGCCGCTTTCAAGGGCGTACAGCGGAAGCTCAGCCTTCTTCATCTCCTCATACATATCACCCCAGGGTGCGAAAACTCTCTCGCACCACACAAAGTCGAGGCTGTTCATGGAGTTATAAAGAATACTCATACCAAGGTTGGACATGCCTATCTCATAGGTATCGGGGAAGCAGAAAGCAAGGCGAAGGTCGACCTCCTCCTTGTTTTTTATAATCTGATTGTATTCACCGCCGGTATAGCGTGCAGGCTTCTGTACGCGCGGCAGTATTCTTTCGAGTCTTTTATCCATTTGTTCACCCGTATAATTAAATTTGTAAAAACATAATGTCTGAAAATATATTTTATCTTATTTGATTTCTTTTTACAATACCCTGCTTCTCATTTTGGCAGATAAGCAGCCATATTCCCGCGGCTAACACAGCGTTGCCTGCACCGCGCACAGAAAGATAAGTACCAATGATAAGCAAAACTATTGCGCCAATATACGAAACCGTATACGCCGCCTCGCCGAAGAGGACAACAGCTATTCTTCCTCCGTCAAGCGGCAATATCGGCAGAGTATTGAAAAATGAAAACAGAAGGCTTATTCCCGAGGAAAGCCGCAGCCAATCATAATTAAGGCAGTTACCCGCATATGATGCCGCTACAGCATATACAAGTCCGGCCACTGGGCCTGCGACAGCAATAAGCAACTGTACTCCCCTGCCTGCCTCCCCTTCATAAGCGATGCACAGTCCGCTGACTTCCGCCCTAAGACTGCACAGCTTCTTTCCCGAAAGTACGATTGCCGCGGCATGCCCGCACTCATGAACTGCAACGGGTATAATAAATGCAGACAATGCGGAAAAATCAAGCAAATAATAAATTATCGCCACCGCAATTCCTGCCGCCGCGCTGATAACTAATCTGTCGTCATTGCCAGCCACTTAATTCATCCTCATCGCGCTGATAATATCTGCGCTGTATACAGCTTCCCGAAACGCCGCTTTGAGTTCGTTTTCCGCGGTATTATCTGTCAAAGATGTTCCCAAAGTTTTTATAAGTTGTTTATAATGATTGTCATGATATTCAATCGGAATGAACAATTTAAGCACAGTAATAACGCCAAACACCGCCGCATATATTTTCGCCTTCACCTTATTCCTCCCCTCGCTTTATACGAATAAGTATATTTCTCAGGCGGGAGGTGTATGTTTAACTTAGTGCTTGACAAGGCAGGCTTTGGAAATTATAATATAAAAGCTTATTTACGCATAATTAAATATTGCGGGGTGTAGCGCAGTTGGTAGCGCGCATGGTTCGGGACCATGAAGTCGCTGGTTCGAGTCCAGTCGCCTCGACTCAAAATGCAGTGTTTTTACACTGCAATTTTTTTTTGCTTTAAAACGTGTTATACTGTAATCAATAATGTTTTTTGGAGGAGTATACGATGTCCTTTTCTTTGAAAAAAGCTTCTGCAGGTGCACCTTTCTTTTTAATTGCCGGTCCATGTGTAATCCAGACCGAAGAACTCTGTCTTGAAATAGCCCAGACAGTAAAAAAGATTGGAACCGAATTAAATATACCTGTAGTTTTCAAAGCTAGCTACGATAAAGCAAATCGTACCTCCGGTGACTCATATCGCGGTCCAGGACTTGAAAAAGGTCTGGAAATTCTGGCTAACGTAAAGAAGCAAACTGGTTTACCTGTTTTGACAGACATTCATGAAGCTTTTCAGGCTCCTATTGTTGCAGAAGTCTGTGATATTCTTCAGATTCCAGCTTTTCTCTGCCGTCAGACTGATTTGACAGAAGCAGCAGCCAAAACTGGTAAAATTGTAAACATCAAAAAAGGCCAGTTCCTCTCACCATGGGCTACAAAGCACTTAGCTGATAAGGTTAAGAGCATTGAAGGCTCTGGCGAAGTATTCCTGACAGAACGCGGCGCTTCCTTCGGCTACGGGAATCTGATAGTCGATATGCGCTCTTTCCCAATAATGAAGCAATATTGCGACGGCGTAATCTATGACGCAACACATTCATTGCAGCTTCCAAGCTCTGGTGGAGCCAAAACAGGCGGGCAGAGAGAATACATTGGCACATTGGCAAGAGCTGCCATGGCAACAGGCGCTGTTGACGGCTTATTCCTTGAAGTTCATCCAGAACCCTCCAAATCTCCTTCTGATGCAGACAATATACTTCCATTAGACCAGCTTGAAGGTCTTATGAAACAGCTAGTAGCCATAAAGAAAGCTGTTGGAGCCTGCTAATATGAAAAAAACACTAATTATTTCCAGCCTAATTGCAGCAATGCCAATTATAGCTGAAGCTGCTGGTCTTGAGCTTTATTCCTATCACGATGATCAAGGACAGCTTATTGTTGTAGACAGCCTTGAACGTATTCCAGCAAAATATCGTGCTAAGGCAGCACGTAATTTTATTCCGTCATTTAAGGACAACGAAGGCTCTTCCAGAAAAAAGATAGATACTTCAGCTGTAAATAAAGTAAAGCTTTCCAGTGAAGAACCGAAAAACGATGTCGTTGTTTCCAGACCGGAAAGAAAGGTTATAAAGCTTGAAACCGATAACGAAGACGGCGAAGACTTAGACGTTATTGATGCTCCAGAAGAAGTCGAACCACCTGATCCAGGTCTTGAAACCGCTGATACTATTGTTGATACAATGTCTAAAGTGCTTGAAAACAATAGGCAGATATATAATCTTGTATTAAGTACCAAACAGTTCAGTCCTGCTACAAAAAATTTCCAGACCCAGAACGTAGCACTTCTAGCAAGAATTACCAATCCTTCTTTTATTACCTGGAAGCGTAAGCATGCACAGAAAAGCCAGTGGGGTTCCAGCGCCGCACAACTATTAGAACGTTTTAGAACCATTCAGTATACGGTTACCAAATGGTTTGGCGAAAACCCGCATAATCTGCTTTATGGAATGCCAGCTTTCATAGAAGCCTCACAAGGTCATCTCAATCAGTTGAATAATGCTCTTGAAGCTTTAAAGAAGTTGGATGAAAAGTTGATTGAAGAAGAATCAAAAAAGAAGAAAAAATGAAACAGATAATAGACCCAGAACAGCATTATTTCTATGAACACCAAGCTCGTGAAGCTGGCTATAAGTTTATCGCCGGTGGGGATGAGGCTGGTCGTGGTCCTTGGGCTGGTCCAGTAACCGCTGCTATGGCTATTTTACCCGATGAACCATGCATCGTTGGTCTAAATGACTCAAAAAAGCTTACAAGAAACCAGCGAAGAGAACTGTTTGAAGAAATAAAAGCAAAAGCAGTAGCTTATGGTATTGGCTGGGCCACAGTAGAAGAAATTGATAAATACAACATTCTTGAAGCCACAAGACTAGCTTTTCAAAGAGCTTTTGAGCAATTAAATCCTGCAGCAGATTATGTAATATTAGACTATATAAAGCTACCTTGGCTAAAACTGCCACATCAAGCATTTCCAAAGGGAGAAACCTTGAGCGCATCTGTTGCCGCAGCTTCAATATTAGCTAAGGAAGCACGTGATATTGAAATGGAAAAGCTTGCACTTCAGTATCCTGAATATGAATTTGACAAGCATAAGGGTTATGGCACAGCTGCTCATATGGCTGCGCTAAAAAAATATGGTCCCTGCCCTTTGCACAGAATGTCCTTTAAGCCTCTCAAGGCTTTAATAGGTGAAGCCCCGGAAGAACCGCAAGGAAAGCCAAAGGATGTCGGACTCTTTGATTTATAACAACCTGGATATTTCCACCAGAATATCAGCTAATAATCAGCCGGAAGTCAAAAATGCGACTTCCGAAAAAGCTTCAGCTGGCACAACCTCCTCTGGCACCCCTTCCCCATATATAGTTAAGGATAATGCGGAAGGAGTCAGTGTGAACAAGCTTCTTCAAGGCTCAGAAGTAAGCAATCTTGATCCCAAAACCATTTCCACTCTGAAAAGCTATGGGGTTACCATAAATACAGACAGTCTCAAACTCATAGCCGCCATAATGAAAAATATGCCTGGCAAGGTTTCTGTAGGTGATTTGCTTGGACTAATGATTTCCAGAAAGATTTCGGCGGACCAAGCAGGACTTGTAAGCAAATACGCAAATAAAACCATTAATTTCGAAGCATTATTTTCGCATTTAAGTCAGGAAGCATTAAATGAATTAAAATCCTCCTGGAACGCCGGCAAAGTTTTAGAAAAGCTTGAAAGCCTTGTAAAGCTAACCTCTAATGCAGCCCAGAATAAAGAAAATTCAAAGCTTGCAGAGGAAATAGTAGATAACTTGAAGCTTCAGGAACTTTTTTCGATTTTACCTGATGCCAATGAAGACGGCAGCATTTATTTTCAATGGCCTATTTACTGGGATGGGCAGGATATTCCTGACTGCCTTGAAGGTGAAGCCTTTGTTCCTTACGATAAAGACCAGAAGGACAGTTTCTGTCTGAGAATTCTTGTAAATCCGCCAAGCCTCGGCCAGACAGAAATATCATTAACCACTCGTGGCAAAGAGCTTTATGTTTATTTTGGTGTAGACGCCAACCTAAAAGATTCATTCAAAACTATCTTCCCTGCTATTAGAGAGAATATATTAGCACAAGGTGACTTTACTTCTGTTCAATTCACTGTTGGAACAGCAAGACAGCATAACAATTTCTTTTCTAAGGAAAATCGTGTAGCTACACCTGCAAGAGTTCCTATGATTGATTTAAAGGCATAATTATGGCTGAAGAAAAAGAAAAGAAACAACTTAACATCAAATACGACGACATTGCAGTAGCAATAAAATACGCCTTTGGGAAGCAGGGGGAAGTTCCTAAGGTAGTTGCCTCCGGACGCGGCTTAATGGCTAGAAAAATAGTTGAACTGGCTCAGGAAAACGATGTTCCTTTAAAAGAAAACAAAGCATTAGCTGAATCGCTTGCCAAGGTTCCAGTTGGTGTAGATATTCCAGATGATCTTTGGGGTGCCATGGCTGAAATACTTGCCCAGGTTTATCAGTTGGATAAAAACAGGAGACGCCAGCAATGAGTGAAATAAGTATGCAAAAGCTCATATTAGGTCGTAAAGGTGAAGATATTGCCGTAAAATTTCTAGAAAATAAAGGATATGAGCTTATCGCAAGAAATTACAATGTACCACGCTGGGGTGAATTAGATGCTGTAATGCGCGATGGGGATTATCTTGTATTTCTTGAAGTAAGAACCAAGAGTAATACTTTTTTTGGTACACCACTTGAAACAATCGATGCAGATAAAAGGCGTCAGATAGTAAAAATGGCAAGATATTACATGACAAAGGAAAAGGTTCCGGAAAATATGTTCTGCCGTTTCGACGTTGTTGGCATAGTATTACCTTCAGGTGGCGAACCCCATATAGAATACTATAAAGACGCTTTTATTGCCGGAGACTGACCTCACTTCATCACCTTTCTTAATATCTCGGCTATCAAGATAAATAACTAACGATATTTTAAGTATTTATGGTATAGTATTTTGAAATTTTGCCGATTATTATGTACGCAATTTAATGACAATCTAGCGAAGACCCAATCTTTGCTCAATCAGGAAGGTAATATGAAACGCTTAGCTATTTTATGCACTAGCCTTGCTATTTTGGCTTCTGCTGCTTCCAACGCTTCTGCACAAACTTATAATGTAGTTTCAGCTGGGACAGGTTATTCTAATGCCAATATAACCCCAACTCCGAATAGTTCTATCCAGAATTCCCAGTTTCAAAATCAACAGACATTAAAAACTGCGAACAATATACAAAATAATTCAACTGTTAATCAGAAAAATATTGATGAAAAGTCAGAATCACCTTTGGCACGCAAGGATAACTTAGATAATCCGGAATACGTTCGCAAACGCATGATTGAATTAGAAAAAGCTCTTTACAATAAGACCAAGAAAGAGCTCCTTGAAAAAAAAGGCGAGGACAAAACTGATGATCCCCTCACCATGGAAATGTTGGAAGAACAGTTTCAAGAAAAATTGCTTGAACGTGAAATTACTGAAAAAATAGAAAGCGAATTATCACTGAAGCAGTTCGGTAGAGAATTCTTTGCAAATGGTGCCCAGACTGATAGCAACCTTTTTGCAAATTCTGCTCCATCTAACTATCAACTTGGTCCTGGTGATAGTCTTAAAATTATTATATGGTCAGAATTGGGCGATGAAACCGTCTATGATGTTCAGGTAAATCCTGAAGGTCAGGTTTATATACCAATGATTGGTGTCATTGGTGTATCAGGTAAAACTGTAGGTCAGTTCGAAAGTATAGTATTGGGCAAATTCTCCAGCAAGTTCGAGCATTGCAAAGGCCAGGTTACTTTGAATCAGGTCAGAACAATCATGATTTTTGTAGCCGGTGAAGTAGAAAAACCAGGCGCAATGATGGTATCCGGTCTCACAACAGCATTTTCAGCTCTCTACCATGCCGGTGGACCAACAGAAAAAGGTTCCATGAGAAACATCCGTGTTATTGAATCAAATGGTAGAACCAAAGAAATAGACCTATATAAATATTTCATGTCCGGCGACAGACGACAGGACATTTCAATAATGAACGGCGACACTATTTTTGTTCCAACCACAGAAAAGCGTGTAACCGTTAACGGTACTGTTACAAGACCGGCCATCTATGAAATTCTTGGCGAAACAAGCCTGGAAGAAGTTCTTCATATGGCTGGCAACATCCTTCCAGAAGCTTATGCTGGCAGGGTTTCTATTACTAGATTTACAGGCAATGAAAGAAGAAAATCATTTGACGTAAATTGTTCTGATAAAAACGCAATGGCTTCCTTCAAGGTTTTGCCAGGTGACGTAATTAATGTTGAACGTTCAAATGGCATTATTGAAAACGCTGTAACAATTGAAGGTCCGGTAAATAAGCCGGGTAATTACTCAGCAAATGGTTTAACTGTTAGCGAATTAATCAAGCTTGCTGGTGGAATGATTTCTGAAACAGCCAATTATAAGCATGGGCAGATTGTTCGCAAAACTACTGGCGGCCGTGACGAAATACTTTCATTTGATGTTAACAAAGCATTAGATGGAGACAATAAACACAATATAGTTCTTAAGCCACTTGATGAAGTAAAGCTTTTTGCAGAAGAAGATATTACCAATGAAATCTTCGACATCTATATTGGTGGCGCAGTAAGAAACCCGAAAATTTATAAATTCCACGAAGGCATGAAACTTGCAGATCTCGTTCTGCTGGCAAATGGCCTGAATACAGACGCTTCAGGTGAAGCTGAAATTGCTAGAAAAAGCGAAGGCAACACAAGCGTAATAATCAAAGCCAACATCAAAAATGCTCTGGAAAACAAAGATTCCTCTGATAATGTTACCCTGCAGGCCCTTGATAAAGTTAATATCATAGGTAAAGGCGACGTATTAATGGAACCAGAAGTTGTTATTCTCAAGGGTCAGGTTATGAAGCCAGGTGCTTACGCCTTAACACATCGTGGAGAAACTCTCAGTAGCCTGATTCAAAGAGCTGGTGGCCTTACTGACCGTGCATATCCAGAAGGCGCAATCTTTATGCGCAATCTCAACAATATCTCTACCAATGACCAATTAGAAACAACTATTTCAGTTCAGAATGAATTGTTCAGAGAAGCCAATCTTGACCTTCGTTCAGATTTAATCAAAGCTGGTGCAAAAGATACTGATATCAGCGGTATATCAAGCGATGTACGTGGTGACGGTATTACAAAGCAGATGATGGATAAAGCTGGAATTGTATCAGAAACATTATCCAACCAGCAGCAGAATCCGGAAGCAATGGAACAGGATGATTTTGCTAAGGCATTAGAAAAAGGCTCTAGAAAATTAGAACAAAAGCAGGAAGAAGAGGCCTCTAAGAACGGTGAAACCGTTAAAACGAGAATAGCTGTTTCAATGGCAGAAATAATGAGAGGAAATTGCAGTAAAGAAGAAGATATCGAACTTCTGGACGGTGACGAAATTACTGTTCCTGTTATGCCTCATACAGTATCTGTTCTTGGCGCAGTAATGAATCCAACAACAATTATGTATAATCCAAAGGCAAATGCTTCTTATTACATTAACAGAGCCGGTGGCTACACTTCTCACTGTGACCATCGCAGAACTGTTGTTGTAAAAGCTAACGGTGAAGTAATGAGACTTCGCAATATAAGAAAAATTTCCCGCGGTGATATAATTCTAGTTCCACCGAAAGCAAGAATCGTTCAGAAAGATACCCTTAAAGACGCTTCTAGTATAGCTCAAATACTTGGTAACCTTGCTGTAACCTACAAGGTTGTTAATGATTCCAAATAAGAGTTAAAATATAAAAGCCCGACTAGTTAATAATTAGTCGGGCTTTTTTTATGCACCAGTCTATTGACACATTGCATACTCCGTACTACAATTATTTTATACAAAGCTTTATTGTAAGGAGAAGACACTGATGGCATCATTAAAAAAAGTTGCTAAAAGAGATGGAAAGATTGTTGATTTTGATAAGGAAAAAATAGTCAATGCAATATTCAAAGCCGCTGTAGAAGTAGGTGGTGAAGATAGACGCCTTGCAGAAATTCTAGCCGAAAAGGTTACTCATCAACTTGAATTAAGTCAGGGCACACAAGCCTACCATACAGTAGAAGAAATTCAGGATATTATTGAAAAGGAACTCATCGAAGCTGGGCATGCAAGAACAGCTAAGGCTTTTATTCTTTTCAGACATGACAGAAACAAGCGCCGTGAAGAAAATGACCATCAAAAGCTTAATTTCGATGGCAATATTCCTTACAAAAAAATATGGCAGGTTCTTAATTGGTCCGTTGATCACAACTGCTATAGTATAGAGAAAATCAATGAACGCATCAAAAACGGAACTTATCCAGAATTAGTTAAGGAAGTTACCGCAAAATATGATGCTGACGTTGAAGCAGCCGCACAAAAAATCATATCTAGAGGCGGCAAGGTTCGTATTGTTATTGTTGCCGGTCCTTCAAGCTCTGGTAAAACAACTACAACCATTAAAATCGGTGAACATTTGAAAGCTCATGGTTACGAACTTGTTTCCATGGAACTGGATAACTATTTCTTTGATTTGGAACATCATCCAAAGGATGAATTCGGTGATTATGACTTTGAAGTTCCAGAAGCTCTTGACCTTGAATTAATCAACCAGCACCTTGCTGATTTGATTGCAGGTAAGACAATCCAGATGCCTCATTATGATTTCAAGACAGGCAAAAGAACAGCTGAAACAACTCCAATGAAGCTTGAAGACAATCAGATTCTTCTCCTCGACAGTCTTCACGGTTTATACGCCCCAATGACTAAGAGCGTAAGCGACGAACAAAAGTTTAAGCTTTACATTGAAACCCTGTGCCAGATTCGTGACAAAGAAGGCGAATTCATTCGCTGGACAGATATCAGAATTCTTCGCAGAATGGTTCGTGACTCTTGGCACAGAGGCTACAACCCACGCCAAACACTGGAACACTGGCATTATGTAAGACGTTCTGAAATCCAACACATTATTCCATTCGTTGGCACTGTAGACCACATTATTGACGGCTCTCTGCCATATGAATTGCCAGTTTACAAGCATATTCTTTATAAATACTTCCCAGAATTTGTAAAAGATTATAAAGATAATCCAAAACGCCAGGATGCTTATATCAGAGCCAAGAGAATTCTTGATCTCCTTGATTCTATAGAAGAATGGTCTGATACTTCCTATGATGTTGTTCCAAACAATGTTCTTCTTAGAGAATACATTGGTGGCAGCATTTACAAGTATTGAGAAGTGAGGAAGTGGCGAAGTGCCACTTTCAGTGACGACAACTCAAACACGGGTGATTATTATATCATCCGTGTTTTTTTATTAAGAAATGCCTCAAGCAAATATGAAAAAACTTGAGAAAATTGTATTTATGCGATATTCTACCCATACTAAAAAAGATAAACTTATTACATGGATAAAAAATATGAAAAATAACGCAATTGTTGCATTACTAATGGGAATATTAGCATTCACAGCAGTAGCAAGTGCAGAAGAAAAATGGGAACCTTCTCAGCCTGGTACAGCTGATATAGGTAATAGTATTTCTGTTAATCGTAGCTATCTTGGTATGTATATTCCATCTTCATTTGAAGGTCGCAAAGCCAAAGAAACCAGGAATACATTTACTCTTGAATTAAAGAATAAGGTCAGAATTATGCATTCTGACGCTGAAGTAAAACTCAAAGGCCTGGCCAACAATATGGATTTCGATTATAAGAGCGATATAATTGACGTTCAGGTATTCCGTTCAGATAATATGAGACCAAGTTCTTCTGCCTGCATGGACTGTCATGGTGAAGTTATCCCAAGAACTATGGCAACAATAGGCTATGGTCAGACAAGAACAGATGAATATTCTTACGCAGGAAACAATTTTGTCAAAGCCAATTCAAAATTCTTCAAAGCAGCAGTAGACCATTGGATGAAAAACAAACTGCTCCTCAGAGGTGAACTTCGCTTAGGTAAAGTAAAACAAGGCAGTATATCTGAAAATGCTACAAGTCTTTCAATCGGTCTTGGCGGAACAATCGACCATCGTATCACTTGGTCTGGCGACTATATTTTTTCTAAAGTCAGTTCTTTTAAAGCCAGAAATATTCTTGTAGGCAGAATCGCTTTCAGAATTATTAAAGGCTTGAAATTCAAATTCGAAGCAGGCGCATTCCTAGATGGTTATGCTCAATTCGGTAACAATATGACAGAAATGGGTCTTGCAACTATTGAACCAGTAAAAAAATACAAAGAAAGTCTGCCGTCTCTTTTCGAAAAGCTTAAAAACGACAAATTTGGTTACTATAACGCAAGTATTGAATACGAATATCGTTTCTAATGCATAAAATAAAAAACGCCATGTAAATTGCATGGCGTTTTTTTTATTTTATGCTTCCGGATACCCGTTTGGATTCTTTGATTGCCAATTCCAAGAATCACGGCACATTTCTTCAATGCCAAACTCAGCCTTCCAGCCAAGCTCATTATTTGCTTTTGCAGGGTCTGCATAGCACTGTGCAATGTCCCCGGCCCTTCTTGGAGCTATTTTATATTTTATTTCTTTGCCACTGGCTTTTTCAAAAGCTTTTACAACATCAAGAACAGAATAACCGTGACCAGTGCCAAGATTCCATATACCTAAGCCAGGATTACTCTTTAGCTTTTCTATAGCTTTTACATGACCTTTTGCCAAATCAACAACATGTATATAATCTCTGACCCCGGTACCATCTGGAGTTGCATAGTCATTACCGAAAACGCTTAATTCAGCTCTTTTGCCAATAGCAACCTGAGTAATAAAAGGCATGAGGTTATTAGGAATACCGTTTGGATCTTCGCCAATTAGTCCGCTCTTGTGAGCGCCAACTGGGTTAAAATAACGCAGTAAAGCAACGTTTTGCTGAGGATAAGCCTTCTGCCAATCCATGAGAATTCGTTCAATCATGTATTTTGAGGTGCCATATGGATTTGTAGTGCCACCAGTCGGGAATTCTTCATTAATCGGAACACTGGCCGGGTCACCATATACAGTTGCAGAAGAACTGAAAACCAGATTTCTTACATTTGCAGCTATCATCGCTTCGCAAAGGCTCAATGTGCCACCAATATTATTTTTATAGTATAATATTGGCTTAGCTACTGATTCTCCAACAGCCTTTAAACCTGCAAAATGTATAACAGCTTCGATTTTTTCATCGACCATTATTTTGGTTAAAAGCTTTGTATCTAAAATATCACCTTCATAGAAAACTGGACGTTTTCCTGTAATAACCCCTATTCTATCTAATACAGTCTTTTTGCTATTATATAAATTATCTACTATTACAACTTCATATCCAGCATTAGTAAGTTCAACAGCAGTGTGACTGCCGATATAACCTGTTCCACCAGTTAAAAGAATACGCATAACCAGGCTCCTCAATATTGTATTATCTGTAGTTTATCACAGTTTTCGAGATAAAAAAATACCTCGCAAATTTTGCGAGGTATTTTTTTATCTACTTAAATATTAGTAGTTGAAGCACTGATCCTTAACGCTCATATAAAGGATAGCCATCTTGAGAGCACCTTCGAATGAATAGCTCTGTGCGCCACCATTCTTTGGAGTTGCACTCTTAACATTGAGGGTTTCCTTATCGAACTTGGCTTCCATATGATTGCCCTTGAACAACAAGCAGTCGTCTTTTTCTTCGATGCTATATTCACGACCATCAACTCTAGCCCAAAGGGTCTTACCAGAAATTCTGTAACCATTCTGTTCAGCCTTAAAGCTGGTTTCAGTGAGGTAGAATTTTGGTTTCTGCTTGTATGGATCACCAGCTGTTGGACAGAAGGTAGTGCAGTTTGCACATTCATTACAGAAGTCACCAATATTGAGAACCTGATTTGGCTGAGAAATTCTCAAGGTGCCGTCTTTTTCCAATACTATAGCACCCTTTCTGTTTACGCTGCGGTAAATATTGTAATCACCGGTCTTAACAGTGTAAGAACGATTTGCTCTGTTTGGACATACGCTTACGCATACGTTGCAGACATCGTTACAATAGAGACAGCGGCTAGCTTCTGCCTTAGCTTCTGCTTCAGTAAGTTCGCGAACAACAACCTTAGTCAAACCATTGCGGTCCTTCAAAGGAATTTCTGGGATTCTGATGCCTTTTATCTTGGTAGCGCTTCTCTTCATGCGTTCTGCAACAGAGAGATTCTTTTCTACCTTCATTGGCTTGATACCAAATTCCTGACCAGCTTTTGCTACAATATTCATAGCAGCAATGCGGCCGTCACCACAAGCCTTAACTACAGTAGCAGCGCCTCTGGAAACGTCACCACCGGCGAATACATTTTCAAGAGAGGTTTCGCCAGTTACTGGATTAGCTCTAAGAATTGAAGATTCAACGAAATCAACCTTAACGCCCTGACCGATAGCACTGATGATTGAAGTGCATGGAACGTCTACTACAGCGCCTTCGATAGCAACTGGTTTGCGGCGGCCATCAGCACCCTTTTCACCAAGCTTCATCTTCTGAAGTCTCATAGCAGCTACTTTGCCGTCTTTTACAACAACTTCAACCGGAGCATGGAGTTCGAGAATTTCAACGCCTTCTTCAGCAAGAGCAACAACTTCATCTGGGTCAGCCGGCATTTCAGCTTTAGTTCTGCGGTAAGCAAGAGTTACCTTAGTGCCGTTGCCAAGTCTGAGAGCTGTTCTAGCTGCGTCCATAGCAGAGTTACCACCACCGATAACAACTACTCTTTCACCCAATTTAACTTCTTTACCACGTCTTACATCAGACAAGAAGCTCAACTGATTGAGAACGCCTTCTGCATCTTCGCCTGGAACGCCCATTGCCTTTGCAGCCTGAGCACCAACAGCTACATATACATAGTTGTAAGCTTTTCTAAGTTCTTCGAAGCGGTTAGCATCGATTTTTTCGTTGTAATGGATATTAGCGCCAAGACCAGCGATAAAGTCTACGTCCTTGCGGATAGCTTCATCAGTAAGTCTGAAAGCTGGAATAGCGTCAGCAATCATACCACCTGCAAAAGCCTTGGTTTCGAATACGTCAACGCCAAAGCCTTCCAATCTAAGGAAGTAAGCAGCTGCAAGACCTGAAGGACCGGCACCGATGATAGCAACCTTCTTGCCATTGTCTTTGCCTGGCTGGAGAGCTGGGCGGTTTTCGTTCTTAGAAGCTACAAAGCGCTTGATTTCTCTAACAAGGAGAGAGCTGTCGTAATTCATGCGAGTGCACTTGTGCTGGCACTGATGATCACAAATCATACCAAGAACATTTGGCATTGGGTTGTTCTTCATGATGACTTCATAAGCCTTCTTGTAGTCACCATTAGCGGTGTAATACATATAGTCAGGAATATCCTGTTCTACTGGGCATGTAGCCATACAAGGAGCCTTAACACAGTCGAAGGTTGGAAGCTGGCGGGCAGTCTTTACAGATTCACCAGTCTTTGAATCTCTGTGATAAGCTGGGTTGTTTGGAACAGCGCCGGCATATCTGCGGAGGTTAATAAGGGCTGCTTCCTTTACATCAGTAGTGTTAGCATCAGCATACTTAACGATGAATTCATCGATATTAGAAGCACCGACTTCTCTCATTGCCTTGGCAACATTCTGGAGAGTCTGAATCTGGCGAACATATCCGCCTGGCTTCAAAATATCAGAAGAAGCGGTTACTGGCTTAATACCACAGGCAAGAATCTGATGCATATTGTTGCAATCAGCACCAGCGCTGAATGTGATATCCAACTGACCATTAAATTCGTTCTGAAGCTTAGCAGCAAGATTAATGCTTACTGGATGCAGAGAACGACCGCTCATATACATGAATTTTTCTTTTTCTGGGAAGATAGTCTTGTGGTTGCAGCTTTCAAGAGTATTTGTAAGCTTAATACCAAAAGCAACGCCCTTTTCAGCAGCTGCAACAGTCATATTCTTCAAAATCTGAACGCCATCAGGATACTTAAGGTCATGACCGAAAGCTTCATCTGGAACGTTAGTTACGAAGCCGCACTTTTCGTTGAGGATGTGACGGAGCTGATCCGGACCAAGAAGAGTTGGGTTCAGCTTAATAGTTGTATTATAGCCACGTTCTTTTACAAGATACATAGCAATCTTTTCAATTTCTTCTGGTGGGCAGCCGTGCATTGTAGAAAGTGTGATATTGTCAGAAAGCTTAGCAGGAATATCAATTTCATCAACTGCTGGATAATATTTTCTAACAGCAGCGAGCTTTTCCTTAAGATAGGTTTCTGCATTAGCCATCTTGTCGAGGAATTCCTGAACATTTGGCTTCAAAACGCCTTCCAGATTATAGCCAACGCTCATATTGAAAATGAAACCGCGGCCCTTTTCATTTGTCCAACCGAATTTATGGCGAAGAATGTGGAGCATAATCCAAGCATTCAAATATTCGTCGAAGCTTTCAGTAAGGCGAAGTTCCTGAGACCATTCGCAGTTATAGCCTTCGTCCTGCATATCAATACAAGGCTTGCTGATAATCTTACCAAGTTCATCCATAGTCTGAACGGTCTTGAGTTCAAGGTATCTGGAACCGCAAAGCCAAGCAGCAATCAAGTTCTGGGCCATCTGAGTATGTGGGCCGGCAGCAACACCGATTGGGCTTTCCATAAACTGACCGTATCTGGTCATTGTGAATGGATCATCGGCTTTTGGAGTGAAAAACAAATCTTTGTGGATACCAAAAATCTGCTGAGTTTCATCATATTCACGCAAAATCCATGAAGCGAGTTGTTCAATACTGATTCTGGAAAATTCTTTAGACATTAAAAGTCTCCTTTCCGGGTTGTTCATTTTCTCTCTTTTGAAATTGTAACATAAACTAAGCTAATGGCAAAAATTTTTTTTGAAAATACATAATACTATTTAAAATAGTAGGTGGTAATTATTTTTAGTAAATGTTATTATGTTATTATGCAATCACAAACTTCAGATAACTCGGGTTTTTACAAACTCAAAACGATACTCTTCTTGGGCTTATCATGTAACTATACAACTCTATTAGGCTGTATAGCCACGTTTGTTTTAGTTCAGCACCTAGGAATTGTAGAAGATCTTTTCAGCGCTATTCTTTTGACAACTTGCATAGCACCGTTTTTCATGGGTGACGCAGTTAATAGCTATGTATTAGGAAGAATCAGGCTAGAAGCAAAAAATGATTGGGATGATATCAGAATGACACCCCAATCCAAAGAAAGAATATCTGAATACTTCAATTTCTATAGAGGAATCTCTGTTGCATCCTCATACAGCATAGTTGCTCTCATAATTTTATATATCGCCAAGCACCAAATATCAGAATGGTCAACTATAGCTGTAATAGCTATTGCAATAATACATTTTGGCCTTTGCTTTATGCATATACTCACCGGCATTGCCCCGCTTATTCCATCCTACAAAAAGCTTGGAATACTGCACAGAGTATTATTCATTGTGATTTTTGGAAGTCTATGGTATTGGACTTTTCAGATGCAGGATTTCTCCGGAATCAATTACACATTTATTTTTGTCAGTGGCTTGCTTTATTTTGCGGCAAACGGAATGATGACACCACTACCCTCCAATGGTTCATTACTTGGTTCAATATTAAAGGATTCTCTTCTTAATCAAGCCCGATCAGCAGGCACAGACCCAGCTCTAGATTATACCAACAAGCCTGTTGATATAGAAGATGCTTCAATTATTGGTAATAATAATATTGAAAATGTTTCACGAGAAACAGAAAATATATCTATAAAAGATGCTAACGATTCTGATTTCCCAGACGCAATTGTAGTCACACCTCAGGAGACACCCGATGAACAGTAACAGCATTAGCACACCAGCAACTCAGGCAATGTCCCTAAAGTCAAAAGTATTTTTCCTCACATCTTTATTAGCAGTTGTGTTGGTCTGCCTGATAACAGCTTCAGAATTAAGCAGATGGAAGGAACTGAGCAGAAGTTATATAGAAAGCAAGGGCATGACACTTGTAAGAACAATCAGCCCTCTTATTAGAGAGTTTATTGGGAACAACGATATTCCAAGAATCACCAGATTGGCAAAATCTCTGACATCCAGAGAAATTTACAACAATGATGTTATTTCTGTTCAAATCTCAGACGCTAGCAAAAAGAAGCTTGCAGAAGCAGCTCCTGACGTCAAATACAGACAAAGCTACTATTTCTATCTTCCCCCAACAGTTGTTATTGAAAACCCGTTAATAGACCCTGAAAGCGACAAAGAACTCGGATTCATACAGATTGTTTTTTCTAACGAATATTTTGTAAGCAAAACCTCTGAAGTATTGAATCTTGCAATAATTTCAATGCTTCTCGGTATTGCTTTTGCATATTATATTTCCAACATAGTCGTAAAGCACATAGAAAAGCCAATTGCCCAAATGGTTGATATTGCTGAAAAGATTTCTGAAGGGAACCTGAATCCTGAAGTAAACCTGGAAAACTCCAAGGAATGCCATCAGCTTGGCCTAGCCTTCTCCAATATGGTAGCCAGAATTAATGACAAGAATAAGAACATTAATTACAAAAACAGTCTGTTGGAAAGAAAAGTCTATGAAATGACAGCATTAAAGCAGGTCAATCATTCGCTCACCTCTGTTAGAGACCTTAACAAGATCTATATGCGCCTCGTTGACAATATTCTTAATATTCTGAGCGGCATGCAAACCTGTATGTTATTGGAAGTTGACGAAATTAACAATGAATTTGAATACAAAATCATCAAAGGCCTGAATATAGATTCTACAATTGAAGAACATAAACGTGTTCCAATAGATTCAATCATGGCCTCCAAGGTTTACCAGACTGGTGAAAGCCTGATACTGAACGAAACAGCAAAGAAAACTTCTACTATAGATAGCAGCGAAGGTGGACTGACTCCTACCTCCACTATTGATAAGTCCTTTTATATGCCTGTCATCGTAAACGGCAAGGTAACAGCTGTTGTTTTCGGCAAAAATAAGCTTTCCGGCGAAGATTTTTCCGAAGATGATTTAAGACTTATTGAAGGCATAATCAACGAAACCTCTATCGCCATCAAGAATTCAATAACATGGCAGAATCTTAACAGTAAGGTTCTTGAACTCAATACACTTCATGAAATCGCAAAGAATCTTGGCACTGTTCTTGACATCAACAAACTTCTTGAAATGATTCTAGACCATACCGCTAAGGTATTCGGCGGAGTAAAAACCAGCTCAATCATTCTTTACGATGAAGAAACCGAACTACTGAACGTTAAGCTATATAAAGGCGAAAAAAGCAACAGAGCCATGAAGCCGATAAAAAGCGGTGAAGGCATCGCCGGTAAGGTTTTCCAGAGAGGCGAACCTATAATCATTAACGATATGCTTACCAGCAGCAATGATTCTGTTGATTCTGGTTCCAGTTCTATATGTGTTCCATTAAAGGTTAAGGAAAAATGTCTCGGCGTTCTTTCCATCACCGATAAGCTTTCCGGGGAACCATTTGATAAAAGTGATCTTGACATGATGGTCACCCTGGCCTCTCAGATTTCTATTTCACTCAACAACGCCAAGCTGTATGAAGACCTTGAAGCAAGCTATCTATCAGCAGTAAGAGCCCTTGCCAACTCCATAGATGCTAAGGACGCTTACACAATGGGTCATAGTGAACGTGTTGCCAAATACTCTGTAGAAATAGGCCAAAAACTGAAGCTTACTGAAGAAGAATCAAAGAACCTTTATATAGGCGCCCTGCTTCACGATATTGGCAAGATTGGTATTTCTGAAGCAATCATTAATAAAACAGATAAGCTTACTAACGAAGAATATCAGCAAATTAAGACTCACCCGTCACGTGGTGCTTTAATCATAGAACCAGCTAAGTTCTTGAAGGAAAAGGTTCCTCTGATTAAATACCATCACGAAAGATACGACGGGAAAGGCTATCCAGAAGGTCTCAAAGGCGAAGAAATCCCGCTCATGGCTAGAATTATCTGCTGTGCAGACTCATTTGATGCTATGACAAGCAAACGTGCTTATCGTGATACTATGCCATTAGATTATGCCAAGAATGAAATGACACGCTGTTCAGGCACTCAATTTGACCCCGAAATAGTAAAAGCTTTCCTTGAAGTACTTGAGGATGAAGATAAAATTAAAGAAATCAGAAACATGAAATGACCGATAAAATTTGGAAAATAAAAGAAGTAGCCAGACGCGATATCGATAGATTAAAATCTACCGGATTTTCAGACACTTTTCTGAAAATCCTTATAAACCGCGGAATATGCGATAAAGCTGCTATCGAACGTTACTTCAATCCAAGAAGCCGCTACCTGTTCTCTCCATTTATCATGGATGGCATCTGCACAGCGATTGATAGAATATTCAAAGCAACCGAAAGCAACGAAAGCATAAGAGTATATGGTGACCGCGATGTAGACGGTATCACCTCAACTGTTGTTCTCACAGAAACCCTGAAGTCATTTTATGATTTTGTAGATTATACAGTACCGGTTATAGAAGATGGTTATGGTCTGAACCCTGGCTATATTGATGTTGCAGCCAAAGACGGAATCGGTCTTATGGTTACCGTTGACTGCGGTATCAGCAACTATGAAGAAGTCAAATATGCTAAGAGCAAAGGCATTGATGTAATTATCACAGACCACCACGAACCACCTAGCCAGCTTCCGAATGCTGTTGCAATAGTAGACCCGAAGGTTCATGAATCTTTGTGTCCGCAAAAAAACATAGCAGGCTGTGCTGTTGCCTTTAAGCTTTCCATGGCACTAGAAATGGCACGCTGCAAGAAGCTTTCCAAACCTTTGATAGCTTTTGATTTAAGCGAAGACGACATTACTGTAGTAAGATTCGCTCCTCGTGAAGGCTTTACTGTAATAAAGAACATCAACACCTCTATTTTTGCCAATACAGTTCCAGTATTCTTTAGCGCAGAGGAACGCGATACAATCGGTGATTTGGTTCCTTCTATCGTTCAGAATACCAAAGACCCGAACAACAAGCCAATATACGTTAATAAATACGTGGCAGAATTTTTGCCAGATGCAGTAAGCCTTAGCAAAGAGGAATTAAAGGAATCCTTGAATTTGAGCCACATACAAGGCGGTAAATCTCTACTTTTGCTATTCTTAAAGTGCGTAGAAGCCAGTCTTCCAGCAATCAAACAATTGTGGGTCAGATGCTTAGACATATTAACAATTGGCACCATCGCTGATATGGTTCCATTGCAGGGCGAAAACAGAACTTTCACGCAGATGGGGTTGAAATTTGTTTCAAAAAGTAAAAGAATGGGCTTAGCAAGTTTGTTTACAGCTCTTGGTTGGAAAAACAAACAGGTTTCAGAAAAAGATATCAGCTTCAGTATTGCACCAGTATTAAACTCTTCTGGTCGCCTGAAAACAGCGGAATTAGCTATTGATCTGCTGCAGACAACCCAGAATACAAAGGCTGATAGTCTGGCAAAGCAGTTATATGAACTGAATACAGAAAGAAAGCGTTTGGGCGAAGAATGCTATAACAGCGTTAAGGAATATCTATGTCAGCAGAATGATATAGAAAATGACCGTATTCTTATGGTTGCAGCCCCGATGAAAAATCAGGGGGTAACAGGCATTGTTGCTACAAGATTGATGCTTGATTACAGCCGTCCTGTTATCGTATTGCTTGAAGACCAAGGTAAATTCCTTGGTTCAGCCAGAAGCTTTAAAAATATTAATATAATCGAAGCATTGAATCACTGCTCAGAATGCCTTGAAAAATATGGTGGACACGTTGGGGCAGCAGGTTTGACAATGCTTCCAGGAAGCCAGGATAAATTCAGGGAAAAGCTTAGGGAATTTGCTTCCAAAAACATTTCCCCGGACGACCTGAAGCCTGAATGGGAAATAGATTCAGAAGTATCTATCGAAGCCATCGATGAAAACTTCCTGGCAGATGTATTGAAATTTGCTCCATTTGGAATTGATAACCCTGCCCCAATATTTGTTACTAAGGGTGCTCAGTTTCAGGAAATAAAAAAGGTTGGTGACAACAAGAATCACCTTCGCTTTAAGTTTAAGCGCTCCAATGGCCGGAGCCTGTTTGGTATTGGTTTTAGTATGGGTGACATCATGGTTCCTGAGGTCATAAAGGACGGAACCTGTGATATAGTATTCCACGTAGAACCTAATGATTACAATGGAATACGCACTGCCCAGCTTATGGTGCTTGACTGCCGAATAAAAGGCTTTAAATAATCGGAGATTATCATGGAAAATATTCTCGAACGGGAACCATTAAACAAATACGAATTCGATCGAATGGTAAACATGTGGGAAAATCTTGTTTTTACCGCTGTTTCTGACATGATTGAACGCAATGAGATGTGTCCTTGTCATGATTGTGTGCTAGATACATGTGCTCTAGCTCTGAACAGTCTTCCAGCTCGTTATTGGATACTTGGCAGCTACGACGCCTTCTGTCCCCCGGAAAAATTTACAGAAGATGTAATGAATATCCGTCTGGCAGAAGAAGCTGTTTTAAAAGCCTATCGACTGGTTCAACAAAATCCTCATCATTGAGTTTAAAAATATCCGTAATGAAGACATAAAAATATAAATAATTATGTAAACCTTGCATATATTTTTCTTGAAAAATACAAAAATTTAAAGACAAATAACCAAGGTTCTGATAATCTATTATACTGAATTTTTAATTAGCAGTTGGAATTTTTTCGGAGGTTGCTATGCTTTGTCCCGGATGCGGTTTTGAAAATGAAAACGATAACAAATTCTGCAATATGTGCGGAATGGAACTTCCTACAGAAGGAAGCGCCACTGCCAATCCAGCAGAACGCGAACCGCTTGATTTAGATTTATCACTTGATCTTAATGCATCAGGCAGCGACGACTTGAATCTTGATTTTTCAAGCCCAAGCAGTGATTCTGATGCTGCCCCAGAATTGAATTTTGATCTATCATCAGATAACTCAGGTAATTCAAATACTCTTGACTTAGACTTGAGTTCAACACCTACAGATGATTTTAATTTTGAAACCAATGAATCACCAGAAAACACTATTGATCTGAGCCTTGATTCAGCAGAATCACAGAATCTCGACTTAGACTTAGGTCTTGCAGCAGAATCTCAGGATACTATAAGCATAGAAACTCCAGCCGATACAGATGATGACCCATTTGCAGCCCCTGCCGAATTCGACTTGTCAGCTCCAGAACCAACTGCTACCTCTGAAGAAGCAACCGTCGACTTCGATTTGGCTCCACAGCTTGAAACAGCTCAGGAAGAAGCCCCTATTCAGCAGTCTGCTGCTGATGAATTTTCATTTGATATTGAAACTCCAGCAGAAAATACTGAAACTACAACCTTTGATTTAGGCACAGAAACAGCTTCTGATAACCAGAGCTTTGACCTGGGTCTTAACACCACTGAAACCGAAAGCTTCAATTTTGGTGATTTAGATACTGAAGCAGCTCCTGCCCCAATAGAAGAAGCTCCAGCAGTTGATGCAGGCGATGACGATTTAAGCGGTCTCATCGTTAGCAGCAATGATGATTTTTCAGCTCCAACTCCTGCTCCTACCCCAGCGGTTAATGAAACCGATGATTTTTCTTCTATTGAAGATATATCTAACAGCTTCGATACTACCAGCTTTGATGTTCCGGCAGAAACTCCTGCTGAAGCACCTGCAGTTGATAATGACGATGATTTCTTAAGCTCACTTATAGTTGAACCAGCTGCTCCAGCTCCAGCTTCACCAGCTAAGAAAGCTCAAACAACAGCTCCGGCTCCAAAAGCCAAAGAAACATCTTCAGAAGACGAAGACCTTAACAATCTTCTTCTTGAACTTGGTGGCGACGATTTTGCAAGCCTCGACACACCAACAGAAGAAACAACTGCTCCAGCTATTCCATCAGCAGAAGAAGATGATTTGAGCTATCTCAACGCTATTGGCTCTGCTGACGAAAGTGGCGACCAGCCTGCAATGGCTGTTGAACAGCCTGCAGAAGAAGCCCAGGATATGAATTTCGGCTTCGATGAACCTGAAGAACCAGCAGAAACAGCTTCTGGCAATTCTGAGCTTGATGAAACTATCGCTTTCACTCAGCCAGAAGAAGTATTAGAAGAACTTGCTCCACAGACTCCACAGGAACATCTTGAAGAACTCCGTCAGATGCTTGCTGATACTGACGACCCGGACAAGCGCTATTCATTAGTTCTTGCCATGCAGGAACTCAATATCAAAGAATCTGTTCCGGATTTCATCGCTTTATTGAATGATGAGCTCAAGGATATCAGAGAAATAGCAGCCGACTATCTTGGTGAAATGGGTGCTGAAGAAGCAGTTAACCCACTTATCCAGTGTCTTGGTTCAGAACATGCCCAGCTCAAATTCATCTCTGCACGTTCTCTTGGTAAGATCGGTTCCAAGGACGCTGTTCTCCCATTAATCAGATTACTGGAAGAAGATAACGAAGACCTCCGCTATGTAACTCTTGAAGCCTTAGGTAAGATTGGTTCATCTACAGCAGCTCTTAAGGCTGTAAGCGCCTTCTTGAAGAGCCGCAACAATGACCTCCGCTATATCGCTTGTGAAGCTATTGGTAACATCGCAGAACCCAAATCTGTTGTTATCGTTCTTCCAATGCTTAAAGACCCGGAATTCGAAGTCAGACTTAAAGCAATTGAAGCTCTTGGTAAGATTGGCTCCACCGCAGCCTGCGACCAGCTTCTCGTTGTATTAAGCGAAGACAACGAAAGAATCAGAACTGCAACAATCCAGGCTCTCGGCCAGATTAAAAACGCAAACGCAGTTGAACCTCTCATAGAAATCTATCAGTCCAGCACTCCACAGCTTCGTGAAAAGATTATCTGGGCTCTTGGTGAAATTGGCGATCAGAAAGCCGTAGACCCAATGCTGAAGCTTTCTAACGCATTCAATCCAAGAATGACTACTCTTGCAATCGAAGCCTTTGCTAAGATTAAGTCTCCAAAAGCCAGCAGATATGTTCTCGCTGTATTGGAAAAAGACGACAAGGCTCTCAGCCTCAAAGCTATTGAAGCTCTTGGTGAAATCGGCGAAAAGTCATCAGCCGGTAATCTTATCAAGTATCTTGATGCACCAGAAGCAGAATTCAAGATTACTGCAGCTAAGGCCATCGGTAAGATTGCTAATCCAATAGCTATCGAACCTTTGATTCAGAAGCTCACAGATTCTGAACGTGACGTAAGACTCGCTGCAATCGAAGCTCTTGGTTGCATTAAGGGTGTTAAGGCCATTGACCCACTTATCAAGTCATTGGCAGAACAGGACCAGCAGATTGTTGAAAAAGCTGAATGGGCAGTATGTGAAATGGGCGAAACCGCTGTTGAACATATTACCAAGGCTATTGAACTTGAAGAAAATCGTTCAATTCTTCCTTCACTTGTTAAGATTCTCGGCAATATCGGCAGCATCAAGGCTATCTTCCCATTGTTGAAGGTTCTTGATTCTTCTGATGATGCCAAGCTTTCTGAATGCATTGCAGACAGCCTTGTTGCTATTGATAACTGCATCACCTCTGCTCAGATGAACGTAACCCTCAAGGAAGGGTATGCCTGGGCTCAGTTCTCAATTGCCCAGTCACTTGCTAACCTTCAGGATGAACGTGCATTCGGTCTCCTTGTTAAGATTGCCCGTGAAACTCTTACCGAAAAGGATATCAAGCAGCTTTCCGGCATTCCAAACAAGAGCTTCCTTGAATACAATAACGAAATCCTTCACCTCATCAAACTTAACGTTGCTCACCTCTTCGCTAAGGTCGGCAATGACAAGGCAATCCCAGTTATCATGGATTACTTCATTGCCGGTGACCAGTTGCAGCGTCAGTGGTGTATTGAAGCACTTGGCGGAATTAAGACTGAAGGTGCTCTGGATGCACTTATTGACATTCTCAAGAAGCCTGAATTCAATATCCCGTTAGATCTGCTTTCTCGCACTCTTACCTCTAACAGAAGCAAGAAGCTTGTTGAAAAGCTCATCCGCAGTGCTTCTCATCCTGCAGAACCAGTTAAGATTGCTATCGCAACTGTTCTTGGCGACACAAGAGACCCACGTGCAATCAGAACACTTGCTAACCTCGTTAAAGATCCGGCAGAAAAAGTCAGAGTATCTGCTATCGAAGCAATCGGCAAAATCGGCACCACAGCTGCTGTTCAGCCCGCTATTGAAGCTCTCAAGGATTCTATCGAAATCGTTAGAGCTAAGGCTGCTGAAGTTCTTGGTGACCTCAAGGATACAGCCGCAGTTGAATTCCTGCAGAAAGCCTGCAAGGACTCTTCTGAAATGGTTAGAAAGCTCTCTGTTAAGTCCTTGGCTACCATGGCCGACGCCAGAGTTCCAGAAATCATCATTTCTGCTCTCGGTGACAAGGCTGAATCTGTTCGTGCAACAGCTGTTGAAGCTCTTGGCGAACGCCGCGACAGAGTTGCTCTCAATCACCTTGTCAAGACCCTGGAAGACCCATCAGAAAAGGTTCGCAGCACTACAGCCGAAGCCATCGCCAAACTTGGTGAACCTTCAGCTATATTGCCAATGCTTGCCCGTCTCGATGACCCATCTCCACTTGTTCCATTGGCTTGCAGTGAAGCAATTGTCAGCTTCGGTGAAAATTCTTACGAAGTTCTTATTGAAGCCCTCAAGAGCCAGGAAGAACGCATCAGACGTCATGCATGTGATCTTCTCATCCGCATCGGTGAAGACAACCTCATCGATAAGCTTCTTGGAATCGCTCAGGATAGAAACAACTTCCTCCGCGAAAATATCGCCCGCATCCTTGGCCGCATCGGCAATGGCAATGTTGTTGAAACCCTCATGTCTATGCTTGCAGACCGCTGCAGCGATGTAAGAAAGACTGCTGCTGAAGCTCTCGGCAACCTCCGCGACATCAGATGTCTTGTAGCCCTCAAGAACACTACAAGAGACCAGAGCAAGGAAGTAAGACTGGCCGCCAACGCAGCTCTTCAGGAAATCTTCAAGGCTCATAAGCTGAACTAATAGAAGATTCTAAAAAATAAGGTGAGTTTCCCTCACCTTATTTTTTTTGTCAATTTTTCAAAATTTTCCCTCCCCTTTTTTCTAAAATTTCCTCATTTTCTATGTTTAAAATCACAATTATTATGTAAACTTAATTTTATGAAGAAATCACAGCCAACTCCAATCAGATAATTTTACAATTACTATTCATCTTCGACTTTCCAGTTGCAATAAAACCACAGACTCAGTGAATGAATGGGAAATGCCGATAATAGATCTAGGAGGATTAATACTATGTCTATTCGTCCTGTTGATATGAAAACTGCGTTGTTGACTGCTGATAATGCTAGTAAGATGCGTGAAGATCAGAAAACTCAGGAAGCTGGTCAGGCAGAACAGGTTTCCCAGAATAAGCATACCCAGGAACAGAAAATAGAAACTGTTCAGCATACTGAAGCCTCTGAAGGCCAGACTATCCGTAAGGAAGACGAGGAAAAGAAAAAGGGTAATGGCTCTAGGCAGGCAAACGGCCGAAAAGCCTACAAAAAGCCAGAGGAAGAAAAAACAAAAATCCGTATTGATGACGGTATTCATGGTCTATTAGATTTAAAAGCCTGATGCATTTTTCGAATAAAAAGTTAATATTTGCCTTAACCTTGGGCTCACTTCTAACCCTTGGTTCTGATGCATACGCCAGTAAAACTGATGATTCCTGGATTCTTAACCGTCAGGGAATGTATAAAATTTCCCAAGGCAACGTGGAAGGTGCCATCGACGACTTTGAAAAAGCCTGCCGACTTGATCCCTTCAACGACACTGCTTTGGCAAACCTGGCCTGTGCTCGCAATAACCTTGGTGTCAATTTTGCTAAGAAGCAGAATTTTGCTGAAGCTATCAGACAGTTCAAAAATGCCAAGGATCAAAAACCTGAAGATATTTCAATCAGACTTAACCTGCTTTCAACATTGGTAACAGTAAAAAATACCAATGATACAGAAACAGAAATAAAAGAGCTTTTAAAGCTTCGCCCAAACGACAGCGACATAGCTATAAAAGCTGCTACAGCCTATCAGAAAATAGAAAACACTATTGCTGCTATCAGCACACTTCAGGAATTCACAGAAAGAAATCCCGGTGATGCCAGGGTAAACGCCACATTAGCTAAACTTCTTTATTTGAACGGCAATCTGGCAGAAAGCAAATACTATATCACTAGAAGCCTTGAAATAAACCCTGACGACAAAAAGAACCAGGAATTTCTTGCAAAGCTCGATAAGGAAACCTGTGTTGAAGCAACAACTAATAGCTATTCTGGAAAGCATTTTGAATTAGCATGTCCAGACTCATTTTCTGAGGATTGGGCTGAAGATTTACTTGAACAGCTTGAAAACGCATACGAAGAAGTTGGCAACAAGCTTAATTTCTATCCGGAACAAAAGGCTCAGGTGGTTCTGCTTCAGACAGACGATTTTAAAATGGTTCACGACCTTCCAGACTGGGCTGGTGGTGTTTATGACGGGAAAATAAAGCTTCCAGTTCCTACCAACATTCAGCCAAGAGCTTTAAAGGGCGCTATTCTTCATGAATATGCCCATCATGTAATTTATCTGGCTTCTTCAGGCAACTGTCCTATATGGCTTAACGAAGGCCTTGCACAAGTATTTGAAAAGAACAGCGAAGAATTGCCGGAAATAGCCGAAAGTCCAAACGAAGGTTACATTAATCTTCACGAAATCAACAGCGGCTTCAGACAGCACCCTAACCGCGCTGAAGCAGCCAAGCTTTACAGGCTTTCTTTCAACAGCACCTGTAAATTCATTGAAGAATATAGCTGGAATCACGTAGCAGAAATACTTCAACTTCTTGCTCTCGGGAAAAGCTTCAACGAAGCCACTAATGAAATACTTGGGGAAAGTCAGTCTGAAGTAGAATCCCGTATCATCGCCTGCTCAAACTGAAATCATATAAGCAACGGATAACAGGATATTGGCGGATGAACAGCCAAGCAGGCCGATTAGGGCAAACAGCCAAGATTTTTAACCTCGGTTTTAGCAGGTTTGTGCTTACCCATTATTACCTTGTGCTATGCAAAAATCAGCTGGGAAATAAATTAGCAACGGATAGCAGGATATTGGCGGATGAACAGCCAAGCAGGCCGATTAGGGCAAACAGCCAAGATTTTTTACCTCGGTTTTAGCAGGTTTGTGCTTACCCATTATTACCTTGTGCTATGCGAAAGTTAGGCAAAATATAACGAGGTTCAAAAAGGGCTATTCTGCTATTTCATCTGCCCTAATCCTGTTATCCGTTGCTAATATTCCTAATCGCGGTCATCCATCACCAGAATTTATTTTCTTCGGGGTTGTATTCCATGCCTATTTGGGAGAGGGTTGCTTCGATGGCTTTGCGGTCAACGCCAAGGGCTTTGCAAAGTTCGTCTAATGAAGAATATTCATCTCTGAGCTTCATGTTTATAAAGCTCATAAGCATCATTGGATCCTGTGGTAAATCAGCCATAATTATTCCTTAAAAAGAGCTGTGCCAACCCTTACCAGTGTTGCACCTTCAGCAATAGCAATCGGGAAGTCGCCAGACATACCCATGGATAATTCCTGAGCTTTATAGGATGGGCCTTCAAGCTTTTTGCTGGCTTCAAACAAATCGGAGAGCTCTTTAAAACAAGCCCTGACTTTGTCATCATCAGCGTCTAACGGTGCCATACCCATCATTCCACGGATATCAAGATATTCATTATCGCGATAGTCTTTTACAACATCTAGAATTTCTTCTACATCAAAGCCCTGCTTGGCCTCTTCACGTGAGATGTGAACCTGAAGAAGAACAGGACACTTTCTTCCAGTTTTCTTGGCCCATTCGGCAAATTCATCAAGCAATTCACGTCTATCAATAGAATGAACAAGGGCAGCTACCGGATAAACGTATTTAATCTTATTATTCTGAAGGTGACCAATAAAGTGCCAGTTGATATCGCTGATGTCTTCCAGTTCTTTTACCTTATCGCGAAGCACCTGTGGTCTGTTTTCAGCAAAATTTCTCTGCCCGAAAGCATACATTTCACGGATTTTATCGCTAGTAACAGTCTTAGAAACAGCAATCAGCTTAACTGCACCAGATTCCCTGCCAGCTTTTTCTGAAGCAGACTTTACAGAATCAGAAACCTTGTCAAAATTTTCTCTTAGTGACATTTTAGTGCCTACCACCGTTTAATGATTCCATTCTAGTGCGCATGCGAAGCAGATTTACAGTAACTGGTGATATTGGCATTCGTTCCATTGAAGAAGCGTCGTGTTCAACCAATAGAGAATCTGTTTCAGTATTATTCATCCAACGCTGTAGATTTCCACCAATGCATGAACCGATAATATGCAATTTAAGGCTCTTTCCTGCAAATACGCCACGGAAGCTTATTGGGGAATCACCCTGCTTTTTGGATTCAGCGGTGTAAATACCTGCACCTGGTTTGTAAATAACTGCTCTGATTATCCATTCACGCGCAGCTTCAATAAAATCTGGTTCAGGATTATTCTTCTTGATAACTTCTTCCAGATCAACTGTTGAAATGGCTGTTCCTTCGGCTGCCAACAAAAACAGATTGAGATTTGAGTCAATGTTAGTCGGACCGGTTATAAAAATATGACCAGGAGTAACAATAATCAAATCAGAGCCGATATCGCCTCTGAGGTAAACAGAACGTTCAGAGAAAATCATTCTGGCGCCCTGAAGATTTGAAGCACTAATATTGTTAAAGCCCTGATATTTTATATCACTTGAAAGAACAACAAATTTTTCATCCTTCAGTTCATCCTGTTCATACTTAGAAGAATTTGGAGTCAGATAGCTGTCAGAATACAAGGTGCTAACGCCAGGATGGTAATCAACATCAATGGCATTGCCATTAAGATAGCCCTTACCATCAGCATCGATATAGATACCACGTTCCTTGCACATCTTACGAAGATGTTCCCAGTTAGGAGTCCAAGCAGGAATAAAGGAAGAATATCTGATAGCATCGCGGTCAACAAAGAATCTTGTATAGTTTCTCTGTTCTACTCCACCACCAGTGTACTGAATTCTTGGGCTTGAAAACATTTTTCTAATTGCATTTTCTTCCTTAAGAACAGGACTAGTTCCTGGTCTGTGATAGAAATACAATGCAGACTGAGCAGGAGCATTGAATTCATGACTGTCTACAATAACAGGCATTCCGCAATACAACGGGCCTTTACATGGAGAAGTTCCGTTTCTGGAAAAGAACTTGCTGTAGTTTTCAGCAAAATTATTTGGAGTCTTGAACGGTGATTTGCCGTTTGGTTCATACATCTTAACCAGCAAACCTGGATCAATAATCTTGCCACGATTTGTAATCTTACCCGAATCAAAATATTCAGCATTCAGCTTATAGAATTCATTAAAAGAACCACAAGCCTGAATATATGGCTGTAAAGGATTTCCATAATAATATTCGTCAAGGCTCTGGAAAACCCCAAACAGTCTGGCAAGGTCATAAAGCTGAACAATGGCTGCTGTAGAATAACAATGAGAACCGCATCTGCCTTCAGAAATAATCTGATACTGCTGACCTTCATTTATCAAGGTTGTCTTTTCATCATCTTCAATATTCATTTTTCTTACTGAAGTGATTCTAAAGGTAGCCTTAGTCTTAACACCGTATTGAATCCACTGATCCATTGGCAAACGGTCTTCAAAGAAAAGGGAAGTAAGAACTTCCGGGTCTACTGGTCTGTCAGAGGTCTTAATTGCTTCACGCATCTGTGCTACAGCATAGTTAATACCGGATTCGGAAGCTAATCTTGCCTGATAATTTTCACTGCGAAGAACACCAAGGTCTCTATCTGCATGATAAACCTTCAATAATAAAGCGCCAATCAGCAGAACAGTAAAAATAACCATTACTACAACAGGAATCAGGGATTTTTTTTCAGATACTATATTTTGCATATTACTGATTCCTCAAATTAATTATTCTTGAAAATTCTTTTGTTTCTGTTTCACCAGTCTTGGCATTAGTATTCTGAGCCTTAAAGGTCAACAGAAGCTGTGAGCTTGAAATGCGTTCAAAATGCCCTTCTTTGCAGGAAGCAACCAACGGGTTGGAAAACCTTCCAAAATGCTTTGTAGTAGCACGACCGTCCTTCATTACATAGCTGAAGCTATCGTTATCAAAAACAAAGCCTTCCAGGTCCTTCCCTACTTCAAGCTGAGATGGGTCTACAGGGGAATAATAGAAGCATTCCTTAGATTCGCCAACAAATGGTGAATCAAGATAAATTGAATTGGAAATTTCATTGCAGACTTCATCAAGCATTTCGTTGATGTCATAAACCCATTCATATTTCTGCTGGGCTTTTCGAACGTCTGAAGAATTAATAAAAAAGAAAAACAATGAAGAACCGCCTGCTATTGATAAAAAGACGGTAAAGAGAACAACTTCCCAAACACTGAGGCCTGACTTTTTTCTCATGGTCTTGTCCTCGCCTTCAGATATTCAAGTGTAAGGGTTTTACTGAATGGGTAACTGCCCCATTTTACCTGACTTCTTACAAGAAGGCAGTTTGGATAATCCTTCTGGGGTATAGCTTCTATTTTGCCAGTTAAGCCAATGTCTTCGTAACCAGCTAAGGGCTTGAAATTTTCTGTATAGCCACTAGGGCTAAAAGAACGTTCCAAAGCGCCTTCCATGAGATTCTCAAGAGCAACAGATGCTTTGAGATGTGTATCAGATTCTACCAACGGTATAGCCTTTATAGACCAAAGCTGCACAAAAGGCCATAAAAAGAAAGTTGCTATACCAACATAAATTAACTTTTCAAAAAGCGTCCTACCATTCGCGGCCACGTTAAAACCCCTATCAATTCAAGGAAGCGTATTCATTTAACTCCTGGATGAACTTTTCGGCCATAACGATCTTTTCTTCATCTTTAGTGACCTGAACGTATTTTTTCCAGGTTTTAATCGCTTCGTTATTCATACCCATACGTTCATATATTACAGCCATATTATACAACGCTTTGTCAAGAAATGGGTCTTGTTTTAGTGAAGCTTTATAAACATCGATTGCTTCGTCGTAACATCGCTCCATATCAAGGAGACAGGCAAGATTATACAAAGCCTGAGTGTTACGTGGATAGAGGTTTAATATATTTCTATAGCTGTTCATTGCGCCGTTTATATCGCCTGAATTGAACTTTTCATAGGCTTCTGTGAGTCTATTATTCAAATCAGAATGAACAACTGGAATAATTCTTGATTTTCTTGTTGTAGTGGATTTTCCACCGGCAGCAGAAGCATATTGTTCATAGTAGTGCTTAACCTTGCGAACATAGTTCTTTGTTTCGCGGAAAGGTGGAATACCGTTATATTTGTCAACATTACCAGGGCCAGCATTGTAAGCAGCCAGAACGTGGTCAACATTGCCGTTATAACGCTTAAGCATCATTCTGAGATAATTAGCACCGCCAAGAATATTATCACGAGCATTGAAAGGATCTCTGCAGCCAACGGTTTTAGCAGTTGCTGGCATAAGCTGCATCAAGCCCTGGGCACCCTTGTTTGACATAACGTCTGGATCAAAGTCTGATTCAACCTTGATAACGGACTTAATCAGGTATGGGTCAACACCATAGGTGCTTGCTGCTTCGTTGATGTATTCGCTGTATGATTCGTCACTAGGAAGCAGAAACTTCTGAGAAGAACTGGTGGAAGTAATGCTGCTGATACTGTTAGAGCCTGAATCCAGGCCTTCAGTTTCTTTTTTGCTTGTGACAACAATCTTGTATTTTTTGTTAGGAGGACTGTCTGTTAAAAACAAACGCCCCTGTTCATCTCTGTAGGAATAAATAGCCGCGCCAGCCTGAGCCGCTAGCCCGATTATCATTGTTCCTGCGATTAATAGAAAGCGCTTCAAAGCTCATTCCTCCTGCAAAATATTGTAATTCCCCACCCGTTTCGGCAACATTTTTTGTTTCTTTAACTATAATATTATTTTATTTAAAAAATTTTTCCAAAAAGCAAAAATCAATGACACCATAGTCGAATATTTCATCAGAAACCGCAACTACAACCTAGACGACTTGAACGAAGTCCTCTACCGCATCGGCGAACAACGTTCATATACCCTGGGTTATTATTTTTATAGATTTCTTATTTTATTAATTTATTTCTGAAGACTTTTATTAGCTTTATTACGCACTCTTCGGAGAATTATTACGCCTCTTGCTATATCATCTATTTCAGCAGTATTTTCCGAGCCAATTTCTTCGAGAATTCTTTCTATTGCCTGCTGCGGATCTAATGAGTGGTATGGGAAATACAGCTTTTTCAGTTGTTCTGGTTTTATTAATTTGTAAATCTGTTTACTGGATTTATCTGACACATAGGCCCAATAGCGATAGATATAACCAATCCAGTGCATTTCCTCTACAGTAAATTTTTCAATGCCATACGCACTTTTGCCATATTGTTCTTCTATTTCATTCACGGCATCAGCTATATCCAGAGAATCAAAAATAAAACCGACATTATCCATTCGCTTAGCAAGTTCAGAATTCATGAAGCGGCGAATAAATATTTTTGAACTGCATTCAGCCATCTTTATTGATTTTTCAAATAATACAGCCTGATAGCTGCAAATTTTAAGTCCCAAAGAATCGATTTTTTTCATTTTAATATATCCTCAATATATTCACCCTGATTCCTATATTGTTTTCTTGCCAGTTTAACCTTATCCATATTCATCTTAAAGCTTTCCTGTCTTGAATTTAAATATGAATCTTTTTCTAATTTTGTCAGATAGCATTTTTCCAAAAGCTTTATACCGGAAAGCGCACGTTTACTCACAAAAACATATTGCATTCCAAGATTAGTTGCCGACAGGCAGTGTTGGCACTGAACATCGGTAATTTCACCGTCAATAAAGCTGTCAATAATTTCAAACATCCTGTTATCAGCAATGGGAGCTATAATATAATCAATATCATTCAGTGCTCTTGTCAGCTTTTTCACCAGCTTAGTGTTCCGATACTCATCCAGCCTTCCACGATAATAAGCAATAGTAAGCATCCATTCTCTATTAACATTAAATTTTTTGCATTTTAAGCCTGAAGGCGCAAATTTTAGCATATACAGTGATGAATCATTATATGTTTCAACCAACTTCTCCACATAAAACTATACATAGAAGTTAGTTAGCGATTTGTCTATTCATTCAAAAAAAAGCATTTAACAATCAACTACTGATGAAACATTTCGCAACTACCATCAGAATTACCAAGGTAGTAAAGTTCATAGACAATTTTGCTGGCTTTGTTCATTTAATAGTTTTTGATATTTCTAATTATTCTTTTCATAACTCCCCTCATCTTCTTTAATTCTAGCATATAAAACAGAACTAGTCTTTAATCTGCTGAGAAAAATTATTCCTCTAGATATTTTACAACTTTACCATGGAGTTGCGCATATTCTATTTCTGAGCGAGTGCTGGAGCCAATGTAGCCACCGACATTGATGACGAAAATTTCGTCAGCCATGTCAATTTTGCGTTTGTGCATATCATCGAGCATTTCCTTGGTCTTTGTCAAAGCATCTTCAGACATGCCTTCCCAGACTTCACTATCGCCAGAATGCCCAAACAGCCCGACGCTGATAACAATATTTCCTTCCAGCGTCAACCGCTTCTGCTCCCGCAGAAATTCATCTTTAAATCTTGTACTGCCACACAAAGTTATGACTTTATATTTACCGACCATAGCTAAACTATTATTGATTAGTGCACGAGCAAATATCAAACAATAAATGCCACTGTAACAGTAAAACTATCAAATATAATCATTTTTTCTTTACTTTTTGATGACATTTATATTCTCCTTCCTCATACAGCAATAATTACACTATTTAACATCAATCTTTTTGGGGAACAATTTTTCCATCTTCTTCTTTATATGTATAACCCCTCAAGAAAAATGAATAACCTTCATCAAAACGGTCTGAGATTTGTTGGGAAACATGAGCGTAACCAAAAGCTTTTGCCAAGACGTCATAAAGGCCTTCTTTTGAAATACCACATGACGCATCAACGACAATCTTCATACCTTTTGCAATTTCCTCAATAGAAATTTGCTGAATAGTTCTCCTGAAATTAGAATTAGGAACATTTCGTCTAACTACAGGCGTATATTTATCAATAGGCCATAAGAAATCATTTTCAAATCTCCATAAAAGGTAATTGAAAGAAGCAAGTATACAATTAACTTCTCTCTTTACTGTTTCGGTAACTCTATCATAACCGAACATTGGAGATAATTGCTTATATACAAGCTGAATATGAACAGGATATTGTTTTTCTATTATTTCTCTTAATTTTTCCTTTTTACTTTCTATGGGAAATTCCAAACAAGAAAAAGGCACACTAACTTCAATAAAGTCCGTAAAACCTAAATTTTCAGTTGTTGAAACAACTTCCGGAGAAATATATGAATCAGGATCAGGCAAATCAGGATTATTATTAATCGGTGCTTGGCCAAAATTATGAATAGCCTCTTCTATAGCAGATCTTAATTTATTACCTTCTGTAACAGGGTCTTTTATCCAATCAATTCAGATACTTTCTATAGCCTTTAACACATTTGCGCATATCAAGGCTACTTTCAATATGCATTTCATCGCACCATATTGATATCAGATCTGAGCGAAATTCTTCGCTATATAGAACTATGTCAGCTAATGGGTTTTCTTCTAATGAGGGAAATACTTTTGGACAGTAAACAAGGTAGTTACTATCTGCATCTTCGCGAAGCAAATGTCTCTTAACTTCAAAATAGTTACTACCCGTTAGCTTAATAAGCTTTGCATTTTCTATACTGATGCCGTCAAGGCTTTCTTCGAATTCCTTTTCTTCATCATACCAGAATACAATTCTACGCTTATAAAACTCAGGCAGCGGTTTTTCAAACCGCTTATTCAGTTCATTAACGGTCTTATCGATATCCATATTGTTGCTAACCTTTTGACAGTGTTTCGTGTCTCGGATATCGACAAGTTAATAAAATAAAATAACCTTACGGTAAAAATTTCCCGGTATCTGATGGCTCACATATACGAACCAATAATCTTAGCTACTTTTGGATTTGGATTGTATTTTTTGGCTAATTTATAAGCGTTCCAGCCATCACCATTGGTCAGTTTTGGATTAGCCTTGTATTCCAATAATTCTTTTACAATTTTTTCATTAGTGTTACAATGTGTTGCGTCCATATCATTAATATCTATTAAACTAGGCTGTGTTTCGACTTGCTTATAGGGGGTAATTTTTTTATAATAAGAGTATGGGACAGCAGGATATATCATACAAAGAGTTCTTCTCGGATCCGCAAAATGTGGCTGATTTGCTCCGCGGGTTTGTTGATAAGGATTTCATAAAGGAACTTGATTATTCAACATTGGAACGTGCCAATGCTGATTTTGTCCGTAAGGAATCCGGTGAACGCCATGACGATATGATTTGGCGCCTCAAGTGGAAAGAACGCTGGCTTTATGTGTATCTTATACTTGAATTTCAATCAAGTGTAGACTATACTATGCCGGTCAGAATTATGTCGTATTCGGCTGAACTTTGGCTTAGTCTGCTGAATGATAAAAACACTGAATATCATAAGACTAAGAAAATACCGCCAGTATTGCCAATAGTTCTGTATAATGGCATTGAAGACTGGGATGCTGCAAGTGATGTTGGCGAAATGCTTCAGGATAAAAGTATCAGCAACATCAACGTTGATTATTATCTGATTGACGAATTGCACCCTACCCCAGGGGCTAAGGATGCTATCAGTTCTGGTATATTAAATTGCGTTACGGCTTTGATTGAAGTTGAGCGCACAAAAGATAAGGCTAATCTTGAAGAAGTTTTGCATGAA
>JAZRWI010000088.1:0-29069 GCA_045599645.1 Candidatus Avigastranaerophilus sp.
ACGCTATTTCCAAAAGTTCCCGAACAAAAACAGAAATATTAGCTTTTCTAGAGAGTGTCTGAAAGCATTTAATGCCATCTTTGAAATCAACATCAAGATGGCATTATTTCTTTTGAGTTGGTAAAAGATGGGAAGTTAGCATTGATTGTGCGGTTAGTTGATTTGATTGTGCGGTTAGTTTTTGGTTTAGTTCTTCTGTTTCACTTGCAATGAGTTTTTGTATTGCTGCATTCATAGATTTCTTCTCCTTTTCGTCATTAAATATCAGATTCTTTCTGTTTGAGGTCTTGGGAAATTCTTCGCTGTACACGTTGGTT
This sequence comes from Candidatus Avigastranaerophilus sp., assembly GCA_045599645.1. Taxonomy (GTDB): domain Bacteria; phylum Muiribacteriota; class Ozemobacteria; order Ozemobacterales; family Ozemobacteraceae; genus RUG334. Next base: position 318 of record JAZRWI010000088.1, read on the forward strand.
GTGCAAAGAACTTCCATGAGTCTTGCAATTCTGGAACCATCCTTAGAGGACGCGTTAACATAGAATTCAGCAAAACCGTTATCGACTTTCTTCCCTGTCTGCCTTACAATGCGATCAACCTGATAAAGAGCTTTTCCGGCTTCGTAAATATCAAATTCCGCTATATAAACCACCCAGACATTCGGTATATTACTGAAATCCGTTTTCGGCGGAGTATTGTTGGTGGTAATCAACGAAGCATGATATCTGACTCTTCTGCCATGGTCTGTATTATTGGAAGTTTGAACTTCAATATTTACTAAGCGGTTATCGCCAAGTTTACAAAAAGCATCAAGAACCAGTGAACGCCCAGCGGTGTTGCCCACCGTCTTTTGAGGAACACTGTCTACGATAATTAATTCCGGTTCGTCCAGAATAACCTGTAGCAATTCCTCTAGGAATTCCTTGTCTTCGGCCATTTTGAAAAACATAATGTCATCAATAGGCCTGATTTCTTCTCTGACTATTCTTTCTATTTCAGAATTTGTAGTCATTACTACCTCCTTTAATTTTAATGAGCGAAAGAAGTTTTCGCAAGTGGTAGCAATATTTTTCCCTATTGCTATATAGTAATCATTTGAAAACGGAAAGTTAGACAAAAAATAATGTAAAGAAGTGTAAATTTTGTAAAATCTGGTAAAAAGGTGTTGCAATGCCCGCATCCGGCTTCTGCTGCGCAGAATCCACCTTCAGCAGTTTTATGCTACATCCTGTAGCAACTGCACGCCGCCATCCGTGGCGGCAGCCCCTGAAGGAGGAAGGCCTCGCAGGGGCGGAACAGCACCCTCATCCGTCACGCTACGCGTGCCACCTTCCCCCGAGCACGGAGGAAGGCCTCGCGGGGGCGGGACAGCTATCGGCCGCCTGCTATCTGCCGAGAAAAATTTTCAATTCTCAATTCTCAATTTTCAATTCAAGCATCAGTATTAAGCCGGTCGCAGCAGTAGAACCAATCAATTGTGCATTATGCATTATGAATTATGAATTAGGTATTAGGTATTAGGTATTAGGTATTAGGTATTAGCACCAAACCCAATTCTGAAATTATGCATTATGAATTATGAATTATGAATTATGAATTGTGAATTGAACTTACTTGAATGCCCAGATTACGAAGGCCAGGATAAGGGCGGAGATGCCTATTGCTGTGATTTGTTTCTGATTACTATTAGCCTTTTTTTCTGCAAGGTAAGGAGATGTCTGTCCTTTTATGAGACATTTGTTGTTGGCTTCGCCATGATAAACACAATAAACACAAATGTCATTATCGGTTTCGTAGCTTTCATATTTGCACTTAGAAGTGGGAAACTGCATATGCTTTGAGAGACGCCCTTCAGAAGTAAGAACCTGCATACTCTTTTCATTAACTTCAGTCAACAAATCAGAGCTTTCCATGTTATGGTTCTCTACAGCATTAGAAATGAGTCTTTGAAATGCAAAGCAGGAATGCATGCTTCTGTCTTCAGTAGCATGAAATTTTTGGGGATTCATGGTCGAGTAAAGTAAAAATAATACTAAAGCTGCAAAAGCAAGCTTTACAATTGCTCTGGCCAGTGGCTTTACCCCTGAATTATTATCAACGTTGGGAGTGCTATCAGTATCGTTCAAGGTTTCCTGATCAATATTATTGTTTTCGTTGTTGTCTTCCATGCTGGCATCTCCTCTGTAGGCTCTCTTTTTTTATAACATTAGTTCTTAAAATAAACAAGGAAAGTATTGTTGAAGCAATAAGAACGGTCAAACCTACTAAACAACAGTCTCGCCACCCAGCCTTGAAAATATTTTCCCCACAGAAAAAAAATATTAAAAAAACTGCTAAAGTTATTTTAGCAAACTGTCGATTTGTTTTCTAAGAAAGAAAAATTAGTTAGGGAATAAAATCATGGCAGACAAAAATATTTCAGAAAAAGACTATAAACGTGCGGTTGCCCTTCTTGGACGTGAACCACGAACCCCTTTTATAATCAAGACCAGATGTGCAAACGGTAGTCCCCAGACTCTCGTAGCAAACCCTGTATTTTTTGAAGATAACCTCTGGAAGCCTTTTCCATCATTTATATGGTTAGTTTGTCCCAGATTAAAGACCCTTGCAGCTGACTTAGAACAGCATGGCATGGTCAGATTTTATTCCCAAAAGCTGAGTGATGATGCAGACTTCAGAGAAGAATTCTTAAAGGGCCAGAGAGAAATAGCTGAATACCGTTTCAAAATGGCTCAGGAAATGTATGACGGAGAGCTTCCGGAACACATTACTGATATTCTTAAGAACACTACCGTAGCTGGTAGCCGTGATTTCCGCGGTGTTAAGTGCCTTCATGCGCATTTAGCCCATTACCTCGCTTTCGGCAATAATCCTATTGGCGAAGACGTTTTCAAGAGAATAGGTCCCTGCACTGTTGAAGATAACTGCGGCTGTGATCTGGAAGGAGAAAACTAATGGTTCGCGGTATCTATACTTCAGCTTCTGCAATGCTGATTGAAACCATGCGTCAGGATCAGATAGCCAACAACCTGGCTAACGTTGACACCACTGGTTACAAGCAGGACGGTGCAGCCTTCAAGGAACTGCCCACAATGCAGCTTAGACGTGTAAACGATGGTGAGCTTTACCCACCCCGCCCTATTTACAGATACCCACGTATCGGTAAACTGGGAACAGGTGCCATCTTTGATGAATCCTACACCAGATGGGAAGCCGGTAGCATGAACTACACAGGTAATGCTCTTGACATCAGCGTTGATAACGAAAAGGCTTTCTTCATTGTAGAAACACCCAACGGCATCCGCTTCACCAGAGACGGCTCCTGGACACTGGATAACGAAGGTTACCTGGTTACCAAAGACGGCTCCTACGTATTAGGCGAAACCATTGGTGACGAAGAAGAAAATTCCGGTGTCATAATCAACGACGACGGTAGCGTTAACGCCAGGTTCCAGCGTATTCAGGTAGGAATCGGCAGAAAATGCACTATCGACGAAGAAGGTAGAGTTCTTCTTGATAATGAAGGCGAATACCGGGTAGTCACAGGCATTGCCGAAGACCGCAAGTCCTTCCGCAAAGAAGGCTCCAACAAGTTCGTAAGAGCTTACGGAACAGTAACTAGAGCGGAAACCAATTTCTGCCCGGGTTATCTGGAAATGCCGAACTTCAGCGTAGTCGAAGAAATGGTAAACATGATTGAAGTATCACGTGCTTACGAAGCAAATTCCAAGGCTATCCAATCACACGACAGCCTGTTAGACAAAGCAATTAACAGCGTTGGTAAGACCAAAGGCTGATAATAATAAATAGGAAACGGAGGAACAAAGTCCTATGATGAGATCATTGTGGTCAGCATCCACTGGCATGAAGGGTCAGGAAACACATATTGCTGTTGTTTCCAATAACCTCGCAAACGTATCAACAACTGGTTACAAGAAGCAGCGTGTAGACTTCGAAGACCTTATGTATCAGACTATTATTGAACCAGGTGCTCCAATTACATCTGAATACAAATACCCGGTCGGCGTTCAGCTTGGTCATGGTGTTAAACCAGTTGCCACTCACAGACTTTTCTCACAGGGTGAATACGAAGAAACTGACGAATCCCTCGACGTAGCAATCGAAGGTGAAGGCTTCTTCCAGGTTCAGCTTCCAAACGGCGATATAGCCTACACCAGAGACGGTGCATGGAAGATTTCTGAAGATGGTATCATCGTTACCTCCAACGGTTATACAATCCTCCCTGAAACTACTATTCCACAGGACGCTCTCGGCCTCAATATCACCTCTACTGGTATTATTGCAGCCAAGATGCCAAACCAGACTGACCTCGAAGTTATCGGTCAGATTGAATTAGCAGACTTTATTAACCCATCAGGTCTCAGAGCCCTTGGTAAGAACCTTTTCGTTCCATCTGGCAGCTCAGGCGACCCTGTTGTTGGCACTCCAGGCACTGAAGAATTTGGGGAAATCGCTCAGGGCTTCATCGAACGCTCTAACGTTAAGGTCGTTGAAGAAATGGTTAACATGATCGTTGCTCAGCGTGCTTACGAAGCAAACTCCAAGACAATTCAGACATCAGACACAATGTTAGGTATAGCGAACAATCTTAAGAAATAGTGATCTAAAATGAGCAAACAATCCAATCTTTCAATCGTAGCAGTTTTACTTGGTTTAACCGTAGCCAGTCCTGTTCTGGCTAGCATCCGCAACACTAATCCTGTTGGAACACCTGTTTCCTTCAAGACCAATGTTGTTGTAGCCGGAAGCTCCGTTAAGGCTGACTCATTAATCAAGTCCAGCGACGAAAGCACTCGCAGAGAACTGGAAAACATCCAGCTTGGCAATATTCCCAATCCACTTGGGGAACTAGTGCTCGATAAGGCTACTATCACCCAGAAGCTCGGCAGCCTCGCCGACTCTGTTGATATACCCGAAAACGTTACAGTAAAAAGATTGGGTTCTGTTCTTAAGAGCGATGAAATAAAGACCAGAATTGCAGAATTCTGCCAGTCTGAATCAGAAGATCCGCTCAGTTTCGACTTTTCTAAGGTTTCCTCTAATATTGTTCTTCCAGGTAATGTAATTAGCTGGAACATCAGTTCAAACTCCAACAATGAGCTGGGAATGAGACTTTTCGCTTTGGACGCAGATACCGAAGGCGGTCCATTCAGACAGCTTATTCAGGTCAGCGTAAGCAAGACCATTCAGGCTGCAAAGCTTTGTCAGCTTACTAAGCCAGGTGAAGTAATCACAGAAGAAATGGTTATGCCGGTTGAAGTTACCATCAAGAACGAAAAGAACAATACTGCTGTTCCTTACAGAGATGTAGTTGGAATGACACTGGACCGTTTCAAATCAGCCGGCACCATTATCAGGAATTCTGATGTTACCAGCCAAAGCGAAAGCACAAAGGTTGCAAAGACTAAGACCAAAAAGGTTAATTCAGGTGCAAAAACGGCAAATACTCTTGCAATGATATCTACAGCCTCTGCAAAAAAGGCTGTTGAAGACGAATGGCTTGTAAAGCCAGGCGAAAGCGTTGAATTCAGAGTAAACAGTGGCGCACTCTCCCTCAGCATTCCTGCAAAGGCTGTTCAGGGTGGCAATAATGGTGATGAAATCGAACTCATTAACCTGAAAAACAAACGCAGAATATCTGGCGTTATTACTGATAAAGGTGTGGTTGAATATGCTCAGAAATAATTTTGTATTAGTATTTATGGTTCTTGCTCTTCTGTGCTGTGGAACAGGCGCTCAGGGCGCTGCTCTGTGGCTCAACGGCAATGACCTGTATTCATCTCAGGGTGCTGCCCGCAACTATCAGCCAGGCGACATCATCACAATCAAGATTTCTGAATCAACCAACGCCCAGTCCAGAGCCACTACAAAGACTGAAAAGGAATCAGAAACCGAAGTAACTGCTGAACCAAGAATCCCGATATTCAAGAAAATCATGAAGAATATCACCGGTCAGCAGAAGATCAGTAATGAATTCGACGGTCAGGGAACCACAACCAGAAGCGGAAGCCTTGATGGAACAATCACTGCAACTGTTCTTGAAATACTTCCAAATGGCAATCTTCTTATTGAAGGAAGCCGTGCAATCGTTGTAAACAAAGAAACACAGCAGATGAGAGTCCGTGGTGTTGCAAGACCCAAGGATATCACAGCAGACAACAGCATTGATTCCAAGCTTCTTGCAGACGCCCAGATCAAGTTCGACGGCAAGGGTTCTGTATCAAGAGCCAACCGCCAGGGCCTCATGACCAGAGTATTCGACTCACTATTCTAATACACAAGATAAAAAAAACGCCAGCTCTCGCTGGCGTTTTTTTTACTGCTTCGAACCAGCTTAGTGCCATACCTAAATTGAAAATTGAAAATTGAAAATTGAGAATTGAGAATTTTTTGTTGGCTTTAATCGAGGCTTTTCTTTTCGATGGCACTTCGTGCCCGATGTCGGCTATCGCCGTCGATGGCATGCCAAGCACGCTCGATGGCAACTCCGTTGCATGAGTTCTGTCTGGCTTTCCTGCTAACAATCGCTTAATGATAAGCTGCGTAGGTGAAGCACAGACACTCTAATACCGAGGCTAAAAATTCGGCCTGCATAGCGGTTTTATCCGCTCCCATCCTGTTATCCGTTGCATAATTCTGTCTGGCTTTCGGCTTTACATATGACTTCTGACTACTATCAAACGTCTTAGTGTGAAGGTTTCTTTTTCTCCGACCTTTTTGTCATGCTTGGTTGAAACCGTCAGTTCAACCCACATTCCATGCCTTCTCAGATATTTGGCTCCAAGTTCGCTGTATTTCTTAGCCGCCGGAGTAGCCATAAAATGTGTAAAGGTTAATTTAACATCGTGTCCCTTGGCCAGAATTGAATTCTGAAGCTTTCCATCAACGTTTACGGTTCTATTAACCCCGCCACCAGCACTGGTATCGTAGGTAACCGTAACCGGCTTACCACTGCCAGAGGCTGCATAGTAAAATTTCCATTTTGCAGTGCTGTCGCTTCCGTTGTTTTCAGGAGATTCAATCTCAGAAGCTCTCAGAAGGTCATATTCAATCTGCGACATAAGTATTGAAGCAGCTTCAACATTTGCCTGATGTGCAATACCTTTTGTTGAACCCTTCATCCCGGATGTCAGCAGTCTCATGAGCACAGTGAGAAGCACGGCGGCAATAATGACACCGACAGTAATTTCCACTAGACTAAATGCTTTTCTGGACTTCTTCATAGACTACCATTCAACAGGCCAGACATGCATACACTACGTGGTTTCTGCTCGCCAATCTGCTGCCATTCAACTTTTACAGTAACAATTTTATACTTATTGGGCCAGCCATCCCCGGCATTAAATTCCTTCACAGAAATTGTTCTGGAAGCAATCTTATAAAATTCCTCGTCCTGCATTCCCATATCAATGGTTACACCGTTAGAGAGGTTAATCTTAAGGTCACTGACCGGTCTGCCGGTATCTGGTGTCGGAGCAAGGAAATCGTCATCGTATGGCGTAATATTGCAATAGTTAATAACATTCAATGCATGCTGCTGAGCAAGAATTTCATTGCGGTTTCTGATTGTAACTGAGCTGCCTTTGGACATCATTGCAAAGACAGGAATCATCAGCACGGCCAATATGCCGCAGACGATACAGATTTCGACAAGGGAAAAGCCCTGTATTTTTTTATTATTTCTTAATCTCATCAGTCAATCATCACTATATCTTCTTTTAAATCATACATCAACAGCGGGTATTCTGTTTTCATCAACTCATCCTGGCTCAAACCAGATTTTTCGTTATTAGGAAGAGCAGACAAAGACGGGTAATACTGTAATGCTAAACAGCGCTTAAAGCTGTTATCAATCATGTCCGTTGTAAGGCTCTTCATGACTATATTGCCCATTACATCAAGCTGCTGGTTGTTGGAAATGGTTGAGCCGCATTCCAGCTTAACCTGACCATTAGCAGCAATCAGAGAAGCATCAAGATGTGTAACAGCGTTTTCAATAATGATATCACCGTCTAAGACAATAATGGAAATATGTTCACCATCAATATTGCCTTTGATTCTTGCATTGGCTTTGGCGCCGTCTTTACCGCCAATAATGAATCCGCCCTGACTGGCGCTGGTATATTTATCAATTATGACTGATTCGCCATCTTTTTCTACTTCAACATAAATCCAGCCGTTCAGGTCCAGTCGTTCTTTGCCATCGTCGCCCTTTTTCAGAAGAGTCTTGAATCTCAGGAAATCATCAAGCGGAGTTCCCTTTGGATCATACTTAACGATTCTTGCGATTCTATCTTTCTTATCAGAGTCTTCAGAGCCGTCAATTCCGAGCTTTTCCTTATCAACAAAGGGAGCAAGCTCATCAAGCTTCTTAACATTATAGATTTCATCAAACTTAGCGCCTTCAACAGAAGGAACCTTTGTGAAAATATCGTTAGATTTAAGCTCACAAAGAGATTTCAGTTCATCCTTGATGACATCTGAACAATATTCTATCGGATAAGCGCGGTCTTCATCAGGTCTGCCAAGGGCCTTGGTAAGAATATAAGTATAATCCTTGTTATATCTGTTCTGAATAACCTTTGTGCAATACTTTTCCTTGTAGACTTCATAAAACTCTTCAAGAGCACTTGGGTTGCTGTTATCAAGACCAGTTCTTGTTGAATAGGCCAATGCAAATTTACTTATGCTGAGAACACTACCGGAATACTGCAGGGTAGCGCCGATACTTTCCCCAAAGTCATTGGCATTCAAAGCAGTAAAGTTAATAAAGTCTTCGCTGCGGTCAAAGAAGGCAAGTTTATTATTAGTATTATTCGGACCCTTGTAAGCTCTTACGTCACCGCTCATGGAATTAACATAACCAAGAACAAGTGTAGGAGACTGCTTTGTTGAGTCAGTGCCATAAAGCCTGAAAATTGAGTTTACGGTAGATGGCTTTCTATAGCCTTCTCCAAACATTAATTGCCAGGTTCCAAGGTTTGCAGTATCTTCATCGTTGCACAGACCTATGTTAGCAGAGAGAATACCAGTGCCATTGTCCCAGACTTCGTGGGTCTTCCAATAACCTCCGGAGCCTCTTTTATAGAAGTGGAAGTCTTCGCCATAAGGCCCCTGTTCAACATCTGAAAAGCCTCTGGCAACCCCCAGAATTACCGGGGAATCATTATCGCCGCCACCAAGGTAAATCAAGCCTTTCTGGTTAAGAACAATGTCTTTGTAGCTGTCGTAAACCTTTTCATTAGAGCCATTGTCAAATATCCATGGACAGTGGGTTGTGTCTGGTCTCAGTTTGCCACCAGCGCTTGTGGTTACCTTGTTAAATCTGTAAAGAAGGTCATCACCACTGGGTTTGTTGTTACCGAAGGCATCTTCTACGTAAAAATTAAACTTTGATAAAACCGGTAAAATATTAGCGGAAACTGTTATTGATGAAGCAAACAGATAATCTTCAGAAATAGTATCCTTCTGGCCTGGAAGCTTGTAGGAAATCTTTATGAATACACGGATTATGCCTTTTTTTTCGCGTGGATACGGAGATTCCTTATCGCCATTCAGGGTAAGCGGTTGAAAATCTTGATTGTGAATTCTCCAGCTCATTTCTTCAAGATTTATGCTTTCTAAGCCGGATTTTTCCAATAAAGCTGTAATAATATCCTGGGCGCCGTCTTTTATGTAGCTTTTAACGCCTTCCTTCAGGTCGCCATTTTCAACTTTTTTGTTATCAAAAAAAGAAACAGGTTCAGCAAGAACCTTTCTTAACTCACTGCCCTCATCCTTCAAGACGACATTTTTGATATAGTGAAAAGAAGTCATAGCCAGAGAATTTGCTAATTCCCTGGCTAGCATAGTGTCGCCTATTTTCTTAGTGGAATGCGTTCTGCTAGTAGCTGACTTCATGAATGAAGCCAGGAATATTGCGAGAACTGCAAAAACCGCTATTACAACTATAAGAACGCTGCCATACTTTTTTCTATGGCAGCGTTGAAGAGCATTTTTCATTTATCCTGAGGTGGAGCCTTTGTTATACTTGACTTTATAAGACTTCTTTCTATGTTGCAGCCGAGCTTGTCTTTTTCTTCTTCGCTCATGCCGGCTTCTTCAGCTTCTAAGGCTTCTGGAGTATTTGCTTCTGCTGGCATATCAGAGAAGTAATCTTCGCTGCCTTCTGGAGCTTCGCCGTATTCAGTTACTACAATGTAGTCACCGCATACATAGCCGACGGCCGGACTGCACATATGATACCAGTTGCCGGAGGCTCCGTCAAACTTCATCTGAGTGCCGTTGTTCAAAGCACCCAGTTTACTGGCTGATGCACTTGGACCAGATCTGTAGTTAAGACCTATGTCTGCATTTACATAACCCCTTATCGGGATCTGTGCAGCATAGAGAGTCATTGCTATAACAGCAAAAAGGATAACAAAAGTTAAGCTCTTTTTCATAGCCTTCTCCTAATTATTTTGCTTCAGGAAGAGTGAATGGAACTACTTCAAACTGTCCTTCCGGAGCATCGAAGAAATTGCCCTTACCAATGAATACTTCTCCACCCTTATTTTCGATGAAGCGGTTCATGATAATTGGTGCAGGCATTTCACCTTCAGCAATGGTCTTACCATCAAGGCAAACGCGAACGATGTTGTAGAAACCCTTGAATTCTGGCTGAGAGTAAGTAATTACACATTCAGCTTTTTCTTCGTCAACCCACCAAAGCTTTGGATCAAACATAAGTGGCTGGATTGATGTAGTGGTAAGAACCTTACCGTCTACAGTAGAAACAACAAGGCTGTTTCTCTTGGTTTCGCTATTATAGGTAAGTCTGTAAAGCTTGTCATCGTTACCGCTGACAGCAAAGCCAGACCATTCCCAATCCATCTTGTTGAGGAATTTGCCGTCTTTGTCGAAGGTGAAGATTGCGCGGGCAACCTTATCTGCTACAAAGATGTGACCACCCTTACCAACTTCAACTCTGTAGAGCTGACCGAATTCAGGATGCTTGAATTCTGCGAGCTTAGTGCCGTCAACAGCATACTTAGTAAGCATGTTCTTGCAGCTGTCAGCTACCCAGAAAGCAGCTACCTTGCCGTCTTCGCCATATACAGGAGCAAAGTCGTCGATAGTTCTGAGAAGAACTGGAAGCTGGGTTTCGCCAAGCTTTTCGTCCTTAATAGTTTCAGTGAAGAAAGCCTTGTCGTCAGCAGGATAGGTATTGAATTCGGAAACGAATTTACCGCTCTTGTCGAACTTCATGAGCTTACTTCTTACACTGTCAGCAACCCATGTATCTTCACCTACAACTCTGAAGCTCAGTGGGCCTGTTGGCTGTGGGTCATCGCATTTTGGGTATTTCTTGAAGTTAATGATATCAGCCTGACCAGCGCCTTCGCCGTATGGAACAGCTACGTCAGCCATCAGACTTGCAGAAGCGGAAAGCATAAGTGACAAAGCCAATAAAGTAGTCTTTCTCATATAGCTATCTCACCCTATCAGAGCTTTCTCATGATTTTGCAGATCTTCATAGAGGTAATGTCACTGTACTGTGGCATTCTCTTGCTTGAAGAGTTGTTCATAGCCTGAGCACTGTTACCGGAGTTCATAACGATACCAACGTGAGATGGACCTGGCTGATAGGTTTCCCAGAAAACAACGTCGCCAGCCTGATATGGTGGCCAAGTTACTGAACTCCAACCAGCCTGTTCAAGAAGGCTGATAGTACCAGTACAATTCAAACAAGTCTGGTTAAGAACGCCAGCTGCTTTGAGAACTGTAGTAGCAACCTGAGCACAACCGAGGTTACCACCTTCAGTCAATGGGTCATATGGGAAAGCCTGATAGCCCTGGTATTTGTCGTGAATCTGCTTTGCAGCATTAACAACTTTACCCTGAACGCTGTCGCCATCAACGTTAATGATAACATCTGAAGCCTGAACAGTATTAGAGGAACCAGATGGGCTTGAGCTGTAACCGTTTGGATTATCCCATTCGTTTACTTCATTGCCATAATATCTCTTGTCTTTTTCAGCAAAAACATATCTAGCATGGAGATAACCATCACCCTTGCTGGTAGAAACTTTATACCAGTCACCGTCACGGCCGGTGATAGTAACTTCTTCATTGTTATACATCTTACCAGTGATGTTGCCCCAAACGCCGTCTCTGAGGTTCAAATAAGAATAAACACCAACATAAGCGGTGCCGTTTGGTAAAGTAGCCATACCGGTGGCTTCTTCTTCTTTTTCTTCTTCCTTAGCTTCTTCTTTAGCTTTTACTTCTTCCTTAGCCTTTTCGGTCAAGGATTCGCTATTTTCTGATGCTTCTTTATCTGATTCTACAGTAGCTACGTTTTCTTCGTCAGAAGATGCAGCGCCTACAGAAATAGTAACATCATCAAGACCGCTGTCGATGTCAGAATCAGCAGCCATTGTCGCATAAGACAAGCAAGAGCAGAGCAATACAGCCAGCAACAAATAAGATTTTTTCATATAAACTCCCTTTAAAGAATTCATTTATTAAGCATACCACACTTCAAGCAAGAAAGTTTATTTTTTTGTTAAAAATTGTGTACGTGTTTTATATTTTTTTGACGTAGAAGTGTGATTTTATACAGCTGTTGGCGTTGTTGGCGTTGTTGGCATGGTTGGCATGGTTGGCATGGTTGGCATCGTTGGCATGGTTGGTATGGTTGGCGTCGTTAGCGGCGTTGGCGTTGTTGGCGTAGTTAGCGGCGTTGTTTGCTCTCGGCTGTCAGCTGGTGGCTGGTGGCCGTTGGCGGCATTAGCGGCATTAGCGGTGTTGGTGCTCTCGGCTGTCAGCTGTTTTCTTGGCTAAAAGCAAATAACCAATAGCTAAAAGCAAAAAAAAGACCACCCAAAAGGGTGGTCTTTTTTTTTACCGAATTACTTGAGTGCCTGAGAAACGGCTACTGCTACAGCAACGGTTGCACCAACCATTGGGTTGTTGCCCATGCCGAGGAAGCCCATCATTTCTACGTGAGCTGGAACAGAAGAAGAACCTGCGAACTGAGCGTCTGAGTGCATACGACCCATAGTATCAGTCATACCATAAGAAGCTGGACCGGCAGCCATGTTGTCTGGGTGGAGAGTTCTGCCAGTGCCGCCGCCTGAAGCGACTGAGAAATACTTCTTGCCCTGTTCAATGCATTCCTTCTTATAGGTGCCTGCAACTGGGTGCTGGAAGCGAGTCGGGTTAGTTGAGTTACCAGTGATGGAAACATCAACGCCTTCATGATGCATGATTGCAACGCCTTCGCGAACGTCGTCAGCGCCGAAGCAGCGAACGTTAGCGCGTTCAGTTTCAGAATATCTGATTTCCTTAACTATTTCGAGCTTGCCGCTGAAATAATCAAACTTGGTCTGAACATAGGTGAAACCATTGATTCTAGAAATAATCTGAGCAGCGTCTTTGCCAAGACCGTTAAGAATAACATGAAGTTCAGATTTTCTAGACTTGTTTGCGTTTCTAACGATACCGATAGCGCCTTCAGCAGCTGCGAATGATTCGTGACCAGCTAAGAAAGCGAAGCACTTGGTTTCATCTCTGAGAAGCATAGCGCCTAAGCGACCATGGCCAAGACCAACCTTACGGTCTTCAGCAACAGAACCGTCGATACAGAAAGCCTGGAGGCCTTCGCCGATAGCTTCAGCTGCATCAGCTGCGTTTTTGCAGTCCTTCTTGAGAGCGATTGCAGCGCCTACACAGTAAGCCCAGCAAGCATTTTCAAAGCAGATTGGCTGAATACCCTTTACGGTTTCGTATGGGTCAAAGCCTTTTGCTTTGCACATTTCGCGGCATTCTTCTACTGATTTGATACCATATTTAGCGAGGACGCCGTTGATTTTGTCGATTCTTCTTTCGTAACTTTCAAACAAAGCCATTAGTGTGTGTCCTCCTGATTATTCTTTGCGTGGGTCGATATACTTAGCAGCATTATCGAACTGACCATAGTGACCCTTAGCCTTCTTGAGAGCTTCATCAGCTGAATCGCCCTTCTTGATGAAATCCATCATCTTGCCAAGGTTTACAAATTCGTAACCGGTGATTTCGTCGTCTTTGTTAAGTGCAACACGAGTTACATAACCTTCAGCCATTTCAAGGTATCTTGGACCCTTCTTGTTGGTAGCGAACATAGTACCAACCTGGCTGCGGAGACCCTTACCAAGGTCTTCGAGAGAAGCACCGACAGCGAGACCATTTTCAGAGAAAGCGCTCTGGCTGCGGCCGTAAACGATCTGGAGGAAAAGTTCGCGCATTGCAGTGTTGATTGCGTCGCAAACAAGGTCAGTATTCAAGGCTTCGAGAAGAGTCTTGCCAATAAGAATTTCAGAAGCCATAGCTGCTGAGTGGGTCATACCACTGCAACCAAGAGTTTCTACAAGAGCTTCTTCGATGATGCCGTCTTTAATATTGAGGGTAAGTTTGCATGCGCCCTGCTGTGGAGCACACCAACCGATACCGTGTGTAAAACCGCTTACATCTTTGATTTCCTTAACCTGAACCCATTTTCCTTCTTCAGGAATTGGAGCTGGACCATGATATGCGCCTTTTCTAACAGAGCACATATTGTTAACTTCCTGTGTATAAATCATCGTTCGTCCTTTCAAAATGAAATAAACTGCAAGAATACTAGCATTTTTTTCCCAATGTCGCAACCCCAAAAACAAAAGCCGCGTCAATTCCGTATTACCTTAAGAGCAACGGATAGCAGGATGGGAGCGGATGGAACAGCCAAGCAGACCGATTTTTTAGCCTCGGTATTAGAATGTCTGTGGTTCCCCCTACGCAACTTACTGCTAAGCGAATGTTAGCAGGCAAGCCAGACATAGCTTATATGCCGGATAGCAGGATGGGAGCGGATGGAACAGCCAAGCAGACCGATTTTTTAGCCTCGGTATTAGAATGTTTGTGGTTCCCCCTACGCAACTTACTGCTAAGCGAATGTTAGCAGGAAAGTCAGACAGAACTCATGCAACGGATAACAGGATGGGAGCGGATGGGACAGCCAAGCAGACCGATTTTTTAGCCTCGGTATTAGAATGTCTGTGGTTTACCCTACGCGGCTTACTGCTAAGCGAATGTTAGCAGGAAAGTCAGACAGAACTCATGCAGCGGATAACAGGATGGGAGCGGATGGAACTGCCAAGCAGACCGATTTTTTAGCCTCGGTATTAGAATGTTTGTGGTTTACCCCACGCAGCTTACTGCTAAGCGATTGTTAGCAGGCAAGCCAGAAAACTGAAAATTGGAAGCCGGAAGCTATATTAGCCTCCACCTGCCTTAATCTCCGTTTCTGGCCCTAATTTCTCTGTCCAGTAGAATTTGGTCACAAACCAGCTAATAAATAATCTAGAAGACAAAAAAACTTGAAAGCCAAAAGTCTGGACCTAAAACCTAAAACCTAAGACCTAAGACCTAATACCTAATACCTAATACCTAATTTGCATTAAATATTATTTCTTAGAAAATCTTTTACCAATATCTGTAATTTTTAATAAGAATTTCATAAGTTTAATACCATATTTCTTTGTTAATAATACAGTTACAACAAAGATGAATAATGATATCCCAAGTCCTAAGCCAAGACTTGCTTCAATATTACGTGACCTTAGTATCAAGATTACCGGATAGCATACATTAGGTGCAAGAGCCCATTGTATAAAATAAAATGGAAGAATTAACGGTGAAAGATCGCTAAGAAATTTTATAAAAGCACTATTGGCATATTTTTTATTAAGTATTCTAAATACAGTGATGAAGATTAAGGCAATTAAAACAAGAACTATTGTGCTTGCTATGGACAAGTAATAAGTTTCAGAAAATACAATAAGAGGTAGAAAGATATTCATTCCAAAAGATTTGCCTTCGACTGCCAGAGCAAGGAATACGACCAACGAAAGCAATGCTAAATTAAGATATTGTTTGTCTACTTCCTCGGAATTATCAATTCTTTTCATTTTATCACCAATCAGTAAGCCAATGGTTGGAAATATAGCCCATGTTAATAAAGGGAAGGCGCTAAGCGAACCCTTATATGCAAAATGTCCTATAAACACTTCAGTAATTTCAGGTAAAGCTTTTATATAATCAAACAATAAGGTGTTCGAAGATATCATAAGTATAGTTATTAGAGATATCGAATAATCTGTAAAATTATATTTTTTTAATATTGATAGAAAAATATAATAGAAACCAACAAAATAATAAATATCCGAATAAAATAAGTAAGAAAATTTAAAAATTGAATTGTTTGTTGCAAAGTAATCTATGACTGCAGGAATCCCAAAACGGATTAAGTCCAAGATAGCGGCAATTAAAATAAATTGATACCCATGCTTAAAATAATGACCTGCTTTTGTTCGGCCATTTACTGATGTCATGGCAAATCCCATGCATATCATAAATATCGATGGGCCTAAAATAGTAAGTGTATTGAAAAAATGGGAATAGCTCATTGCACCAGATTCAATAGTGTAAAAACTATTGAAGACGTCAAAAGTATGAAGCAATGGAAGACCTAACATTGAAAATGCTTTACAAGTTTCTATTTCTTTAAATCTTGAAGTTTTTATTTCTGCCATAGTATTATTCTCTGCTAATTATTATTTGAAGCTACAGTATAACACAAACCATATTTTATTGATACCCAAAACCAAATTCAATATTGATTCTATACGCTTTTGGCTATTAGCTTTTGGCCAAGAAAGCAGACCGCATACAGCCGAAGGCTAATTCATTATACATTAAAGCCTATTTTTTATAATCTGTTTAGAAAAATAGATATTTTGTGGTAGAATTTAAGTGAGTATAGAGACGGGAGATTGTCATGGGGAAAAACATTAGTTTCTCTAACATTAGCGAGTTACCCATAAAAAAAGGCAAAGACGGTAGTATTACCGTTAATGAGGCTTCAGTAATTCAACAATGTAAGTTCGTATCGCTTGTTTTTCTGGGCGCACTGGTGCCATTTTCATTTTTGATGTGCGCAGTCAACAAGGTTATGCTCAAGCCCATGCTGTTCATGTTCTTTATTGCAATTCTCATTGTTATTGCTGCCTATGGCTTTGATGGGAAATATATATTTGATGCAAGGCTCAAAGAAGTAAGAAAAGAAAAGCATGTGTTCTTTCAGCCTTCAAGCCAAAGAATTTGTTCCTTCAAAGATATTGCATTCCTTGGTGTGTTATCTGTTTTAACCAGTGGTAAAAATGGCAGAGTGTATGAGCATTTTAAACTGGTAATAGCCTTCCCTTCGCGGCCAGATAAACTAGTCACACTTGTTAGCGGGGCCGGTATCACTCACACTTTGAACTTAGAAGAAGTAAACAAAATCTTTGAAATAATTAAAGAAATAACAGGCTGCCAGAAATGCTTTGCAGGTTCCCCCGGCAGAACCATTGAAGTTGTCAAGAACCCGGATTCCTCTGTCGATTACATCGAAACAGATGCAGAAGTCAGCATGTTTTAATATCTTAGTACTATCGTTTAATAGAAGGAGATGGCAATGGCTTATAGAAGACGAGAAGAAAATGATCCACTATTAACTGTCGCGATAATTATTGGTATGGTATCAATGCTAATATCTCTTTTTATTATTAGCAACTCCTATGACCTGGTCAATGGGGGAATGATCAGATTCGGACTTACCGCACTTGTAGCCATTGCTCTTACAATGCTCACACTTTCCATACTGAATTTTTCACCAATGAGCCTTATAGAAGATGGTGAAAGCAATAAAATAACAAATGCTGTCATAGCCATTTTCTGGATTTGCATTGGCTATGGTGCCGTCACACAAGCTACTCTTAGATTCTTAAACGTCCGTCTGGATAAAAGTGAAGAAAAAGTAGAGGAATATGTTGTAAAAGAAAAGCACAGATATGTTCATCGCGGCAAAAAAGACAAGATTTCATACAGCTACGCTCTTGACGTATCCCTTCCTGGTAGTGATAGAAAAGTAAAAGAAATCAAGCTTCACAATCAGAGGGAGCTAGATAAATTTAACAACGGCGATTATGTAATAACAAAAACCAGAGAAGGATATTTTCATTGTCCATACATTACTGAGGTCAGCAGCCGTCCGGCACCCAAGAGAGAAAAATACGAAGACATGGAAAAGAAGTCTGACAGTAGAAGTTCAGCTAACCGAAGACCTGTCCGCGCAGGCTCATCTGCTCGCGAAGCAAGAAAGGCTTACGATGATTATTTTGGCAAGAATACTTCAAAAAGCAGCACAGCCACGAAAGACGAGGTTGACTTCAGTAGTGATGACTACTATTCAAACGGTTACAAGCCATCCTATAAGAATTCTTCAACAGACGAAAGTGCCAGAAGCAGAGCCTTCAACAGAAATCTGAACGCTAACGACTACTGAAACTGACTTAAACAAGTTTATCAGCACATAGCCGGCACCCTCCTGCCGGCTTTTTTATTCCTCTATCACTTCCTTATAAAAACTAATGCTAAAGCTTTTTTAGAAAACTGCCGATATACATAGAAGAAAATAATAATTTGGCAGAAAGAAATTTTGGTATGGAAGCAAACAAATCAATGAAGTTCATTTCAGCAGTTCTGATTTTGGCTATGCTCGTGCTTGCAGCCCCAACAAAGCTGTTTGCTGATGCAGAAGTCAGAATCAAAGATATTTCCAGAAAAAGCGGTGAACGCGAGTATCAGGTCATCGGTTATGGTCTTGTTACCGGTCTTAATGGCACAGGCGACAAGAGCGAAATGAACATTGAAATGATGCGTGGCGCTCTCCAGAATCTTGGAATGGAAGTAAATGCATCCCAGATTACCACAAAAAACTCTGCCGCAGTTATCGTTACTGGTATGCTTCCCTCTTATGGTAAAGAAGGAGACAGCTTAGACATCACTATCAGCTCAATCGGTGACGCCAAGAGCCTTCAGGGCGGCGTGCTACTTCCTACAATCTTGAAGGGCGGCGACGGTCAGGTTTATGCAGTAGCCCAGGGCGCTGTTTCCATCGGTGGCTTTGAAAGTGGAACCGGAAACGCCGGCAATGCTGGTCGTGGCACCCAGAGAAACCATCTCACCGTAGGCTACATTACTGACGGTGCAATCATGGAACGTGGTATCAATGACCGTTTTGCACGCAATGGCAAATTCGATATACTTCTTCAGGAAAAGGATGCTATTCTTACCCGCAAGGTTAAGGAAGCCATCGACCGCCGCTACGGCACAGGCTGGGCTGTTGTTGTAAATCCAGGCCAGATTGAAGTAACTGTTCCAAGAAGCATGTCAGATGATCCGGTAAGCTTTGCAGCCAATATAGACAACCTTACTCTTACAGTTGATGAACCAAACCGTGTTGTAATCAATGAAAGAACCGGCACAGTAATCGTTGGCAACAATGTAAGAATCAGCAGGGTCGTTATTTCTCACAATGGTATCAAGATAGCTGTTGATGGCGCAAACGATGCAGGTAACAGAAACAAGAAAGACGACAAAGCAGCAACAATGGTAGATGTTCAGGGTGAAACCACAGTTGATGACCTTGTTGCAGCCCTTAACGCTGTCGGTGCAACCCCGAAGGATCTGATTGCAATATTTGAAGCAATCAACGCTGCCGGCGCCCTTCACGGCGACCTCAAGCTGATGTGATAGAAGCCGGAACAAGACATTCTTGGCAACGGATAACAGGATTGGAGCGGATAAAACAGCCAAGAAAAAAATCTCCATTCTCAATTCTCTATTCTCAATTTTCAATTTTCCATTCTCCATTCTCAATTCGCATAGCAATGAGTCGGTTCGGCAAAGTAGAAACAATCTATTGCCGAGGCCACAAAATCGGCCTGCTTGTTCTGAAATCCGCCTACATCATGTTATCCGTTGCTATTATCCTCAGGGGAGTTTTCGGCCTAGCCATTTTTCTAATTCTTCATCGGAATCCGGTTCATGGCCGCGGCTTGTTTTGTAGCTGTATAAAGCCAGGCGTTTAATACAAGACTTCAGCATCTTAATATGTTTTTCCTGGTCTTCCCTTAACTGGTAATAATTATAAAAACGGTTAGCCAACATCATTGCGGGAATGTTTCTTTCATAATCAAAAATGCTTAATTCAGCTAACGGGTCATAGAAAAACTTTTTCTTCTTTTTCTGCCAGTTCTTGAACTCGCTATCTACCTTTTCTAATGGCTCATCAACATATTTAAGCAGTTCATCAAAGAAACTGTTGATTTCACCCTGCATAACAGAATTTTCCTGAATCATACCGGCGAATTTGCTGCCCTTTTTACGCTTAGCTTCAACAACAGAAGTAATAATATACTTTTTGTATTTTACACAGCGCGACAGCGGGAATTCGTTCTCCAGGAGTGTATAAAGGTCATTAACAATCAATCTTATATACCTTGAATTAGGATTAGTCTTTTCAGACATATAAATGATGGTCATACAGGCAGCTCTTACTATGCTGTCAGAAACTCTTTTTGCTTCGACACTGGCACAGTCGGCATACTTGGTTTCAAGGTCCTTAGCGTATGTAATTGGTGCATAGGCAAGAAGCATTGAAGTGTCTTCATCATTTTTCTGGGCAAAATAGCGGCTCAGATAGCACCAGAAGAACATTATTTCTTCCATCTTTTCCAAATCCGGCATAGGCGGAAGGTTTTCTGCCTCTTCGAAAGAGCATGGTGCACTAACCTTAAGATAGCCTATCTTTGGCAGGAATTTTGGAGCAAGCTTTGCTGCAAAATCGTTAATATTGCTTGGAATATAGTCCTTGAATATCTCATCCAGACCTTTATTGAAATCATCATCGGTTGCATTTCCGGCGTGCCTGTAATAGTTATCTACAAAAACTCTCGGATCAGGTCTTCTTGATGGGAAAAAATCCATTATTGGTTCTGGAAGTATCTTTGCCTGAGGGCGGAAAGCTTGAGAATCCACCTTCATTTCACCGTATTCCTTAAAATGCTTTCTTACAGAAAATAGCCTAAATGCTTTATAACCATATATAACAATAATAAGTAGGAAGATAATGCCTACAGTTTTGAAAAACTTATTCATAAAAACTCCGGAATAATTTAAAACGCAATGTAATTTCAGCCTTATTAGTATATTCATAAAAAAGAAAAATAGCAAACGACTCATTTTCACTGTTCTTTTTTTATTGGACTATTGCCAAAAGCATATGAATTATGGTAACGTACTTTGTCGAGGCTTGAGTTTTTCAAACAAGCGAGTAAATTTCCCCAACAGAGGTTCAATTATATGGCCGATTACGAACAGAGATTTCTTGATGCAGAACAGTATATGGAAGCTTGTCTTACTCTCGGTTTACAGGGTAAAAATGCAGAAGCATTAAAAGCTATTGATAAAGCTATTGAATGTGATCCAAATTTTGCAGAAGCTTACAACAAGAAGGGCGACGTACTTTTTAAGCTTGGTCGCATCAAAGAAGCTCTGGATTGCTACCTTAAGTCTCACGAATTAAATCCAAATATTCAGAATAACTATTTTGACCTTGGCCGCAGCTATCTGATGCTTGGTGATTATACTAATGCAATACAGAATTTCACAACTGCCTACCAGATGAAGAAGCAGTATGAAATCCATGCATTCATCGGTAAGATTTATTATGAACAGAATGACCTTAAGAACGCTGAAGACTCCTTCAAGAATGTTCTTGCAGAAAATGACCATCAGACTATGGCCTGCTTCTATATGGGCATGATTGAACTTCAGAAGGGCAATGCCGATCAGGCCAGAGGCCAGTTCAACAAGGTTATTGAAAAATATGCAAGACTTATCCGCACTAAGCCAAATATGGCTGAAGCTTATTACTATGTTGGCAGATGCCAGTTCTTCAATGGCGAATATGATAAGGCTATTGAAAACTTAAAGCTTGCCATCCAGTATGATACTGACGAAATCGACAACCATTATTCCTTCGATATGTTCTACAGTGACGCAGAAGCATTTGCAGCACTGGCAGAAGCTCAGGTAAAGGCTGGCGCAATTTCCGAAGCCAAGGAAAACATACTTAAAGCTGTTTCCCTTGAACCAAATAATAAAAAATTAGTAGACCTTAAAACAAAATTGGGGTATTAATATATGACAGTTTCATCTCTCAGTTCTTCTTTACTTGCTGACAAGATTAAGGATTTACCTGAATCAAAGAAGCAGGAGCTTGCAAAGCTGAAGAACGCCTGCTCTGAATTTGAATCAATTTTCATGCATCAGATGTTAAAAGAGATGAGAAAAACCGTTGATGAAAAGAACTCTTTGGTTTATGGTGGTCAGGCAGAAGAAATTTTTTCTGACATGTTAGACCAGGAAAGAGCCAAGGAGATGAAGATTGGTCTGGGTGACATGATGTTCAACCAGCTTTCAAAATCAATCATTTCATCAACAAAATCCCCAACCAAAAAGTAATTACTAACGGTAATCCGCGAAAGGAACTGATATAGTGGAAAATCCGAATCCAACATTCACCTATTTACAGCTTTGTGACGAACCAGTCAAAAACTTGAAAGCTGTAGCAAAAGCCATCGGTATCGAAAGCTGTGAAAAAATGAAGAAGGGCGAACTGATTCGCAGCATCCTTACCGAACAATATGCTCAGGACGGTCTTATTTTATCAGAAGGCGTTCTCGACATTACAGCTGATGGTTACGGTTTTTTGAGAACCCACAGCTATGTTCAGAATGATGACGACGTTTATGTTTCCCCATCTCAGATTAAGCGTTATGGCTTGCTCTGCGGTGACACAGTTATTGCCCAGGTAAGACCTCCAAAGGATGACGACAGCTATCATTCACTTCTTAAGATTGAAGCTGTAAACGGTGTTAGTCTTGAAAGACTCCGCGACCGTGTAAATTTTGAAGACGGCGTCCCCGTTTTCCCGACAGACAGATTTAAGCTTGAAACTGGTGAAGAAGATGTTTCTACCCGTGTATTTGACCTTGTCTGTCCAATCGGTAAGGGTCAACGTGGTTTGATTGTTGCTCCTCCTAAGGCCGGTAAAACTGTTCTTCTTAAGCAGCTTGCCAATGCAATCACCCGCAATCATCCGGAAGTTCTCATGCTTATTCTTCTCATTGATGAACGCCCGGAAGAAGTTACCGACATGATGCGTTCTGTTGATGCTGAAGTAGTTGCTTCAACTTTCGACGAACATATCAACAACCACATCAAGGTTTCTGAGCTTCTGCTTGAAAAAGCAAAGCGTCACGTTGAGCTTGGCAGAGACGTTGTAATTCTTCTCGACTCTATAACAAGACTTGCAAGAGCTTACAATATTTCAATGCCGTCAGCTGGTCAGACACTTTCTGGTGGTGTTAACCCATTCGCTCTCTACAAACCAAAGAAATTCCTTGGCGCAGCCCGTAAGATAGAACACGGTGGAAGCCTTACCGTTATTGCTACTGCCCTCATTGATACCGGCTCCAAGATGGACGAAGTTATCTTTGAAGAATTCAAGGGCACAGGCAATATGGAATTGCATCTTGACCGCAAGCTCTTCAATAAGCGCATCTTCCCATGCATCGACGTTAAGATGTCCGGCACAAGAAAAGAAGAACTTCTCATGGATCCGGAAGATCTCAAGAGAGTTATCATTCTTCGCCGTGCATTCGAAGAAAAGAGTTCTCAGGAAATCGTTGAAATGCTGGTTAAAAACATTGCAGCAACCAAGGATAACAGAGAATTCCTTAGCATGATTAATCCGAACTACAAGAGCCCGGCAAGCAAGAAAGAAGCTTCCGACAATTAAAATATAAAACAGCTCTGTCCTTTATGAAAAATAGCAACAAATCCTTAAGCAAGTCTGTACGAGCAGTTCTAATCGGTTTATCAGCCGTATTATTGCAGCTCAATGTTCCGTCTACAGAAACCTTAGGCTTTGCTGTATGCTCAGCCGACGACGTAAGACTGAAGCCACCTGTTGCTATTGTCCAACCAGTAAAGCAGTTATATGCTTCTGCCAAGGAAGAGCTTCAAAGCTATCAGAAAACAGTAGCCACTTTTATGGCTAAGCAAGCTGAAGCTGAAAAGACGACCTTCAAAATCGTAAAGGTTCAAACTCAAAAAGCAGCAAAGAAAGGCATTATGTGGCCAGTCAGAGGTGCAATTACCTCCAAGTATGGAATGCGTATCCACCCTGTTACTGGCCGTCATAGCTTCCATAGCGGCATTGATATTCGTGGGAAACGCGGAACAAGTGTTCTCTGCCCCACCGAAGGCGTAGTTGTTGATACCGGCTGGCAAGGCGCTCTTGGTCGCATGGTCAAGGTTAAGACCTCAACCGGTCACATTCTTTATTTTGGACACCTCAGCTCCATAAAATGCAAAGTAGGCCAGAAGCTTAATAGAGGCCAGCTTTTAGGCGCAGTTGGCGCCACTGGCAGAGCCACTGGTCCACACCTTCATTTTGCCGTAGTCTACAACGGCGATTTCATGAACCCCGTCAAATACCTAAGCAAAAGATAATTTTTAATGCATAATGCATAATTCATAATTCATAATGCATAATTTCAGAATTGGGTTTGGTGCTAATACCTAATACCTAATACCTAATACCTAATTCACAATTCATAATTCTTAATGCATAATTTCAGAATTGGGTTTGGTGCTAATACCTAATACCTAATACCTAATTCACAATTCATAATGCATAATTTCAGAATTGGGTTTGGTGCTAATACCTAATACCTAATTCACAATTCATAATGCATAATTCATAATTCATAATGCATAATTTCAGAATTGGGTTTGGTGCTAATACCTAATACCTAATACCTAATACCTAATACCTAATTCACAATTCATAATGCATAATTCATAATGCATAATTTCAGAATTGAGTTTGGTGCTAATACCTAATACCTAATACCTAATACCTAATTCACAATTCATAATGCATAATTCATAATGCATAATTTCAGAATTGAGTTTGGTGCTAATACCTAATACCTAATACCTAATACCTAATTTAGGTTCTAGTACTAAGCCTGTCGAAGCCAGCAGCAAATATGCATATATGCTAAGCCCGTAGAAAAAACAGAACCAAGTATCTATCCAATAGGCGTTAGCCTCATTCATATCCAGCGACAGCCGAATCATTCATTGGTCGCAGGCCGCATTCATAGCCGAAGGCTAATTCATTCTTTATTTCCAGGCGAATAATTTATACTAAGCAAAAGTATTACCGCTGCCGATATATAGGTTGAATTATATATATAAAAGCAGGGGCGGCAAATGTCTAAAAATATCTTCAGTATGCGGCTACAGGCAAGTAAGGCTATTTTACTCATGCTTGGCATTGGATGCTTTGGTGTTTTTCCACCAGCTGATGCTGCATTAAAGCAACCTGATTTTATCAGCACAGAAGAAACTTTAGACCGAGCCCTTGATGCCTACGAAAAAGGCTACCAATATTATCGCTACGGCGAATTCGAAAAATCAGAAGATTCGCTGAAGGAAGCTCTCCACTTTGAACCGAACTTAATCAAAGCTCATTACTGGCTCGGAAAGCTTTACCGCGAAATGGGACGTCTTGACGACGCACTTTTCCATTGGGAAGAAGTGGAACGTCTCAACAAGCTTATTAATGACCGAAGAAATGCGCTGAAAATTGAAACAAATGAATATCCCGATTACATGCAGCGCAAGAAGACCAGCGATACAATAAAAAAGGCCCGTGAACATTATGAAAGAGCAATGACACTGCTTGATGATGGTCACTGGGACGGTGCTGAAATTGAAATGGATGAAGCTATAAAGCTGTATCCTGGTAATGCCAAATATGTTCTTCAGATGGCCCGCATTTTATGGGATAAAGAAGAATTTCAGGCAAGCGTTAAATTTTATAGAGATTTACTGTTCAGACGTGAAGTTAAGTATGAACATTTCAAAGAAGGTGCTTTGCGCATGATGAAGGCTGACATGGACTATGTCTTAGCACCTCTTGTTTCCAAGCATAAAATCAGATTTGCCAATGAACCTGGGTTCCAGGAGCTGGTTGATCACTTTGTTGTGAAGGATAAGGCCCTAGAGCCTGTTGCTGCAGGCAAAGTCATCAGGCGAATGGACGGTCAGGTTATTCTTAACATTGGTATGGACGAAGGCTTGAATCTTTCAGATGAGTTCCGTCTGAATCTTAGAGCCTATAGACAGGGTGAAAAGCTGAAAGACCCTGACGATGGAAGGGACTTAGGGTATTGTCCAGACAGACCTGTAGCAGATCTGCTGTTGACAAAGGTTTATAAAAATACAAGCTGGGCGCTGATACGCAAGGAATTCGGCACTGGGCTGAAAGCAGGTGACTTGATTGAGTTCAAAAAAACAAGATAGTAATGGAATAAAGATAATCGCTGAGAACCGCAAGGCTTATCATGACTATTTTATTCTGGAAAAATTGGAAACTGGTATCGCTCTTGTTGGTTCAGAGCTCAGGCCCTGCAGGGAAGGCCGAGTTACTCTGAAGGATTCCTTCGTAGACGCAGTTGATGGTCAGCTTTGGCTTTGTGATGTCCATATCGGTTCAAATGTCTTTTCAAACAGATTAGATCATGACCCGGAAAGAAAGCGCAGATTACTTGCTCACAAGCAGCAAATTCTCAAGCTTTGCCAAAAGGTAAAGACAACTGGTATGACCATTGTTCCCTTGAAGTTCTATTTCAAGGAAGGCAGAGTGAAAGTTGAAATAGCACTTGTAAAAGGTAAAGCCATGTATGATAAACGCGAAGCAATTGCAAAAAAGGATGCTCAGCGTGATTTGGATAGAGAACTTGGAGGACGCTATAAATGAGAAAAATAAATAAAGCCTGCTTGACTGGTCTGATGTCATTAGCTGTTCTTGCTGCAATTCCAGCATTTTCAGCAGATTACATTAGTGCAGAAGGCTTTGCAGACGCTAACGGCATTTCTCATCAATGGTTTCCAATACAGAAAATGCTGATTATGCGTAAGGGCCTCAATTCAATAAAATTCAAAATTGGTGACCCTACAGCAACAGCTAACAACAAGGTAATACAACTCAGTGGTGCTCCAAAGATTCAGAACAACATGATTTATGTTCCTGCAGACGCCCTTCAGAATATTTTCTCAGGAACAACTATAAATGTTTCTAATTCACAGAGCAATCTTGTAAAGCCACCTACTGCCCTGCCAACAGCTAAACCTGTTCAGCAGCCCGTTCAACAGCCCGTTCAACAGCCTGTTCAGCAGCCTGTTCAGCAGACGACACCAGTTCAGGTAAAACCACCAGTAACTCAAGTTCAGTCTACTCCAGAAGTTGCTCCACAAGCACCTGTCCAGCCCACCTTCTCTGATTCCAATGCAATTCTCATTGCCTTAAGACATAGTCTTAGAGAAGATCACACAAGAGTTGTCCTGGAATTTAACAATCCAGTAACCTATAAAAGTGATTTCAAAAACGGTGTATATCGTCTGACTTTAAGCGGTTGTAAAAATCTGATTCCAACCAAAAGAACAGACCCCAAGGGCAGAGATATTGAAACCTTCGAACTCAACAGTGGTCCAAACCGTGAAGGCTTGATTTTAACAAGCGTTTTAACCCAAAAGGATAAGGCACCTTACATAGAAACCGTAGCAGATCCTTTCAGAATGATAGTCTGCTTCCCTATAGGCACACCAAAGCCAGAAGAAGTTGTAGCTACAGCCACTGCACCAGTAGCTCCTCCAAATATCACACTCAGCAATGGTCCGGCCTCAGCAACAGCAGTAAAACCAGTTGAACAGGAAAAAGCTCCGGAAATAAACATTGAAGTTCCGTTAGAAACCTTGAACAACAAGGGATTCTTCGGAAGAACAATTATTATTGATGCAGGTCATGGTGGAATCGACACTGGTTTCGAATATGAAGGAAGACCAGCAGAAAAAGTCATCAACCTGGAAACAGCGAAGCTTCTTAAAGCAGAGCTTGAGAATGCAGGCTTCAGAGCAGTATTGATAAGAAGCACTGACGTTAATATAAGCTATTCACAGCGTCTCAGCATGGCCAATAAAAATGGCGGTGATCTGTTCATCTCCATTCACACAGGTGGCTCAAAGGATACATCTAAGAATGGTGTAGCATGCTATACCTTCACCAACGAAGGCATATATCATGATTCCAACAGTCAGGGTGCAACCTATGACGCTGTATTCGAAGAATGGCTAAAGAACACAAGATTTGACCTGGCAGATTTCCTCGCCAAGAAGATTAATGCCAGACTTGTAAAGCATCTTCAGACAGAAAGCCGTGGCACCAAGAGAAGTCCATTGCTTCCACTCAAGTTTATCATGAATCCGGCCGTATTAGTCGAAGTTGGTATGCTTTCCGACAAGGTTGAAGGAAAGAACCTGATAAGTGATAAATACCGTCAGGCCATAGCCAAATCCATTACTAATGCAGTAATTGATTTCTTCAACGGCATAGAAATGAAATAATCAGGAGTAATAGAATGGCAAAGAAAAAGAACCAAGAAAGCATATTATTCATCCTGATGGGAGTAATCATCCTTGGGCTGATTATTGCAGGCTTTATCATCTTCCAGAAGCAGATTATGCCAATGTTTGAAGAACAGAAAAAGATAGCTACAGCTTCTGAGACAACTACTGTGAATAATCCGGTAGTCCCTGAACAGGAAGAAGAATTCATTCCTTCTGAAGACGTAAAGAACATTCAGATTTACTATGGTATCAAAGGCAAAGACAAGCTTGAATTTGAAACTAAGCGTGTTCGCAAAAGCAAGATGTTGATTACTCAGGCTCGTCAGGTAGTAAATCAGCTTTTGGAAGCTCCTTCCAACGAAAGACTTTATAAGCTGATTCCAGACGGAACCACCTTGAGAGGTCTTTTCTATGACTCTGGTTTATACACTGTAGACTTCAGCAGAGAATTCTCCAACGTACTTAACTACGGTGCCAATGAACAGATTCTTACACTTTATTCTGTGGTTAATTCAATAACAGAATTAGACCCCCATGCTCAGGTAAAATTCATGATTAACGGCACAGAAATAGAAGGAGAAGATGGTCACGTAGATTTTGGAGCTAAGCTCACCCGATTGGAAGGAATTATTGAGAAATAAATAAATATCCACCCGCGTAGCGGGTGGTTTTTCATTTTCGGGCATAGCCCTAATACTACTGGCTACGCACAAGTGCGTTAAGTATTGGCCTGCCAGCCATGCAACTATTACTTGCCACCCATAAATGGGTCTCTTGGA
>JAZRWI010000089.1:0-100434 GCA_045599645.1 Candidatus Avigastranaerophilus sp.
CGATGGTAGCCAAGAGATTGAATTCATAATATCTAAGGATTGCTCTATAATACCAATAGAGGTCAAAGCAAATCGAGGCACTACCAATTCTCTTAATCATATTCTTTCTGATGAATCCATCAGATTAGGCATAAAGCTGTCTGCTGGAAACATAGGCCTGCAAGGCAAAAAATTAACCATGCCTCTTTACATGGCAATGTTTCTGTAAATTTCTTCCACCCCCTTTTGTAAAAGTGCTATTTCTTCTACCTCCTTTCATAAAAGTGGACTAAGGAGGATTTTTCCTGCCAACTCCCGCACAGCACTAAGTCGGTTAAGCCAAGCCCATACATGTGAATATGGCATCGTAGCCAGGTATCTTTTTTCATATCTAGGCATGGTTCGACATATGAATACTGACTATAAGGCAAAGTGGCTACGGATAATAGGCAATTAGCAACCGATAACAAGATGAGGCGGATAATTTTATTTATCCGGAAAGAGAAGACTCTATGTCTATAAATGAAGTAGAAGAAATAAAACGGCGCAGCAAAAATGCACAATAATAAGGCATTGTAATGATATTGTTATCAAGGCCTATATTGCCGTGAATAAGCTTTATTCCATATTTTATATCAGAATATTTATTGCTGTTAATAAGGGTCTTCAATGATTTTGACTTTCCGTTAGTAGCTTTAACTTCCAAAGGAATTAAACAATTCTGGCTTCTGATAAAAAAGTCTTCTTCCAAAGTAGAATCTTCTCTTTTATAATAAAACAAAGGGTATTTGTTCTTGGTTAATGCTTCAGCAACAATATTCTCATACAAGGCACCTTTATAAACTCCAAGATTCTTGTTTGAGCGCAAATCAAGCTGGGTTTCATCATCTAACATAGAGACGAGCAAACCACTATCAGCCATATATAATTTGCACTTTGTGTCTTCGTAATTACCACTTAATGGCAGTTCCGGGAAATTCAAACAATAGCATACATTTACAATCCCAGAGTCTTTTAACCATTCAATGCAACCTCTATAATCCGAGAATTTCGCACCTTTGGCGACCTTAGAAATCTGAAATTTTTTATTTTCCTTGGCCAGTTGATTTGTTATGTGATTAAACACATTTAGAATTCTTGTCTGGTCTAATCCTTCTGCGTATTTACGAATATCTTCCTTATAATCATTTATTATTTGCCGCTGAACTTTTATAGATCTTTCAAATGTTTTCAAGGTAATATAATCATTTACAATTGAAGGCATCCCGCCTAATACACAATAATCAATAAACATTTTAAACAAATGTTCGTTAAGTGCCTCGGGAATTTGCTTCAATTTGCATAAGCATTCAAATATTTCATTTACTAAATTATCATCGTAGCCCTTAGCCCAAAGAAACTCTTCAAAATCCATAGAAAACATTTCATAGTCTTCTTTATAGCCTACAGAATTACTTTCTATCTGTTTATAGTTTATTCCAAGCAAGGAACCACTGCAAATTACATCATAACGCCCATCCTGACAAAAAAACTTTAATGAAGTAGCAATATTAGGATATTCCTGTAATTCATCAAACAAAATCAAGGTTTTGCCAGGAATGAATTTTTTAGAGGAATCAAGGAAAGAAATATATTTTATAATCTCATCTGTTTTATAGCCATTATCGGTTATTGACTTGTATTGAGGTTCCTCAACAAAATTGATTTCAATAAAGCTTTTATAATTGTTTCTGGCAAACGTTCTAATAGATTCTGTTTTACCTATCTGTCTAGCGCCTTTTATTATCAGTGGTTTTCGATTCTGCTGCTTTTTCCACTCGGCTAAGTATATGTCTATTTTTCTTTTCAAATAACCCATACATACCTCCAGAAAAATTTATATAAATATAAATGCTAGATACTATCTTGATTTTACAAGAATACTAGAAGCTTTACAACTAAAAAATGAGCGAATATTTTCATAAATTTACTAAAAAATGAGCGAATGTTTTGAATTTACTGCTAAAAAATGAGCGAATATACAGTATGAGGGTGCAAATGTGAAAAAATATTTTGGAGAACACGCAGATGCTTACACAAGATAATTTTACAAAAGAGAATATTGAGAGATTACAAAAGATAAGCGGAAACGATCCATCATTATTAGAAAAAACAGTGTATGCATTTGGACTGCTAGAGGCAATATCAAAGGTGAAAATGCCTTTTATATTTAAGGGTGGAACCTGTTTGATGCTTTTGTTGAAAAAGCCAAGAAGATTGTCCACGGATATTGATATCATAGTAGAACCCGGAACGAATCTTGAGTCTTTTATCCAGAAGAGTATATCTATGAAAAGCTTAGTTTCAAGGGTGCTAAAAGAGTTAACTATCTGAGGAAAGTTAATTCAAAAGCATATGCTTATGTGGTAGCTGCAGTGAAATTGCTGGGAAATGAATTAGAAGAGATGCTGTTTATTAAGTAATATTTTTGCCGTTATCGGCGTTTTTATTAGATGTGCTTGTAATGTGGTTTTTTGAAGAAACGGTAGTTTTTGTAAAAAATAATTTTGAAGGAATGGAATAATGCTCTTGAATGTTTGAAGAAACGGTATTATTATTGAATAATAATTTTGAAGGAATGGAATAATATGTTTCCGGGGGGGGGCTATATATGTTCAAAAGAAAAGCTTTTGAAAAATTAAAATATTGGAAAGAAAAAAAAGCTCCAAAGTATTCTGTGCTTTTAGAAGGGGCTAGACGTGTAGGAAAGTCAACAATTGCTGAGGAATTTGCAAAAAAGGAATACAGGTCATATATAAAGGTTGATTTTGCAAACATAACGCAAGATGTTCTTGATGTGTTTGATGACATTGCAAATCTTGATATTTTCTTTCTTAGACTGCAAACAGTAACTGGAATAACACTGTATAAAAGGGAGTCTGTCATTATTTTCGACGAGATTCAGCTTATGCCTAAGGTGCGTCAGGCGATAAAGTATCTGGTTGCAGACGGAAGATATGACTATATTGAGACTGGGTCACTTATTAGCATAAAAAAGAATGTCAAAGATATTGTTCTCCCTTCTGAGGAAATGAAAATACAGATATATCCGATGGACTATGAAGAATTTATGTGGGCTATTGGAAATGATACATATAATCTGTTAAGAGAACTGTATAAGCTTGGAAAGCCGGTTGGAAATTCCTTAAATAGAAAGTTGATGAGAGATTTTAGAATCTATATAGCGGTTGGAGGAATGCCGCAGGCTGTAGAAGCATATGTGGAAGGCAGGAATTTTACAGAAATTGATGAAGTAAAGAGGGAAATCATAGCTTTATACAAGGATGATTTCTTCAAAATAGATGGTACCGGTTTAATCGGAAGAATGTATGATTCCGTTCCGACTCAGCTTGCAACGAATAAGAGAAGCTATGTTATTTCCGCGGCTACAGGCAAAAAGAAGATTGATAAAGATTTAGAGCGCTTGCATGACTTATTGGATTCAAAGACTGTATTACCTTGTTACAATGTCCTTAATCCAAGTATCGCACTGCCTCAAACAAGAGTAGATGACACATTTAAGCTATATTTAGCCGATACAGGACTATTTACTACGATGATTTTCAAATCTTCAGGACAGACGAATGAAAACATCTATACGAAACTTCTAAGTGATTCGTTACCTGCAGATTTGGGGTATCTGTATGAGAATGCTGTTTCTCAGATTATTGCCGCTTCAGATATAGATCTTTATTATCATACCTGGGAAAAAAAGAATAGTTCACATTACTATGAGGTTGATTTTTTGCTTGCGTCGAAGACAAAGATAGTTCCTGTTGAGGTTAAATCATCCGGAATTGGCAAACATGAATCAATTATGGAATTTCAGAAGAAGTATTCCAGGTATGTAGTAAAAGAAATCCTGCTATCACAGAAGGATATCGGCAATGTTGAAATGCTGAAACTATATCCAGTATATATGCTGCCGTTCATAGTTGAAGATTTGTAATTTGTGCCACTACATAAAATTCTGTATGTTTTGCAGTTGAAAAACAGTCTTTTATATTGCATTGTTAATCCAAGATGATTATTATGGGTTGTGCTGTTATTAAAATAGACATAGGATTTCCAATATATTGTCTATCATAGGGCAGATTGGTGGTTTATTGATATGAAAAAAGCGTTTGCTATAATTCTTTGCATATTTGTTTCTTTTATGACATTAGGTTGTGGCGGAAATAGTCATATTGCACATATGATGGAATCTTCAGAATGTCCTGAAGCCTTCAGGTATGGGGTTCCCTACCCTGATGAAAATTGGAATATTGCTTTTTATTCCTGGAATAATTCAACAAAGCAGACTCCATTTGGAACAGGCTATGTAATAGCGAACGAAGATAATAGCAATGATAATTTCCTTCTTGTAAAAAATAACGAAGAGATTTTTTATGGTTTGAATAATGGAGCTGGCAATTATGAGTATGCTAAGGTCTTTGATTATGCCAGCAATGAATTTGATATCTGTGAAGGCTTGCGCTGCTCGGAAAAAAGACCTGTAAAGTTTGAAGATGACAATTATGAAGGTCTTTTTGAACTAATAGTCAATGGTTCTGAAGAGTATTATGACTTAGAGAATTTAGGATTCTTCTTTGACACCAATATGTCTTACTTTTTTATTCTTGATTTTTCAGAAGATATTTATGCAAATACTCTCAACACAAGAATGTCTGCCTTAAAATCTTTACGTTTATCAACGAATACTAAATTGACTGAAAGATGGAGAGTAAAATCTAATCAATTACAGTCTGCTGAAGAAGATTCAATAAACGAATTAGAAGAGGATATTCGTAATAGCAGTTTAAGTAAAACAGAAAAAGAGCTTACAATAAAAATCTGCGAGAAAATAAAAGAACTGATAAAAAATATAAAAGATACTGAATCTATCATAAAAGCAGCTGAAAGTTTAATAAAAGAGAAAGAGGAACTATTGAAGACTGCAAAAAGCGAAGAAGAGGCAGAAAGACTTAAGTCTGATATTCAAAGATTGAAAAATGATATTGAACAGAATCAAAGAACGATAACTAGTTATTTCAAGGATATCGGGCAAAACATAATTGATATAACGATGAAATTAAACCCCAAAACAAGAGAACGCGATGAAACCCTTGAGAGAAAACCCAAAGAAGTAAGGCAATCAATACAAATTGGAAAAATTTGTGATATTTTGAAAAATATTTATAATTTACTGTTTGAGAGAAAATCAAGGTCTGTTAAATAAAGAGTGATAACTATGAATTAGCCTTCGGCTGTTAGCGGCTGTTCTTTCTCGGCTGATAGCTAATGGCCAACAGCTAAAAGCGTATAGAATCACACATAATCATGCAGTTGCTATAAAATTAGGTATTAGGTATTAGGTCTTAGGTCTTAGGTATTAGGTATTAGGTCTTAGGTCTTAGGTCTTAGGTCTTAGGTTCAAACTTCCGGCTTCTGGCTTCCAGCTTCTGGCTTCCAGCTTCTGGCTTCCAGCTTCTGGCTTCCAGCTTCTGGCTTCCAGCTTCCAGCTTCCGGCTTCCGGCTTCCGGCTTCCGGCTTCTGGCTAACGCTTATTTGGTAGATGCTTGGTTCTGTTTTCCTTACGGGTAAAGATAAATGACAATATAATTTATTTCGGGCAAGTAAGCTGTCTGGGTTAAGCAGGAATTCCTTTATTCTCATCATTATTATAGTTGAAGATTTGTAATTTGTGCCACTACATAAAATTCTGGATGTTTTGCAGTTGAAAAACAGTCTTTTATATTATATTATTTTAATGACGATTAAATTAATGGAGATTAAGTTGGTGTGAAGAAGTTTTATGACCGCAAGAATGAACTCAAAGCTCTGGAAAAAATAGAAAAGAATTCATTAAATTCTGCTAATTTCACTGTTATAACAGGTCGCCGCAGAATCGGAAAGACTGAACTCTTGAAGAAATATATTGAAAAGAAAAAGAGCTGTTACTTATTTACAACTCGCAGTTCAGAAACCCTCCTTTGTGAACAGTGGCAGAAAAGCCTGGAAGATGATATCGGTCTTAAAATTTTTGGAAAAATAACTTCGCTTTCTGATATTTTTGAACAGATCATGCAGTATTCAAAGAAGGAACATTTTGTTCTTGTTATTGATGAGTTTCAGGATCTCCAGATTATTAATCCATCCTTTTTCAGCCAAATGCAGAATATATGGGACAGCAATAATGGTGACTCAAAAATAAACCTTATTGTTTGTGGTTCTGTTTATTTCATGATGAAAAAGATTTTTGAAGATGATAAGGAACCTCTTTTTGGTCGTGCCACAGGAAAAATCAATTTAACTCCATTTTCACCTTCTGTTTGCAAAGAGATTTTAAGTGACTATAATTCAAGTTATAAAAATGAAGATTTGCTGTGTCTTTATATGTTGAGTGGGGGAGTTGCAAAGTATATTTCTCTGCTTATGGAATCTGGCAGTATAACAAAGGAAAAAATGATTGAATATGTTACAGGAATAGCTTCACCGTTTCTTATTGATGGTAAGGATGTTCTTGTAAGTGAGATGGGTAAAGATTACGGAGTTTATTTTTCAATTCTTGCATTGATTTCCAGAGGACTGACCGCACAAAAAGAAATCGATTCAGTGATTCAGAAAAATACCGGCGCATACCTTGCCAATCTTGATAAGGTTTATAATGTCATAAAACCTATACGTCCATTGTATTCAAAAAGCGAAAGCCGTAATGCCCGCTGGCAGATTACTGACAGCTATTTGCGTTTCTATTTTCGCTTTATTTATGCAAATCAGAGTCTTGTGGAACTAGGTCAGTATGATTTGTTAAAATCTGTAATTTTACGAAATTATGAAACTTTCACTGGAAAAACTTTGGAGCTATATTTTACAAACAAGATTAACGAGGAAAAACAACTCACAAGAATTGGTGGTTGGTGGGATCGCAAAGGTGAAAACGAAATTGATGTGATAGCTGTAAATGATTTAGAAAAATTCTGTGATGTTTACGAAGTAAAACGCCAACCAAACAAAATAAATCTTTCAAAACTGGCTGAAAAGGTAAGCAACTTTAAATCTTCTGTTAAGTCTGAAATTGATGGATATTCTATTCGAACATTTGGTTTGAGTTTGGAAGATATGTAGAAAAGACTTACAGGTTGTTACAGACACCAATTCAGAATCTGTGCACAAAGCTAATGCACAGACCCAGGTAAAGCCTGGTGATTTTGTTTATCTGACTGATTATGTTGATGATGCAATATTAGATATACTTTATTTTTCCAGCCATTATTCTGAAAGCTAATGGCCAACAGCTAAAAGCGTATAGAATCACACATAATCATGCAACTGCTGTAAAATTAGGTATTAGGTATTAGGTCTTAGGTTCAAACTTCCAGTTTCTGGCTTTCGACTGGTCTGCTTTCTCGCGGGCTATTGCATAAAAATGATAGACGTGATAGAAATTTATTTATACACAATATAGAAATAAATAGGGACGCAGGCAAAATGAAGAGATATTTCCTTTTGGCATTGGTTGGACTATGCCTTTCACAGGCTGTTTATGCTTTTGATATCAGTAAGTCAGAGGCTTCAGAAAAGGCTTTTGTGCCTTTTGCAAGATATACAGAAAAATTCAATGTTGAGTCATTGCCTGTAAATAATAAATATTCAGACGAACAGCGTGAAGCAGCTGAAAAGACCTTAGAAGAAGCAATGGCCTGGTTAAAGGGCGATATTTCTTCTGATTCAGAGCTTTGTGATGGTGATATAACCTTCTATGAAGGCTTCTCACCTGTTAAATTCAATTTTGGCAAAGGCTTCACCAAATATTTCTGTATTGATGGTAACCCTGATTATGAATGGTTTGATGAAAAGCTGACTGCTGCCGGAGCAATCAAGTATAGAAGCATTGATGGCTGCGGAGCTACATATTTTATCAAGCCTGCTCACGATCGTTTCAGTTTTTTCTATATCAGAGGAGCTGGTAACACAGAAATTAATGTATATGCATCCTATCTGGCTGCTGATGGCTGTAATGTGGCTATCAGCAATGATGATTTCTGCAGATTTGATAATGAATATAATTTTGCCCTGGCCTCTAATCCTGATAATTCACAGATTGCAAAGCTTAAGCTAAAGGGCAGTGATGATGCTGTTGTCAGACTGAGCTTATATTCGCAAATAAACTATGAAAATAATTATACCAGATTAGATAAAAGCTATTACTTTGAAATTAAGAAATCTGATGAATTTATATTGGATTTCATTCCTGCTGTAGACGGTCTCTTGTTCTGCAAGATGAATGTTACTGAAGGCTCTGTGGAATCTGTAAATATCGGATTCGAAGCTGGTGAAAAGCTGCGTGAAATTAAATACGGCGCAGAAAACGGAATGCTTGTATTGAAGGGTGTTCCGGCAGACCTTGGTGCAGAGCTTGTTTCTTATGGAGATGTAGGAAACAGCGAAAGTCTCTGTCATCCTGTAATAGATGATGCTGGAAGCTTTGTGTTTGTTGCTCCGGCCGGTTATTACAAGCTTCGTTTTGGTAAGAACCCATATCTGGACATTGATGGTGAATTCTTTGCCAACAATATTCCTGTAAGTGCTGGTGAAGCAACAGAAGTAACTGTTCCGGCAGAAAATCTGAGAACAATTAACGAGCTTCGCAAGCAATTTCCGACAGGTAGCGAAGAAAACAAGGGTGACAGCGGAAGCATCGATATAACTGCTTTCTCGGCTAAGAACGAAGAAGGCACCATTGAAATGGTCATCAACGACAAGCTGGAAAGAGATGTTTTCCCGGAAGCTGATGATATTAAGATTACCGAAAATGGTGTTGCCGGCAAGGTAACAAAGATTGAACGCCAGCCACAGCCGGTTGATGTTGTGCTTGTTGTGGATTCTTCCGGTTCGATGAAGGAGGACATGCAGCCGACTATTGAAGCTGCAAAGAATTTTGTAAACGGTCTTCCTGACAGGACTGGAATCCGTTTCGTTCAGTTTGCCCAGAAAATTACTACCCATAAGGGCGAAACAAAGGCTGATGTAATCAAGGCCTTAGATAGCGTTAAGGCTATCGGTGCCACTGCCATGTATGACGCTCTTGCAACTGCCCTCAAGCTTTTAGAGGGGAAGAAGAAGCCGTATATAGTTCTGTTCTCTGACGGTGCCGACAGCCGCGAACCCGGTGTTGACGGCAAAGGCAGTGATTTGACTAAGGAACAGATTATAGAAAAGCTTGGTGCCAGCAAGGTAACATTGCTTACAATCGGTTTCGGCAAAGGGCACGATCCAAAGACCCTTAAGGCCATGAGCAGTGCCACACCAAACGGAATGTATGTTGCTGCCGCCGATAAGAAGGCTTTGCCATCAGCATTTGCTGCTGTTTCTGCCAAGTTTGGCAATCAGTTCAAGATTTCTTATACAAGACCTTATACTACTGTTGATTCAAAGAGCGATGTTCCTGTCATTGGCATGATGATAGACAACTCCCGTTCAATGGATATGGATCCCAATGAAAATCCTGATTCAGACTGCGGTTATCGTATGGATAAGGTTAAGAATGTTTTCCATAATTTTATAACCGGTTTACCTGAAAAGGCTTTAATGTCACTTATGACCTTCACTGGCGGTGGCATATCTGTTGAAGAAATACATAGCAAACAGATGATTACTAATGATAAAGGCGCTGTTTTGAAGGCATTGTCTGAATGTGCCGGTATTTCCGGAACCCCGACTATTGATGCTTTATACTTTGCTATCAGCAATCTTAAAAGCATAAGCAGCTCAAAGAGAATTCTTGTTTTCTTTACTGATGCAGGCTTGGATAGCGAATTTGCTAACGATGAAAGCATGCTTGTAAAATATGAAGAACAGCTTGCTGAAATAAAGAATCAGAACATCAGAGCGCTTTTTGCAGGCTTAGGTGGAGCTGATTATATTGGCAGGTATAAGGCTCCGTTTGAAAAGGCTGCAAAGCTATCCGGTGGCGATTTTGTCATCACTTCTGACCCCGCAGAAATTGCTAAAAAGCTTGATGAGCTTATACAAAAGGTTGATGAACCGGTATCCACTACAAAGAAGCTGGATGTAAGCCTTGTCATGGATTCAAAGACTGAAGACGGCAGCAGAATGAATTACTCTGCTGAAAAAACCTATGATGATGTAAAGCCTTTGGAAAAAGCCGGCCAGATTGTAAAACCTGGTGTTTTATCGATAGAACAAGGCGCAAAGTTTGTTCTGAAGCCTCAGGTAAAGGCTCCGGAGCTTGTAGATGCAACAGAAGGTGCTGATGCAACCTCTGTTATTCAAAGCATTAAGTTTGAAAACAAGCCTTCTGCTCATAATAAATTTGCTGAAATTGAAGCCCAGGAAATGTATCTGTTGAATCGCTTCAAGGGCTTTGAACCACAGAAAAATATATTTGTTGCCCTGAAGGTAAAAATGACCTTCAAGAAGGCTGACAAAAAGGATGCAGAAATAGGCTATGAAATACCCAGCATCTTTAACCATTTTTATCTGTCTTTGAATGACTGTGATTTAACTGCTCCTTCTAAGCTTACATGGCTATCTGAAAAACCTTTGACTACCGAACCAGGCAAAGTAAATGTCGGCGTTGACGAAAAGAAGTCTGCTGAAGGCTTTCTTGTTTTTGATATGCCATTTAGCGGTAGCAATGATGCTTATAAGCAGTTGTCCCTGCAGGTTTTCGATGAAAGCAACGGTCATATTGAATTGCCTGTCATCGGTAGAATGAGCAGGAAATTCGAAGCTGTAAAGGCGCTGCCAAATACTGAACCGCAAAAGCTTACTGATGCTTTTTCCCTTAAAGTAAAGGGTTTGGAAGATAAATCAGAGCTTTGTGGAAAAGGTTTTTATAATGATAACTCAACCTTCAGAATAATTGATGCAGACTTTGAAAGCAAGGTTTCCGCATTGCTTGATATAGACCCGAAGGAACGCTTCTATTATGCTTTGGAAACAGATAACGGTCTGTTGATGAGCAAGATGAACAATATCGTTTATTCTATGCCTTCCGGTTTCTATTCTAAGCTGAAATTTGCACCCGGTGTTTCAACTAATGTAAGAATGCCGTTTGTAATCGGAAAAGAACTGGCAAGCGCTCCAAGCTATCTGTGGGGTGATGTTGCCAGAGGCGATATCAAGTGCAGGGTTACAGATGGTAAGCCGTGGTCTGGAAAGAGTCTTAATCAGAAGTTCAGTCACGAATATTTTGATGTAATAATCAATGATTTTGGTCGCTATGATGAAAATAAGGCTGCTGTAGACTTCACTGTCATTGATAAGGTGGATTCTTTGGGCACAGGTGGTGTTGAAACTTTGTTCACCATGAACTGCAAAGCAGCAATGCCTGATAATATCGGTGAATCCGGTAATCGTGGAACAATAATAAAGACACTCACACGTCGTGGGCTTGGTGATTTTGCTAGTGCTGAATTCAGCGTTCCTGGTATTATTTTACCTGATATGGAAGAAACCAGAAATCTTGCTTACGGTATCAATGAACAGTGGGGCGCTTTTGATGGTCAGTCCAGACGTGGTATCGTTGTTTTCAGACTTACACCTGACTATGAAGATTCAGATGAATGGGAGCTCATCAGCGACCATATTCCAAGCCTGAAGCTGAAGCTAACAAAGGATGAATTTGCTAATAAAGCTTTGCTTGCCCGGGATATTTATGTCGAACGCGATGACCAGAAAGAAGCTGCTATTGATGAAGCCGTAGAAAAGGCTATTGCAAGATATGCTGCTACTCACAAGGATGTTGATAAGACTCCAAAAATTGGCTTGAACGCAGATGATAAGCCAATTGTAACTGTAGCTGTTCCTGCTTTGACTGTATATGGCACAGAAAAGCTTAATGCGGTAAAGAGCGAAAAAGACCTGCAAGAGCTCCTGAAAGGCATAAAAGTATATTTCTCTGACTATGAATCTACCTTTTATTCTCCTGAAGCTGTTGTAACACAGGGCTGGGGGTGTGATCGCGAGCTTGTTCTTATATCAGAAGCTGTGTTTACAAAGCTTGGTTATACTCCTGTAAGAAGACGTGTATGTCTCAGTGAAAAAGGCGCAGAAGCATTAAAGGCTCGTACTTTGAATGGTCTTATCTCTGGCGATGTTCAGCCAATTGCTCTTGAAATCAAGAAAAATGGCAAGTCAGAGCTGTTTGTTCCTGCTTTTGGTAAATTCCTGAGTGAACTTAAGGGGCTCTGTTATTTCCGTGACCATGGTAGTCCTATCATTGCGAAGGGTCAGGTTGAACTAACTGTCAGCGTATATGGTAAGCTTATTGGTGAAGCCGGTATGGGCGCTCAACAGGCTTTGGCTGCCAATATTTTCGGTGCTCTTGGTGGTTCTGGCGATACTACTGATGAAGGTGGCCTGAAGGAACACACCACCCTGTTCTGCCGCTCTATCAATGTCAGCGATTTGTCTACAGACCTTTTTGATGTTGCTTTCTCCTCTGTGGGAAAGAGCAAAGACGGCAAGGGCGATATGGTATGCGCTTCTGTTGATACTGCTGCAGGCCTGCTGATAGACAAAAATCTCTGGATAGATACCTCCTGCTATGAATTGGAATCTGTAACTGTAAGCATCAACGATAAAATTAAGACTACGAGATCAATAGCTTCAGATACTAAGCTGACAAATCTGCACATCACAGTCGGTTATAATATTCCAGAAATGACTGACGAAGCCGCAAAGTCCTACGAAGAAGCTGTAAATGTCAGGGCAGAAGGCATTAAGGACGCTTCCAATTATGCAAATGCAAAATGGCAGGGACATGCTGCGATAGCACGCTTTGCCAGAGCATACAGCAAGGCTGGCAAGGATGTTGCTGCAAAGCTTGGTCTGACAATGGCCAGAATAAATCATGAAACACCGCTTTCTGTTGCCGCTATTATTGAAAGTGATGGAAAAGACGCAACCATCGGTATTGATTTGATGAACATTGAAAACACCAATATCGGTGAAGGCGATTCCGAAAAGACAAGAGCTTATAATACCCTCACCGGTCTTCTTGCTTCACAGCTTGAAGCTTCTGTGTTGCCTGATGGCAAGGGGCAGGGCTTTATGCATGTTTGGGCAACTATGCCTGAGGATGCGAATATCATGTTTGTTGATGATACTATGCGCGAACAGGCTAGTCAGTATCTTGCTGAAAATGGCTTCCCGAAGCTGCTTACAGACAGAATGGCAAATACAGACCTTAATCTTTCATTTGTTGTTCCGGCCAGCCCTGGTCTGAGAAACGGTAAAATAAGCTGGGCATGGCTTGAATACAACAATGAAAGCGGTAGCCTGATTTCTGTATTCGATAATGGTGAACGTTCTGGTTTAGCAGGTTATGTTCTAGGCCTTACACCACATAATGAATGTAATTTCATGGCAGGCTGCCTTGTTGGGGCTACATGCTCTAATTTTGCAATAGCCGGTTATTCATTGGAAACAGACAATTACGAAGCAGTAAGGAATGCTTCCAAAAAGCTTTGCACTGCGCTTGCTGACGTATTATGCGCTACTGAAGGCTTGCTTTCTGCTAAGGACGTTCAGTCTTATATGACTGAAGCTGGCGGTATTATTGGTGGTACTTTAACAAAGGAAAGCACAGGTGTGGACTTCTACGAAGCCTACAAGCATCTTAAAATAATTAAGGGCGACGAAAAGTATAACCCGACCTTCTCCGAAGGCTTCAAGACTGCTGTAGAACTCTATTTTAAATGATTTGACTGCTGTCTTATAGCAGTTGGGTGTAGATGTATTATTTTATAAGCTCTTAGCTGTTGGCTGTTAGCTCTTAGCCGAGAAAGCAGACAGTGAATTGCCAAGAAGCTTCGATTGCAATAGGCCTGCAGCTCTCGGCCAATAGCTAGAAGCTAGTAGCTAATAGCTTAATGTAGTGTGTGGTATAATTAATGTTGATAGCGTAATTAGATAATCAGGAGACAAATAGATGAGAAAACTGAATGCCATTTTGTTAGGCTTGATGTTGATGGCTGGCAGTGCTTATGCACAGAGTGTCAGTGAAGTTTTTGCCGCTGTAAATAAGATTCCGACAACAGCAGAAATAGTAGTTGCTGTAAAGGCAAAGGACCCCTTTGCTACCCAGATTAAGTCATTGAACGGCCCCATTGAAAAGATGGAAAAGGCTATGGATGATATTAATTCTGGTAATGTTTCCATGACTGGAGGCGGTATGCCAAATATGCAGACCGACCCGGAAGGCTGGGAAAAGGCAATGTCAAAGCTTACAGCTATTCAGGAAAAAATGGTTTCATTAAATGAAATCCAGATGGATTTAATGAGGATGCATGGCAAATATTCAAACATGCTTAATGAATTTGATAATTCCTATGAAAATGATCCAGTCTATCTTGAAAAATACTCAATGCTACAGAGCAAAAACAAAATAACAGGTAATGCGGCCACCGATTTGGCTAATGTTAACCAGTTTTTTAGAGATGTTTAT
The DNA here is from genome assembly GCA_045599645.1 of Candidatus Avigastranaerophilus sp. Classification (GTDB taxonomy): domain Bacteria; phylum Muiribacteriota; class Ozemobacteria; order Ozemobacterales; family Ozemobacteraceae; genus RUG334. Next base: position 14,474 of record JAZRWI010000089.1, read on the forward strand.
GCTTTAGACTGTGAAGCAGCTGCTAAGAAGATTGATAAGCGCATGGAAGTCATCAGACAGTATTATCAGGAATTAACTTCTAGGAAAGCCAAGATTATTGAATTGGATGAAGCAACAAGTGAAATGTTTACGCTTATGGGAAACAAGGCTTCTGCTATGACAAACCCGGCAAGGTCAGCTCTTATTGAATTTGCCAAGCTCTATAAAAGAGTTCTTGAAGAAGATTTGCCGAGACCGTTGATGCAGTATAAGAGTATGAAGGAATATAATGAGTCGGCGGGATGAGCTTGGATGCCTGCGGCGTGAAAGACTGTCGCTTCGCGACAGTCGTGAAAAACAGACGCAATGCGTCTGTAGTGAAAACTCGCTGACGCTCGAGTGAATACCTGCCGCTTGGCGGCAGGTGTGAAACACGCCTTTCGGCGCGTTGATTTTAGCCAGCCTGCTTCGCAGGAGTGAGGGTGATTTTCTAGCCCTTCCTCCTTTAGGGGGAAGGTGGATTCTGCGAAGCAGAAGACGAATGCGGGTCCCGCCCCCGCGAGGCCTTCCTCCTTCAGGGGGAAGGTGGCACGCAAAGCGTGACGGATGAGGGTGCCTTCTCGGCTGCTAATACCTAATACCTAATACCTCATACCTAATACCTAAATTTACATATTATTCAGGGTTATTTTTATTACTTTTCCGTTGCGGGCTTCTACTACGACCTGACGTGAATTTTCTTCTTCGTCGTATTCTGTGCTGGTCCAGGTCATTGTGCCGTTTCCGGTAATATCACAAGACTTTTGAAGCTTGAAGTTAACTTTGTTCAGGTTAGCGTCGAAATTTCTTATCATTTCAACATTTGCACCAACCTTTAAGCCGGCAAATGCATATTTTTCACCTGTTATTTCAGCACTATTAACATAGGTTGCACCTGTTTTGTAAACGTTAAATGTCAGGTTAATTCCCTTGTCGGGCCATGTTTTTGTTACCTGATATTTACTGTTTTCATCGGGTTCGGTTGTATTGGTAGTGGCTGGTTCGCCTAAATATGGTGGAAGCCAGTCAAAGTATTCAAAGCAGTTGCTGAAGCAAGTGCCCAGATGGAAATTCTTGAAGCTCGGGCTTACATATTTCCCATAAACCCAGCCGTCTATTGTATCCGGATGTGTTTCCTTCATGTCGCACTTAGTAATGATATGAACCCAGAGATATTCTTCTCTTGTGTTCCTGGTTTCGGCAAACATCATTTCCGGGTGGTCTGAACCTATTTTTGCAATAACTTCACCGGTTTTGGGTTCTGCCCTGACATTGAGGTTTGTAGCTGTTACAGTGCCTTTTGTATACCAGCCTTCAGGAATCTGCGAATAATACCAGCCTTCGCCACACTTTGATTCGCATTCTCCTGGAGGATCATTTCTCAATAATATTTCACATATTTTCCCTTCATTCATGTAAAGGTATATAAGTCTTGAGGAGCCGCCGTCAACGTAGAAGGAATAAAGCAGATACGGGTCTTCGCATTCAGTAATATGCTGATATTTTCCCAATACGCTTTCAACTTCCTGTGGGGTCATACCAATGAGAGACAGACCGGTAGCTTCTTTCAGAACATCGTTGCTGGTTGTTCTGAAAAGCATCATGTTGTAATAGGTGTTGTCGCCTTCTTGAAAAGAGCCTTCTATTACAGCATTTGGTGTCGCCAGGGTTTCTATTATGAATTCTGCTGCATCACTGTTGGAATCATAGTGAACAACATTTCTGTGCCAAACGTCTGAATCATGGCTTTTGCTGATTTTTCCACAATATTCGTCTGCGTCGTAAAAAATCTTGTATGCGTTTATATTGCAATCCTGGTCAGCATTAGCTGCCCATTCACCATTTGCTTTGATGTTGTGGCTTGTATAATTGTTTTCTGTCTTGGTTTCAATTGTGAGTTTGATTGGTTCGTTATTTACCTGAACAGTTGCTTCTGCAGGGCCGTTAGCTGCCATAGCGTTAGAGCCTGCGATACAGCCTGCCAGTAGCAAAGCATAAGCTATAATTTTTGAATTTTTCATTGATGTATTTACCTCGCGCGAGTATTTTAACATATTATGGAATCAACATTAATAGATATTATTGATAAATCTTACGAGCTTTGTGACCAGATTCAGTTCCGTGAACACGAAAGAGCTGCTTATGAAGCTCTTTGTGCAGAGGTTTTTCCTGGGCTTAGCTTTGAAAAATGGTATCAGGCAGGCTATTGGGACGGTAAACTATTTAATCCACATGTTCTGATGGATGGTGACCGCATTGTTTCTGCTGTTTCTGTAAATAAAATGCATGTAAAAGCTGCTAATCAGGAGCCACGCTTATATATTCAACTGGGTGGCGTAATGACTTCCCCTGATTATCGCAAGCAAGGTCTTTCGAGCGCTTTAATAGATAGAATACTGACAGAATGGGAAGACAAGTGCGATGGTATCTTCCTTTTTGCCAATGATTCCGTGCTGGATTTTTACCCTAGATTTGGTTTTAAGGCTGTTGACGAGCATCAATACAGAATGTCTGTAAAAAGTGATGATTGTGCTGAGAAAGCAGTTCGGCTGAATATGAGCGATAAAGCAGATGTAGACCGCTTACTTAAATATTATGAGCTTGGAAACCCATTCTCAGATATAAACATTTCAAACAAAGGTCTGTTGATGTTTTATTGCATGAAATACAATAAAAACGATGTCTATTGTGTTGAAGCCGAGGATGCTGTAGTAATTGCCGGTCATGAAGGCGATGACATGGTTGTTTATGATATTTTCTGTAATAAAGGCAGTTCTTTAGAAAACATTCTGGCGGCCGTAGCTGACGATAATACACAGACTGCCTATTTCGGCTTCCCCTTAAACAAGGCAAAGCACTGCAAGCTGGGTTTATATGAGGAAGAGGATAATACTTTGTTCATTCTCGACAATAAAGGCTCTGAAACGCTGGCGGATTTTTTGCAGATGCCGGAAATGGCAGAAAAGCTGATGTTTCCGCTGCTTTTTCATTCATGAAATATTGGGCTGGGTCTGTTGAAAACTATTGAGCTTTTTTGTAGTATTAATAAATAGATTTTGACGAGCAAACAGACGGGAGAATTCTATGAAAAACTGCGGGAATATTGTTAAGCTGATGTTTCTGGCTGCTGCTTTGATGCTTAGTAGTCATGCTTATGCCGGCCCCTTCGACGAAGATGAAGCAGTAGACGCCAAGGCTATTTCTTCTGCTTTGTCGGGTTCTTCCATTTCTGCCGTAGAAAGCGGCGCAACTGTTGCTGCTGTAGAAGATAAAGCTCCTGCTGTTGTTAAAAAAGGCAGCGATATCAATAACCTGCAGATGTATCTGACAGACCCGTCTACCAACACACTTCTTGTTAAGCAGGCAACTCCAAAGATTGGCGCAAACAACGAAGATATACCTGAAATTTCTGTTAACAGCAGTGAAAAATATCAGACCATTGACGGCTTTGGCTTTGCATTAACAGGCGGAAGTGCTTATTTGCTCAACAAAATGTCGGCAGAAGACCGCAAAGAGGTTTTTAGGAAATTCTATGACCCTCAGTATGGTATAGGCGCAAGTCTGGTCCGTATAAGCATCGGGGCTTCTGATTTAAGCAAGAAGTGCTTTACGTATGATGAAAAGCTTGTTGGCACTGACAAGGAGTTGAAGAAATTCAATATCAAGGCTGGTGACAAAGAGCTTATTCCTATGCTGAAGGAAGTGCTGTCTGTAAACCCGGATATTAAGATTCTTGCAACCCCATGGAGCGCTCCAACCTGGATGAAAACAAAGCGCTTGTATGGTGGCGGAAACCTGAAGACTGAATACTATCAGGTTTATGCAAACTATTTTGTTAAATACCTTCAGACCATGAAAGACAACGGAATTAACGTAAATATTATTTCCTGTCAGAATGAGCCTGAATGCGATACCAACAAGCCGAGTATGGCTATGGATGCTGCCAGTCAGGCTAATTTCATCGGCAAGTATCTTGGTCCGACTCTTGAAAAGAATGGCTTTGACGATGTTCAGATTCTTTGCTGGGACCACAACTGCGACAAGAAGGATTATGCCTTGACAGTAATGGCTGATGCAGATGCTGGGAAGTATGTTACCGGTTCTGCATGGCATCTTTATGCCGGTGATATAAGCACTTTGTCTGAAGTATATGCAGAGCAGCCAGAAAAGAAACTTTACCTGACCGAACAGTGGACTGGTCGCACAGGTGATTTTGCAGGTGACTTCAAATGGCACTTGAGCAACGTTGTTCTGGGAACCATGAATAACTATGGTAATGCCGCTTTTGAATGGAATCTGGCTTCAGATGAAAATTGTGACCCCCATACTCTTGGCGGTTGCCCAGACTGCAAGGGTGCTATAACAATCAACAAGAGCACAAAAAAGGTTGGTTCCTATAACCAGGCTTATTACATTATAGGACAGGTTTCTAAGTTTGTAAGACCTGGTTCTGTAAGGATTTCTGCCAAAAGCAGTGACAATCGCCTCGAAACCTCAGCCTTTGAAAGAACTGATGGTAAACTGGTCGTTGTAGTTTTAAACAGCAGCGGTGATGTGAAGAAATTCAAGATTAAATGCGGCAAACACACTATTAGCAGCGAGTTAAATGCTGGTGCCGCGGCTACATATATCTGGTAAAACAAAAACCTCAGAAGCTTTGGGCCTCTGAGGTTTTTATTAATTCTCAAAATCACTTGGCAATATATCAGGCACCTTTTCCATATTTTCCCACATCTTTGTAAGTGGTGTGGAAAGTGGAACCAGAATTTCGCGGTATATCTGAAGTGCTCTTTCTGTCGGGAATATCTGCTTGAAGAACCAGAATTCGAATGGGAAAAAGTGTATTTCACCTTTTCCTGGGAATGGTTCGTAGCTTTCAGATGTTTCTAGTATCTTTGCCTGAAGATTGGTAAGGTATTCTTCTCTGACTATCTGTTCTGGCAGAGCAAGATCTTTAACATTATCGCATTCTCTCAGGCCATTTTCTTTTTTGAGGCCGAATATGCGACAGGCAAATGGTCTTACCGGGTGAATGAGGCAAACCTTTGTTTCATCATCTCTGAATACACATCTAAGACGGCTTTCGTTGCCGACGTTTGCTTGTCTAAGGTCGAATCGAAGAACTGATTTTATTAGTCTTGCTATGCGTTCCGGCTGCCATTTTGTCATTACCTCACGCATTATTCTATGATACTCCAAAGAATACATAGAGATGGCATTGCAGCATTTGCCACAGTTGCCACAGGCAGTTCGCGGAAGCTGGTCATGAAGCATATCGACCATTTCCATGCCGAAGGCTCCATGTTCAGCAGAAGCTTTCAAGACCTTCTGAACATAGGTATCAAAATTCTTGTTAGCTGCTATTTTTATTTTTTTTAGCAGTTCTTCATTCATTAATTTTATTTATGGATTATTGTTTCTTGGCCATGCTTACAGTAAGCTTGCGGCCATCCATTTCCTGTTCATGCATACCAGCAATAGCTGCCTGAGCAGCTTCAACGGTTGCAAATTCTACAAAACCAAAACCCTTAGAACGGTTTGTTGATCTATCCATGACTATGTTAGCACTTACTACTTCGCCAAATTTAGCAAATTCCTGGCTTAGTGTTTCATTGTTAACCTTAAATGGTAAATTTCCTACAAATAACTTTGCTGACATTTTAAAAATCTCTCCTCAAAAGTAAAATTAATTCAACACTACGTCTATTTTCTAATATTTCGTATTTTTTTTCAAGCCCCCATCAACAATTTTTCTCTCTCCACTTCCCCACTTCCTCACTCCCCCACTTTCTTAAAAGGAATTAGGTACACAATTGTTGACTTCTTAAAATTGCTATGTTAAAATTACTGCCACGACTGAGCAATCTATGTCTTTTCAGACTATGTCTTTAAAGTAGCTCGAGAATAAAAGGTTTTAGCGGGATGATAAAGAAACGAATAATCGGGTCCAGCAAGGCGATATCAGAAGTCTTGGACTTGGTATCAAAAGTAGCTGGAAATGATGTTACTGTTCTTATCACCGGCGAAAGCGGAACTGGTAAGGAAATGGTAGCAACTGCTATCAATGCCGAAAGTCAGAGACGCACAAAGCCTTATCTGAAGATGAATTGTGCAGCAATTCCTTCAGAACTTCTTGAAAGCCAGTTGTTCGGGCATGAAAGAGGCGCTTTTACTGGGGCCATAAGCCGTCAGGAAGGTTGTTTCGAAAGAGCCAATGGTGGGTCGCTGTTTCTGGATGAAATCGGCGATATGTCCATGATGACACAGACCAAGCTGCTCAGAGTCCTGCAGGAACAGGAATTTGAACGCATCGGTGGTTCAAACACCATCAAGGTCGATGTCAGAATCATGGCTGCAACCAACAAGAATCTTCTTGAAGAAATAAAAAAAGGAAGATTCCGCGAAGACCTGTATTACAGGTTGAACGTAGTTGAGATACACATTCCACCGCTCCGTGAACGAACAGAAGACATACCTGAGATTGTGAATGCTTTTCTTGAAGAATTCAAGGAAAAGTATAACAAGCCTGACTTAAGCTTAAGCAGGGATGCAATGTCTGTGCTTACTACTTATGCATGGCCTGGCAATGTCAGAGAATTGCGCAATGTCATCGAACGTGCTACTGTTCTTTCGAGGGCAAATGTCGTTGAAGCAGATGATTTCCCTGACAAAATCAGGAGACCGTCTGAAGTTGCTGGCGAAGGCATAGGCGAAGACCGCATATATACAATGGCCGAAATGGAACGCATGTATGCACAGAAGGTTCTCGAATATGCCGGTGGGAATAAATTGAAGGCAGCCCGTCTGCTTGATATAGATCCCAAGACGCTAAGAACAAAGCTTGGTTTAAAGGCTGACGCTTAACGTAGAAAACAGGTGAAGCAATGGAAGAATATGTTCTTGTGAATAAAGTGGAAGAAGCTGTTAAGGCAGCAGTAGACCAGTTGTTTGCAGAAGGTAAGAATCCTGGCTGCACTTGTGAGCATTGTAAATTAGACGTTGTAGCATTAGCTTTAAACAGCTTGCCTTCAAAATATGTTGTAACAACCATTGGTGACGCTGTTATCAATGTTGCCTTAGATTCTTCTCAGTGGCGTGCGAACATCACAATGGCTGTTTGCAAGGCTATTGAAATAGTTCGTAAGAAACCCAGACATCAGTAAAAATATATAGTGTTTGAATCCTCTGGAGGGAACAAATGGAAGAAAACGAAAATCAACTCAGTTTCGAATTAAGAAACGCAGAAAAGGGCTACGTAGTACTTTCTATTATTGGCTCATTAGAAATGTGGTCTTTGCCACAGGCTAAGCAGAAGGTTCAGGAGCTCGTTGATCAGAAAAAGGTAAAATTGGTTCTTGACCTTGAAAGAACCACTTACATAGATTCTTCTGGACTTGGCTTCTTCGTTGGCACTCTTAAGAAGCTTAAAAGTGCTGGCGGCGACATGGCTTTGATTAATCTGAATACATATATCTATGGTATTTTCCAGCTGATACATCTTCACGAAATCATTGACATTTATGACAGTTTGGAAGAAGCTTCTAAAAATTTTAAGGATTAATTAGGAGAAACCGGAAATGAAACAGAACATTCACCCAAAGACCAGTCTCATCAATGTTACTTGCGCTTGCGGTAACACTTTTCAGACCCTTTCAACCGTAAAAGAACTTAAGGTTGAAGTTTGTGCAGCTTGCCATCCATTCTTCACAGGCACTCAGCGTTTTGTTGACACTACAGGCCGTGTAGAAAAATTCAAGGCTAAACTTGAAAACAGCAAGAAGGCTGCAGAAGCCGCTGCTGCTAAGAAAGCCAAGAAGACTGCTCCAGTAGAAGAAAAGTAATTTTCTAAGTTTATTATTTCCGGCGAAAATTTGCTGTTTAAATTAAAAAAGAGTATCATCCCCTTTTTTGCAGCAAGTTTTCGCCGAAATAGTTTTAAGTGATTATGACTGTAACATTACTGCGCTATACCCCAGACCCAGATAAAATGGTAGCCCTTGCTGCCAGACGTTGTTATTCTAACCGAGCTGCTGATGCTATCGAAACTGGTTTTAAGCCAGAAGAAGTTGAAAAAATGTTGAATATGCTCAGACAGCGTGGTCATCTTTCTGTTTTTGAACATGCTTCATTCACATTTAGCGCAGACGGAATTTCTCGCGCTTTGTCACACCAGCTGGTAAGACATAGAATGGCTTCTTATTCACAGGAAAGCCAGCGCTATGTTAATTACCTCAAGCTCAAGGAAATTCCAAACATCATCCCACCAAAGATAGCTGCTAACCCAGAAGCTCTGGAGGTTTACAACAAGGCAATGGATGAAAGCCTTAATGCTTATCGTAAAATGGTGGAAATCGGTATTGCACCGGAAGATGCGCGTTATATTTTTCCTAACGCCGTTGAAACAAAAATAGTTTTTACAATGAATGCCAGAAGCCTGTTTAATTTCTTTGAACAGCGCTGCTGTATGAAAGCCCAGTGGGAAATCAGACAGCTTGCTTATGAAATGCTCGCAGCTGTTCGCAAGGTTGCTCCTTTGATTTTCAAATACGCTGGCGCTCCTTGTCAGCTCAGCAGAAATCCATACTGCCGCGAAGAAGACCAGAATTGCCCGATGCATCAGGCTATGGTAAAAAGGCTTGCAGAAAATGTTAAGGAATGAGATAGAGCAGCTCCGCAACAGGATAGACTCTATTGATAATGAAATCCTTAAACTAATTTCCCAGCGACGTGATTGCGCAATAAAGATTGGCGCGCTTAAAGACGAGCTAAGAGCTTCTTCTGCTGAAGCCAGGCTGGGAGCCTACGATTCCAGAAGAGAAGCTGAAATACTCAAAAAGCTTGCTGCTTCTTTCCCCGACCTTTCTGCAAGTTCTGTTGAAGCAATATTCAGGGAAATAATCTCTTTTTGCCGAAATTCTGCCCATCAGGCTGTAATATGCGTATTAAGCGAAGACTGGCGTTATCTTGAAGCAGCCAAGGTTCATTTTGGCAGGTCCTGCGAGTTCAGAAGCTTTACTGACACAGACGAATTTATAACTGCCTTGTCTGAAAGCCCATTCAATATTGCTCTTGTTTCTCAGGATATGACCGCTGGGGCTCTTGAAAAAATTAAGAATTGCGGTTATATTCAGAACGACATTATTAGTCTATTCTTAGATGAAAAGATGGCAAAGGCTTATGTTTTTGCTCATGAATGATGGTTTAATATATGAAGATAGTTATTTCTGGCGCAACCGAAATAGGTTTGCAGTTTATTAAGACCTTATATCAGAAGAATGACGTTGTAGTCATCGAAGATGGCCAAAAGAACCTGAAACAGCTTGAAAAGTTCGATGTCCAGACTGTTAATGGCAATCCAACCAGTCTTTCTGTTCTTCAATCAGCAAACGTAGACAGCACCGATGTTTTCATCGCCTGCACTGCCTCAGATGAAGTTAATGTAATTTCATGTCTTGCTGTAAAGCAGCTTGGTAATGCTCAGACCTTCTGCTTTGTAAATAAAGACCATTATTTTGAAACCTTTGCCGGTGAGCTTGGCGAAAAGCTTGTCATTGATAAGCTTATATGGCCTGAAAAGCTGCTCGGTGAATACATTGCCCAGATTATTGCTATTCCTGGCGCTATAGACGTTAAGGTTTTTGAGCACGAAGACCTTAAGATGCTGGAATTCCGTTTGAAGTCCGGTTCCTTTGGTATTGGGAAAAAGCTGATGGATCTTGGTATTCCCCGCGGTGTTCTTGCTGTCGCCCTGGTTCGTGGTGAAGAAGTTATCATTCCTCGTGGCCAGACTATTTTCTTTAAGGATGACAAGATTATTTTCATGGGTCATGAAAGACCTATGCAGGAAATTGAAAGCCGCTTTAATCCAAAGCCAAAGGGAATCATGAATGTTCTCATTATTGGTGGCGGCACTGTCGGTTATATCGTAGCAAAGACTCTTGAGCCATATAGCAACATTAGAGTCAGAATAGTTGAAAAGAACCTTGCACAATGCAGATTCCTGACAGAAAACCTTTCTGAAAGAATTCTCGTTTTAAATGCTGACGGCAGCAGTGAAGAATTCCTTAAGACACAGCAGCTCGATCAGTGTGACTGTGTTGTAGCCTTAACCGGCTATGAAGAAAAGAACCTTATGGTTTCCTTGAAGGCTAAGCTTTTAAAGGCAAAGAAGGTTATTACAAGAGCATACTCCAGCGAAAACGTTGAGTTTTTCGACAAGGCCGGTATTGATGTAGCCGTAAGTGCTCAGCTCAACTCAGTTTTGAACGTCAGCAGATTGATTTCTGACGATAGCATTGATGTTCTCACCATTTTTGAAAAGGGTAAGGCAGAAATAAAGGAAGTTGTCGTTCCTGATAATTTCCCACCAACTATGCTGAAGGATCTGAAACCACCGGAAGGCGTTGTTTTTGCTGCTTTTAAACGTGGTTTAAGCACTGTGGTTCCTTGTGGTATCGACAAAATCATGGCTGGCGACATGCTGAGAGTCTTTTTGTCTTCTGATAATGAAGAAGCAAAGGACCTTAACCAGTTCTTCCTTGATGTGGTAAGAAAAAATGCCGAAGCGGAAGAAGAAAAGCAGGATATGGCTGAAAAAGCTGCTGAAGCCGAAAAAGAAGTTGAAAAATGATACGCTTTAAATTAGTAACTTCTGTTATTGGTTATCTTATTCATGGTTTTGTAATCATGATGTTCATACCGCTTATTGCTGCTTTCCTTTTGAAACAGTATAATTCAGCATTTGCTTTTGCTGCTACCATCATTCTCAGCATGGCTCTGGGAAGATTGGCAATAAACGCAGACAGAAAGGCAAAATTTGATGATTTGAACCGTGTTGAAAGTATGGGTGTAGTTAGCTTCGGCTGGCTGGTTCTTTCCATTCTTGGAACCATACCATACATGTATTTCGGATTAAATTTCATTGATGCCTTTTTTGAATCAATGAGCGGCTTTACCACAACAGGTTCCACGATATTGAGCGATTTCTCTGCAATAAACAGCTCAATGTTTTTCTACCGCGGTTTTACGCAATGGATAGGCGGCTTAGGGATTCTTGTTATTTTCGTTGCTTTGCTTCCACAGCTTGCAATTGCCGGTCGTCAATTATTCTTTGCAGAAGTATCAGCAGAAAGTAAAGACAAGCTTTCCCCAAGAATCAAAGATACTGCTGGTCAGCTTTTGGCCTGGTATGCATTTTTGACAATATTCTGCACTGTAGCTCTTTGCTTTTCTGGAATGGATCTTGCTACAGCGGCAACAAATGCTTTTTCTACTATAGCAGCAGCAGGCTTTTCTTCGCAGGATACTAGCATAGCGGGGTTTCATAATCCTGCTGCAGAATGGGTAATAATAATTTTCATGTTTCTGGCTGGTGCAAACTTTATTCTTCAGGTGCGCGCTGCCAAAAGCTTCTTGGATTATTTAAAATACAGAAATATTGAATCAAAGCGTGCTAAGTTTAAAAACCTTATTGTCAACAGCTTTAAAGGCTTGTTTACAAACACAGAATTGATGGCATATACAGCAATTATTGCTGTGGCAAGTATCGCAATCTGTTTTATCCTTGCATATCACATGCCTGATACATCTATTGGCGAAATTGTCAGACAGTCACTGTTCCAGTGCATCAGTATTATTACGACCACAGGCTGTGCCAGCGTCGATTATGAATTATGGCCAATGGCGGCAAAGTCTGTTTTGATAATACTTATGTTCATCGGCGGCTGTTCAGGCTCTGCCGGCGGTGGCATGAAGGTTATCCGTATTGTTATTCTTGTTAAATACTTCTGGAAAATGCTTCTCAAGAATGTATATCCGGAAGCTGTAATAAGAATTAAGCTTGATAACAGAACCGTGCGTGAAAATGATGTTCAGCCGATTCTGACATTCTTTATGTGTTATATGGCTTTGTTCCTGATTGGCGGAACCATACTATGCACTATTGAAAACAGTCTTGTTGAAGGCTATTCCGGTGCTATTGCCTGTCTTGGTAATACTGGACCTGGTTTCAGAGCTATTGGTCCTATGGGAAATTTCGGGCATTGGCACGCATTAAGCAAGCTCGTTGCAATCATTCTCATGTGGGCTGGCCGTCTGGAAGTCATGGCCCTCGTAATCTTCCTCCGCCCCGAAGCCTGGCACAGATCCCGCTGGTAAGTATGGCCTTCGGCCAAAGATTTAGCACCGGATAACAGGATGTAGCCGGATAAAGCAGGCCATTTTTTTTGAGCCTCGGTTTTAGAAGGTTGGTGGTTCGCCCAACCAACTTTCGTATAGTAGTAAGTTGGTTTGGGTAAAGCAGTAATTGCCTAAGGCTGAGGCTAAAAATCCTGGCTGTTTGGCTGTTTCAGATCCTGCTGGTAAGTATGGCCTTCGGCCAAAGATTTAGCACCGGATAACAGGATGTAGCCGGATAAAGCAGGCCATTTTTTTGAGCCTCGGTTTTAGAAGGTTGGTGATTCGCCAAACCAACTTTCGTATAGTAGTAAGTTGGTTTGGGTAAAGCAGTAATCTCTTAAGGCTGAGGCTAAAATCCTGGCTGTTTGGCTGTTCATCCGCTCCTATCCTGTTATCCGTTGCTTGATATGGTTTTATTGACAAGTTTGGGGAAAATGGCTAGAATTTTAGCATTGAAATTCAAGGAGACTGTGAATGAGAAATTCTAATTGGTTTAAATATTTGGCTTTGCCGGTTGTTTTAGGACTTGCTATTGCTGTTCCAAGCATTCTTAGAGCTGAAGAAAAGGTTGTTACTGATAAGATCAACGTTTTCGCAGTAATGTCTGAAAATATCGAAGCTTCTGTAAAGGTAGCTACTGTTGACCTTAAGGCTACTGAAGATGTAGAAACCTTTGCTCTTAAGGGCTATCAGCCACATTGCACTCTTTATATGACTGCTTATCCACAGGGCCGTCAGAGATTTGTATCACAGATCGTTAAGAGAATTGCTGCCAAGACTAAGCAGTTCCCAGTTAACACCAAGGGTATCGAAGTTGCTGCCAGTGACTGGCTGTTTATGGGAATCCAGAACAATGAACAGCTTCAGAGTCTTTGTAATGATGTTGCCAACAGCCTCGCTTTCCTGAGAGCTAAATCAGACTACGTTCCTGAATGGGCTAAGAGCATGCCAGCAAAGGTTCAGTGCATCAAGAATTACGGCAGCCCAAATGTATTCTCACAGTTCGACCCGCATCTGACTCTTCTTGCTAAGTCAGACGGCGAAATGATCAGACGCTTCAAGGCTAACAGCGCCAACAAATACTACGACAAGCCAGTTGAAGGCAAGGTAGTAGCTATTGGTTACGGTCTCGCAGACCACGACGGCCAGATCAAAGAACCAATCGAAGTTTTCCCATTGGCTGAATAATCTCGTTAAAAAAAAGGCTCCACTTCGTGGGGCCTTTTTTTTGTGAAGTAAGCTTCGCTAGTGGAATTGCTTCGCAGAGAAGATATGTAAATTGTGTATTGTGAATTAGGTTAGTCCGAGAAGTGAGTTAAAGCAGCAGAAAACCAACACACTCAATTATGCATTATGAATTCTGCATTATGCATTCGGTTAGTCTGACCAAGCCTCTTGACGCACTTAAACAGAGCAGATATAGTTCTCCATTCTCCATTCTCCATTCTCCACAAGGTATGTGGTATAATATTCTATACAACTAAGTAAGGGGTGATGGTATGACTGATTACGAAAAGGCTTTGGAGCTTTGGCATAGAAAGAATATTACAAATGATGCAGAGTTGGCTGAGGCTTTGAATGGTCATGCTATTTCTTTTGCTTACCACTCTGGAAAAATTGAAAACGATAGTATTACGTTCAATGACACTAGAGAAATTTTTGACCATGATGGTGTTACAGCATATACTGGTGATTTGAAGACTCTTTTTGAAATAAGAAATTCGAAGGCTGCAAGTGAATTGCTGCTAGTGGCTTTTAATGAAAGAAGAAAACTAGATGAGCAACTAGTAAAAGAATTTCAGTTTAATCTGACCCAGAATACCTATGATACAAGACGATATAGCATTGGTGAACGACCAGGAGAATACAAAAAGCATGACTATGTAACTGGTCGCGAAGAAATAGGTGCTGCTCCGGAAGATGTTCAAGAGGAAATGGCTGAGCTACTTGAAGAACTTAACGATATTGAAGAAGGTAAAGAGCTGATTGCTGCAGCATATTTTCATGCAAAATTTGAAAACATTCACCCTTTTGCTGATGGAAATGGAAGAACCGGGCGTATTTTAATGAATTATATTCTTATTGTTCACAATCATCCTCCTGTCACAATCCACGAAGAAGACAGAAAAGAATACTATGATGCTTTAGAAGCCTGGGATCGTGATCAGGAACTTAAACCCCTGATAGAATTTTTGCGCCAGCAAACAGTCAAAACCTGGTCCAAACAGCTAAAAAAGCTCAAAGTCTAATAGAGACTAGAGTTTGAAGTATCTTTGATTGCGGCTGGTGGGTTTGTCTGGGAATTTCATTCTGACAAGCTTTGATTTTATTGCTGGACTTAGATTGTAAACAATATCTTGCGTATTTATGACGTCGTAACAGAGAAACCCGATTGGATTTATTTTAGTTGGGGTTGCAGGTCACTTTAAAAAAATTGTTGAAAATGATTGTGGAATGTTCTAATCTAAAAAGACGGAGAACTAGTTTCGGTAAGGAATGATTGAGTTAAATGAGTGGTATTTCCCCTGTGCCGAAAAATTAAGCTGGTTCTGAGAGAACGAAATGTACAAAATTGTAGAAAAGCAACAGCTGTCAGAAAATGTTTTCAAGTTTTTGGTTGAAGCTCCTCTAATTGCAAAGTCACGCAAGCCAGGTAACTTCATCATTTTGAGAATGGGCGAAAAGGGCGAAAGAATTCCTTTGACTATCGTTGATTCAGATACTGAAAAAGGCACTATTACCCTTATTGCACAGAAGGTTGGCTATAGCTCAACAAAGTTCTGTAACATGCAGGTTGGCGAATGTTTGACTGACCTTGTAGGCCCACTTGGCAAACCAACAAAAATCGAAAAGGTTGGCACCTTCATGGGTATGGGCGGTGGTGTTGGTAATGCTCCACTTCTTCCAATCGTAAAGGCTATGAAGGAAGCAGGCAACAAAGTAATCACTATTCTTGCGGCCAGAACCAAAGATCTCATTATTCTTGAAGACGAACTTCGCAAATATTCTGATGAAGTAATTATCATGACAGATGACGGCTCTTACGGCATGAAGGGTAATGTTACTGTAGGCGCTGAAATGGTTATGAAGCGTGAAAAGGTTGATGAATGTATTGCTATCGGCCCAGCTATCATGATGAAATTTGCTGCTCTCAAAACCAAGGAATATGGCGTTCCAACTCAGTGCAGCCTCAATACTATCATGGTTGACGGCACTGGTATGTGCGGTGCTTGTCGTGTAACTGTTGGCGGCCAGACTAAGTTCACATGTGTTGATGGTCCGGAATTTGACGCACATCAGGTCGACTTTGATGAAATGCTTTCTCGCTTAAGATGCTACAAAGCAGAAGAAGACCAGGCTAAGGCAAAACTTTAATTCAAAGTCGAGGAACAAAAATTATGACATGGCGTGAAGAACTTAAAAATAAGACCCCAATGAAAGAACGCACTGCTATTGAACGCGTTAAGATGAACGAAGTTGCACCGGCAGAACGTATTAAATCTCAGACTATCGAAGTTAATACCGGCCTCACTAAAGAACAGGCTATGGTAGAAGCTAAGCGCTGCATGGACTGCCCAAATCACCCATGCACCAGCGGTTGTCCAGTAGGCATCGATATTCCAAGATTTGTTAAGAATATTGAACGCGGCGAATTTCAGGAAGCTGCTGCAGTTCTTAAGGAATTCAGCGCTCTTCCAGCAGTTTGTGGCCGTGTTTGCCCACAGGAAAAGCAGTGTGAATCTCAGTGCACTTACCTGAAGATGAAAAAGCCGGCAGTTGCTATCGGTTATCTCGAACGCTTTGCCGCTGACTATGAACGTTTGAACGGTATCGAACCAAAGCTTCCAAAGATTGAAAAGAAGAACGGCATCAAGGTTGCAGCCGTTGGCTCAGGCCCATCAGCTCTCTCTTTTGCTGGTGACATGGCTAAGGCTGGCTATGATGTAACCGTATTCGAAGCTCTCCACGAAATCGGTGGCGTTCTTAAATATGGTATTCCGGAATTCCGTCTTCCAAACTCAATCGTTGACCTTGAACTTGCTAACCTTGCAAAGCTTGGCGTTAAGTTCGAAAAGAACTTCGTTGTAGGCAGAACTGCAAGCTTCGAAGACCTTAAGGCTCAGGGCTTCAAGGCTTTCTACGTAGGTTCTGGCGCAGGTTTCCCGAACTTCATGAATATTCCTGGTGAAAACCTCAACGGCGTTATGTCTTCTAACGAATATCTCACCCGTGTAAACCTCATGGGTGCTAACCGTGAAGACACAGATACCCCGGTTCTCAAGGGCAAGACTGTTGTGGTTGTTGGTGGTGGTAACACCGCTATGGACTCTGTAAGAACCTCTAAGCGCCTTGGTGCTGAACGTTCAATCATCGTTTACAGACGTTCTGAAGTTGAAATGCCGGCTCGTCTTGAAGAAGTCAAGCACGCCAAAGAAGAAGGCGTTGAATTCATGACTCTTCATAACCCAATCGAATATATTGCTGGTGAAAACGGCAGAGTTGCCAAGGTTCGTCTCCAGAAGATGGAACTTGGTGAACCAGACGAAAAGGGTCGCCGCAAACCGGTTGAAATTCCTGGCGCAATCGAAGAACTCGACGTTGACATCGTTGTTGTTGCTATCGGTGTTTCTCCAAACCCATTGATTCCAAGCTGTCTGCCAGATCTCAAGCAGGGTCGCAAGGGCACTATCGAAGTAAACGAAGAAAACAATCAGGCTTCTATGGAAGAAATCTTCGCTGGTGGCGACATTGTTCGTGGTGGCGCAACTGTTATTCTTGCCATGGGTGACGGTCGCCGTGCCGCAGCAGGGATGGATAAATACCTGCGCGAAAAATACATGTAATGTATTTTTCGCACGTGAAAACTTGCTTCGCAAGAGTGAATGCCACTTCGTGGCGTGAAAAAGTCTTCGACTAGTGAAAACAGCTTCGCTGCGTGAAAACAGCTTCGCTGTGTGAAAACAGTTTCGTGGCGTGAAAACAGCTTCGCTGCGTGAAGACTTGCTTCGCAAGAGTGAATACCACTTCGTGGCGTGAAAGCAGCTTCGCTGTGTTGTGGATAAGATCGCCTCTGAACGTTGTTCAGGGGCGTTTTTGTTAGCTTCCAGCTTCAGGCTTCCAGCTTCTGGCTTCCAGTTTTCCGACTTTCAGCTTATATGAATGATGAATTATTAAAAGAAATCATGACCTTTGAGGAAAAGGTGTTTGCCTGCCCATCAGAGCGGTTTACAAAGAGAAGTTTAAAGAATCTTATAAACTCTGACAGGGCTTATTGCGTAATTCTAAGAGATGACAACCAAGAAATATATGGCTGGATTGCTGGTTTTATGCGAAATTTTAAGGTTACTTCCGGTAGAATTTGTAAAATAGCCGTAAGAGAGGATTGTAGAGGGAAGGGTATCGGCTCCTGGCTGTTAAAGCAGGTCGAAATTTATTTTAAATCAAATGGCATGCAGAAAATCTGTGCTGAGGTCAGAGAAAGTAACTCCCCGTCATTGAAAATGTTTAAGAAAAATGGCTATAAGCAGACAGAAACCCTTTATGGATATTACCCCAACCAGACAGATGGCATAGATCTTGAAAATGGCATAAAACTCTGGAAAAGCAGTATTTAATCTGCCATTTTTAAGAACAGCTGCTTCTTATGAGCTACGCTTCAAAGAAGCAACTGAGGTTTGCCTTATTCTGGGTCGTCGTTATCTGGTCCCCAGGACAACTGCTGTTTGTTTTCAATAAAAGCGTCTTGCATTGTTCCACCAGGAAGAGATGAGCCTCTACTGAAATTATGGAAATCCCTGCTGTTAGACTGATTTATGCTGTCAGCAATTTTTACGCCATAACTAAAATTATTTTCTTTTTTATTGAGCAATAATTTACTGTACATAACATTCTCCTTTTTGTTTGTTTATAACTTAATATTAGTCTTAAATCGGCTAATCGTCAACAGTACCGAAGATGTGCGGGAGGCAGGAAACTGAGAGAATGAATAGATTTGCTAGCTATTTTAAAGCAGCTATAAAGAATCATTCAATGGGAGGGACTTTATAAATCTTGTCTTTGTAATTTTTCCAGACAGATTCCATTTTAGATTTGGCCTCTGGTTTTTCGCTATATATAAAGTACATACCTGCATAATACCCAACAAGTATAACACCGTTCGTTAAATTAAAATCACTGATTATATATGCTGTAATTGGATAAAATGTAAAAATAAAAAAAATAAAAAGGAACGTTCTGAAACAACCGCCTTCTATCTGGGAAAACTTTTTCAGTTCATCGTTTTCTAAGGTGTATTTATATGTGCGGCAATTCCTGGTTTCATTTACTTCGTAATAAAGAGCGGAATCCTGAACCCAGAATTTAGACAGCAGCAGTTCTTCATCAGAGCATTTGCTAACGTCTATTTGAGGATTTGGATTTTTTATCATTTTATTCTACCTGAAAGTTTGTTTATTAATTCCGAAATACATGCGAATTATCTAGACTCTTGTAAAGCTGTTTTAGAATAAATAATCTTATTTTTCATTGTGCTTTCTGGCAAAATAAGCTTTAACTTCTGAGCCGGATAGCCAACCTTTTTCTTACTATTTAAGTATAATTGATTTGCAATAGCGTATCAATATGTGTATGTTAAAATTACGAAGGAAGTTACGAATAATTGATTGAAATTTGTATTATAGCACTTTGGCTTTTTGTAAGCATGATAGAGAAAACAAGTAATAAAAAAGCCTCGTTCGTATGAACGAGGCTTTCGGTGCCGGAAGTCGGGGTCGAACCGACACGCCTTTAAGGGGCGCGGGATTTTGAGTCCCGTGCGTCTGCCAATTCCGCCATTCCGGCGCGGTGGTTAGAATATATCATATCTAACCTTTAAAAGCAATATTTTTTTGTTTTTTAGTATTAACGGTTTTAATCCCAACCAAACAAACTGGCAGTCATATAGGCTGTTTCACCCAAGAATTTTCCTGTTGCGTTACAAGCGGTGCTGGTAACATTAACAGCACCTTTTCCTAGCGTTGCGGCAACATCTGTTGCGAATGAAGTAGCTTGATATGCTGTGTCTGAAATAGCTCTAACGACTGCACTATTGTCGTAAGCTTTACTTGAGATTTTTCCAGCTATTTCCATATAGGCGACACCCATCTTACAGGTGTCTTTTGCCATGCCTGCAATTACGCCTGTAGTGAAGCCCTCGTCATCGGAAAATACTTTATCAATGCTCTTTCTTGTGTCAGAGTAGAATTTATCTGTACCAACATAGTCATAGAATTCATCACCGAATTTTTTCGGGTCGTTTACTGCTTCTATAGCTATTGATGCTCCATCTGCGAAATTTTTAATATTTTCGCCGTAAACTCCATCCTGTATTCTTTGTACAACTTCATCTGTGTTGCCTGTGAACACTGTTGAAGCACTATCTATTGCCAGATTAGCTGCATTTTTGATATTACCCGTAGGTGAACATATTCCGCTGGCAGTTGTGCCACCGAAGCAGAACTGATTTGCAGCGTCAAGGCCTACTAGGGCTAAATTATTTTCTGTTATTGCCCCCATAAAGTTATTTGTTATCATGGATTTGGCCATTGCATAAGGAATGTTATCACCGGCTTTTGTGTTTGCATAGGCATCTCCTGCTATACCAAGCCAGCCTAAGGTGCTTCCGGCGAATTTTCCGACCTTACCTACACCAGATATGACTTTACCTGCTATTTTATCTTTTGTGGCAACTTTGATTGTGTCCATATAATCATTGGCCATATTGTTCCACAATTTGTCTTGAAAAGGTTTTATATAATTTTTGTAGCGTTCGTCTCCGAGAGTTATTAGATTTCCTGCTAAGCCGGCATCGTCACCGCTGCCCCATTCCAGGATTTTGTCTGTGATTTCCTGAGGGCGTTCAAGAACAGCGTCTATGAATCTGCCATAAGTTCTATAAAAATCTTCAAATTCTTTTTCGATATTTTTGCCGGCAGCTTTTTTTATTTCCTCCCCTTCAATCATTGTTTTCAATTTACTACGAGGACTATTGTCAAATAAAAAAGAATTTATTTTTTCGTAGCTGTTTCCTGTTGTTTTTCCTTCTTCCTCGTCTTCTTCT
This sequence comes from Candidatus Avigastranaerophilus sp., assembly GCA_045599645.1. GTDB lineage: Bacteria > Muiribacteriota > Ozemobacteria > Ozemobacterales > Ozemobacteraceae > RUG334. The sequence goes on from JAZRWI010000089.1 coordinate 34,767, forward strand.
TTTTTCTTTTTAGGAAGGCTGGCAGTATTGCCAGACGCAGTTTCTCCTGTTGTTCCTGTTGGAAGAGAACTTGCACCTGCTCCTGTTCCAGCGCTAGCGGTTCCTGCACCGGCAGCACCTGATGCGGTACCTGCTCCTGTGGCAGCACCAGCGGCACTAGCACCCGCAGCGGCAGCACCAGCGGCGGCGGCTCCTGCTGCAGCACTGGCGGCCCCGGCAGCTCCGGCAGCTGCTCCTGCGGCTCCACCGAAGCTTGAACCGCAAATGTTTTCCATTGGCGGTCTGGAACCGTATTTCATCATATTGTTAACTGTTTTTAATTGTGATGCACTTTGTTTTGTAGCTTTAAGGCTTTCGCGAAGGGCGTTCAGTTCTTCTTCCTTTTGTACTTTTTCCTGAGGTGTCTTAGCGTTTCTTACACTTGCTTCAGCTTGTTTTATCTGTGCTTCAAGCCTTGGTATTTCTTTTTCTATATCCCTGAGAGCTTTGTTCATTTGTGACTGGTAATCGCAATTTGCGATTGGAATGATGCATAGAATAAATAATGCCAATGCTGTAGCAGCTGGAACCATTGGTGTTTTGAACAGTGATACTATATATGCTATGGCTCCGATACCGGCTACTATGTAACCGATGTCATAGAAAATTTCTGCCTGTTTGGAGATAAACCAGCAGGAAGCAAAAGCTATGAGTGAGCCCCATGAAATGCCTAATAGCAACATTCTTGCTGCCTTTGGGTTTACAGGTCTGTTTTTGGCAAAAGAATTCAAACCGGCTAGCAATATGCTTTTGGGGTCTGCCTGTATTTTCATGCAAAGGAAAAACAGGACTAAGCCTATTATGCTGTTGTATTTATCAAGATTTACGGTCATGAAATTGAACAATACAAATGCAATACCGATGCCGGTAACAAAGGAACAGATATTCGATAGCTTTCTACCTTCGAAATCTGGTTTTAATTGAAAAACAAGCTTTTTATCAGTGGTTCCCATGAGAATGGAAATAATCAGGCCACCGATGATTGATTTACCCAGTACACCGCCAAGTATAGAGGTTAAATTCCCGTATATACCAGCTTTTGCATAGGTAAAGAAGCAGAACAGGTTCAGCAGGAAGGGTATGCCTTTTCGACTGTAGTCTTCAACCAGAAGATTGGTAAAAAACCAGCCTAGAGCAAGGACTACGACGGTGATTATGACTTTCTTAACGAATAAAGCCTTGAGGCCTTTGAATAGATTCTTTAAGATCAGCAGAATTATATCAATGGGACCCATGCCGTCGAAGGGGTTTCCTGGTATGGCAGAGCCTTTTCCGAAAAGAACAAATTTAAGCTTTTGCATGAAGCCTGCTGGCTGGGTTTGAAGCTGATTCTGATTTGTATTATTCTGGTTTTCCATTTACTTCTCTCCCTTCTGTCAGCGTTCCGGAAATTTTTTGCCACAATTGGTGCAGAACAGGCCTTGCATAACGACCTTACTTCCGCAGAAGGGGCAGAATTTGAAAACAAATCCAGGCTGCGGAGCCACAACTGGCTGATGTGCCGTAACTGGCTCTGGCTGCTGGGTGACAACTGGTTGAGTGACAACGGCAGGCTGTGCCGGTGCTGCAATGGGTTGAACTACTGATTCAGGCTGCGGTGCTGCAACTGGTTGAACAATAGGCTTCGGTTGAGGTGCTGCAACAGGCTGCGGTGCAATAGTAGGTTTGGCTTCTGCAACAGGCTGTGATGCAACAGGCTTGTCTTCCTGGGCAGTCTGTGGAACAATGGCTATAGGCACTGTTTCCCAGAAGCTAAGGTCAATATTATCTACAGTTGAGAATTGTGCAGAACCATCTGCCTCTGTGATTTCAAACAATTTGTCTGTTGTTATGAAATATTTTCTGTAATTGCCAGTGCCAAGGTCTTTATAACTGATTCTTACATTGCCACCGTCTGGAACCATGTATTTTCTTGTGCTTTCGCCGGGAAGATAGGTATCTTGTATTTCTGTGGCGGTCAGGAATCCTTTGCTTACAAGACCAGAAACAGCTTTTTGATATCGATTGTCGTCTTCGTATATATTCAGAATGGCGTTATCTGTAAAAAGGTCTGCGGCAAGAAGCTCTGTTAGAAAATCTTTCTTGAAGGCCTTCAGATTCACCATTGATTCTTCTTTTGTAAGAGGTCTGCCAGCCGTCTTAAAGGCTTTGCCGATTACAAAAAGACTTATATTGAGAAGAGAAAGTTCGTCATTGGTAAGAGAAAAGGAAACCTTTTCGCTACTGGCCGGGTGCCAGTTTCCAAAGGTAGAACTGATGACAAATGGCTTGATTATTTCAGGGAGAACAGGTGATGTGAGACTGACCAGTTTTTGCTTGTAATCAATGACTATATATATCCAGAAGCCTTTATAATAATTATATATGCAGGGACCGTTTTCGCTGGCTGAAGCGTTATCAAGTAAAATAGTCTTTTCTGGTTCACAGATAACCTTTGCTATTTTTTCGGCTTTAACAGTGAGTTTACCGTTTTTGTAAAAGCCCAGCGATTCTGTTTTTGATAAATCGTTTTGAAGGTTTTCTCCTTCATACTGCATATAACCAGCGGAAAGTTCGCTTGGTTGCAGCCCAGAGGCTTTTAAGAAAGCGGCATAATAATCAAATGTAAAAAGGTGTTGAATAATCACAACTGGTTCTCCTATAAAATCACTCAGAAATTAATATAGCATATTGTTGGAAATTGGACAATAAAAGGGCGCTGCGCTAGGAGGGCGGCCTTTGGCCTAGGAGGGCGTACCGCGGGAGCAGGTTGCGTAGTCTGTGGGTTCAGCATTGCCAGCCATTGTTTAATCTAAAGTTATTGTTTCTGATTTTTCAGATAATATTGAATTAATAAAGGTTGATTAAATAGAAGCTTCTGCATTAGTTTTTTCTGTTATTTTTTATTGATTGTGTTATTATAAATAAAAAAAACGGTAGAAAATCAATATGGAAGAAAAAACCTTAAATAGCGAAAATAGAATCCTTCAGGCTATGGAAGGTAAGCTTTATGTTTTCCCTGAATCTAGAAACTATTTAATTATTATTTCAGTGGTAATAGTTGTTTTTGCATTATGTGTCTGGGGGGTAAAAGGAAAAGTTAATGAGTATGTAAAAGGTGTCGGCATTATTACAACAATGACAAACTATACGCCTGTAACAAGCTTTTGCGATGGGCTGATTGAATATCTTGATGTAAATGAAGGCGATGAAGTTATATGTGGACAAACTATTGGAAAAGTTTTTTCTATTGATGTCTATATTGAAGTGATGAATATAAGAAAAGAGTTAGATATACATAATAAAAGACTTAAATTTTATCAGACCTCTCTTGAAAATATAAAAATTCGGAAAAAAGAAGTTTCTGATGCTAGCGTACGATATATTAAGGAAAATCTGGCTCGAATTAATAACCAGATAAAATGGTTCAGTGCTTATATAGAAAAATTGGAAACTGTTTCAAAGCGTGGGGCTGTTCCCTCTAATCTTGTTGCTGATACAAAATTTAAATTTGATTCAATCTTAGAAAATAAAGCTTTGCAGGAATTTGCTTTGATTGAGAATAAGCTGAAATTAGAAGAACAATTGGCGAATTTGGATTTTGAATTAGACAAATATCAGGTGGAATTAGAAGAAATAAAAATAAAAGCCGAGGAAGCTTATTCTAAGTATGTTAGATCAGGATATATTTTTGCCAGGGATACTGGTAAGGTTGCAGAAATTACAGCACCAAAAGGCGATCAGGTAAAAAATGGTGATACAGTATTATATTTGATAACTGAAAAAAATGATGATGCGCTGGTAGAAGTAACAGCTTATTTTCCCTTTAAGGATGTAAGAAAAATAGAAAAAGGTATGAAGGTCAGAGTTATTCCTTCATATATAAAATTTGAACACGACGGTGCCATTTTGGGAACAGTTGTCTCTATAGATAGAGATGTTGTATCTGACAAAAAATTACAGCGATTGTATAAAAGTGAAACTTTGTCACAGCAATTATTTTCACAAAACGATAATTTACCAGTAAGAGTAACTATTTTTCTTGAACAGAACAGTAAGTCTCCTAGCGGTTTTAATTGGACAACAGGGATTGGACCAGAAATTAAAATAAAGGATAATACATTATTTTCTGCACTGGTTACTGTTAATCAGGTTGCTCCATTTGAGCTTTTGTTCGGTAAAATTCAAAAATCTGTATTTGGTAAAAATGAGCAAATGACTTTGGAGAAAATTAATGAATAGGTCTTTGGTTTCATTTATTTGTATTCTTCTATTAGGAGTTTTTATTTATTTTTGCGGAAATGATGTTTGCGACATTGTTACAAAAAATATTTATTTGATAAGAGATGTAGTTGATAACGGTTTGGTGGATAAGAAGCACAGAATAGAAGCTGTTAAGAATAATGAAGTTATTAAATTGGCTTTATTTGGAGATTTAAGTAAATTTAAGAATTATGGGATAGATATTAAGAAAGCTTATGAATTTGTTGCAGAGGAAATAAATGCTTCCAGGATATTAAATAAGAAATTGCAGATAGTTTCTTTTGATAAAGAAGGCGATGTTTATAGATATCAGGAAGTGGCAAAATTGATTGCTGAAGATCCAACTGTTTTTGGTGTAATTGGACCTTTTGAGACTAAGTATTTAATCGGTTTTTCTGAGATTTTTGCTAGTGCCGGGTTGTTCGAAATTATTCCAATATCAATTCGTGATAGATTTTTTGAAAATAAACCGAAGTCTTTATTTATAACTTCTTCTTCATGTGATTCGGTTGCTGATGCGTGGATTGAATTCTTCTCTAAGAATGGTTTTAATAATGCTTTTTTGTTGGATTTATTTGAACACCATAATGGCAGATGTGGCGTCAGTAAAAAAATATTAGAAAAAATGTTTAAATCAAACTTAAACTTTGCTTATAGATATGAAATAGATAAGATTGATGTAGAATGGTTAAGAGAAGATTTGAAAGAGTCAAAGAGCTATTTTGAATCAAATAATATTTTTATTGTATCAAATAAGCATTTTGATCAAACTTATTCTTTTGAACTGTTAGATATGGTCTTAGATGTATTTAATGATGGTAACGTCTTTTATGATGATTTAATTTCATTAGATGAGATTAAGGATATAAAGTTTAATCATGACCGGTTCTTTGCTTCCTGTTTTTATGAAGATACTGAAGTTTTCAGGGTATTGATAAATAAACTAAGTAAACAGCCATGGTATAAAAATGATTTTATTACTCTTCGCATTTATGAAGATTTATGGCTTCTAGCAGATGCCATTCAGAAATCAGGAAGTTATGAATGCGATAAAATCTCTGAATATATGCTTAATAATACTTTAAATACTCCATTAGGTAATTTTTCTTTTTCAAAAGATGGCTATGTTGATAAGTATCCTGCTTGTATTATGAGTATTTCTGATGTTGAAAAGATATGGAGCAATAAATAGGAAGGGCATTTATATTTATGAGACTTTTTAATAGATATTGTAAATGTCCGATAAGGTTTCAGCGCGGTAAAAACGAAAGCGCTTTAGTTGCCCTGCAGATGATTCTGGCTTACTATAAAGCTTTCGTTCCCATAGAAACATTGAGAGATAATTGTTGTGTTGAAAGAGATGGAATAAATGATGAAGGCCTTATAAAGGTTGGTAGTTTTTATGGTTTAAACGGTAATGCTTACTTAAATATAAGTTCTGATGATTTATTAAATTACCCGATTCCGTCTGTAATTAAGTTTAATAATGGTGATTATGTGACCTTTACGGGAATGAAAGGCAATAAATATTGTTTTAACCATCCTGAAAAAGGCGAGTTGTCCTATGGGAAGAGAGAGTTTGAAGAAAATTTTTCAGGAAACCTTTATACTTTCACGCAGAATAAAAATTTTAAAACCTTTGGTCATGACAGATCGGTCGCAAATGCTATTTTTCACTTCTCAATGCAGGATTCTGGCGGATTAGTAATTTTATTTTTAATTTGTTTGTTATTAGTTCCTCCAACTGTTATAACACCGAATTTAAATAAAATATTTATAGATAATATTTTAAATGATGAAAAGGTATATTGGGGTATTCCAATGATATCTATTGTCGTTGTTCTGTTTTTTTTAACTTTGATATTATCTTTCTTTCATAATATTGAACTGACAAAAATGAATCTAAGGTTGTCTTCGAAAAGTTCTATTGCATATATAATGAAGATGTTTCAGGTTCCTGGCGTTTTTTTTGCTTCCAGGTCTCTGGGGGATTTATCTGAAAGACTTTCTGAAAATAATCAGGTTGCAAAATTTATTACAGATACTCTTGTTCCTAGATTTATAGAAATAGTAATAATGTTTATTTTTGCTGGTTTGCTATTCTATTTTGATTCTTTTCTTGCAGCAATTACAGTCCTTGCTGTTGTAGCCAATATTAGTTTGTCGATTGTATATGGTTACACATCAAAATATCTTGCTATAGGTGACCGGGCGTTCAAAACCTCCGCATCGTCTTCTACAATTGTTGGTATTTCCATGATAGAGTCGATGAAATCAACTTCAACCTGTGCCGATTTTGTAAGGCTATTTATAAGCAATATTAACGAAATTACAATGGCAAAGGATAAATATACGATTATTTCTTCTTACTATACTTGTATTAGAAGGGCAATTGTATTTTTTACCAAGAATTGTATTACTCTGTTTGCTGTGCTGAAATTACTTAATGGTGATATTTCCGGTGGTGTGTTCATTGTATTTCAGGTTTTACTAAATGGTATTTTCCAACCCGTAGAGGGGATTAACATCCTGATAATAAATATAGCACAGGCAGGAAACTCTATTGGCCGAATTGAAGAAATTTTAGATTATGAAGTTCCTGCGCAAAAAGAGAATCCTGTTTGTCTAAACGAGCGATTAACCGGAAAAATTGAATTTAAGAATATAACCTTTGGTTATAATAAACTTCAGGAGCCTTTAATAAAGAACTTTAATTTAACAATTAATCCGGGCGAAAGAATAGCTATTATTGGTTCGTCTGGTTCTGGCAAGTCAACGATTATTAAACTTCTATCCGGAATATTGAAGCCATGGTCTGGCGAGGTATGCTTTGATGACCGGTCTATAACAGATTATTCAAATGAATATTTAAGGTATTCATTTGCTTCTGTTGATCAGGATATAGTTTTATTTGAAAAAGGCACAGTCAAGGATAATATTGCCTTATATGATTCCGCATTGTCTTTGGAAGAAATTGAAAAAGCTGCAAAAGACGCAGTTATTCACAAAGTTATTGTCAGCCGGCCGGGTGGATATCTGTCGGAAATGGGCTGTAATGATGGTGGATTTAGCGGTGGTGAAAAGCAGAGACTGGAAATTGCAAGAGCCTTAGCGGTAAATCCTTCTGTTTTATTGCTTGATGAGGCTACAAGTGCCTTAGATACTTTAACAGAAGCTGAAGTAGATAATAATATAAGAAAAAGGGGAATTACAACGGTAATTGTTGCTCACAGACTATCTACAATCAGAGACGCTGATAAAATTATTGTTTTGCATAAAGGAGAAATTAAAGAGGTTGGTAAGCACGAAGAATTATTGGCATTAAGGGGAATCTATTATTCTTTAGTAAGCTCAGGCAAGGAAGGCGGCGAAGAAAGCTATGATTGATAATAAAGATAAGGTTCTTAGCCAGATGAGCGAAATCCTTGAAAAGCATAAAGAATCTGAGAACAAGAGAATAAAATCTATTGAAAATTCTTTTGATAAAATTTTTGGCAATTCAGAAAAACGTGATTTTGTTCCTTTGCCTAATAACCCTTTGCAGGCAGTAGTTTCTTATGTGGCTAAGTGCTATGGTTTACCTGATTTTAAACTTATCGATGATTCGGATAAGTGCATAGCAGATTGTGACAGTAAAATTCAACGTATTATCGAAATTCTGAAAATTTCATGCGGCCGCTCTGGAATATTGGCTTGTTCAGTCTCTCTTGCAGATGATTGGTATAGCAGTAGTTTTGATCCGTTGATTGTGATAGGAAAAGATGATTCTTCTGTTTTTGCAGTAGTAAATCAAGGTGACAAGAGTATTGCCATTAATGGAGCAACAGGTGATAGAATTATTGTAGACAAGGAAACATACAAAAATTTCTATAGCTTTGCCTGGTATTTTGCTCGTTCATTACCTAATAAATCTTTGACAATCTGGGAATTTCTGAGGTTTGTTTTTTATCCTCAAAGGCATACTATTATTAAATTTTTGGTAGTGTCTTTCCTGGTAAATACATTTTTGAGTTTTATTACACCATTAATAAATTATATTGTTTTTAGTGAAATAATACCAAATTCTAATAAAAGCTTAATTTTGTATTTGATAATAGCTACTGTGATTTTTTCTTTGGCGCAAAGCTGGCTGACTTATGTGCAATATGTTATTTTCGGTGTTCTTGCGCATTGGGGCGAAAAAGAAGTAGCTATTTCCATTTGGGACAGATTAACCAGATTGCCTGTTTCTTTTTTTAAGAATATTTCTGCTGGTGATTTAGCCAGTAAATTTTCGGCTATTGGTAATATGTTTTTGGCTGTTCAAAGGGTTGTAATACACATAGGTGGACTGTTTCTGTTTCTGGGAGCTGCTTATTTTGCACCGATACCTTCTTTATGGGCTCTGTTTCTTGTGACCATAGTTGCAATCATTCAATTTTATTCTTATAAATATTCTAAAAAATATATGTCCATTGAAACTGCTATTGGCAATAGAACTCAAGGCGTGTTCGTACAGTTTTTGAAGGGAATTACAAAATTACGGATTGCTGGTGCAGAAGCTGCTGTTACAGACATTTGGTTAAATGGATTTACAGAACAGAAATTAGTATATAAAAAATCATCTATGATTAGTAAAATACCATTGGTTCTTCAGAATACATTGCCACAGATAATGTTTGTTGTTATTTCTTCTGCTATATTAATGCAGTTATATAGCTCGAATAAATTGCCAATATCTGATTTTGCTGCGTTTATCTCTGCAATAACTATTTTTTCAAATAGCACTATAAGGATAGGACTTGGTTTAATGGCTTGTTTTTCTGATTATGCTTCAATAAGTCAATTCCTTCCAATATTAGAGGCTGTGCCCGAAAAATATGATTACTCTTCAACTGTAACGCAGAATCCGGAAGGAAAGATTGAGGTTAATCATCTTAAATTCTCTTATGACAATAATAGAGAAGTTCTTAGTGACGTTTCGTTTTGTGCAAATCCAGGGGAACTGATAGCTATAACCGGCTCTTCTGGTTCTGGAAAATCAACCTTATTCAGGCTTATGCTAGGGTTAGAAACTCCAACAAGTGGTTCAATCCTATATGATGATGTTGATATGCTTCATTTAAACCTTGAATATTTTCGTAGTAAAATAGGGGTTGTGTTGCAGAATGCTGCTCTAATGCCAGATACAATACTAAGAAACATCATTGGTTATTCTTTGGATTTGTCTGAAGAAGATGCCTGGAAGGTGGCAGAACAGACAGGCTGTGATGAGGATATCCGAAGTTTTCCAAAACAGATGTATACTAAGATAACTACTGGAAGCGTAATTTCTGGAGGGCAGAGGCAGAGAATTGCCTTAGCCAGGGCATTGGTTAAAAAACCAAAGATTATTTTCCTTGATGAGGCTACAAGTGCTTTGGATAATAAGACTCAGGCTATTGTTACAGAATCTCTCAGGCAGTCTGGAGCTACCAGAATCGTAATCGCTCATAGATTGAGCACTATTATTGATGCTGATAAAATCTTTTATTTAGACAAAGGAAAAATAGTTGAACAAGGCACTTATAAGGAATTGATGAACCTGAACGGGCACTTTGCTGCTATGGCACGTCGTCAGATTGCTTAAACATTTTTTGTAACCATTGAATGATTTACTGATTTCTTTTCAAACAGTCTCATTTGCTCTTCACTTGCCATTTCCCGCGGGACCAGGTTGCGTAGTCTGTGGGTTCAGCATTGCCAACCCTGTGCTGAATGATGCCGCGGCCAATGATATAGGTTCCGCAGGTGCAGACCTTGGTGCCCTTGCCTGCAACATACGGAAGGGCATCCTTGGCGTCTTTTAATTCGTTTATTGGTTTATGACCGCATTTACATGCTGGCAGCGGCTCCTGGCCGATGAAAAGCTGTCTTTCAAGCCAGGCAATACCATGAACTACGAACAGCAAAAGAGCAGGTCCGATTAAAATACCGGCATAGCCCCAGTATTCCCCGTATCTGGAAAAAAACACATCACCGAAATAGCCTGCGATTATAAGCAGGGCCAGGGCAACAGTTTCCATTTTAAGGCCACCCTTTTTGTTGTTTGTAATTCTTGGTTTCATTGGTTTATACATACTTGGTATCGAAGTGTAGCTAGTAAAGCTTTAAGCTCCAAGCTTTAAGCTTTAAGCTCCAAGCTTTAAGCTCCAAGCTATAAGCTATAAGCTTTAAGCTCCAAGCTATAAGCTATAAGCTATAAGCTCCAAGCTATAAGCTATAAGCTTTAAGCTATAAGCTCCAAGCTATAAGCTATAAGCTATAAGCTCCAAGCTATAAGCTATAAGCTTTAAGCTCCAAGCTCCAAGCTATAAGCTATAAGCTTTAAGCTCCAAGCTATAAGCTATAAGCTCCAAGCTATAAGCTATAAGCTTTAAGCTATAAGCTCCAAGCTTCAAGCTTTAGGCTTCCGGCTTCCAGCGGCCTGCTTTCTCGGCCAAGAGCTAAGAGCCAGCAGCCAAAAGCTTATTGCAACAAACCTTATACCCACCTGGTATCGAAGCACTGTCCTGCTTCAAGCTTATAGCTTCCAGCTTCCTACTACTTCAGGCTGTCAAGGTGTTGCTTGATTGCGTCGCGCATTGGTTTGAAGAATGCTGTAGTATCAAGCTTGGGTTCGATTCTTTTCCAGACAGAGTTAATCGGGTAAACAACACTGCCGGTTACTTCGTCTACGAGAGCAGGTTCACTGCCGAACTGATCTTCAATGATCTGCCAGCCAAAGCCGAATTCAGCTTTGAGAAGCTCACCGAAGAGGCTGCCAAAGCAGTTGGCCATTTCCTCATTGCCAGCCTTAGTAGCAGATTTATCTTCTGCCCAGGCCTTGAAAACCTTATCAAGATTTTCAAAATTAACAGGACCTTTTACCATGCCGGAATAGGAAGCGTAAATTTCGCGGCCCTTAGTGGTATTGGCTGCTATTTTTGTAAGTTCCTTCGGGCTTAAACCCAAAATTCTTGGTGTCATATTCATATCATTTCTCTTTTTATCTTTAAAAATTTTGTTTTACGTGTTAAAACTACTAAGTATTTAAATTATCACACAATTTTCGTCAATAGAAAAGGAATCAAAAATGGCAAATTCTAAAGTTATTTTAATCGTTAACTGCGGTAGCTCTTCTCTTAAGTATGCTCTTATCAGAATGCCAGAACGTGAACAGCTCGGCAAGGGTCTTGTAGAAAGAATCGGCCTTGAAATGGGTCATCTTGAACAGAAGGCTAATGGTAAGGTTTATGAAGTTAATCAGAAGATTGAAACCCACAAGGTTGCAATGGAACTGGTTATGAAGGCTATTACCGATTCAGAAAAGGGTATCATCAAGGATACTAAGGAAATCGCAGCTATCGGTCATCGCGTTCTCCATGGCGGTAAGTATTACTATGATTCAATCATTGTTAATGCTGATGTTAAGAAAGCTATTAAGGACTGCTTCGAACTCGGTCCATTACACAACCCGGCTAACCTCATGGGTATCGAAGCTTGTGAAGCTGCAATGCCAGGCGTTCCAAATGTTGCCGTTTTTGATACTGCTTTTGGTATGTCAATGCCGGAAAAAGCTTACCTCTATGCTATTCCTCACGAATATTACGAAAAATATTCTATCCGCCGCTACGGTTTCCACGGAACCAGCCACAAGTTTGTTTCCAACGAAGCTATCAAGTTTGCTAACCTTGATCCCAAGAATGCAAAGGTTATCGTTTGCCACCTCGGCAACGGCGCCAGCGTTTCTGCTTCAATCGGTGGTAAGTGCGTAGATACTTCTATGGGTCTCACTCCTCTCGAAGGCCTTATCATGGGCACCAGAAGCGGTGACGTAGACCCGGCAGTTCTTCAGTTCATCATGAACAAGGAACACCTTACTGCTGACCAGATGCTCAACATCCTCAACAAGAAGTCTGGCGTTCTCGGTATGAGCGGTGGAGTTTCCAGCGACTTCCGTGATGTCGGTAAGGCTAAGGCTGAAGGCAACCATCTTGCTGAAGTAGCTCTTGATGCTTTCATTTACAGAGTTGTTAAGTATGTTGGTGCTTACACAGCAGCAATGAACGGCGTTGACGCAATCTGCTTCTGCGCTGGCGTTGGTGAAAATGACAAGGCTGCTAGAAAGCAGATTTGTGAACACCTGAGCTATCTGGGTGTTAAGATTGATGATAATGCAAATGATATCCGCGGTGAAAGAAGAGTTATCTCTGCTGCAGATTCTAAGGTTAAGGTTATCCTTCTTCCAACAAACGAAGAACTTCAGATTGCTATCGATACCTTCGAACTTACTGGTAAGTAATAACGTCTGATTCGCTTTTGGTAAAAGAAACCACGCGATTATCGCGTGGTTTCTTTTTTATGATTTAGCAAGATATTGCAGAAATTATATATTAAAGTTATACTTTAATAAGGTAAGGAGGGCATATGTCAGCAACGTTAAAAGGTTATTTTGATGGAAACAAAATAGTATTTGATGACAATATAACGCTTAATGCTGGGCAAAAAGTTCTTGTTACTATACTTGATCAGATTGATTTGAATCAAAAAGCGATCAGAAAAGAAAAAATACATAATGCTTTGCTTAGATTATCTGGGGCTTTGTCTGGTATAAATATCACTGAAGAAGAAATCCGTGACGAACGTTTGAAAAAGTATGAAACTACTGATTGATACAAATGTAATTTTAGATGTTTTGTTACATCGGGAAGTCTTTTTTGATAATTCTTTCAGTGTTATGCAGTTAATAGAAAAAGATGATTTTGAAGGTTATATTTCGGCCTCATCCATTACAGATATTTTTTATATAGTAAATAAGAAATTAAAAGATAAAGAGTTGGTTATTAGCTTATTAAAAGATATTTTAACGATTGTTGAAATTCAAGGAGTTAACAGGCAAGAGATTTTTTCTGCATTAGCTCTTGGGTGGGATGATTTTGAAGATGCTGTTCAATATTCTACAGCTGTTTTTGCTGACATGGATTGTATTATAACAAGAAATAAAAGTGATTTTTCAATGTCAAAAATACCAGTTTATACTCCTAAAGAAGCATTAGAAGAATTTTCTAATCAATTATAGATTAGTTTTTGAAGTGAAAATAAGTAAAACGAAAGATAATAAAATATGACTACTAACCAGACTATTGATTTTTATGATAATAATGCGGCTGATTTTTGTGAAAAGCATGATTCTGTGAGCTTGGATCTGTTTCATAAAGCGGTCAGGGAAAATATACCGGCAGGTTCTAGGATTATTGAGATTGGCTGTGGTTCTGGTCGTGATGCTGCACGCTCTCTGGCTGATGGCTATGATATTATTGCCATGGACGGCTCAAAGGGATTGCTGGCAGAAATTCCTCGTTTTCATCCTGAATTAAAGGACAGGCTGCTTTTCGGTATTCTTCCGTGTAGATTTGATTACCCTGATGGGTATTTTGACGGCTTTTATTCTGTAGCCTGCCTTATGCATTTATATGAAAAGGATTTGCCCGAAACCCTGAAGGAACTGAACAGAATAGTCAAAAAGGGTGGCAAAGGCCTTGCATCTATTCCCACAACACGTAATGATGTAAAGGATGACGGAATTGATGAAAAAGGCCGCGTAATGAACGTTATGGCCTTAGAAAAATGGGAAAGCTATTTCAAGGCAGCCGGCTTTGCTGTTTCCCGTGGCGATGAAGAACCCGATAAGCTCGGTCGTCCCGGTATTTTCTGGTTAACCTTTATCCTGACCAAGCTTTGATAAGTTAGAGGTCTATAGATTGTTCGTCTAGCAGGAACTGTTCCAGACCAAGGTATAGAATGCCTTTTTCGTCTCGCCATGGCTTTATATAGTCACGAACAACAACTATTTTATTGAAAGAATCAGGTATTCGCTCTAAGGAAGCTATTTCTTGCTTCCTTTTGTCCGGGTCTGCTATTGATAAAGCAGATTGAATATAATAACGCTTCAGACCACGGTTAACTACAAAATCAACCTCTAATTGTTTCCTTATTTTTTTGTTATCATCGGTTTTCAGGTTTTGTTCAACTACACCAACATCTATGTCAAATCCTCTTCTGAGCAAATCGCAGTATAGAATGTTTTCCATAATATGGGTCTCTTCCTGCTGCCTGAAGCCAAGACGTGCATTTCTTAATCCTACATCAGTAAAATAGTATTTTAGTGGCGTTTTTAAGTATTTTTTGCCTTTTACGTCGAAACGTTCTGTTTTATTTATTAAAAAGGCATCAACAAAGTAGCCTAAATATTTTTCTATAGTGGCTGAACTGATTTTGATCTGTTTTTCGCTGGCAAAAGTATTTGAAAGCTTTGTTGGATTGGTAAGAGAGCCTGTTGATGAGGCTACTATATTTATCAAATCTTCTATGATAGATTTTTCGTTTTGTATTTTGTTTCGTTCCAGAATGTCTTTAAAATAAGTTCTTGCAAACAAGTCTCGTAGATATTTGCTTTTTTCTTCATGGGTTTCTAGCGAAAGTACAAAAGGCATGCCACCATATGTGTAAAAATCTTGCCAGATTATTCTTGGGTCACCGTTTTGGGTTTCAAAAAATTCAGCATAGGACAGCGGATGCACACGAATTTCATCTCCTCTGTCTCTAAACTGGGTCAGAATATCTGAAGATAGCATCTTTGAATTACTACCAGTGATATATATGTCAGCATTTTTTATTTTCATAAGGCCAAGAATTACATCAACAAAAGTGATTTTATTTTCTTTGCTGTCTATGTATGGATTCTGGATAGTTGAAACGAATTGTATTTCGTCAATAATGATGTAATAGTGTCTGTTACTGTCTACTATTCTTTCTCTTATATATTTATCGAGTTTAATTGGATTTCTGTATTCTATATTCGATAATTCTTCTAACGAGATTTTTATTATTTCATTGTCTGATATGCCAATAGATTTTAAATATTTTGTGTATAACTCAAACAGCAAATAAGATTTTCCACAGCGTCTTATACCGGAAATGATTTTTACTCTTCCGTTGTCTTTTTTCTTTATTAAGGCTTGTATATACTGGTTCCTGTTGATTTTCATAATTTTGCCCGAAAAATTATTGCGGATTCCGCATTTTTTTTACGAGTAAATTATATCAGTGTTATTCGTAAAAATCAAACTACTCAAAAAATTATTGCGGATTCCGCATTTTTTTTACGGGTTGGTCTTGGGTTTATTTTCGAGAAAAAACAACGGCTTGTTTTATAGAGGCTAAAATAATACTGACTACTCTTGGCTGTAAATAAATATCGGGAAGTTTGGACTTACTATATTGATATTTTGTTGAGTTGGTAAGTTTTGTGAGTAAATCAGTAAAGTAGCGTTCCCAACTGAAATAGTTATTACTATTAATGTAATCAGACGGATTCATGAGTATATTATCCAGGTCTTTATCTTCAAAAAGTTTCGAAGCTAAGATTAACCATTCAAAAGACTCTGGTAAATATAATTTAATGTTTTTATTTCCAATAAGTTTAACAATACGATCTATTTCAGAACCAAATGCTGCACCATCAGCAATAATCAGGGTGCCTTTATCATTCTGACTATCAAGCAAATGGAATATGTTTGCTTTACCCTTAGCAGATTCACAGTCTATTGCATTTTGTTGGCAAACAGCAGAAAAAAAATCATTTCCGGAATTTGAATCTTCAGTTATTATTTTTTCTGGGATTATAGGAACAGACAAAAATCTTTCATTGGAATAAATCTTATAAAATTCGTGATAGGTCTGGTTTAAATAATTATATTTTCCAGAATTTTTAATGCCGTATATTTCATTAACACTGTATGGCAACGAATGTAAGCTTTCTCTGGTTACAATAACATAGTAATTGTCTGTATTTTTTATACAATTAGCAAAATCGTGGGAAGAAACAAAATAATTACCTTCATCAATAAACACAATGCTATCAGAGATTAAGCCCAGTTGTTTCTGCCAGTTATTACCATTTATTACTGCACAGGTTTTGTCACATATTAATTCGATACCACTTTCTATACCGTTTTCAGAGTATTCGCGAATCATATCAACTAAAGAGGTTTTGCCTGTTGCACTGTTGCCCTGAATTATTGTAATGTTTCGCCTTAGTTCAAAATCATAGCGTAAGCGTTTACTACGAATCGATATTTTATGAATGCCTTTCATAAAATCACCTATACGTATCTGCCAGCTATTGGAATTAATTCTTCCATGCTTGTAACAATCTGATTTGTATTAAGTAATTTAACCTTGAATTTTTCAGGACCAAAATCCATCAGGTGGCGTAGGTTTATTACAATATCTTTTTCTTTGGCTATCTTTAATAGCCATTTGGCACAGTTATCGCCACAGGTTGAAGCATTAAATACTTTGTCCGGTTCGTTAAAAATAAGAATCAAAGTTTTAACACCACCAGACAACGCCAAGGGCGAAATCTTGCCTAATACTGGACTATCGATAACAGCGTTCCCTAACACAGTAGATTTATCAACATCAAGTATCATTTTTTTGGCAAAATCGTTTGTTATCCAAGAATCTTCATAAGTATTCTTGAAATATACAGACGTATTAAAAACAGCCTCAGGCATATCGCCATAAAAGATGCTTAACATCAAATTACCGCCTTTTTCAGATATCAATAGTATAGCCATTTATACAATAATTATCAACAGCGAAATGAAGGCATATAGTTTCGTTTTTAACAAAAGCACCATAAAAACAGTTTTATGAATTTATCTTACTTGCTTGGTATCGAAGTGTAGCTAGTAAAGCTTTAAGCTTTAAGCTATAGGCTCCAAGCCCCAAGCCCCAAGCCCCAAGCCCCAAGCCCCAAGCTATAAGCTATAGGCCCCAAGCCCCAAGCTATAAGCTATAGGCCCCAAGCCCCAAGCTATAAGCTATAGGCTCCAAGCTTCTAGCTTCAGGCTTCCGACGGCCTGCTTTCTCGGCCAAGAGCTAAAAGCTAAGAGCCAAAAGCCTATTGAACCAAACCTTATACCCGCTTGGTATCGAAGCACTGTCCTGCTTCTAGCTTCAAGCTTCAAGCTTTAAGCTATAGGCTCCAAGCTCCAAGCCCCAAGCTCCAAGCTCCAAGCTCCAAGCCCCAAGCCCCAAGCTATAAGCTATAGGCCCCAAGCTCCAAGCCCCAAGCTATAAGCTATAGGCTCCAAGCCCCAAGCCCCAAGCTATAAGCTATAAGCTATAGGCTCCAAGCTTCTAGCTTCTAGCTTCAGGCTTCCGACGGCCTGCTTTCTCGGCCAAGAGCTAAAAGCCAAAAGCCTATTGAACCAAACCTTATACCCGCTTGGTATCGAAGCACTGTCCTGCTTCTAGCTTCAAGCTTCAAGCTTTAAGCTATAGGCTCCAAGCCCCAAGCCCCAAGCCCCAAGCTCCAAGCTCCAAGCTCCAAGCTATAGGCTCCAAGCTTCTAGCTTCTAGCTTCTAGCTTCTAGCTTCAAGCTTATCTTCGATAGGCTCGGATGCGAACCTGTTTTTTAGGGTTAATTATTTGTACTATTATGCCGATGATTAGACCGATGTACTCTGAAAAGTCGAAAACTGTGCTTTCTAACCAAAGCAAATTGAGTTGCCAGGCAGCATGGCGCAATGATTGAGCTAATACTGATGGATATTTGCAGGCACAAAATGCAGAAAGACAAAAAATATAGAATTAGAGCGGACATTAAGAAAAGAGCAATGGCTCTGGCTGTTGCTTTGTCTGTTTTTCTCCAATCCACAACTGTTTCTTTTGCTGCAGCTCCGACTTTTGGTGCCGGTTCAGGCACCAATAGCACTGCAGCGGGTGTTAACAATACTGCTGACGGTGCAAATAGCACTGCTGTAGGTTTGGGTAACACGGCAAATGGTTCGCATAATGTTGCTGTTGGCTCAACTAATAATGCCGATGGAACCTATACCGCTGCACTAGGAACTTATAACAATATTAATGGCTATGAAAGTAACGCAATCGGTGACGACAATAATGTTACTGGTTCCCATACAAATGCAATAGGTTCCCGAAACACCACTGATGCTAATAATAGCAATGCTATAGGGTCATACAATAAAGCAATGGCTGAAAATAGCAGTGCTTTTGGTTACAAGAATACCGCTAATGGTGAAAACAGTGTGGCTTTCGGTTTTGCTAATCTGGCTGAGATTGGTAGTTCTACGGCAATAGGTGTCTCAAATACTGCTAATGGCGATGAAAGTAGTGCACTAGGTTTTTCCAATATTGCTACGGGTAGTTTAAGTTCTGCTATTGGTGCTGAAAATATTGCTGACGGTAATTACAGTAGCGCCTTTGGTGGTCATAACAAAGCTAATGGTATTCTAAGTAACGCCTTCGGTTATTTTAACGAAGTAAATGGCTATACTAATGTTGCTATGGGTTCCAACAATACTGCTTCAGGTTCCTATGCCAGTGCCATGGGAACATTTAATAAAATCTATTATGGTCATGAAAGCAATGCAATAGGTGATGATAATACTGCCAGTGGTACTCGTACTAATGCTATCGGTAGTTATAACCAAACTTATGCCAATTATAGTAATGCAATAGGTACTCAGAACAACACAAATGGAGAATATGCCAGTGCCTTTGGTGCAGAAAATACTGCTGGTGGAGAATACAGCAGTGCTTTGGGTTACCACAATACTGCATCGGGCTATTTTAGTTCTGCTGTGGGTAGCGAAAACAAAGCCTATGCCGATTATGGCTCAGCAATAGGTGTTTATAATTATGTAAACCAAGAATCTGCTAGTGCTTTGGGTTACAAAAATACTTCTTCAGGTCTTGAAAGCAGTGCTATGGGTGCAGAAAATACTGCTTCAGGAGAAACTAGCAGTGCCATTGGGAATAAGAATAGTGCTGAGGGTGTGAATGCAAGTTCTGTTGGTGTAGAAAATACTGCTGCTGCTTTCAGTAGTGCTGTTGGTTATTTTAACAAGGCTGTAGGTGGAAATAGCTTTGCTTTCGGTGGTTATAACGAAGCCAATGGAAATTTTAGCAGTGCTTTTGGTATTGGCAATGATGCTTTTGGCCGCGATAGCACTGCCATGGGCAGTGAGAATGCTGCAACAGGTAATAAGAGTTTGGCTATTGGGTATGCCAACAATAGAGAGTTTATCCCTATACTTTCCATCTTATCGCCTGTTGATGCCATTGATACAGGTGAAAATAGCACCGCAGTAGGCTATGTTAACGTTGCTATCGGCACAAATAGCAGTGCTTTGGGTTATATGAATAGAACCGAAGGTGAAAATAGCACCGCAGTAGGCTATAAGAATTCCTCAGCCGGTCTAAGAAGTAGTTCTATTGGTTATAATAACGTTGCTAGTGGCACAAACAGTACCGCGGTCGGTTATTCCAACAATGCACATGATTCTATGAGTGCTGCAATGGGTACGGGCAACGAAGCGATAGGCGAATTTACCAGTGCCATTGGATCTAGCAATTACGTTAAAGGCTATGAAAGTAATGCTATTGGTGATGACAATAATGCTTTGGGTATGAATTCGAATGCTGTCGGTAGTCATAACGAAGTTTATGACAATAATAGTAATGCAATAGGTACTGGGAACTATATCGAAGGTGAAAACAGCAGTGCTTTTGGTACTGAAAACGAAGTAATCCTCTCTAATAGCAGTGCTTTCGGTTTGAGTAACAGTGTTTCAGGGGAAAAGAGCAATGCATTGGGTTATAAAAATGAGGTTCTTACTAATGATAGCAATGCTATAGGTAGCTTAAATAAATCTAAAGGCGGCCTTAGTAGTGCTATTGGTTATTCTAATGAAGCTTCTGGCTATATGGGCACCGCTGTCGGTTATGGTAACTCAGCTTTTGCTAATGG
Source organism: Candidatus Avigastranaerophilus sp. (assembly GCA_045599645.1). GTDB lineage: Bacteria > Muiribacteriota > Ozemobacteria > Ozemobacterales > Ozemobacteraceae > RUG334. The sequence continues at coordinate 54,890 of JAZRWI010000089.1, forward strand.
AAGCAGCGCTTTGGGTAATGCAAACCAGGCAAACAGCTATGAAAGCAGTGCCATTGGCGCTAAAAATATAGCAAAAGGACCTCAAAGCAGCGCCTTTGGTGCTTCAAATACTGCATTACTCTCCTACAGCACAGCTTTGGGTTATAATAATATTGCTAATGCCGAATACAGTAATGCTTTTGGTAACGTAAATAGAGCTAATAGTGATTATAGCAGCGCGGTAGGTGTTGGCAATATAGCTAATGGGTATTTCAGCAGTGCCTTTGGGGCCAACAATATTGCAGAAGGGGACTACAGCAATATTTTTGGGATTGATAATGAAGCTTGGGCAGAAAATAGCACCGCAGTAGGCTATGTTAATGTTACTAGCGGTGCAAATAGCAGTGCTTTTGGTGCAGAGAATGCCGCAGGTGGTGATTACAGCACTGCAGTTGGTTATAAAAATGAGGTTACGAATAAGCACAGTATTGCTTTGGGTAGCTTGAATAGTGTTGCAGCTATGCAAAGTAGTGCTATCGGTTATAAAAACGTTGTTTCGGCTTATGAAGGTACTGCTGTTGGTAATTATAATGAAGCAAGGGACGTTTCAGCTGGTGCTTTTGGTTATTCTAACAAGGCTATAGGTGAAGAAAGCTATGCTTTCGGTGGTTATAACGAAGCTCATGGAGGTCTTAGCAGTGCTTTTGGCTATACAAATATAGTTAAAGGAGAATCCGGCAGTGCTTTTGGCTATACCAATACAGCTAATGGTGACTATAGCAGTGCTTTTGGTTTTTCTAATACTGCTGAAGGAGAATCCGGCAGTGCTTTTGGTAATTCTAATATAGCTAATGCCCTTGAAAGCAGTGCCTTCGGTTTTAACAATGTTTCTGAAGGAGAATCCGGCAGTGCTTTTGGTAATTCAAATAACGCTTCGGCATTGGGCAGCAGTGCGTTGGGTAATGCAAATAAGGCTTCTGGTGAGAATAGCAGCGCAGTAGGTACAAACAACGTTTCTATGGGAGTGGAAAGTACTGCTATAGGTAATTTTAACGAATCTAAGGCGGAAAGCTCCAGTGCCGTTGGTTATGGCAATATTGCTACTGGTTTGAGCACTGTGGCTGTTGGTGCTTACAACGAAGCTATCGGGACTGACAGCATTGCTCTTGGTAAAGACAATATCAGCTATTTGGAAAATAGTGTCGCTATTGGTTTGTCAAATCAAGCATTTGAGGAAGATTCCAGTGCCGTTGGTGGCTATAATAATGCTTTGGGCGATATCAGTAACGCCTTTGGTAATACTAATAATGCCTTAGGCGATTTCAGCCAGGCTTTCGGTGGGTGGAACATAGCTTCAGGCAGCAGCAGCACTGCTTTTGGTATGAGTAACTATTCTGGTGGCGATTACAGCGTGGCTATGGGCTTCGGCAACAACTCAGCTTACGATGAAGACGATTTTGTTGGTGGCGTTATAGCTACCTATGCTTCAGGTCATTTAAGCACCGCAGTAGGTATTAACAACGTAGCAACTGGAGCTCGAAGCATAGCTGTTGGTTTCCAGAACTTCTCAGATGCTGAATCAAGCAGTGCAGTCGGTTATAAAAATACCGTAGCAGGCGATGCTAGTAATGGTTTCGGCAGTTTGAATGAAGTTAGCGGCGACTACAGTAGCGCTGTTGGTTATCAGAATGCTCTTAATGGCGCAAACAGCAATGCTTTCGGTCTTACAAATGATTTGACAGGTGAATATAGCAACGCTTTTGGTGCAAACAATACAGTTAATAACGACTACGCTACTGCTATTGGTACATGGAATGACGCTTCAGGTGAATATAGCAGCGCTGTTGGGTATTCTAATACTGTATCAGATTCTTATAACAGCGCTTTTGGCTCTAACAATATAGTTTCAGAAAACTATTCCAGCGCTTTTGGTTATCAAAATACTATTTCTGGCGGTTCTAGCAACGCTTTGGGTTATAAAAATACAGTAAGTGGTATTTATAGCAATGCCGTAGGTGCTTATGATTATGTTGGCGGGAATTATAGCACAGCTATTGGTTATGGCAACAATAGCGAGCTTAATTCATACTGTTTCCCTACTTCTCTTATTGATTCTGGTGACTATAGCAGTGCAATAGGCTTTAATAATATTTCATCCGGTGAATACAGCAGTGCTTTTGGTAGTGAAAACAAAGCTACAGATGGTCAAGCCAGTGCTTTTGGGCATGCCAATGAAGCTACTGGTTATGAATCCAGTGCTTTTGGCGCTTATAATGAGGCTCCAGCCGATTTCGGAAATGCGTATGGTTATTCAAATATAGCTTCGGGTGAAGACAGTAATGCTTTTGGTGATTGTAACGAGGCTTCTGGCGATTTTAGCAGTGCTTTTGGTTATGATAATAAAGCTATTGAAGAAGGCAGTAATGCTTTCGGTTATGGGAACCAGGCTAATGGAGCTTATAGCATTGCTCTGGGTGCAGAAAACCAAGCAAATGCCGATTACAGCGTAGCCATAGGTTATCAGGCGGTTTCAACAGAAGAAAATACCGTTTCCTTTGGTCATAGCATAGGTGACGCTAAGCCTTATGGAACCTACAGCGATGAACTTAACAGCAGGCTTGTTCATGTTGCTTCAGGCACAGCGAATACCGATGCGGTAAACTACGGTCAGGTAAAGAGCGGCTTTGCTTCAGCTACCTATAATGCTTCAACAAAGAAACTGACTCTTAAATCAATTGACGGCACAAGCAGTGAACTGATAATTTCCAATGACGGTGGAGATCTTGATCTTTCACTTATTAAAAACAGCCTTGGTCTTCTTGATGATAAGCCAAACACCATTAACAGCAGCGGATCTATTGCAATCGGTTCCGAAAATACTTCCGGGGTTGCCGGTAAGCGTTCAATAGCTATAGGTATTGCCAACTCTTCAACAGGCAGCTATTCTGTTGCTCTTGGTTCCCAAAATGATGTCAGCGGTTTGAATGGCACTGTAGTGGGACACGAAAACACTTCTAATGGCGCATACAGCAATGCTTTTGGCTACAACAATACTGCATCAGGCAATGAAAGCAATTCCATAGGCTCCAATAATCTTGCTTCAGGAAACCAGAGCAGCGCTTTTGGTTATGAAAATGTTGCTGTTGCCACTTTAAGCAATGCCTTTGGTTATGACAACTATGTAACAGGCGAAAGCAGCAGCGCTTTTGGCGTCAGCAATACCGCAACAGGCACAAACAGCAGCGCTTTTGGCTACAATAGCCATGCTGACGGGTATAGAAGCTCTGCTTTGGGGTATAACAACCTTGCTGGTTCAGCAAACACTATAGCTATTGGTAGTTCCAATATTGCCTTTTCAGAAAGCAGCATTGCCATTGGTGTATCAAATATTGCTTCCGGCGCTTCCAGCATAGCTATTGGCGCCGATAATAAATCTAATGGCGAATCCAGTGTGGCTTTTGGTAGTGGTAATATTACTAATGCAATCTACAGCGTGGCTTTTGGTGGCTGGAATGTAGCCTCTGGCACATTAAGTTCTGTCTTTGGCGTTGACAACATTACAGAAGGCCAGCATAGTGTAGCCCTTGGTGTTGGTAATAATGCCAAAGATTACAATTTTGACGATCCGTCTGCTGGTATTGTAACTACCTATTCGTCTGGTGAAAGAAGTACCGCTGTTGGGGTTAACAACGTAGCTACCGGCACAAGAAGCACTGCTGTCGGTTACCAGAACTTCTCTGATGGCGATTCAAGCACTGCTTTCGGTTACCAGAACTATGCACTGGGTAAAAACAGTAGCGCGTCTGGTAATGGTAATATTGCTTCTGGAAGCTACAGTAATGCCTTTGGTTCTAAAAGCAAGACCTCCGGTAGTTATAGCAGTGCCTTTGGTTATTCTAATGCCGCAACAGGCACAAATGCCAATGCTTTTGGTAGCAATAACAATGTATCAGGAAATCAGAGCAGCGCTTTTGGTGTCTTTAATGCTGTTACTGCTGGTTCAAGCGGTGCCTTTGGTTTTGATAACAGGGCTTATAGCGACAGAAGTAATGCTTTCGGTTATCAGAATACCGCTTCTGGTTCTCAAAGCAGCGCTATGGGCTTTAAGAACATAGCTGTTGGTGATAACAGCAGTGTCTTTGGTTTTGAAAACTATGCTACAGGTCCGAACAGCCTGGCTTTCGGTTATCAGAACCTTACTGATGCTGAAAAGACTTCTGCTTTCGGTTTCCAGAATAGTGCCCTTGGTTCCGGCAGTGTGGCCTTTGGTCATGCAAATAAATCTATTGGTGAAGACAGTAATGCTGTCGGGTCTGACAATATTGCAACAGGCACTAAGTCTAGTGCTTTTGGTTATTCTAACAAATCAGAAGGTAATGACAGCTCAGCCATAGGCTACGACAACTATGCAAAAGCTGAACATAGCAGTGCTTTTGGTAGCGATAACGTTGCAACTGGCACTAAGTCAAATGCATTTGGTTATAGTAACTATGCTGATGGTGACTATAGCGCTGCTTTTGGTACCGGCAACTATGCCATAGGTAGTAAAACTACTGCTATTGGTCATTCCAACATCACTCTCAGTGACTACAGCACTGCTGTTGGTTATAAAAATACTGCTAATGGCACAGACTCAGTTGCAGTTGGCTATAAAAATACTACTAATGGCACAGATTCAGTTGCTGTTGGTTACCAGAATACTGCTTCTGAAAGATATGATTCTGCAGTTGGTTATAAGAATACAAGCAGCGGTGCTTACAGCTCTACATTTGGTAATGCAAATACAGCCTCTGCCAGAGGCAGTAATGCAATAGGCTATCGTAATATCGCTGAAGGTCAATACAGTAGCGCATTCGGTGCAGAAAGCCATGCCATAGCCAATGGTAGTCTTGCTCTTGGTTATCAGTCTGTTGCGAAGGATGTTAATACTGTTTCCTTCGGTCATGCAGCCGATGATCTTGATGTTGACGGCACAGCCTATGGCACTGATAAATACAGCAAGCTTGTTTATGTTGCTTCAGGTTCTGCAAATACCGATGCTGTAAACTACGGCCAGATAAAGAGCGACTTTGCATCAGCAACCTATAATGCAGCAAATAATAAGCTCGTTCTGAAATCTGTAGACGGCACTACCAGTGAACTGACCATAACAAGTGATGCTGTAGATAATGATTTGTCTTTAATCAAAAATTCCCTCGGCCTGCTTGATGCTTACCCGAATACCATTAACAGCAGCGGCTCTATAGCTATCGGTTCTAGAAATGTTTCCGGAACATCAGCAGATACTGCAATCGCTATTGGTATTGGTAATAAGGCTAATGCTGATAAAGCTATCGCTCTTGGTTATGAAAACGAAGTCAGTGGTTCCTCTGGTACTTCATACGGACACAACAATGTTGTTAGCGGCAATAATGGTCTAGCCGTTGGTGATAAGAATCAGGCTAAGAGTGACTATAGTAGTGCTGTTGGTTATGAAAACATAGCTTCAGGTGCAAACTCCACCGCTTTGGGCAGAACCAGCAAGGCTCTTAGTCAATATGCTACAGCTGTCGGTTATAACAATACCGCCTCTGGTAATAGCAGTAATGCTGTTGGCAAAGGGAATTCGGCTTCGGCTGACAATTCTAATGCTTTTGGTAACAGTAATACTTCTTCTGGCAACAACAGTAGTTCATTTGGTAATGACAACTCAGCCTTAGGTTGGGATAGTATCGCTATGGGTAATAAGAACCAGGCTAGAAGTGATTATAGCGTCGCTATTGGTTATGAAAACATAGCTTCAGGTGCAAGCTCCACCGCTTTGGGCAGAAGCAGCAAGGCTCTTAATCAATCTGCTACAGCTGTCGGTTACAATAACACTGCTTCTGGCAATAGCAGCGCAGCTGTTGGTTTTGGCAATCAGGCTCTTGGTTCAAACAGCGGAGCCTTTGGTAGAGGCAATACCGCTTCAGGTTCTTTGGCTAACGCTTTTGGTTACAATAACTTAGCTTCTGGCTCAGATACTACTGCTTTTGGTAATGGTAATCAGGCTACTGGTGGTGCCAGCAACGCTTTTGGTTATCATAACACCGCTTCTGGCAATAGCAGCACAGCAATGGGTTCTGGTAACACTGCTTCAGGCAGTGTCAGCACTGCTGTTGGTTATGGTAATATAGCTTCTAATAGCTATAGCAGTGCCTTCGGTTATCAAAACAAGGCCTACGGCCAGGGAAGCAGTGCTCTTGGTTATGGCAACCAGGCTCTAGGTACGGATGGTGCCGCTGTTGGTTTTAATAATATAGCTTCTGGAAGTAATAGTAGTGCTTTTGGCGTTAGCAATATTGCTTCCGGTTCTGGAAATGCTGCTTTCGGTAACAACAACAAAGCTTTGGGCGGTGGCAGTGATGCTTTGGGCTTGGGCAACACTGCTTCAGGTAACAACAGTAGTGCAATAGGCACTGGTAATACAGCTGCCGGCACATATAGTGTTGCCATGGGCTATAGTAATACTGTAACAGGTCAGGGCAGCAGTGCTGTTGGTTGGACAAATACTGTATCCGGTCAGGATAGCAATGCCTTCGGTTTCAGGAATGAAGCTCTGGGCGTAAACAGCAATGCTTATGGTAAGATGAATAAGGCTCTTGGTTCAACAAGCAGTGCATATGGTTATGAAAATACTGCAACAGGTTCAAACGGTAGCGCTTTTGGTTTTTCAAATGACGCTTTCGGAGCTGGCAGTAATGCTTTCGGTTATGACAATACTGCAACAGGTTCTAATAGCAGTGCCTTTGGTTACCAGAACTTCTCTGATGGTAATTACAGCACTGCCCTTGGCTATAAAAACAAGGCTTTAAGTCAGTCCACTACAGCTGTTGGTTATGGCAATAATGTTACAGGCAATGAAGGCAGTGCTTTTGGCTATAGCAATACAATTGAAAGTGCTGGTGCCACAGCTGTGGGGCATGTTAACTCTGCCCTTGGAATGGGTTCTAGTGCTATCGGTAGTGGTAATACCGCTAATACTGCTGGTACCACTGCTGTTGGTCAGAACAATAGTGCTTCTGGTAGTAGTGCAAATGCCATTGGTAATGCCAATACTACTTCAGGCACTCGCAGCAATGCTTTTGGTAGTGGCAACCTTGCCTCTGGTGAAGGCAGCAACGCTTTCGGTATTGATAATAAGGTCACTGGCTCTTATGGCAGTGCTTTTGGTTATAGTAATAAATCCAATTCAAATAGCAGCGCCATCGGTTATTTTAACGAAGCAAACGGTATCTCTGCCAATGCCTTTGGTTACCAGAACAAGTCTGGTGGATGGTATAGCAGCGCTTTCGGTTTTGCCAACATTGCTTCAGGTGAGAACAGTGTTTCCTTTGGTTATAAGAATGATTCTTATGGCAATAACAGTGTGGCTATGGGTTACACTAACTCATCTCTAGCTGCTGATACTGTTGCTGTCGGTTTCTTCAATGAAGCATCAGTAGCCAGCAGCACGGCAATGGGTCTCAGCAACACCGTAGCTGCTGCCAGCGGCACAGCTGTTGGTATTGGTAATAGAGTAACAGGCGATAATGGCAGCGCATTTGGTCTGAACAACACTTTATCTGGCAAGGATGGTAGTGTTTTCGGTAAAAACAATACAGCCACAGGCGATTCTGCAACTGTTATCGGTAGTAACAATACCGGAAACGGCAATAATGGAACCGCTGTTGGGTATGGCAATCTCTCTGATAATATATATGCTAGTGCCATTGGTTCTTGTAATATTGCAGATGGCGAAGAAACCAGCGCTTATGGTTTCAGTAACCAGGCTAGTGGTGATGGCAGCAATGCTTTCGGTTCCTATAATAGTACAAATGGTTATTATGCCAGTGCCTTTGGTGATTCGAACGTTTCCAGTGGCGAAGAAAGCAATGCTTTTGGTTCTTACAATAAAGCAAATGTAGATTATAGCAATGCTTTCGGTTATAGAAACATTGCCAGTGGTGTATATAGCAGTGCAATTGGTAGCCAAAACCAGGCAAAAGGTGATTATAGTCTTGCTCTTGGCTATCAGGCAGTAGCTAATAACGAAAATGAAGTTTCCTTCGGCCATAGTGCAACAGATCTTGATGTTAGCGGCACAGCCTATGGAAGTGCTAAATATAGCCAACTTACTTATGTTGCTTCGGGTGCAGCAGATACAGACGCTGTAAACTACGGCCAGATAAAGGGCGCTTATGCTTCAGCAACCTATAATGCTTCAAGCAAAAAACTGGTTCTTACGTCTGTTGATGGCACAACTAACGAACTGATAATTTCTAATGAAAGTGCTGATCTTGACCTTGATTTGATAAAGAACAGCCTCGGCCTGCTCTCTACTAATCCGAATACCATCAACAGCAGTGGTTCTATTGCTATCGGTTCATTGAATCATTCCGGTACTTCTCCAGATAAGCTTGGAATAGCTATCGGGGTTAGCAACAGTGCAACTGGCAGCGGTTCTGTGGCTCTTGGTTTCTCAAATTCCAATAATGGATATTATGCCGTAACATTAGGCAACAATAACGAAGTAACTTACTCTTATGATAGTGCTGTCGGCTATCAGAATAAGGCTTCCAATGCTTATTCAAGTGCTTTTGGTTATAACAACACGGCAAATGGTATTTATAGCAGTGCCTTTGGTGGTAGCAATACCGCTTCTGGTTATCAGAGCAGCGCTTTTGGTAGCAGCAATAAAGCTACTGGCCATTACACCAGTGCTATTGGTTATAGGAATACCGCTTCAGGTCCGAATAGTAGTGCTTTCGGTTTTGACAACACTGCTCATGCTACTTACAGTGTTGCAATTGGTTATACTAATAACGCATGGGATAACGAAAGCAGCGCTTTTGGTTATAAAAACAATGCTTATCAACAGGGCGACAATGCTTTCGGTCATAACAATATCGCATCTGGCTCATACAGCAGCGCTTTCGGTTCTGATAACGTTGCAACAGGCTCTCATAGCAGTGCTTTTGGTTTTGGCAACGTAACCAATGGCAGTCAGAGTTTGGTTGCAGGTTATTCAAATAAAGTCTATGGCGCTAATTCTTCTGCTATTGGTAAGTCTAATACTGTTATGAAGGATAATTCAGTTGCTTTGGGTTCTGATAACAATGTTTACGGCAATCTAAGCAGTGCCATAGGCTATAAAAATACTGCTTATGAAATGTGCAGCAATGCTGTTGGTCAGCTTAATACTGCATCTGGCACCCATGCAAATGCTTTCGGTTCTGATAACGTCGCAACAGGCTCATATAGTAGCGCCTATGGTTATTATAACTATTCTGACGGCTCAGACAGCAGTGCTTTTGGTTATAACAACTATTCATTGGGCAATAACAGCACAGCTGTTGGTTATAAAAACCAGACCTCAGCTCTTGAATCTACTGCTGTTGGCTCGTTAAATAAGGCTAAAGGCTCCTACAGCACTGCAATAGGTGCTCAAAACCAGGCAAATGGAAATTACAGCACAGCTATAGGCTATCAGGCTGTTGCAAATGATGACAATACTGTTTCCTTCGGTCATGCAGCTACAGATCTTGATGTTAACGGCACAGCCTATGGAACAGCCAAGTATAGCAAGCTTACTTATGTTGCTTCAGGCACAGCAGACACTGATGCTGTAAACTTCGGCCAGATAAGAGTTGCTAGAGACGGTAAGTATGTTGTAGCAACAGAAACCTTAAGCAATAATGTTCTTTCTCTTGATAATGCTATTAATGGAATGAGCACTTACGTAACAGCTACCGGTCTTAATGCTGACAGCAAAAAGATTGTTAACGTTGCTGACGGCACAGATGAAAATGACGCTGTAAATGTTAAGCAGATAAGTCTTACCAGCAATGGCATACATGTAGCAAAGGGCAACACCTTGAGTGAAAATATACTTTCTCTTGATTCTGCTATTGGTGATATGAGCAGCTTCGGTACTAACAATATTGCAAAGAGCACTAATGTTGCAGCCAATTTGAAGAGCCTTGATACTGCCATCGGTGATATGAGCGGCTTCAGCACCAGCAATTATTTTGCAAAGAGCTCTAACGTGGCTGATAACCTTAAGAGTCTTGATACTGCAATCGGTGACATGAGCGGCTTCAGCACCAGTAACTATTTTGCAAAGAGCAATACCAGCGTAGCAACCAACCTGAAGAACCTTGATACTGCTATTGGCGAACATGCAGCCAGCAGTACCATTCATATTACTTCCGCTGAAAGAGATACCTGGAATGCTAAACAGGATGCTCTCGATGCTAGTCAGACCAGAGCAATTAATTCTGGTATTACTGCAGACCTGGTAGCTAAATACAATACTTATGTTACTGATTCCGGTCTCAACGCCAATAATAAGAAGATTACAAACCTTGCTTCCGGAACATCTGATACAGACGCAGTAAGCTTTGGTCAGATAAGACTTACCAGAGATGGCAAATATATTGTAGCAACAGATACCTTGAGCAATAACCTTCTTGCTCTTGATACTACCATTGGCAGTATGAGCGGTTTTATTACAGATAAAGGTATTGATGCAGGTAACAAGAAGATTATAAATGTTGCTTCTGCAACAATAGATTCTGATGCTGTCAACTTTGGTCAGATAAGACTTACCAGAGACGGTAAGTATGTTGTAGCAACAGATACATTAAGCAACAATATTCTTTCTCTTGATAAGACTCTTGATAACATGAGCGCTTATGTAACTACTTCCGGCCTCAATGCCAATAATAAAAAGATCACTAAGGTGGCTGCCGGTTCAGAAGACACAGATGCTGCCAACTATGGCCAGATAAAGAATGCTTATGTTGGCGCAACCTACGACGCTGATACCAACAAGCTTACTTTGACAAAGGTAAACGGTGAAAAGAGCGAAGTTCAGATAACCTCTTCCAAGGAGCTTGAAAAGAAGGTTAACAAGAACCAGCAGGACATCAAGAAGAATGCTGATGCTATAAAGGCAAATTCTGAGAATATTGGTAAGAACGCCAGCAATATTGCTAAGAATACAACCAACATCAATAACAATGCTGTTGATATCACTAAGATAAAATCAGATTTAGGTATGGTTTCAACCAAGGAAAATAAATCTGACGGTAATGGCTGTATTACTATTGGTTCCGGCAATATTGCCAACGGCTTTGGTGACATTACCATGGCTATTGGTAGCGGCAACAAGGTTTATGGAACTAATTCCATAGCTATAGGCTACGGCCACGAAGTAACCGGTAATAATTCAGGTGCTTTCGGTGACCCGACCTACATTAAGGCAGACAATGCCTATGCTATTGGTAACAACAATAATATCAGCGGTAATGGCAGCTTTATTGTTGGTAACAACAGCAATGTAAGCGGTTCAGACAGTTTTGTTGTTGGCACAAAGAGCAAGGTAACCAAAGAAAACAGCTTTGTTGTTGGCAGTAATAGCACTGTAAGCGGTAAGAACTCAATTGCCATAGGCAGCAATGCTGTTGTTGAACACAATAACGCTGTAGCTCTTGGTGAAGGCTCAAAGACCTATGCAGATAACAGTGTTTCTGTTGGCACCAAGGAAAAGCAGCGTGTTATCCAGAATGTTGCATCAGGCACTATGGATACAGATGCAGTAAACTACGGCCAGTTGAAGGATTACGTTGCTAATAACAGTGCCGGTGCAGCTGAAATGAACCAGATTAATAAGAACTTTAACAGACTTGATAACAAGATTAACAGCGTCGGTGCCGGCGCAGCAGCTCTTGCCAGTCTCAGACCTATTGACAGTGACAAGGATGTTAAGTGGAGTGGCGGTATCGGCTATGGTAACCTTCATGGCAAGTCCGCAGCCGCTATTGGCGTATTCTACAGACCGTCACCTGATGTTGTCTACAGTGTTGGCGCTAACGCCGGCGGTGAAGACAACATGGTTAATGCTTCTATCAACTTCGCTTTCGGTCATGTTGACAGAAACAAGGATGGAAAGATTATAAAGGCAAGTTCTGGTGACAACAAGAGAATTAATGCCCTTGCTGAAGAAAACGAAGAGCTCAGGGCAATGCTGGCTGACCAGAACGTTAAGCTCTGTGTTCAGGACGCAAAGCTTAATGCTCAGACCAATAAGATTAACAATCAGGATGTCAGAATCAGACAGCTTGAACGTATGATCAAAAAAATGTCAGAAAAAGGAAAATAAAACTTAGGTATTAAAACTTAGGTATTAGGTATTAGGTATTAGGTATTAGGTATTAGGGATTAGGGATTAGGGATTAGGGATTAGGGATTAGGGATTAGGTATTAGGTATTAGGGGTTAGGAGGCCCCAACCCCTAATACTTGACCCCGCTGCCTGAGAATCGGGCAGCATATATAGTATCTGTATACAAGGAAGTAGCAGATGTTGTGCAAAAGAAAAAGAGAATTTAATCAAAAATTCTGCTTTAAAAGGGATTTGAAGAGCAGAATAGTAGCTATTACTGTTGCGTTGTCTGTTTTTTTACAGACGACAACAGTTTCCTTTGCTGCTGCTCCGACAATAAACAATGGCTCTGGCATTGACAGCACCGAGGCTGGTGTTGATAATATTGCTTTTGGCGATTACAGCAGCTCCTTTGGCTATATGAATGTTGCAACAGGCTCGAACAGCAGCGCTTTTGGTTATAAGAATTTTTCTGATGGCAGTGGCAGCGTGGCTTTGGGCTTTTCTAATCTTGCTGCAGGTTATTCAGCAATAGCAGTTGGTAGTGGTAATGTCGTTGAAGGCTATAACGGAACTGCTTTTGGCTTTGGGAATAAATCACTAGATGTATATAGCAATGCAGTTGGAGCTAGCAATATTGCTAAGGGCGAAGAAGCCAGCGCCTTTGGTTTTACTAACCAGGCAAATGGTGGTGGCAGCAATGCTTTTGGTTCTAACAATATTGCAAATGGTGATTATTCCAATGTTTTTGGGGATTCTAATACCGCTGATGGCAAAGAAAGCAATGCTATTGGTTATAATAACAATGCAACAGGCAATAATAGTATTGCTATAGGAAGTGGGAATACAACTAGTCTTGATTCTAGTATCGCGGTTGGGGTTTCTAATGCTGCAAGTGCTAACTATGCCAGTGCTTTTGGTTTTTCTAACTATGCAAAAGCCAGTGGTAGCAATGCTTTTGGGAAAGGCAATATTGCCTCTGGCACTTTTAGCAATGCTTTTGGTGTTGAAAACAAGGCCATAGGCAATAATAGCAGTGCGTTTGGCTCTAACAATGAAGCAGTTGGTGAAAAAAGCCTGGCTGTAGGTTACGAAAACCATTCGAATGGTTTATATAATTCTGCTTTGGGATACCAGAACTATTCTAATGGAGATAACAGCTTAGTTGCCGGTTATGGTAACAAGGCTAATGGTAAAAACAGTTATGTTATTGGTTTTCAAAACATTGCTGATGGTGAAACAGATATTGCATTAGGTAGCTTTAATGAAGTTTATGCCACAGACACTTATGTTTTCGGTAGTTATAATTATGTTGAAGAAGGAAACAATAATGTTGCTCTTGGTGAATATAATGACATTTTATATGGCGAAAACAACACTCTGGTAGGCCATTACAATAGCGCTGCTGATGGTGATGATAATGTTGCTGTAGGTAGCAATAATAGAACAAAAGGTAATAATAATATTGCAATAGGCAATATGAACAATGCTGTAGATAACAGTATTGCAATAGGCTATCAGAATAACTACAAGGGCTACAATAGCTCTACTCATAGACATGAATTCTATACACCTGGTGCAAACAGCACTTCGGTCGGTTATAAGAATGTCGCAACAGGCACCAACAGCAACGCTTTCGGTTATGCTAATATTTCAACAGGCGATAACAGCAGTGCCTTTGGTAATCAAAATACTGCATCTGGATCATACAGCAGCACCTTTGGTTATAATAACGCTGCTGATGGAACTTTCAGTTCTGCAATAGGGGTTGGTAATATTGCTCTTGGCACAGAAGCCTTTGCTTTCGGTAGTGGTAATGATGCCATCGGTTATATGAGCACTGCCATGGGTCATCATAACGAAGTTCCGGCCAGTTACGGCATTGCCATCGGTTACATGAATAAATCCCGTGATGAATATGGTGTTGCCATCGGTGTTTATAATGAGGCTAACGGAAACATCAGCAATGCTATTGGTGGCTACAACAGAGCCTATGGTGAACTAAGCAGTGCTTTTGGTAGAGACAACGTTGCTTCTGCTGCAAACGCCAACGCCTTTGGGCGAAACAATAATGCAATGGGTGAAAACAGTAGCGCCTTTGGTTATAACAATACTGCTACAGATTCCAACAGCAGTGCCTTCGGGTATAACAATACTGCCAATGGCATTAATTCCAGCGCCTTAGGTTCTTCCAATACTGTAAATGGTCAGGAAAGCACTGTTATTGGTTATTGGTCAAAAGTTACTGGTAATGCATCCACCGTTGTTGGACGTGCTAGTAATGTAACAGGCAATAATAGCAATGCTTTTGGTTACTACAACGTTGTTACTGCTTCTTTATCAAGTGCTATAGGCAGTAGCAATGTGGCTAAGGGATATATCAGTAATGCTGTCGGCTGGAGCAACAACGCTAACGAAGAAGGCGGTCAGGCCTTTGGTGGTTATAATACAGCAGATGGTAACCGCAGCAGCGCCTTTGGTTATTGGAATATTGCTACAGGTAGTCAAAGCAATGCTTTTGGTTATTATAACAAGGTTAATAATAACAATAGTAATGCTTTTGGGAATGGCAATAACATCTATAGTAGCAGCAGCAATGCTTTCGGTAGAGCTAATACTGCTTCTGGCAGCTATTCCAATGCTTTTGGTTCCGAAAATAAAACTTATGGTAGCAATAGCAATGCTGTTGGTCATTCAAACGAATCAATAGGCTCTAAGAGCAGTGCTTTTGGTTACGATAATACAGCTACCGGCAGTAACAGTAGCGCTTTCGGGTATGCGAATAAAGCTGAGGGCTCGAACAGCAATGCTTTTGGTAATCAGAATACGGCTGGCGGTATTTATAGTGTTGCTGTTGGTTACAATAACTCAGCCATGAATGAAAAAAGCATCGCTTTTGGGTATGGCAGCATCGCATCTGCTGCTTACACTACGGCCATCGGTTATCAGAATAAGGCCATGGATTTCGGAAGTGTTGCCATTGGTTCTGGCAATGAATCATACAATAATCATACTATAACCATGGGTAAAAATAATATTGCTACAGGCGGTGTTGCTGTTGGTAGCGATAATAAGATAATCGGGGCGATTGCTTTTGGTTCAGGCAATACAGCTACGGGCACATCAGGAAGTGCGATTGGTTATAATAATATTGCTATAGGTGAAAGAGGCACCGCTGTTGGTTATGTGAATAAAGCAACGGCTGGTTGGACCACTGCTGTTGGTTATCAGAATGAAGCTAATGGTTTTACAAGCAGTGCCTTTGGTTATAAGAGTATAGCCAATGGCGACTATAGCAGTGCTATAGGTAAGGAAAATCAGGCTCTTGGCAATAGCAGCAGTGCTTTTGGCAATAGCAACACTGCTTCTGGTTCCTTCAGTAATGCTTTTGGCTATAATAATATAGCCTCTGCTTCTGATACTAACGCTTTTGGTGAAGGTAACAAGGCTTTAGGCAGTTATAGCAGTGCTTTTGGTAGAAGCAATACTTCATCTGGTAGTAGCAGTACTGCTTTTGGGGTTGATAATAAGGCTTCAGCCGCAAATAGTCATTCTTATGGCGGTTCAAACCAGGCCTTAGGCGAAAATAGTAATGCCTTCGGTTTTACAAACCAGGCAACAGGCCTGAACAGCAGTGCTTTCGGCAAGGAAAACAAAGCCATAGATAACAACACAAGTGCTTTTGGTCTTTGCAGTGTTGCTTCAGGTACTGGTAGTAACGCTTTTGGTTTTTATGATGTTGCTTCAGGCAGCGATAGTAATGCCTTTGGTAAAAGTAATAATGCTTTGGGTAACAGCAGCAATGCCTTCGGTGGTGGTAATACTGCTTCAGGTGGAAACAGCAGTTCATTCGGTGTTGGTAATACTTCTTCAGGTTCTGACAGTAGTGCTTTTGGTTTCAGAAATCAGGCAACAGCTCTTAACAGCAGTGCTTTTGGTAAGGAAAATAAAGCTATTGGTTTGTATACCAGTGCTTTTGGTTATAGCAACACTGCTTCTGGAACCTTTGGCAATGCCTTTGGCTATGGAAATATTGCTTCAGGCTCAGACAGCAACGCCTTTGGTAAAGAAAACAAGGCTTTGGCAGAAAACAGCAGTGCCTTTGGTAAAGGCAATACTGCATCTGGTGGAAGCAGCAATGCTGTCGGTAGTGGAAATCAGGCATTAGAAGGCAACAGCAATGCTTATGGCACAAATAACAAGGCCAAAATAGAATATAGTAGTGCCTTTGGTTGCAGCAATACTGCAGATGGCAAATTTGGTAATGCTTTTGGTTATCTCAACTCTGCTTCAGGTTTTGACAGTAATGCTTTTGGTAAAGAAAACAGAGCTCTTTCAACAAACAGCAGCGCCTACGGTAAAGGCAATGTTGCTTCCGGAACAAGCAGTAATGCCTTTGGTCTGACTAATGTTGCTTCTGGTGATAACAGCAATGCAGTTGGTGGAAGCAATTATGCCTTATACGGTGGCGGCAATGCTTTTGGCTCTGGCAACTATGCTTCATCTACAAACGCTAATGCTTTCGGCCGCGATAACAAAGTTTATTCCCCATATACTGATGCTTTTGGCTCTGGCAATGTGGCATCAGGAAGCTTTGCCAATGCTTATGGTTATAACAACATTGCTTCTGGCGTAGACAGCAACGCCTTTGGTAAAGACAATAAAGCTCTTGAATCAAACAGCAGTGCATATGGTAGAAGCAATACTGCTGAAGGTATTTATAGCAATGCTTTTGGTTATGGCAATACAGCATCAGGCAGTAGTAGCAGTGCTGTCGGTCGTGAAAATTATGTGGTAGGGACAGAAAGCAGTGCTTTTGGTAGTGGTAATAAAGCTTACAATAGTTTCAGCAGTGCTTTTGGTCAGAACAATTTGGCTACAGGTAGTTACACCAGTGCTTTTGGTTGTCAGAATGTTGCTTCTGGCGCGAAAGCAGTAGCCATGGGTATCAAGAATGTTTCTGACGGTGAAAATAACGTATCTGTCGGTAATAATAACAAAGCCAATAATTATAATTCTAATGCTTTAGGTATCGATAACACATCTTCAGGCAATAAGAGCAATGCTGTTGGTGTTGCTAATATCTCTACAAGAAGTGAAAGCAGTGCTTTCGGTAACAACAATAAGGCTTATGCTGATTACAGCAGCGCCTTTGGTCATAATAATACTGCTTCAGCTACTTATAGCAGCGCCTTTGGTCATGACAATACTGCTTCTGGATCAAACAGCAGTGCTTTTGGTTACAGCAATATGGCTGCTAGTAACAACAGCAGTGCCTTTGGTGGTAAAAATCAGGCAACAGGTCTCAATAGCAGTGCTTTTGGTTTAAACAATATTGCTTCCGAAAACTATAGCAGTAGCTTTGGTCAGGGAAATTCTGCTTTGGCTGGTAGCAGCAGTGCTTTTGGCCGTGGTAATATTGCCTCAGGTTTTGATAGTAGTGCTTTTGGTAGAGAAAACAAGACAATGGGTAGCGATAGTTCTGCCTTTGGTAGAAGTAATACTGCTTCTGGCTCTAAAAGTGTTGCATTTGGTTACGGCAATACCGCTTCGGGTGCTTCCAGTATAGCTATTGGTAGCGGCAATGTGGCTAATGACAGCGATGGCAGCGCTTTTGGTTATAATAATATTTCAACAGGTAACAACAGCAGTGCCTTTGGTTATAGCAATAATGTTTCAGGCATACAAAGTAGCGCTTTTGGTGCTTCCAATAAGGTAACCGGCGGTTTAAGCAATGCCTTTGGTTATGGCAATATTGCTTCAGATACATATACTAGCGCATATGGTTATATGAATGCAGTAGAAGGTAATAACAGCAGCGCCTTTGGTTATCGCAATACAGCTTCAAAAGCTACTGCTATCGGTATTTCCAATATCTCACAGGGTGGCAGTGCTGCTTTGGGTAGTAATAACATAGCCACAGGCTCCAGTAGTATTGCCGTTGGTTTGAACAACAAATCACTGGCTCAGAATACAAGCACCTTTGGCTCTGACAATATTGTTACCGGGAACATTGGTAATGCTATTGGTAGTAGCAACAAGGTATCCGGTTCAAGCGGCAATTCTTTTGGTAGTAGTAATGAAGTTACCAGCTCCTGGAGCAATGCCTTTGGTAGTAAGAACAAATCTACTGGCGGCTACAGCAACGCTTTTGGTCATAATAATATTGCTTCAGGTCTTTATAGCAGCGTATTTGGTAATGAAAGCCAGTCTATTGCTAATGGTAGTCTTGCTCTTGGTTATCAGGCTGTTGCAAAGGATGCTAATACTGTTTCCTTTGGTCATGCTGCAGAAGATTTGAATGTCAGTGGCACAGCCTATGGCACAGATAAGTATAGCAAGCTTGTTTATGTTGCTTCAGGTTCTGTAAATACAGACGCTGTAAACTACGGCCAGATAAAGAGCAGCTTTGCTTCAGCAACCTATAATGCTGCTGACAACAAGCTTGTTTTGAAGGCTGTAGATGGCACTACCAGTGAGCTCACTATAACAAGTGAAGCTGTAGGCGATGACTTGACTTTGATCAAGAATTCCCTCGGCCTGCTTACTGCTAATCCAAACACCATCAACAGCAGCGGTTCAATCGCTATCGGTTCAAAGAACATTTCAGGTACTACAGACAATCTTTCAATTGCAATGGGTTTCCAGAATACATCTAATGGCTCTGCTAGCATGGCAATAGGTTCTAATAACTCTGCTATAGCTATGAACTCTTCTGCTGTCGGCTCATTGAATAAGGCTAATAATCCTTACAGCGCTGCTATGGGTTATAACAATACAGCCGAAGGCACTTATGCTAATGCATTTGGTGTTAACAATACTGCGAAAGGCCTCAATACTTCGGTTTATGGCTATAATAATACTGTTGAAGGCAGCTTCAGTATGGCTTTTGGTCTGGATAATACTGTTGAAAATACAAATAATACGGCATTTGGTTTAAGCAATACCTCTAATGGCAATTATAGTAATGCTTTCGGTTACAACAATGAATCAACAGCCAAGCATTCTAATGCTATTGGTGCTTACAATGTAGCATCTGCTGAATACAGCCTTGCTTACGGTTATCATAACCTTGCATACAATAAAAGCTCAAGCGCATTTGGTAATGGAAATACTGCAAGGGGAGATTCTTCCGTTGCTTTCGGTCTTGGCAATAGTACCTTTGCTGTAAATGCCAGTGCCTTGGGTGCAGGCAACAATGCCTATGGACTTATGTCCAGTGCTATTGGTGTTGTAAACGAAGCCAGCGGAGATTACTCCAATGCTTATGGTGTCAGTAACTATGCTTTGGCAGAAGGCGCCAGCGCATTCGGTTATGTAAATGCTGCCTATGGTTTATTTAGTAATGCAATAGGTGCTGAAAACCAGGCATTCGGCAATTTCAGCACAGCCATAGGTTATCAGGCTGTTGCATATGATGATAACACAATTTCCTTCGGCCACAGTAAAGGCGATTTGGATCTTGAAGGTAATCCTTATAGCACTGATAGATACAGCAAGCTTGTTTATGTAGCTTCAGGTTCTGCAAATACCGATGCTGTAAACTACGGCCAGATAAAAGTTGCCAGAGACGGTAAGTATGTTGTAGCAACAGAAACCTTAAGCAATAACATTCTTTCTATTGATAATGCCATTAATGGAATGAGTACTTACGTAACAGCTTCTGGTCTTAATGCTGCCAGCCAAAAGATTGTTAATGTTGCTGACGGTGTAGATGCCAATGATGCTGTAAATGTTAAGCAGATAAGTCTTACCAGTGACGGTATTCATGTAGCAAAAGCCAGTTCTTTGAGCAGTAATATGCTTTCTCTAGATTCTGCTATTGGCGATATGAGCAGTTTCAGCACCAGCAACTATTTTGCTAAGAGCTCAAATGTTGCAGACAATATTAAGAGTCTTGATACTGCGATTGGTGATATGAGCGGCTTCAGCACCAGCAACTATTTTGCCAAGAGTAATACCAGTGTTGCAACCAACCTGAAGAATCTTGATACAGCTATTGGTGAACATACTGCTAGTAGCGCCGTTCATATAACTTCTGCTGAAAGAGACGCCTGGAATGCTAAGCAGACTGCTCTGAATGCTGACCAGACATTGGCAGTCAATTCCGGTATTACTGCTGACATGGTAACAAGGTATAACTCTTATATTACCGCTTCAGGCTTCAATGCAAACAGCAATAAGATCATAAATGTTTCTGCCGGCACATCAGATACGGATGCAGTTAACTACAGCCAGATAAAGAATGCTTATGTTGGCGTCGCTTACGCTTCAGCAACAAATAAGCTTACTCTGACCAAGGTTAATGGCGAAACAAGTGAAATTGAAATTTCCAGTGGAAGCGATGAAGACCTTGCAAGAAAGGTTGAACAGAATAAGCAGGATATCAGCAATAACACTGCAGCTATCAATACCAATACGGATAACATCAATAAAAACAAGACCAGTATTGCCAAGAATTCTGATGATATCAAGGCTAATGCTGATAATATCAACAAAAATAAGACCAGTATTGCCAAGAATTCTGATGACATCAAGGCCAATGCAGATAACATCAACAAGAACAAAACCAGTATTGCCAAGAATTCTGATGATATCAAGGCCAATGCAGATAACATCAACAAGAACAAGACTAGTATTGCCAAGAATACTGAAGCTATAAACGCTAATGCCGCAAATATCAGCAAGAACACAACCAATATCAACGCAAATGCTGTTGATATTACTAAGATAAAATCAGATCTCGGTATGGTCTCAACCAAGCCGCAGAATCAATCTGATGGTAATGGGTGCATCACTATTGGTTCCGGCAACATTGCCAGTGGTTCCGGCGCTGTTACCATGGCTATTGGTAGTGACAACAAGGTTTCTGGAGCTAATTCCATAGCTATTGGCTACGGCCACATAATAAACGGCAGCAATTCTGGCGCCTTTGGTGACCCGACAGACATTGAAG
The DNA here is from genome assembly GCA_045599645.1 of Candidatus Avigastranaerophilus sp. GTDB lineage: Bacteria > Muiribacteriota > Ozemobacteria > Ozemobacterales > Ozemobacteraceae > RUG334. Next base: position 75,990 of record JAZRWI010000089.1, read on the forward strand.
CTGATAATGCCTATGCTATCGGTAACAGCAATAATATCAGCGGTAATGGCAGCTTTATTATTGGTAATAACAGCAATATCAGCGGCGCAGGTAGTTTTGTCATGGGCACAAATAGTAAGGTAACTAATGATAGCAGCTTTGTTGTTGGAAGCAATAGCACTGTAAGCGGCAAGAACTCAATTGCCATGGGCAGCAATGCCGTTGTTGAACACAATAATGCTGTAGCTCTTGGTGAAGGCTCAAAGACCTATGCAGATAACAGTGTTTCTGTTGGCACCAAGGAAAAGCAGCGTGTTATCCAGAATGTTGCATCAGGCACTATGGATACAGATGCTGTAAACTACGGCCAGATGAGGGATTATGTTGCTAATAACAGTACTGGTGCTGCGGATATGAACCAGATTAACAAGAACTTTAACAGACTTGATAACAAGATTAACAGCGTCGGTGCTGGTGCAGCAGCTCTTGCCAGTCTCAGACCTATTGACAGTGACAAGGATGTTAAGTGGAGCGGCGGTATTGGCTATGGTAATCTCCATGGCAAGTCTGCTGCAGCTGTTGGCGTATTCTACAGACCGTCACCTGATGTTGTCTACAGTATTGGCGCCAACGCCGGCGGAGAAGATAACATGGTTAATGCCTCTATCAACTTCGCCTTCGGCCATGTAGACAGAAAGAAAAATAATCAGACTCAGACTGTTTATAACATCGTTACCCAGAGCAACGAAGAAAATGAAGAAAGGTTTGATTACCTTACAAATGAAAATGCGGAATTAAAGGCAAAGGTATCAGAACAGGATTTGAGAATAAAACGTCTGGAACGCCTTATTATAAAGATGTCTGAAAACCAGAAAAATGATGATGATGACGACGAAGAAGCCAGACCGTCTGAACGCATACCGCAGAAGCCGTCATGGCCAGCTATAAAATGCTCAGATGGTAAGGCTATGGTGCCGAATATTTAATTCATAATTCATAATTCATAATTCATAATTCATAATGCATAATGCATAATTGATTGTTGATTGATTGGGTTTGGTGTTGCTTCGACCAAGTTTGTGCCAATGCCTGGATTGAGAATTGAAAATTGAGAATTGAGAATTTTTTGTTTTTTTGCTGCTTCGACCAAGTTTGTGCCAATGCCTGGATTGAGAATTGAAAATTGAGAATTGAGAATTTTTTGTTTTTCTGCTGCTTCGACCAAGTTTGTGCCAATGCCTGGATTGGGTATTGAGAATTGAGAATTTTTGGGTTTAGTGCTGTTGACGCGCCCTGCGAGGCCTTCCTCCAATTGGGGGAAGGTGGCACAGCGAAGCTGTGACGGATGAGGGCTATAGAATCACCCCTATACATCCACTGCTATAAAATAGGTCTTAGGTCTTAGGTCTTAGGTCTTAGGTCTTAGGTCTTAGGTCTTAGGTCTTAGGTCTTAGGTCTTAGGTTTTAGGGTTCTGGCTTTTCTCGGCGGTAAGCTGGTGGTCGATAGCTGATGGCTGCTCTTTCTCGGCCAACAGCCAAAACCTAACAGCGTATAAAATCATCCTTATACATCCACTGCTATAGAATATATCTGGCTTTCTAGCTTCTAGCTTCTGGCTTTCTGGCTTCTAGCTTCTAGCTTCTAGCTTCTGGCTTTCTGGCTTCTAGCTTCTAGCTTCTAGCTTCTAGCTTCTAGCTTCTGGCTTTCTAGCTTCTAGCTTCTAGCTTCTAGCTTCTGGCTTTCTAGCTTCTAGCTTCTAGCTTCTAGCTTCTAGCTTCTGGCTTTCTAGCTTCTAGCTTCTAGCTTCTGGCTTTCTGTCTTCTAGCTTCTAGCTTCTAGCTTCTAGCTTCTAGCTTCTAGCTTCTGGCTTTCTGTCTTCTGGCTTTCTGTCTTCTGGCTTTCTGTCTTCTGGCTTTCTGACTTCTAGCTTCTGGCTTTCTAGCTTCTGGCTTTCTGGCTTCTGGCTTCTGGCTTCTGGCTTTCTGGCTTTCTGGCTTCTAGCTTCTAGCTTCTGGCTTTCTGGCTTCTAGCTTCTAGCTTCTAGCTTCTGGCTTTCTAGCTTCTGGCTTTCTAGCTTCTAGCTTCTAGCTTCTAGCTTCTAGCTTCTAGCTTCTGGCTTTCTGACTTCTAGCTTTCGACTCGCGGCTTGCTGTGCTATAATCTAGGTATGTTAATAGCTAATTTATCTAGTTCAGTATTGCCTTCACAGAAGGCTAACAGTGTTCAGGTCATGCGTATGAGTGACGCCTTTACCAGATTGGGTCACTCTGTTATTCTTTTTGGCAGAATGCCTGATAATGCTGCTGAAAGACTGAATAATACTGCCATAAGAAAATATTACGGCACAAAGGCTGATTTTGATATAAGGCTTGTGCATTGCAGGTTGAAGGCCAGGTTTTGGTCTGGCTTGGAATACGGTTTTAAAACTTTTTTGTCAGTTTTAAAATTACAAAATATGTCGTTTAAAAAATTACAAACTTCTCGAAATTCTTTTTGGGGGCAGCAAGGTGTGTCATTTAAAAAATTACAATCTCCCCAAGGTTTTTTCTGGGTTTGTCGAAATATGTCATTTAAAAAATTACAGTTATTTCGAGGTTTATTTGATTTGTTTTATGGGCGCAATCTGTATGCTCTGATGTTTTGTAATTTTTTTAATAAACCAATAATTTATGAAAGTCATGCTTCGCCATCATGTGGTCGCAAAAAACTTGAAGAATACTTGTTTAACCAGTCGAATTTTGCCGGCCTGGTGGTAATAAACGAAGCTTTGCATGACTACTATAAAGAAAACTTTAAGATATTCAGAGATTGCCCTGAAAAGCTAATGGTCTGCCCTGATGGCGGTGAAGAAGCTATTGCCAGAGTAGTTGGAGTGGCTAAAAATCCGGGTAACCACCCTACTGCTGGCTATGCTGGAAGTCTGTATCCTGGTAAAGGCATAGAAATGATTGCAAAGCTGGCTGAAGCAAGACCTGGTGTAAATTTCGTTGTTGCGGGTGGCACTGCTGAGCAGGTTGGTCTGATGAAACAAAAATGGCCTTTTATAGACTTACAGTTTAAGGGATTTGTAAAACCATCGGAGCTGGCTAGCTTTTACAATGAATGTGATATTCTGCTGGCGCCCTATCAGCAACAGGTTTACTCAGATGATAATGAAAAGCGTGATTTGTCTAAGTGGATGTCTCCGTTAAAGATCTTTGAATACATGGGAACCGGGAAGGCGATGATTGTCTCGGATTTGCCGTGCTTCAATGGTATTTTGCGCGATGAGTCAAATGCTTTGCTTGTTCGCTGTGATGATACTGCCAAATGGCTTGAAGCTATTGATAAACTTATTGCAAACAAAGACTTGTGCAAAAGTCTGAGTAATAAGGCCTATGCTGATTTACAAAGCCAATATACCTGGAAGGCCAGGGCTGAAAGAATTATTGCAGGTTTGTATGCTAAGCACATTGAGACCTCAATAGCTTCTTTGCAAAGTGGCAAACCAGTAATTTTGCATATCGTGGGTGACCTCAATGTTGGCGGAGCCGAAAGAACGATGCTTAACCTGCTGCCTTTGCTTAATAAAGGCGATTATGAGCATCGCATACTGACTTTGTTTGAAGAGGGCGCTCTGGCTGATGATTTCAGAAAAGCTGGTATAAACGTAGAAACATTAGGCTTCTCAAAAAGATTTACAGCCTTTTTGAACCCTTCTAACCTGATAAGGCTGATAAATACAATTAAAGCCCGAAAGCCGCGGCTTATCCAGACCTGGATGTATCATTCCAATAATCTTGTAAATGCCTTGCATTGCTTCTTCAAAGAAATACCTGTTGTGAATAATATCCGTCACAATGACCCGAACGCGGGAACGCTTAAAACCTATGCTTCTGCCGTTGCGGGAGCGATGCCTGCTTGGATGGCGCCAAAAGCTGTTGTGTGCTGCTCTGAGGTGGCAAAAAAGAATCATATTGCCATTGGTTACCCGAAGGATAAGATGGCTGTGATTCCTAATGGCTTCGTTGTGAAAGGCTTATCAAAGGAAGAAGCCAGGAAAAGCTGTGTGGAAGCTCTGGCTGTGCCGGCTGAAAACAAGCTTGTGATTGTTGCTGGCAGATATTGCAGCGAAAAGGATTTTCCGAATTTTGCGGCTGCAGCGTGTTTGATTTTGAAGAATCGTTCCGATGTAACCTTTTTGTTGTGCGGCAAAGGTTTGGAAGAATCTAATGCTGAGCTTGTTAAGCTACTTGAAAATAACAATGCAAAAGATAATTGCATGCTGCTGGGCCACAGAAACAATATAGAAACATTTATGGCGGCCGCTGATTTGCTTGTTTCTGCTTCTGCTTCAGAGGCTTTTCCGAATGTTATTGCTGAGGCAATGTCGGTAGGCACTCCATGTGTCGGGACTGATGTTGGGGAAACCAGGGCGATAATTGGTGCTGCTGGTCTGGTTGTTCCAGCCAAGAATCCGCAAGCGCTTGCTGACGCTGTTTTGTCTATGCTTTCAAATGCTGAAGCATACAATGATTTTGCTTCTAGAACAAAAGCTCATATTGCTGTCAATTACTCGCTGGAAGCCACAGCTAAGCGATATTCTGAATTATGGCAACGGATAACAGGATTTATGCGGATAGAGCAGGGCAAATAACCGATTTTTTAGCCTCGGTTTAAGTAGGTGTGTGGTTTGCCAGCGTAGGTTTTTGCTTGGCGAAAGTAAGCAGGAAAACCTCCCTTGGTCCCTCCTTGGGAAGGAGGGTTAGAAGTGAAATAGCCGATGAGCAGGGCAAATAACCGATTTTTTAGCCTCGGTTTAAGTAGGTGTGTGGTTTGCCAGCGTAGTTTTTTTGCTTGGCGAAAGTTAGCAGGAAAACCTCCCTTGGTCCCTCCTTGGGAAGGAGGGTTAGAAGAGAAATAGCCGATGAGCAGGGCAAATAACCGATTTTTTAGCCTCGGTTTAAGTAAGTGTGTGGTTTGCCAGCGTAGGTTTTTGCTTGGCGAAAGTAAGCAGGAAAACCTCCCTTGGTCCCTCTGGGAGAGGCTGTCTGAAAACTCGATTTTATGCATTCAAAACAAATTCCTTCTAAAATCAAAACCCTCCCTACCCTCCCTTAAAAAGGGAGGTTTTTAGGAATCTACTGTATATCGGGATTTTTACAAATTTCTAGTTTTGGGACAGCCTCTGGGAAGGAGGGTTAGAAGCACAGATTTTAATCTGCAGACCTTTGCATAGCTGAGAATAGCTTAGAGTAAGACAGAAACAATCTAATACCGAGGCCCAAAAATCGGCCTGCTTGTCTTGATATCTGCCTTTATCCTGTTATCCGTTGCTTACTTTTTCTTCTTGCGGAGGCGGACGCGGATGGCCTGGGAGGCGGCGTTGTCATCGAGGCCGGTGATAGTCTTGGTTTCGTAGAGAACATCAAGGCCTACAGCAAGGTTAGCCATGGTTTCTTCTGTTAATGCTGAGAATGGGAAGAAAACATCGTTTCCGTCAGCACCCTTTATGAGGCCAAGTTTCTTCTTTTCGTCGAACTTGGTTATTTTGCCAGGCATAACTTCTGCTTCTGTTGGAGTGCCAATTTTTTCCACATCTACAGCAACAGGACTCATTTTGTCTTTTACAATGCCGAATCTGACTGCATCGCCTTTTTTGAGGTCTGCTTCCTTTTCATTTTTGATGGCAGTGTAATGCAGAAGAACTTCCGGATATTGTTCGCAGGTAACAACACCTAGACCGGATTCCTTGTTATACCATTTTACAGTGCCTTCAGCGTAAGCGTCCGGACTTGGGTCATAGGTCATTTCTTCAACTGTCTGGCCAATTTCCTTGCGGACAGCTTCTATCTGGGTAATAAGCTGTCTTACTTCAGGCTGGTTCGGGTCGATCTTCAAGCTGTCGTGGAAGGTCTGGACAGCCATGCCGAGAAGGCGTTTCTTGAAATAAACGAGGCCTAATTCCATGAGAGATGGAGCGTTGCCTGGTTTAATGCGCAGAGCTTCGATAAGATGGCTTTCTGCTTCGCCCAGCATATCCATTTCGGACATGATTCCACCGGCTTCTCTGTGGAAGGCTGCATTGTATGGATATCTCTTGAGAAGCTGCTGATATGTATCGAGAGCTTCTTCGAAGAATTTCATGTGACGGTATATGTCACCGAGCTGTTCCATAGCTTCAGCGTTCTTGGGGTCAACCTTAAGTAGTTCCTTGAATTCTTCGGCAGCTTTTGTGTAGTTTTCTTCAGCGTTTTCTTCTTCATGTAGAAGTCCGTATATGTCGCCAAGATAACGATGGAAGAAGCCTTGACGCTGGCCTGTTTCCAAACCCTGCTTGTAATATCTGAGGGATGCTTTCAGGTCACCTTTTAGTCTGCAGACAAGACCCATGGTTTCATAGTAGTCCGGTTCACCGGGGTTCTGGTTCATGCACCAGTTCAGCTTTTCTTCTGCGCCTTCGAGATCACGGTTTTCCAAATCATAAACCGCTTCCTGATACTGTTCGTTGACCAGTTCAAGAAATTCGCCTAATTCCATGTCATAGGTTTCTCTTTGGTCTTCGTCTGATAAAATGTCTAAAACCTGTTTAAGCTGTTTTAGTTTGGGGATGTTTGCCAGTGGTGAATCCGAAGAGAATAATTCGTTGTATTTCTTTCTGTAGGCAGCAGAGACTTCGTCAAAGGTTGCGAAGTTGGGAACGCCCATAAGCTGATAGTAGTTTAGCATGAGTTATAAATTGTCCTGCGAAAAGTTTTGTAAAGGTATTATAACATTTTGCACTGTATTGTACAATTTTTAAATTTAGGGTATGATGTTACGGTGTTTCTACTGTTTTTTTATGACTTTCTATAGCGGAGCTATCTGTGAATAAACTTAGATTAACTACTGTATTATTGCTGTTAGTGCTTGTGGCATCAGGTGTTTATGCCCAGCATAATAAATATTACTTCTATCATTTTGGTGGTCGTGCTGTGCTTTCACGCACGCAAGGCTCTACATGGCTTGCTCTTCAGCCTGGTCAGCCAATGGAATTGCATCCTGGCGACATAATAAATGTCGAAGGCGATGGCCGTGGTGAAATCAATTTCCCTGATGGCACCTCTGTAAGAATGAAAAATAATGCTATGGTCACACTGGACCGCTACGGCATCAACCTGAGGATGGGCTATGTCTGGCTTAATGTCAGACGCAGCGCTGATATGTTCAAGGTTATCACTCCGAAGGGCTCCTGCAGCGTATTGGGAACTTCCTTTGATGTTGATGTTGATAAGTATGGGAAAGCGCGTGTAAGAGTTTTTCAGGGTATCGTTGCTGTGAGAGCCTCTGATGATAAGCGTAATAAGCAGCTTGTTCTTCAGGCAGGCATGCATACCTTGCTTGGCGATTCAACTAAGGTTGCTGATAAGCCTGATAAGTTCCAGCATCAGAGCATAGAAGCAGCTTTACACAGTGAATGGGAACAGAAGAATGTTTATACAGGCATTACCCAGATGAGACCCGGCAACACCTCTGCTGCAGAAGAATACGCTGCTAAGCACAACGAAGACGCTAATATTCCCTCTGCTCCTGTTGTTACTTCTGATGGTTTCCTTCCGTTAATCCGCAAGGATGACAAGATTGAAATGGAATTCAAGCCTATTGAAAAGATTCTTGAAAATGAACCGGGCACTGAAAGCGAAGAAGGAAAAATCAAGATAATGGCGCGTCAGCGCTCTGAATTTGCAGAAATGCTCAGACAGCAGCAACTGGAACGTGACTCTGTAATAGGTTTCAGTATTCCTGAAAAGAAGGACATGATGAAGGATGGTCATGCTCTTTCCTTTGGCGAATCAAGCAGAACCTCTGAAAATATTACTGATTACGCTTCTTTGGAACGTGAATATTCTTTGTTGAGAAACAGATTGCTCAGGGTTCAGAGCCAGATCAGGCAAAAAGAAATGGAAATCGGGGCACTTTGTTCCAAGAATGACCCTTCAACAGGTAATAAACTTAAGATTAGAAATGCACAGAACAGTCTGATGGAACTGCGTTCTGAAAGCCGCATTGTAACTGCTAAGCTTCGTGAGTTACAACACAAAAAGAAGTGATAATGCAACTTTTTTACTAAAAACCGTTGACAAGTTTTGATTCTATCGTTATGATTCAAATTGTTGAGTCCTATAAATTACTTCAAAAGGGAGAAATCTTAAGTGAAAAAGATCGAATTGGTTCGCGAAATCGCTAAAACTGCTGAAATGACTCAGGCTCAGGCTGCTAAGGCTCTTGATGCAACTCTTGCTATTATTAAGGCTGCTCTTAAGAACAAAGATGACGTTCGCCTTGTTGGCTTTGGTTCTTTCAAGGTTAACACCAGAAAAGCTCGCACTGGCATCAACCCACAGACCAAAAAGTCTATCAAGATTCCTGCTTGCAATGTAGCTAAGTTCGTTCCAGGCAAAGAACTTCGCGAAATGGTAAATTCTAAGAAGAAATAATCTTTGAATAAAAAAGGTCGCTTCAAAATCTTTGGAGCGGCCTTTTTTATTTGCTTAAAATATTGCTTGTAAAGTACCTCTATTTTGGTTAAACTTTTAGCATTATGAGTATACCAAAGAAACGCTTAGGCGATATCCTAATAGATTGCAATCTTATTACTGAAGATCAGCTGAAGGAAGCTTTGACCTTTCAGAAGGAGAACGGGCTGAAGCTCGGTGAAGCTCTTTCCCAGATGGGTCTTGTTACAGAAGACGATATTATTTGGGCCTTAGGTAACCAGTTGAATATTTCATTTATTCATCTCAGCCCCGATATCGTAAATCCTGAAGTTACAAAGCTTATAGCATCTGATTTTGCTCGCGATTACAGACTTATGCCTCTCTATAAAGCAGGCAACGAAATCAGTGTCTGTATGGTTGACCCACTTGATTCAAGACCAATAGAATATCTTGAAGGCAAATTCGGCGCTATAGTTTCAATTTCTATTTGTACTGCTTTTGACTTTGAGCAGACCTTTAATGCTGTTTACGGCCCATTAGATGTAAATAATGCCAGTGGTGTTGACACAACATCACCTTCAGAAGCCGAAACAAAACAGATGGAACAGGGCATTCCACGTGGTATGGAAGGCTCTGAAAAGATTATTAACTATATTCTCGGCCAGGCTATCATCAACAACGTTGACCGCATCCATTTCGAACCTTCTGATAAGGGTGTTTTGATACGTTTCAGATCCAACAATGTTTTGAACCGCAAGATTGAAATACCTGTTAAGGTTCATCATGATGTCATAACCAGACTTAAGAAGCTTTCCCAGCTTTCTGACAGTGATATGGAACGTGAAGGCGGCGTAATTGTAGGCCACTTCAAGGTTAATGTTTCTGACAGACAGATTAATATTCAGTCTATTTTCTACCCGACAGTAAACGGGGAAATGGTTATCCTGCACCTGAGCGACCTTGCTTCTTTGGTAGAACAGATTGCACGCACTGGTAAGGAAGCAATCGGCCGTATTCTCAATGCCGTTCAGACTACTCATGGTATACTCTATGTCAGCGGTCCTAGAGAATCCGGTAGAACAACTACTCAATACTGTATTATCAGCAGCTATGATTCAGAAAAGCATAAGCTGGTTACTATTGAAGATCCGGTTATTTCTACTCTTCCGAATATTACTCAGCTTCAGGTTGGTTCTGGCGATATAAAGACAGCATTAGAAGGCTTGAAATTGTCTTTGATGCTTGATGCCGATGTTGTCTACGTTGATAAGACAGACAGCAAGGAATTGCTTGAGGAAATGTGCTATGCCGCTCTTGGTGGCAAGACTGTTCTTACCGGCCTTTTGGCTTATGATGCTGCCAGCAGTATTATAAAGCTTTTGGATACCGGTGTAGACCCTGTTCTTATCGTATCCTCACTTTGCGGCTTCGTAAATCAGCGTCTGATTCGTATGTTGTGTCCAAATTGTAAGCAGGAAGCAGAAGTTCCTGAAGAATTAAAGGAATATATCGAATTAGACGAAGATAAAAACAAGAAGATTTATAAAGCCTGTGGCTGTGATGTTTGTAAACAGACTGGTTACGTAGGTAAAATGCTTGTTACAGAATTCATCCCGTCTACATCAAGATTGAGACAGATGATTATGAATAAGCAGTCATACCTCGACTTCTCTAACTTTGCTCGTAAGCAGGGTATCAAGAGTATTGAAAAAGAAGCTCTCGACCTTGTTTTGAAGGGAATTACTTCCGCAGACGAATTTATGAGGCTTTTCTAATTTATGGGTGATAATTTTTTCGGAAAATTATTTGGCGGAGATGACAAAAATAAACCAGCAGGCACTGGGAACGCCCCAAGGCCGACTCCTCCTGCTACAATGCCTCCGAGACCGATAAATCCAGCTATTGCTAATTATCAGCCTCCTAAGCCTCCGACACCATCGGCTCCACCACCTCCACGTCCGATGGGAGGTGCTCCGGCGCCTCGTCCAATGCCGCAACGTCCTGCACCACCTCGTCCACCATTGAATACTGATGTAATGGGTGGTATGGGAGGAATGGGCGGCGATGCTTTTGCTTCACCTCCATTGCCACCAAAGCCTGCAGAACCTATCAGCAGCGGTAAATCTGACATTCAGGAAGGCGAACTCACTATTGACGATCTTCTGAAGATGATTGTTGATAAGGCCGGGTCAGACCTTCATCTTACAGTTGGTTCACCGCCTATGCTGAGACTTCAGGGTAAGCTTTGGCCAACTGATTTGCCAGAACTGACTCCGAAGGAAATCCGCCGTCTTGTTTACAATTTCTTGTCAAACGACCAGCGCGAAAAGCTCGAAAAAGACCTGGAACTGGATATTTCCTACGAATTAAAGGGAGTGGCCCGTTACCGCTGTAACGTCTTTTTTACAAGACTGGGTATGGGAGCTGTATTCCGTGTTATTCCAACACGTATCAAGACTCTTGCAGAATTGAGACTGCCACCTGTTCTTGGTGATCTGGCCCGCCGCACAAAGGGTTTGATTCTTGTTACCGGACCTACTGGTTCAGGTAAGTCAACAACTCTTGCAGCAATGGTTGACCAGGTTAACAGTGAACGACAGGACCACATTCTCACTATTGAAGACCCAATAGAATTTGTTCACAAGCATAAGCAATGCATTGTAAACCAGCGTGAAATCGGTCCTAATACCAAATCCTTCGCCAATGCGCTGCGCTCAGCACTCCGTGAAGACCCTGACATTATTCTGGTCGGCGAAATGCGTGACTATGAAACTATTTCTCTCGCAGTAACTGCAGCAGAAACAGGTCACTTGGTATTTGCAACCTTGCATACTCCATCAGCTGCACAGTCTGTTGACCGTATTGTCGACGTTTTCCCTGCACACCAGCAGGATCAGATTAGAACTCAGTTGGCAGACGCGTTACAGGGAATTATTGCCCAGCAGCTTATTCCTACTATTGATGGCCAGCGCCGTGAATGTGCTCTCGAAATCATGATTAACACTCCGGCTGTTGCAAACCTTATTCGCGATAACAAGACATTCCAGTTGCCGTCTATCATGCAGACCAGCAAACAATCTGGTATGCAGACCATGGACCAGTCACTGATGGACCTTGTAAAATCACGAAAGATAAGCCCTCAGGAAGCCTATCGAAGAGCCTTTGACAAGAAAGCCTTCGAACAATACAAACCTAGAGACTACTAACACGAAAGCCCGTTTTAAACGGGCTTTCTTAATTATTACTGAAAGAAAAACTGTTTATGTTATTGGAATTTGATGATTTATTACTTTACACTTTAAATGCTGAGGAGTTGTCTCTCTGGATAAATGATTTACCTGAATTGGAAAAGAAGCTTAACGGTCAATACTGTGCAGAACCAATGGAAGGTATATTCAGAGAGGTTGTTCAGTCGCAGCTTATTCTTGCTATGGCTGATACTGCAGAAAACTGGCTGTGGTATACATTCTGGTTTTTAATAAGAAAGTCAGATCGTAAAATAATCGGTTCTCTTGTTTTTAAGGGAAAACCAGGTGATAATGCTGGTGATGTTGAGATTGGCTATGGTTTAGGCAAGGAATTCGAACATAAAGGATATATGACAAAGGCTGTAAATGCTTTATGCGATTGGGCAAAGAAACAGTCAGGTGTAAAGAGAATTATAGCTGAAACAGATCTTGATGGCCTGCCTTCCCAGCGATTGCTGCAAAGATGCGGTTTTTCACTATTTAAAAAGGATACTGCTTCAACCTGGTGGGAATTAATACCTGATAAAAATATGTTCCACATTACAATTACGCCATAGCAATTGATTATAACAAAGAAAATATTTATGGAAAAGGTAATGGTATTTTTATACATTGCCAAGGTTATAAACCATATACTTGGGGTTGTGTCGCAATTCCAGAAGAAGATATGCTGGCTTTAATAAAAGAAGTGGATAAAGATACAAAGGTTTGCATTTTTTAATTTATAACGCGCTATGCATATTAAACCATCAATTAAATAGATGGGTATTGAATAGTTTATTCTAGTGAGTATATAATTTGTAATATATTAAGCAGGAGAAATAGAAAATGGAAATAGTAAAAACTCAGGATGGAAGTACTCTTAAGGTTGCTATATCAGGCAGACTTGGGGTAAATACTGTTGGAGAATTAGAAGAAGCATTGAATTCATCTCTTGATGGAATTACCGAACTGGATTTGGACTTAGCAGGCCTTGAATTTTTGTCTTCTGCTGGTCTTCGCCTTATTCTTTCAACTCAGAAGAGAATGAACAAGCAGGGTTGCATGAAGGTATTTAACGTAAACGATACTGTTATGGAAATATTTAGCATGACAGGTTTTACTGATATTCTGACAATTAAGTAATAGCTGTTTTATATGTCAATTGGTTTAACCAAGCGTAAAACAATATCTGTTATTGTTTACTTATTGTTGTCTGCTCTGACTGTTGTTTTGACAATTGGATACATGGCCTTTTCTGCTTTTGAACGTCAGGAAGCGGAGTGGTTGGATTTAGTTGAGGAAGCAGACTTAAGATATATACGAGAAGTGGTTGGCAAAGGCCAATGGCATATTAAAGATGGCTTTTTATATGTAAATGAGACTTGTCTTGGCGATGGTACCAAAGAAAAGTCAAATTTGGACATATTCAGCGATTATGCAGAAAAAACAGGAGCCAATTGTTTTATCTATAAACGCTGTTCAGATAGCATAGAGGGCTGGATTGACGACCCTGAAGTTTTAAGTGGTAAATATTATGCCGGACATTATCTTTGTGTCTGTGATTCCAGAAAAAATGCCAAGAATAGTTATGTTGGCTGGCCAATAAGCAAGCGTATTGCAGATGCTATAGAAAAAGACGGAATTTTTAACAAAACCGAATATTATAAATCTGAAGAAGGAATAGTTCGTCTGAGTTTCAGAGTAGTTGGCGTAAAAGATTCTGACAATGCTGATTATGTAGCATTGATAGCTGTTGGGCGTAACTTGGATGATAGTGAAACTTTCATAGAAAAAACAAGTCTGCATGTGGCTTTAATTGCTATTGCCCTGATAATTATACTTGGCTTAGGGCTTTGCAGAATGTTTTCTACTCAGATCAAGGATATTGACAAACTTATTGTTTATCTTTCCTCTGTTGGAACTGAACGATTTAATAATAAACCTATTGTTTTGTCCAATGGGCTAATGTCTGAAATTGCCAATGCTGTGAATGGAATGGTATCGGCGTTGCAAGAGAAGGACAGACTTCAGAAAGAACTTAAGATTGCGGCTGGAATCCAGAAAAGTATGCTTCCAAAGGACTTTAAGATTTTTGAAAAATATAAGGAATTTTCGCTTTATGCCGACATGGTTCCTGCAAAAGAAGTCGGTGGTGACTTTTATGACGTTTTCCTTGCTGATGAAAATCATCTTGCAATGGTGATTGCAGACGTTTCTGGAAAAGGTGTGCCGGCAGCGATGTTTATGGCTGTTACCAGAACTCTTATCAGGAATTCGATGATAGTCGGCAGTGCAGTGGATAAGACTTTTACAAAAGTCAATGCTTTCCTTTGCAATGACAATAAGGAAGAAATGTTTGTCACAGCCTGGCTAGGAATACTGAATCTTGAAACAGGAAATCTTGTTTATGTTAATGCTGGTCATAACCCACCTTTGATTTGCAGTAACGGAAAATTTGAATATATGAAAATGAAGCCTGGTTTTGTTTTGGCTGCAATGGATAATTATCAATACAAACAATATGAATTACAGTTTGAACCAGGTGACAAAATAGTATTGTATACCGACGGCGTAACCGAGGCTACAGATATCAACGGCAGTCTTTATGGAAATAAACGATTTGTAGATTTGCTTAATGAAAACAAAAATAAATCTCCGAAAGAACTTATTGACGAGATTTATACCGATGTAAATGAGTATCAGAAAAATGTGGAACAGGCTGACGATATTACTGTTCTTGCCGTTGAGTTTAATAAAAAAATGAATTTGTTCGCTTATGAAAAAGATTTTGACTCCGACCGTAAACAGTTGGATGAAGCAGTTGCTTTTGTAGAAACATATCTTGAAGAATTAGAATGTCCTATGAAGTTTATAATGCAAGTATCTACCGCGGTTGAAGAAATTTTCCTGAATATTGTTGATTATGCATATAAAATTAATAAAGGGAAAGTCACTATTGCTGTTGGTCGCGATGAAGTAGATAATTCTCTGATTCTTCGTTTTACTGATACAAGCTACGCCTTTAATCCGTTAGAATTAAAGAATCCTGATATAAATCTTTCTGCAGAGGAACGAAGCGAAGGCGGTCTAGGAATATTCATGGTGAAAAACATTATGGATAGTGTTGATTATAGACGCTCTGATGAAAAAAATATCCTTACGATGAAAAAAAAGATTGCATAAACAGTCTGTGTTAATGCAATCTTCTGATTCAATGATGACGCTGGGCAATTATTTCGTTTTATCTTCGACCATAGCTTGAATGATAGAATCCATTATCTTTTCTTCCCAAATGTAATTGCTACTGAATATGCCGGAAGAACGCGGGTCGTTGTCTTCCTCCACTGCCTCGCCATTAACTGTAAATACAAATCCATCCTGAGGTTTAGCAACAAACCTGTATGCTCCTGATAATAGGCCATAACATTCTCCGGTATGACCAACCAAATCAACCTGGTATTTTTCACATGCCTTGGCTTTTGTATTTCCATCAATCAACATTGTTCCCAAGCCGTATTTCAGCAAAGTGTCACCATAGGTTTTGCCGTTTTGCAGATTTGCATCATAGGTCCACTGGGCTTTACACATTTCTTCGACTGAATCTGGCTGGAGTACTTGATATTCATTAAATTTGCCGTTATTTCCAAGCATCATCAGCATATTGCCGATTTCTGGCAAGCTTATTCTCAAACCGCCCTGTGGTCCAAAACATGATGGGTTTTTCCCAATTTGATATTTATCAAAAGAGTAAACCGTTGAATATTTGCCGGGAAAATCATAAAGAATTGCAAAAAAATTTTTTGACTCAACAGCATCTTTGTAAGATGGTTTTACCGAAAAATCATCACACTTCGCAAACCAGGAACCATGTTCATTCCAAACATCAAAGTCGTCTGATTTTTGATATATTGTTGCCAGATTATTGAATTCTGTGTCTTCCATATTCACTGGAATATAGTCTGCTTTGGTATTTAACTGACTTAAAATATGCTTCTTCTGATAAATGTCAAAACGTTCTCCGGTTACTCTTTCGATAATGGCTCCCAGGAGTATATAATTCAAGTTAGAGTAACAAAAATAGATTCCAGGTTCTTCTGCTTTGCTGGCAAAATGGGCACCGTTTTCCCAAAATTTTCCCTTTGGATTAAAACATTCTTTAAGGCTCAAATATGGCGGAGTACTGTAACACTTGCCATCACGTATAGAAGAAGTATGGGCTAAAAGCATACGCACAGTTATTGCAACATCTGGAAAATTTGGATTCCGCAGCGAATAACCGAGATATTCGCTAGCATCCGTATCAAGCTTAAGTTTCCCTTCTTCTACCAATTGCATAATTGTAATAGCAGTAAATTGTTTGGAAATAGAAGCTATTCTAAATCGCGTATCACGAGTTATCGGACGGTCATTGGCCGGATTTTTTTCATCAATATATGCACGGCCTGCAAAGTGGCTATACACTTCTTTCCCGTTTTTATAGACGATTACACCAATTCCTGGAACCTTATAATACTCGTTTGTATTGACCATATCATCAAGCTCTTTTGTAAGCTTTTCTGCTGCTGCTGTTGAAAGTTTTGAAGAAGTCTCTGCTGGTTTTACAGTATCAGTTTGGCCATACAAAACTGTGCTTGTTAAAAATATTGCTGCTCCGCATAACGAAATAATATTTTTACCGAATAGAATTCTTGGCATTTGTGACAACTCCATATTTATCGAATTTATTAAATTATAATACAAATTTCTTTTTACTTAAATTAATAAATTCTGATTTCGGACTATATTCTATATCGCCGAGGGTCGCCGAGAGCCTACAACATTTTAATTGACTTTGCTTCAGTCACTCACTAGAATAACGCAATTAAATTTTAATATACGGAGTCTGATTTTATGAAAAAATCCGTTTTTATGCACGCACTAGGTGTGTGTGTGTGTGTGTGTCAATAGCGCATTAGCGGCACCTTTTTCTGACGTTTCAGCTAATCACTGGGCCTATGATGCCATAGAAAACCTGGCTTCCAAAGGGTTGCTTCAGGGATTTAATGACAATACCTTCAAGGGGAACAAAACAGCTACCCGCTATGAACTGGCAGTTCTTACTGCCAAGATGCTTGGCAACGCTGAAGCTGGCGGAGCCTCTGTAAGCAGATCTGACCTTCAGACCCTGGAAAAGCTTACCGTGGAATTTGCAGACGAACTGGCTTCTCTGGGTGTTAAAGTCACTTCAATCGAAAGTGACATGGCTGCGGTAAAAGAAGATGTTGCCACCCTTAAGGCTGACGTTGCATCAATAAAGGAATGCAAAAGCCTTTCAAAGGTAAGAATCAGCGGTGATATGCTTGTTGCACATTACAGCGACAAGATGAAAAATCATTCACTGAATAACCATACTGCTCGCACACATTTCAGACTGCAGATGGATGCAGACATTGATGAAAACATCTCTGCACGTGCCCGCTTTAAGCTTATCAACGACACAGCCTGGGATGGAAAAAATAAAAATACATCTAATGTCGAAATAGCATACCTGAAGATAAAAAATGCTTTCAACTCAGGTGGCGAACTTAAGCTTGGCCGTGATTTCCATACCCATGGTCACGGTTTTGTAGTTCATGACTACATGGATGCCATCAGCTATTCAAAGAAGTGCGGCAATATAGATTTAACCTTCAACTGCTTCTTTGACCGCAAGAATGACGAAAATGGCAATGATTACCACAATTTCTGGAACATCAATGCAGACACAGAATACAAAGGTCATAAGCTTTATGCCGGTGTTTATTACAATACTAAAAAATATGCCGGTGTAGAAGACAGCAAGAAGGAAACCAGAGTGGAATTCGGTTCTTCCGGTAAACTCACTGATAATAAGAAGCTGACCTATGACCTGGCAGGTGTTTACAGCGATACCCAGAACACAGGTGCTCTCCTGGATGAAGCCACCAATTATCATAAGCACGAAAGAGGCTGGTTAGCTCACGGAGCAATCAGCTATGATTCTCTTAAGCAGTTCAATGCAAAGCTTGCCTATACTTTTGTTGATGACGGTTCTAATGCCAATCTCAGCAATGTTAGCAGAAACGACCTTCTCAGAAGATTCGATGAACCGGAAACTATTTTTGAAGACCTTGCCTGGTATAATCTCTGTTCTAACAATAAAATGAACTACAAGAACCTTTCCGATATAAAGGTTCAGATTGGTTATACTCTTAAGAATGCAGACAAACATAGCTTCAGACTTGCATACGATAAGGTTCAGTCCAAGCAGGATGATATTGCTTTTATTTCCAGCGTGAATAGTCGTATTGCACCGCCTGACTCAATGTGGCATAAGGTTGACTTTGATATGCTGACTTTTGAATATATGTATAAGCTCTCTGAAAATGCCCGTTTGAGAGTTGTCTATGCAGCCACCAGAGATGACAGTGTTGTAAAACAGGCAACAGCAGCCAGCCCTGCTGTTGAAGCCGATGATCAGCACACTCTTTTCTTTGAAATATATAACAGATTCTGATTTCTGGAGTTAAATCATGAAAAAATACATTTTATCAATATTAGTCCTCGTGACCGTGATACTGGCAGCAGTTGGCTGCAGCTCACACAGCGGTTTCGGCGGCAATCCTTCCAGCGTAGGTCCTGTCCCGGACCCGACACCTACATCAATTCCCGTTCCAACTCAAGTGAGTGCTGCATATGACCATAATCAGAAAATGCTTGAAGCCAGTTGGTCGTGGAATTGGGACGGTGGAACATATCAGAATGTTTCTTATACTGTAATAATAAGGGATTCAAATGATCAGGAATTTGGAAAAATAGAAAATATATCTGATTGTTTCTGTGATAGTTCAAATACTGATTTGACATTTCCAGCGGGCGACTATAATCTTAATGTAATCGCCGTCGTAGACGGTCAGAAATCTGAAGAATCAGAAACTGCTGATTTTAATGTTGGTCTTGCTCCAGCAGAACCCATAATTGATAATACGTCTGTTGATGTTTTAACGAAACATCGGCCGACTATAACCTGGAAGCCAGGGAACGAGGCTCCGGGAGTAACTTATCATATAAGCTTAAAAGACAATTCAGGGAATATCGTTGATAGTTGCTCAACTGAAACTCTTGTCTGGAATTCATCAAAATCTATTGATGGCGCACATGAATTCGATATATATGCAGAAAATATTTATGGGAAATCAACTACTGCCGTCTATAAATTTACAGTTAAGTTCTGGGAAGGTGATGGAACTCAGTCTAAGCCATATATTATAGCTGACGCTGAACATCTGGACAATGTCAGAGATTATCTTAATACTGAAAATGTATATTTTAAGCAAACTAACGACATTGATTTAACTGAATATATTGCCAGTAATTATCCTGACGGCGGTTGGATGCCTATAGGGGATTATTCAAATACATTTAAAGGGTATTATGATGGTGGCAATAAAAAAATCTCTGGCTTTACTATAAATAGAACTAGCACTGATGATGTTGGTTTATTTGGTCGTTGCCAAGGCACTTTGAGCAATATAATAATGTATAAACCAATGGTTGAAGGGAGTATTAACGTAGGTGCTTTATCTGGTTCTGCTTTTAATGGTGAATTTAATCAATGTTGTGTAATCGATGGTTCAGTAAAAGGTGTATCAGAGTGTGGTTTACTTGTTGGAGTCTGTATGGCACACTTCAATGAATGCTTTACAAGTGGCGGTAGTATTATAGCTTTAAAAACTGCTGGCGGTTTAATAGGGTTTACAAATAATTCAGATAATGAAATTACAAATTGTTATTCCAGTGGCGTTACTATTAGTTGTGACGAACGTTCTGCAGGTCTTTGCGGGGAATCATATCGGGCAGATTCTAAGATAACTAATTCGTATTCGGCAAATACCGTAAATTGTAGTGGTAGTAAAGGGGCTTTTGTTTATGATTCTTCCTCCTTTATTAATATTAGTGATTGCTTTACTACAGAAGAAGGCAATTTGAAAAGCGGTTGCATAAAAGCCTCTAAATATAGTGAAACAGGTTATTCCTGGGATAGCGATATTTGGGATTTGAGCAAGGATCTGCCAACCCTCAGATGGTATGACAATCTAGGCTACTAATCTACTCTCCAGCCTTTAAAAGCGAACTTCAAAACTCCGCAGAGCTTTTCCATTTGCGGAGTTTTTTTCTAGCAAATTGCCGAATGATTTTCAGCCAAATTGCTGAATGATTTTTAGCCAAATTGCCGAATGATTTTCAGCCAAAACGCCGAAAAATATTTGACCAAAACGATGAATGATTCTTAACACAAAGTTAAATATATTATTAAATAATTTCTAATTGCTGCTTTAACAGTAACAGATCCTTCTTTGATGTTTGCCAGATTATTCTATAATCTGTTCTCATATATTCGTGAACAATAATATTTCTCATAGCAATTATTGTTGCCCACGGAATTTGCGGATACTTATCCTTAAAATCCTTTGTTATTCTAGCTGAAGCCTCACCAATAATCATAAAGTGATATGAAACCATTTCTTGTTTTTCTATAGAATTTATAAAAGCTTCATAGCTGCAGTCTGTAATTTCTATTATTCTTGCTATTGATTTTAAAATATCTTCTATTCTTGTTTTATTATCTATCATAATAAAATCATGTCTTTCTTTACTGATTGATCAAAATACTCGTTTTTTAAAGCAGCATAAGAAATTACATCCACATTGCAAGAAAACAGGTTTGATAAATCAATAATCATATTAGCCTGATCAAAAAGTGAAGCATTTTCATTAAAACAAGCCAGGAAATCTATGTCACTATTTGGTTTTTCCTCTTTCCGTGCGCAAGAGCCAAATACATAAACCTTATCAGCGTTGTATTTGTTAGCTATCTGATAAATATTTGCTTTTTTATTTAATATTTCATCTAACTTACACATATTTGTAACCTTGCCAATACATTGTATTGAAGGACATTTTAAATTATTTTCACTTTCTAATATCATTATACCCATTTTATTCAAATAGAGCAATAATACTACTTTACTAATCAAAGAAAGCTGAAAGCTGCGGGTATCGGGTTAAAATATGGTCTTTGGTGAATATTTCGAAGCCGTCGTGTCAGAAGCGGGGAACGGTGATAGCAGTAATTTGTATTGCCTGCTTCCAAAATCCTCATTCATTATGAAAATTTATTGGATCTATCCTACATCGCTTCCCAGTCAGCATTGAGATTATATCATTTTTCAGACAATCAATATTCATGCCAATATCATCTCTAAGCACCTCAAAGATATCTGTTCCTGTCCAATAGTTTCCGTATTCATGACTTAGTTACTAGCGAACAGCCTTTTCCGGTCCGTGGTTTTTTTTATTCTCTTACCTCTTATACTATTCTACTCGAAAAACTTTTCAATTCCAATTTTTTTTCGAGTAGAACCTTATGCCCCTTATGCCTGCATAGTTTTCCTGACCTTTTTAATTGTTGATAAGATAGATAAAACTACGATTATTGCCCTGTCGTTTTATTATTTTTTTCTTAAGCAGACTCTTTAATATGAGAATTGTTGTTGTCTGAGATTTACAAATGGCTTTCTGAATTGCAATTCGAGAGGCCTTAGAGTTGGATTTTAAATAATTAACAACTTTCTTTTCTGTATCAGATAGATTGTGATTTTGAAAATCGGAATTGGAAATATCAGAGAACTCTTTTTCTCTATGAAAATTTTTATTTGGCAAAGTAATTTTAAAAGAGTTAGGTCCGATTTCTATTTTGGGCTTTATTGAAAAATCGTTGTATGCATTCATTATTTTTGAAATTCCTACTCCATAAGATTCTACTAGTTTCAGCCTGTAAAAAATATTTGCCAGATTTGAATTTCTTGAAGAAGACACACCAATCATAATGTCTTCAAAAGACATGCCGGATAAAAGGCCACCTATATTCAATATTTCCAGTCTGTCATCAAACAAGCTAATCAATATAGGACTATTATACGAGTAATCTCTATGTACAATGGCATTTAGCAAAGATTCTCTAATAGCTTCTTCGGGATAATCTTTTATATCAATGCGTTGCAAGCCGTTAAATTCTGCTCTGATTCTGTTATTTTTTTCCATATATTCATAAGCTTTTTCTAACTGTTCTAAAACTGAAGCGTTGATTTCAAGACGGTCTTTAAAAATAGACTTGTTTGTATCTTGAAAAACCGCCATTTTTAAACTACAATCGCATTGGTCTGATAACAACCATGCCAAATTTGTATACAAATTGTCTCTATCCTTTAAATGTAACGAATGTTTTTGGGGGGCTTCAAAAAGAATATTTCTCTTTTTAAATTCCTTCTCTGTGTATTTGAATGTCAGATTTTGTGCTAATGCTCTTCCTTGTTCGAAACTATCGTTACTTGTTTCTTTTATCATTTTCAAAATAGCGTTCTTGCTAGCTGGAATAGTTGCAGAACCTAGTCTGATAAAAACACCTTCAGGTCTGATTCCTTTGCTGTTCAAGTAATATGGTCTTGAAGTTCCACGTTCAATATGGATAATAATAACTTTTTTGCTGTCTATTTTGCTAACAGTTACACTGGTTATGCAGGTTACATCAGGACTTATGCTGTCATGTATAGAGGAGGTTACTTTTAGCATTATTTCATCAGTATCTTTAACTCCACAGATTTTGCCGTCGTCTTGAACGCCTATATAGATATCACCACCATTGGTGTTAGCAAAAGCAATAACAGTCTTTTTTATGTCGTCTGTGTATTCTCTCTTCAATTCACAATTTGAGCTTTCTTTCAACATAAATATTCCTATTTTATCAAAATTTGCTAACGGTTAGGTTGTTAGCAAATTATAAAATATCATATTTAACCAATAGAAATCTATCCCTGGCAATTGGTTTTTCTGCAGGTAATGGGGTTGTAGTTTCTCAGGCTTTGGGTGCAAAATAATACAATTAAATAGTCTTATCTGCTGCGAAGCGACTGTTTTGGCACCGAAGTCTTTACTATTTATGCTGATTTCTCTATAATATCTGTATCAAAATTTACGGGCATATAAGGAAGTAAACATGAACAAATCTACTGTTTTGTCATCTGAATTTTTTGAAAGGCTGGAACGTAATTTTGTTGAATTTGCTGATTTGGTAGCATTCAGCTATAACGGTGATGAAAGGCAGATTACATACAAAGAACTGAACGAGATTTCAGCACGTGTCCATGGTTATCTCAAAGCCAAAGGCCTGAAACCTGACGATTTTGTGATGATAAAACTTCCCAGAGGAGCAGAAGCAGGAGCCGTTGCAATAGGTGTCCTGCGTGCCGGTGTTGCCTATACTCTCTGCGAAGAAGGCTATCCCCAGGAAAGAATAGATTTTATTTATAAAGACTGCGCCTGTAAGCTCTGCATTGATTCTGCCACATACAAAGAAATACTCTCCCATACCCCTGTTTACGGCTTTGAAGAAGCAGATGACCATAAGGCAGCCATTGCTACCTACACTTCAGGCACCACTGGCACCCCGAAGAGTGTTCTGCTTGAACGCGGCAGAATACTGGAAGCTACTGAAAGCATTATCCATGAAGGTAAGCTTATTGGTCAACCTGGTTTTAGGGTTGCTTATCTGTCATCTCTAAATTTTGTGGCTTTTTTTATTATTTCTTCTACCGTACTTTTTCATGGTGGTGAAACTGCTGTTGTTGGTTATAATATTGTAAAGGATCATGTAAACCTTGATAAATTCTTTAATAAGTTTAAGGTGAACATTACATTTCTGACTCCGTCACTGATTAGGCTATTCAGACAATTCAATCCTGAATTCAAGGTTCTGTTTCTCTCCGGTGAATCGGCCAGGCTTACTGCCTATTCGAAGGCAGACAGCAAGAGTTTCAGTAAAATCACAAAGAGATTCTCTTCGTCAGATATTTTTGATTACTGCAAGAGGAACGGTGTGACAGCCAGCAGCTTCATGCACGCAGCCTTTGCAGAGACCTTTCACAGAATCACCAGAGAAAACGAATTTCTATATACAACTGTAAGCAACGAGCGAAGTGCCGATAATTCTCTTCAGAACTGCATAAATACGTTTATTCAGACTCTGCCCGTAGTATTTAATAGCCAGCAGCAGTCGGTCAATAGCCAGAAGCTTGATACAGAACACGGTGATTCGTTGGTGGCCGACTATGTTCGCTCATTCCATGCTAACCTTCAGGAAACATTTGCGAATGACTGTTCCCCGTATACTAAACTCTCTGAACGCTACAAAACCAGTGCAGAAATTATGTTCATATATCAGGACGGTATTCTTGGTGACAATGTTTTAACGGATGATAAATTCATTGAGGTATTCCAGCTTGATGGAGATAAAACGGTTTTTCCTGTAAATATACTTGTTTATCCTATCGATGATAGCTTTGAACTTCGCATAGAATATGACGGCATGAAATACTGCAGCCGCGATATGCAGACACTGGCAGAAGCAATTGCAAATACTGCCATCAACATGACCAATGCTGAATTTATAAAAGACGTAAGCCTTGTTTCCAAGGAACAGGAAACATCTCTGCTTAAACTTTCAGCCGGTGAAAAGCTTGAATATAATAAGACTCTGACCTGGGTTGATATGTTCAGACAGCAGGCAGCCGAACACCCTGATGCTGTTGCTGTTGTAGACCATGTCAGCAGAATTACATATAAAGAACTAGACAGACAGTCTGATTGTGTTGCTGCATATCTTGCCGAAGCAGGTGTTGAGCCTGGCTGTTTCGTTCCCATAAAGATGGAACGTATAAAGGAAT
>JAZRWI010000090.1:0-53576 GCA_045599645.1 Candidatus Avigastranaerophilus sp.
CCATTTCAAAGTCAACAAAAAAACTCAAAAAAATCTTTTATTTATGAGACTTTTTGAGTTTTTTTATTGATTATAAAATTGAATTATTTCGTTACGTGTAGACCGATTCAGAAAGTGTCAAGTTTACCTGTGAACAGTAACTTTGCCAAAGGTTGAAAGTTTTTATTTATTACGTTAAAATATTACTATGAAAAATTCCGTGGAAATAAAGAAAAATAGCGAGTTTGGGGCAGCAGGTTACTGCCTTGCAATCTTTCTGTTTTTTCTATATTACCAGGTTATAGGCCTTTATGGCCTTAAATTCGCTGTGGGCGCCCTGATAAGCTGGGTAACCGGCGGAATTATGTGGGGTGTCAGAATTCTTTTTCAAAGTGCAGAAGATGAGGAAGGTGTCGATAAGCCTTTTGGATGGCTGCTTTTTCTTTTGTTCCCTCTTTTTATCCCATTGGCAATGCCGCTTTGGATAATACCATTCGTTCTTGTTATATGTTATCTGATTAGTGTAGCTGCCTTTGGCGGCCATGGAAAACATATTTTTAACCCGGTTATTGTAGCGGTAGTTTTTATGCTTTACAGCTATGGAAGCACAGGGCTCTTAAATGCTAGCAGACCATTTAGTGCACCGACTGCAGGCTATAAGGTTTGGACTGCCGGCGTTCCACCAAGGGCAGATATTCGAGATGTTTTTGCTAGCGTGAGCAGTTCAGAGATTCTAGAAATCTCATTAAAGGGTATTATACCTAATATTCCAGGCAGCAGCTTCGGGTTTATCATACTTATTGCTTCTCTGATTCTCGCTTTAATGTTCAGAAGACGAATTCACTGGTGGCTCGTTGCTGTTGGTTCTGTATGCACATTTGCCTGGTTACTGCCACAGCACCAGGATTTGGCAATGCCTCCCATTAATGCGTTATTGTTGGGAATTATGCCATCGCTAATTTTATGCTGTATCGCAGATTTTACAACACTGCCAGAGTCTGTGACAGGTCAGATAATACATGCAGTGCTTTTCGGCGGCTTCGCTGTTCTCATGCTTTTTAACTCTGCTGATATTCTAGCACCAGCTTATGGGCTTCTGTTTGCTCAAGTCGTTTCACCTTTAGTAATAGATGTGTTGAGGATAAAGCATGAATAAGAAATCAACAATTAGTGAAATCCTGTTTATGCTTGTTTTGAGCTTTATCTGTGCTGCTTTGTTAGGTGGAACAAGAGCTGCAATTGGTGATAGAGCAGATTTGTCTGAGCAGACTGTTGCTGCGATTTATGATATATTAGAGAATAGTGAAGTAAGCTGCGCTTGTGAAGTAGGCGGAGCCTGTGAAGTAGCTGACGCTGTGAAGTATGCTTCGCATGTGGAAGGCAAAGACAGAGACAGTGACAGCAATGATGATTATAAGCGATTTATAAAAGAGTTTAATATTGTTCAGAAGGGAAGAATTAAATATTGGAAAAATACTTCTGATACTGATTTAATCGCTTGTGAAGCTACTGGTAGCGGAATGTGGGATGAGATAACTCTTGTATTTGCTTATGATTTGAGTAAAAAACTGCTGTTGGGTATGCGCGTAACAGAACAGAAGGAAACCGCAGGCATAGGTAGCCGCATAACAGAGAAAGAATTCTATAATCAATTTACAGGCATTTCTCCAGATATTATTGCCTCTGATAATGAAAAAAAAGAATTTGAAATAAATGTTGACGCTATTACTGGTGCGACAACGAGCTCAAAATCTGTTGAAAAGCTTCTTAATAAAGCATTGAGAGGTATGCCATGAATAGAGCCTTAAAAACTATTTGGAAAGGTATGATTCCTGAAAATCCAGTGTTTGTGCTGGCACTTGGTTTATGTTCCACCCTGGCAATAACCATGAAGGTAGAAAATGCTTTCTTTATGGCTGTAATGGTAGGTATTACAACTATTGTTACTTCAGTTATCACTTCTATTCTTCGCTACCGAATACCTTTCAGATTCCGTCTTATTTCATATATGCTGATTATTGTT
The DNA here is from genome assembly GCA_045599645.1 of Candidatus Avigastranaerophilus sp. Classification (GTDB taxonomy): domain Bacteria; phylum Muiribacteriota; class Ozemobacteria; order Ozemobacterales; family Ozemobacteraceae; genus RUG334. The sequence continues at coordinate 2,003 of JAZRWI010000090.1, forward strand.
ACTGTTGTAATTACAGCAGAACAGCTTCTAAAAGTCTTTTATCCGGCTATGGCCAAAGAGCTTGGTGCATATGTCGGACTGATAGTAACTAATTGTATTGTTATGGGTCGTATGGAAGCCTTCGCTTCTTCTCACAAACCATCTGAAAGCTTTTGTGATGCACTAGGTGTGTCTATCGGTTATATGATGGTATTGATGGGCATTTCTGCAATACGTGAAGCCCTAGGAAACGGAACAATATGGAACCTTAGCGTTATGCCTGAAGGATATATACCTAGTTATGTTTTTTCTTCACCACCAGGCGCTTTTATTGTTTTTGTCATGCTTTTATTTATTGTAAACTGGCTTAGAAGCTTTGGCAGGAGAGACTGACATGGATTATACACAGTTGATAAAACTTCTGCAGATTGTTTTCACAGCCGCTATAGTGCATAATATGTCGCTATATTATTTTCTCGGCACCTGTCCGCTGATTTCTGTTTCCTCAGATTTGAAGGTTTCTTTTCAAATGGGGCTTACTGTTACCTTCGTAATGCTGATTGCTTCAGCTATAAATTACGTAGTTTATTATGCGGTTCTTCTGCCGCTGGGCCTTGAATATCTGTCACTGCTTTTTATTGTGCTGATAATAGCCTTTGTCACACAATTCTTAGAACAATTTCTGGATCGATATTTCCCTGAAATATATGCTTCATTTGGTATATTCTTGCCTTTGATAGCTGTGAATTGTGCCATATTAGGTGTATGTGTGTTTGCTATTTTGCGTGAATATGATTTTGTCAGCACTGTTGCTTATGCTTTAGGTAGCGGTCTTGGCTGGCTGCTTGTTATTTGTCTTATGGCTTCCTTGAGACGTAGAATTGATATGAGCAGTGTTTCCCAATATCTAGGGAAAACAGGAATAACAATGCTTACGGCGTCGATTATGGCTATGTCTTTTTATGGCATAAGCAGCATAATTAATCTAGGTGGAAACTGAAATGAATCTGCTTCTAACTTTGCTTATAATATGTGGCTTCGTTTTATTGCTTTGCCTGGCAATAATTCTTTCAGGAAAGCTTCTTGGGCAGAGTGGTGAAGTAGAAATGAATATTAACGGTCAGAAAAGCTTTATGGCAAAGCGTGGCGAAAAACTGCTTACTGCACTTTCTGAAGGCGATATTCATTTACCGGCTGCCTGTGGTGGAAAAGGCAACTGTGGACGCTGCAAAATTAAAATATTGTCTGGTGGCGGCCCTGTAACTTCTCTAGAAAGAATTGTTTTAACAGATGATGAATTAAATGATTCACAAAGACTTGCCTGCCAGGTAAAGCTTCGTGAGCCCGTGAAAGCAGAAGTCCCGGAAGAACTTTTAAATGCAATTTCTTTTAAAGCAAAGCTTATTGATATAAAAGAGGTAGCTTATAAAATCAAGACTCTGCGTTTTAAGCTGGAAGAAAACAAAAAACTAGACTTTAAAGCCGGGCAGTATGTTCAGGTATGCTGTGAACTACCTTGGGAAAAAGCAATCAGAGCTTATTCTCTTTCTTCGTCACCGAAGACAGATGATGAATTTTCTCTTGATGTTCAACTGGTTGAAGGTGGAATTGTGAGCACATGGCTTCATGGATGCCAGGCAGGTTCTATACTTGATTTTACAGGCCCATACGGAGATATGTATGTTAAGGATTCTTCATCAGTTCTTCTTATTGCCGGAGGTGTAGGGCTTGCTCCGATGCGAAGCATTGTTTCTTATCTGATAGAAACTGGTTATGAAGGAAAAATAACTCTTTTCCATGGGGTAAGAAGCAAAAGGAATCTTTATTGCGAAGACGATTACAAAAAACTTTCCAAGAAATACAAAAATTTTGAATATATACCAGTTCTTTCTGAACCAGCTCTTGAAGATGGCTGGACAGGCTCAACCGGGTTGGTTACTACTACAGTAGGAGAATGGTTGAAAGAAAATACTCAGACTCAAATCGGTATGCAGGCTTATTTGTGCGGCCCTTCAAAAATGATGGAAGCAGCAACAAGTATTCTCGTTATGAATGGGGTTGCACCGGAAAATATTCATAGTGACCCATTTAGTTTCTAAATATTGTATAATATGAAAAATACAGGCAGAATAATAATGAGTATAAATATGTCTAAATATAGAGCTTTAATAACAGAAATGGTTTTTACAACTGTTAGCCAACGAAATCTGTTCCACTTTTATGGAACGGCTTTGATGATTATTAACTTGGTATTAACAGCTTCAGTGGCTTTTTCCCAACAGACAATAACAATAGGTTCTGAAACAAAGCTTTTGAAAAAATATTCTGCCTATGCTGTTACAACAGACGAAACAGCTCACTGTCTTGGATGTCACTCTACTAGAATGCCAAAGCTGGTTGAAGCCTGGGAACACAGCACACATGCAAAGAATGGAGTAGGGTGCTATGAATGTCATAAGGCAGAAAAAGGTGACCCAACATCTAAACAGGGGCATTTCAGCTATAATGTCCAGCTTCCTGTTTCTGCCGCACATTGCGGTTTCTGTCATCAGGAAGAATATGAACAGTTTGCGGTATCAAGACATGCTACTGCCATTGATTTGATAAAATCTATGCCAATGAAGGAAAGTAATCCTGAATTGTTTGAAATTTCATGCGCTTCTTGCCACGGAAGTGTTGTAAATATGAAAAAAGGAAAAGCTGTTGATGCTACTTGGCCGAATCAGGGAATTGGAAGAAAGAATCCTGATGGAAGTCTTGGAAGCTGTGCAGCTTGCCATGGTTATCACAATGACTCACTGGCTCATGCAAGAGATATTCAGACCTGCGCAAGATGCCATGATAATGATTTCAGCCCCGCAATGCGTTCATGGAGCCGTTCTGCTCACGCTATTAATTCAACGAAGAATGTTGAAGACGTTGACCTGACCAAAAAGCATATTAATCTTACAGAAGATGCTGTAATGAAGCCAAATTGTCAGACCTGTCATGTTTCGGCTCCTACCAAAAATGGAAAGGCAACTCACAATATTTCTGCACGCATATCTTGGAATTTGAAAGCTATAAAAGCTCATCATACTGATGATTGGGGCACAAAACGACTTGAAATGCAGAAAAGCTGCAGAAACTGCCATGCCAGCACCCAAATAGAACAATATTACAGAAAATTTGATGCGGCTGTTGTTGCAACTAACCATATTGTAGATAAGAAAATAAAACCAGATGCTCCGATTTGGGAAGTTATGCCATTGCATCACTCATTGAAGGCTTTTAGAATAGGTGCGGCAATGCTTGGGATTGTTGATCCTCTTAAAATAGAGGAATTGTCTCACTAATATCTCACCAGAGTTATTTTTACAGATTAGTTCTAAGTGGTTACTTTTTACATGAGGGTAATCAGAACTGATATTTTAGAATAATAAAGAATTTTTTAGAAAATTTAAAATATCGTTAAAGAAAATACAACTCCTGTCGATAGGTTCGTAGGATTTGTTTGCCTCCTTATTTATTCGTCCGGGACGCTTGCGCCCCGGATATTTTTTTTAGCACGTTTGATTTTCCATAAAAATACCGAAACACATTTTCAATGCAATTTCGGTATGCTTCAAAATATTTTGATTTTATCTGCTTATAGAATACTTGTTTTATTACTTGCAACGAAGTTCTGCGCCTACTGTAATTACACGACCGTCCTGATAATAGTAGGCATCTCTGGCTGATCTGCTAGGCTGGTTCTGACTTAAGATGACATGCTTATCATTGCCGACATTGGCAACCTTAACATAAACAGAAAAGTCCTTATTACACTGACGCTTATAATAAATGTCGCAGAGCGTCGAAGAATCAACCTTGTCATAGCCTTGAGTTTCTCTTATTCTACCTTGGTGTGAAAAAGCTATGACAGCAGTATCTTTGTCGTTTCTGTATTCAAGAGCCATTGTTGCTCTGTAATCCGGAATGTCTTCAATGCGGATTTTTGTGTTTTTGTCTTCAGCCTTGTTGAAATTGGTATAACTTAAAACAAGATTGAATTTATTATTGAGCTGACCTCTGATACCCAATTCGTAACCTATTATTTCTGCTTCATCTATGTTAGTTTTTATGTAATCATCTGCTTTCAGATTTACGTTGTTGCCTTTTCTGTCCCTGAACCATTTCTTACCGGTCAGGCCCAACTCGTCAGCGGTTTTGATGGTAATCATATCATCTATATCATATTTATAGCCGGTGAGGTTGATATTCCATTTGTTGTTTATTTTATGGGCTAATCTCACTTCTATATTGTTAGATTTTTCATTCTTAATATCTGGATTCCCATAAGTATTGCCTTTGCCACCTAGATAAAGATCCTGCAGGGTTGGAAGCATGATTGTATGACTGTAACCAATGCCAAGACTTGTATTTGCAGTAAAATCATAGTTGGCATTGATGGCGTAGGATGTGTCTCTTTCCCCTTCATAATCTTCATCAGAACGTATTGTAGTGTGCAGATTCAATTTGTCTGTAGCTTTGATGGAATCAGCAATGAAAAATGAAGTGCTTTTATAACTTTTGTTCTGGTAATCCTGTGAGATATCATTGTGGGAATCTGTGGCCTTCTGGTTTTGAATACCAAGATTTATATAGTTCTTGTCATTTGCTTTAAAATTGTATAAAGCTTCCCAGGTTTTCATCCTTACATCTGTATGACCGTCTTCTTTTCCAGGATTTTTTACTGAAGTAAATGTTCCATCTGTGTAGTAAACATCACGGGAATAATCATTATATCTGCTGTAACGCAAAGTTAAATTGCTTTCGTTTCCAAAATCTTTGACTAATGCGTAACTGTAAAGAGACATTTTCCATGGGTCGAATTTTTCATAGTCGCCCCATGAATCTCCGACTGTTATGCTGCCCTCGTTGTGCATTATTGTTGTTTTGAAGGTCCAGTTATGACTTAAATCGAAAGCACCTTTGTAATAAATCATGGTGTTGTCGTGACTATTTTTATATTTACTGCCGTTTGTAAAGTATCTGGTTCCATCATACTCATCCTGGAATATGCCAAACAGGTGCTGACTCTTTTCGTCATTGATGCCATACATGACTTCTAAGTGCTGAGTTCCTTCACCACCAATTTCATATCCAAGTGTGAAGCCTTCGTAGTCTTCACCAGATGGTAATGCAAAGTTTACGTTACCAGCAACTGCATTATGACCATATACTAGTGCCGAACCAGAATTAGCAACAGTAATTTTCTTTAAACGACTTAGTGGAAACCCTGATAACGGCGAGGTCCAGGTCCAAGGGGTATTTATGTTTATTCCGTCCATTGTTACATTGGTATGACGTGGAGTCAAGCCTCGTATAGCAGGTGTGACGGTTGAGCCGCCTAGTCCCTTATTGATTGTTATTGAGGAATTATTATTCCGCAGCATTTCGATAGGATTGCGTGTTGTTGAGCTTTCTATTTGCTCAGAGGTTATCTCATCCTGGGGCCTGCTAATTAGTGCCTGGTAGGTTGCTCTTTCAGCGTCAATAGATAATTCTGGCAGAACAAAAATGTTTTCTGCTTCAACTATGGTGACCGATTCTTGGCTGTCTGAGGTTTCTTCCTGCGTAATTGTTTCAGCAATCAATGGATTAGCAATCGTGAAAGTGGCTAATATTGCATAGGCAGCAAATTTTGATAATAATTTCATAATACTCCTTCATTGGCTTACAACAAAATGTGCCAATATTAGATTTAATACCACGATTTTTTATGTTTATCAATAATAAATACACACAAAGTAGTGTATGATATTAAAAAATAATATTTGATTTCCTTGAATAAACACATCACAAAGTGTATATTATTTGCATTATTAGATTTTCTAATCCATAGGGCACAGTCTGAAATGCTATGAAGAAAAGTAATAAATCAACTTTGACAAATGAAGAAGCATTGAAATACCTGTTGAACCAGGCAGAAATGTTTACTACAGGTGTTGAAACTATTCCATTACTTAACGCGCTGAATAGAGTAATTGCCAGCGATGTAATTTCTGATACTGATATTCCAGGCGCAGACACCTCTTCTCGCGATGGTTACTGTGTAAAAGCTGCAAGTGTTGCCTTAGCTAATATTGAAAAACCAGTAAAGCTTGAAATTCAGCCAGATGAAATCCATGCCGGTCATAAAATACCTGCTCTGGAGGAAGGCAAATGCATGTATATTGCTACAGGTGGAGTTCTTCCCGCCGGCGCTGATTCTGTTGTTATGCTTGAAGATGTGGGGATTAGCGAAGATAAACGTTTGGCTGTCTTTACTAGTCCTGTTGGGGCTGATAATTACATTCGCCAAAAAGCCTCTGAAATGCATGCCGGTGAAGTTGTGGCTCATAAGTTTGATGCTATTAGTCCTGAATTGGCAGGCAAAATTGTTTCTGCTGGTACTTATAATGTTAATGTGCTCAAAAAGCCAGTGGTAGGAATACTTACCTCAGGTGATGAAATTGTTCAACCCTGGGAAAAGCCTGAGCCCTGGCAGGTTCGAACTTCTAATCCAACTGTCATGGCGATGCTTGTTGAAAAGTGTGGCGGAATATGCAAGGACTTCGGTATTGCAAAAGATACTGGGGATGATATGCTTAACCACTTTTTAAAAGCTGTTGAAGAAAGTGATGTTGTGGTTACTAGCGGTGGTATTGCCATGGGACGCCACGACCCTGTCAGGAATATGTTCGACAAGCTTGGTATTGAATCTGATTTTCAAAAATATGGAAGCCACTTCAGGCCAGTTTTCTATACAACCTACAGGAACAAGCCAATCTTCGCTCTTCCAGGCACTCCCGCAGGCATGTATAATATCTTTAATAAGTTTGTTGTCCCGTTCTTGTTGCGTCAGCAACATATCGAGTAGGCGTCAGCCTGCATATCGAGGCAAGATTGGTAAGGTAAAACATGAATAAATTGAGAATTCTCTTAATAACCATAACTTTAATGAGTATCTCTAGCCTTTCTTATGCTGTTGAACGCGTCGTAGTGACTTTTCCACAGAGTTTCGGCCTCGTATATATTATGGGAATAGCTGACAAAGTAGTGGGGGTTCCCGCTCAAAAATTAAATTTGCAGAATGGCAAGCTTGGACCTTTTTATTCTCAATATTCACCAAATCTTGCTTCAGCCACAGATGTCGGTTTTGTTGGGGCTGTAAATATGGAATCTGTATTAAAGCTTCAACCAGACTTGGTGATTGCTTCAAAGAGTCTTCCCACAGTGCATGACAATAATAGTCTCTTGTGTGAACAAGGTATAAAGGTGCTTGAAATCGGTGGCAGATATGGCACTGTCAACGACTGGCTAGAACTGGTAAAGACAAGCTGTAATGCCATTGAAAAATCTGAAAGAGCTGAAGCCTACTGCAAATTATGGGAAAAGAATCTTGCTCTTGTAAATGAAAGACTGTCCAAGATTCCTGAAGCTAATCGCGTTAAGGTAACTCTGATTAATTCAAACTTTGGCGAAATTACAGTCCGTGGTTCCAGAAGCCTTTTTACTACAGATCTAATAAAGCTTGCTGGAGGTAAGGTAATGGAAGGTGACGAAACGCCTCAGGATACCGCTGCCTGCGCAGAATTAGTTTTTAAATATGACCCGGATGTAATTATTGACGATTATTCTGAAAGTGGTGCTGCACCAGAATGGATACAGTATTTACGCGCAGTTAAGAACGGCAGGGTATATAAATTGCCTATAGATGATAAACAGGCCTGGCTTACCAACTGGACCTTCAATATTTTTTCCCCTCTAGGATTGGTATGGCTAGCCAAAAGCTTTTATCCAGAACAATTTTCTGATGTTGATTTAGAAGAGCTTCACACTGAATTTTGCAAAAAAATATTAAGTAAGTAAAAAGTTTGTTACAATAAGGTAGTAAAATTATTAACGCTATTTTTGTAAGCATGGAGATTTGGCATGAAAATCGGATTTGATAACGAAAAATATGTATCAATGCAGTCACAGCATATAAAGGAAAGAATTAATAAGTTTGGTGACAAGCTTTATCTTGAATTTGGTGGAAAGCTGTATGACGATTATCATGCTTCAAGAGTATTGCCTGGATTTGAACCTGATAGCAAGCTTAAAATGCTTATGCAGCTTAAGGAACAGGTTGAAGTAATAATTGTTGTAAATGCCTGCGACATTGAATCTAACAAGATGAGAGGCGATCTTGGTATTTCTTATGATGAAGATGCTTTAAGACTCATTGATGCCTTTGCTCAGGTTGGATTATATGTAGGCTGTATATGTATAACCAGATATGCTGGCCAGGCTTCTGCCGACAAGTATATTAATCGTCTAACAGAATTGGGAATAAAGTCATATAAGCATTACAATATTCCAGGATATCCTAGCGATGTGGCTACGATTGTCAGTGATGACGGTTATGGTAAAAATGACTATATTGAAACGGAAAGACCACTTGTAGTTGTTACTGCACCTGGTCCTGGCAGCGGAAAGATGGCTGTATGTCTTTCTCAGCTTTATCACGAAAATAAGCGCGGTATTAAAGCTGGTTATTCAAAATTTGAAACATTCCCTATATGGAATCTACCGCTTAAGCACCCTGTTAATATGGCATACGAAGCTGCTACTGCAGATCTTAATGACGTTAACATGATAGACCACTATCACCTTGAAGCATACGGTGAAACTACGGTTAACTACAACAGAGACGTAGAAATTTTCCCTGTTCTTAATGCTATTTTTACAGAAATTCTTGGCAACAGCCCATACAAATCACCCACTGACATGGGTGTAAATATGGTAGGTAAATGTATCACGGATGATGAAGTGTGTTGTCTGGCTTCAAAGCAGGAAATTATCAGGAGATATTATCAGGGCTTATGCGATAAAAAACGTGGTAAGGATGTTAAAGACGTTTTATACAAGCTTAAGCTCATTATGAAGCAGGCAAATATTTCTTCTGAAGACAGAGCTGTTGTTGCTTCTGCTTTGGAAAGAGAAAAAAATACCGGACATCCAGCAACAAGCATAGAACTTCCGGATGGCACACTTGTAACTGGTAAGACATCTGACCTTCTTGGGGCCTCAGCAGCAGTTATACTTAATGCTCTGAAGGAGCTTGCTGGAATAGACCACGAATTGGACCTTGTAAGTCATGAAGCGATAGAACCGATTCAACAGCTTAAGACCAGCCTTCTTGAAATTGAAAGTCCACGGCTTCATGCAAATGAAATTTTAATTGCTCTTTCTATTTCTTCTGTAGGCGATACGAATGCAAAACTGGCTTTGCAGCAGCTTCCAAAATTGAAGGGTTGCGAAGCACATTCTTCTGTTCTACTTTCTTCTGTTGATGAAAATGTATTCAAGAAGCTGGGCATTCATATAACCTGTGAGCCAAAATACGAGTCAGATAAGAATAAATACCATAAACACTGAAAATCAAAGTGTATTGGCAGAAGTTACTTTGATGACAAAACTGATTTAGTTTTAAGAAATTTTTATTTCTTTACTGTCAGATAGTGATTATGTTCTGTGAATATTGTATCTGTATGCTATAATTATTGTGAGTGTTGAAAACTTTTATAGCTGGCTAATGAATGCATTGATGCTAATTTGCTCAGAAAGAGGTTATTAAAATGAGATTTGAAATAATAATATGTATAATATTTCTTATATTACTTCTCGATTTTTGGCTATTAAAAACCAAGAATAAATATACAGAAAAAATAACTAGAAAACAGAAATCTTTTATTGCGCCAGTTTCATTATTGGTATTGGCTTTTATTATTTTCGTATTTGCTAGATATAATCCTCAAATAATCTCTAATGGACAGAAACAAATATCAGAACAAAAAGAAAGCTCTGATGATTATTCCGGTTCTAAGCCTTTTTCCATTGCTCCAGTAGATGGCGTAAGTATTTCTGCTGAAGCAAATGCATTAGACAAAGACAGGGATTTTGCAGTAAAAAAACTTGATGAACCCCAGCTTGAAGAGTTAGTAAAGCATACTTCGCTGCTTAATCAGATACCATTGGCTGCCATAGAAGTAAATGCCGGTTTAAAAGAAAACGAAAGCCTGCCAGGTTTTGTTAAATATGAATTTGACTTAGAAAAACTAGGTGTCCCAGAAGAATTAAGAGAGTTTTGCTCTATTTTAAGAATTTCAGATGATAAAAAACTTTTCCCATTATCATCTGCATTAAAAGGTTCTATTTTAGTCTGTGAGTCTAACAATAATAGTGTTATTGCTATAGTTGTTGGAGTTGGTATTGGTTATCCTGTTGTAATGACTAGTCTGGAATATCTTAGAAATAGCATTCCGGACGATGAATATGTAGTTGTACCTTTTAATGAAAAAACAAAAGCTAGTTATAATATTATTTTCTCACAAAAATTATTACGAGAGGAGCCTGGTGCAGAACTGAAAAAGCTTCTTGATAAAGAACAGGATTTGTGGAAAATATACGGATTAGATAATAAAAAAGATTTAAAGAGTAATCTTGAGAATTACAGCGTTTATTCTTCTGAGCCGAATGCAATAATGTCATTATTCAGAAATAAAATTCTGAGGGATCCTGAATTTATTGAATTACAAAAAACCTTCAGAAATCATGACTGGCAAATGAAAAACATATGGCCAAAGTCAATAAAGACCACTGTTGATAATCTTGTAAAATCAGATGATTTTCTTTTTAAATTTGCAGGATTTCCATCTCCTGGTTCTGTAACAGATATTTATGTAATAAATAGCAAGGATGGTGATACTAAGTGTGCTGAAGAGAAGAAAATAATTACAGCCTCACCGTTTATATTGGTTTATAAAAATAATGAAACTTATAGTAATCCAGATAATTTATTACTTACATTAACCCATGAAATGACTCATGTTTTACAGGATAGCCGCTATTTCCCACTGCCTAGATTTGAAAGAAATCCCTTTGTTCCTTACATGGAAGCAACTGCGGTAATGGTTGAAAAAGCAGCTTTTGATTATTTTTTGGAAAGAGGAATAATTACAGATTCAACAGATATAACTACTGCCAATAATGAGTATCAGTATCTGGCAAGCTCTTTTCTTTCTCCTGAATATTGGGATGAAGATAGAAAAGGTAGTAGCACTTATCATGGCAATCATGGCTATAACGCTTCCAGCTTTTTAATGTATTTAAGAGATAAATATGCACCCAGTGTGTGTAAGGGCGATTGCTATTTTGTGAAGAATTTCCTTGGTAAATGTGCCAGAAGACTAAATATAAATAGCTTAAAAATAATTAGTGAAATACTTAAAATTGATAATAATGAATTAGAAGAAAATTATAAAAGATTTTGTGAAAATATCTTTGAAAACAATAAATCTTCAGAGATATATAAAGTAATATCAATTACTGATGAAAAACATATTGATATTAAGAGTATTAATAAAATAGCAATTAATAATCAACCTTTATCTGTTAATTTTATAGGAAGTTCTGTTAAAAAATCAGAGAATATGAAATTAAAAGAAATTTATGTCAAAGATAATCAAGACCAATTTGAAAAAATAATTCTGAATATTACTGGTTTTAAGACTAAGACTAAGACTATGGATGAAAATGGAATTGTTGAATTCAATGTGAGCCCGCCCTTGGTGTTACAACTTATTAATTATGACACGAAGCCGAACGAAAAAGCTTTTGAATTTGAGTCAATTATTTTTAAAGAGTTTACTCAACCAATACTAAGACTTGATGAAAACAATACTTTGAGTATAACCGCTTCAAATACTTTTAAAGACAGGGATTCCAGATTCCGTTACCAGTTTATGGTCTATAACGATAAAGATGAAATCGTGAAAACAATTGATTCTTCAAATTCTAGTATAAAAATAAAACTATCTGATATAGATAAAAACGGTGATTTCTCAGGTTATAAATTTTCTGTAAAAGAGGTTTTTGAACCAAAAGTTGCAAATAACGGAAAAGAAGTATCTGGTCTGGAAAGCCTGAAAGCGCCTTTCCCCAAAACAACAGGCTTAGCAAAGGAAATGAAATTCCGTGGTAAATATGTTTATGGCGCTGAGAATTTAACGAAGGAAATGCAGGAGCAGCGCAACAGAGTTAAATTGTTGCTTAAGCCGCAGTTTCCCAATGTTACATTTCATAATAGAACTTATGAAAGTATGGATATAAGACTTGTCTATGCAAGGCCAGGAAAAAATAATAGCGAAGCATATTATATTGACCTTTTTTATGATTGTGTGCTTGATAACGGTAAAAAAGACAGCACCAGTTATCCTTTGGGCTATAGTGAATTGATGCGCAAAGACGGAAAGCTTATATACGAGAGTGATACCAGAAAGATTTTTCTTGATTCGGATGGTAAAAAATTGATATATAAAGAATTCAGCAGTTCAAAGAATACCTGGAATGTTTGCGAAGCCAGTAGAGTAGAGTAATCATTTGATGAATAATAAAATGAATAAATCGAAAATAACAATAATTTCTATTATCAAGAGAATATTGATTTTTTTGTTTATTATTTTTATGCATGACTCATTAATAAATTATAAAGATCCTGAAATACTGTTTGAACTTCAGTTTGTGCCTCATTTTCGGAAAGATGCGGTCTATTCTTCTGAAGAGATTTGCCATAAAAATGCTAGAATGATTCTTAATGCTATTGAAAAATACGATATGAATCACAACGCAAGCATGGATGAATTGGATATGGATTTGCTGTATAAAGAAAAATGTTTGTCTGAAAATTCGCTAAAACCAGTAAAAGACGTAAAAGAATGCCATTATACTCATCGTTTAATTGATGATATGGGCAATCATATTATTTCATGCTCTGTGCACAGTTCAGAATACGAGAAAGAAGAAGCAAGAAAAGCTGATTATTCAAAGAAAAAGAAAATAAATATTATTAAATTAATTATAATCGCATTAGTATCTATATTGATTCCTACCAAGTGGTTACCCAACTTTATATAGTTTTTTAAGTGCTTTTACATCTATAAAATAAATGCAGTTTCTTGTATTAGAGCTTGCTCAGGCTATTTGGAAGAAATGCTTTACGACCTTGAGCTTCTAGGCAGATGGCATTTATGCCAAATACCTTGGCAAGCAGCTCTTGATTAATGATTTCAGAAACCTGCCCATCGGCAGCAACCACACCATCGCTAATAACTATTGCCCTTTCAGCGAATAATAGAACATCATTAGGATTATGCAATGACATAATCAGTGTTGTATTACGCTTTTTTGAAATTTCGCAAATCAGGTTGAAAACTGTGAATTGGTTTTTAAAGTCTAGATGATTGTTGGGTTCATCAAGTATTAATACTTCAGACTCCTGAGCAAGAGCTCTAGCTATGACTGCCAGTTGAATTTCACCACCTGAAAGCTCGTTGTATGGTCTATCCATAAATTTGATAGCGCCAGTTTCTGTAGCGGCTTTTTCAACTGCTTCCAAATCTTGCTTTGCAGGATTTCCGAATACGCCAATTTTAGAATATCGACCCATTAAAATAAAATCTCTGACGCTGAAGGGAAAAAGTGGTTCATGTTTTTGTGGCACAAAGGAAATTGTCTGGGCAACGTCATATCTGCTCAGATTTTTGATTTCTTTGTCATTTAATTTTATTGAGCCTTTATAGCCAGGTGTCAGACCAGTGATAAGGCTGAAAAGTGTTGATTTGCCAGCTCCGTTTGAGCCGAGCAGGGCAACTCTTTCCCCACGCTTAATTTGGCAGTTGATGCCTTTGAGAACCTCAGTACTATTTCGTGAATAATTAAAATGTAAGTCTTCAACGGAAATAATTGTATCATTGCTTAATTCCATACTGAGGCCTCCTTCTTGCGCAAATAATAAATGAAGAATGGAGTGCCAATAATAGCAGTAATAATGCTTATTGGAATTTCACCATTTGTTGCCACTCTTGCGATGTCATCTGCGATGAGCATGAATATGGCGCCTAATAAGGCTGCTGTTGGAAGCAGAGAACGATGATTAGGTCCTGTTATTGCTCGGCCGATGTGTGGAATTACAAGACCAATCCAACCTATGGTGCCTGTTCTAGCAACACAGATTCCAACAGTTGAAACTATGAAATAAACATATATAAATTTCCAGCGTTTTGTGTTCATGCCAAGCAGCATCGCTTCCCGATCGCCAAGAGAAAGAATATTCAACTGCCAGGAAAAAATTATCATAAGTAGGATATTGATTGGAATAAGCCAGACGACAAAATCAAGACTCTTCCAGGTAATGCTTCCAAAGCTGCCCATCATCCAGAATGTAATAGCTGGAAGTTGAGTTTCTGTGTCAGCCAGATATTTTACTAGCCCTGTGAGTGATGTGAATAACGAAGAAATGATAGTGCCGGCCAGAACCAATGATAGTCTTGGAACAGACCCATCTGGCTTTCTTGCTGTTAAATAAGCTGCTATAACAGCTAATATGCCGCCTAGACCGGCAGCAATATCAATAGAATATGCAATATGACCGAAATAAACAATTGCTAATGCTGCTCCTAAAGATGCTCCAGAAGAGACACCAAGGATAAACGGACTTACAAGCGGATTCCTGAAAATACCCTGTGAAGCTGCACCTGATATTGCCAAGGCTGCTCCTACAAGCATAACCATAATTACTCTTGGAAGACGAAGATTCAATACTATGATTTCTTCATAATTCTGTATTTCTGGCGCTGCTGTTCCAAATAGTTTGGAGCTGAAAATAGCTAATATAGTGGATGGCGAAATATGGTAATTCCCTATGTTTATAGAGAAATACGCTAATAAAGCCAATACTGCACACATTGCTATATAAGCTATTGTCTTTTTCATAATCAGACTCGACAAACTTCTATTTTATACTACTTTATAATACCATAACATCCTTCTTTCTCAAACAAATTATTCTCAGTCATGAATTAAGCATTCGTTTCGCTACTTTCTTTATTGAGGTTTTTCTGATATAATGCTAACAAAACAATTTGCCGGAGGGCATAAATGTCAGATAATGAATTCGTAAAGGTTTTGACTGAAGATCAGGCTTCTGATCATTGCGATCAGCTTGAAATGTATTTTGAAGAAGCTGAACAGGTATTTGGTTCTTTAAAGACTCTGCTTCCAAAGAGTGAAGATGTAGAAAGCTACGGTCAGGTTCACCATGATGAAAAACCTGCTCTTTCTGCTGATGAGCCACTTGGCTTCTTAGCTGTTTATCCAAGCCAGAATGCTGGTATCAGCATGGTTATCCATAACAATGCCAAGACAATGAAAAACTCTGTTAAGGCTGTTTTCCCATTCATAGGCGAAGGTAACAAATATCCCTGCTCAATTCAGAGTATTCAGCTTTATCCGAACCATCTTGAAGCTCAGCTTTCTGCCTTTATTGATGAAGACCAGAATTTGCTTCTGAATTTCTATGACACTCATTATCTTGATAACAGAACCTTCTATAATGAAAAGGATACTTTCCAGTTCATTATCAGAGCTCTTGCATACTGTGTTGAAGTAAATCAGACCACAGACCCCGATGAACTCAAGAAAATCGCCGGTCTTGTTGACAAGGATTCGAAAGAAAACCTTGAAATCGATGCAAAGAATATGATTGCTGTATATCCTCGCGAAGACATGGGCGCAGACCACTACGAAATTCAGTCACCTGTTCAGGATATAAAAGAATACGGCAACATAAACGGGGAAAAAGTATGGCAGATTGGTATTCTGTTAGGAACCACACCAGATGGCAATGATATTCCTCTCGATATTTATGTAACCGAACGCTCCCTCAACGGCTCACCGCTTCCAAAGACCGGCGATAACATTAGTGCTGTTGTATGGCTTCAGGGGCACCTTTGGGGAATCGGTGAAGAATAATTAATCCGTGATGGGTTGTGCCCTACAATAAAAAGATATAAATCAGGATGGCAAACATAATAAAGAAGATACTAACAGGGTTACTGTTGCTTACTGTAGCTATATTTACTGCTGGCTGCGGTAGTGGTGACAGTGACTCTAATGATTATACTCCGGTTGACGAAGCTACAGCCATACAATATACCAAGGAAGCCTTTACCTATACTTTCCCCTTAGTATATATGCATATCTCCGGAGTAAAGTTTACTAATGCGCCATTTCCTACAACTGTTTCTGCGCCTGTAAATCAGATTAGCCATTCTGATTGCATTGGCGATGCAAATTATGGACAGGTTTCCAATGTAAACCGTGATATAGTCTGCTCGCAGGCCTTTCTTGATTTGAGCCGCGATGCTGTAGTATTTACAAAACCAGTTACAGAACGTTTTTGTTTATTCGAACTTTTTGACGGATATACTAATTGTGTTGCGGCCATGGGTACCGGCACCAACAACGGAAATACAAAATTTATTTTTACTGGGCCTGATTACAATGGCTATGTTCCTGGTGATATGACCCATATTAAGGTGCCGACTAATCTGGCCAGATTGATTGGTTACATTAGATGTGATGGCGAAGAAGAACTTGAACTTGTTTCCGAAATTCAGAAGCAGATTGATTTAAAAGAGTATTCTATTTATAAAAGTAATGGGAAACAGCCTGGTGGCAGTTTTGTTTTGGAGAATCAGTATGAGCCTCTTAAAAAGCTGAATTCTCTTAGCGTAAAAGAGTATTTTGATCTTGCTAACAAATTGATGAAGAATAATCCTCCTGCTGATTGTGATAAAGAAATTCTTAACCGTATAAGACGCATCAGAGTAGGGCCAGGCCTGTCTTTTGATTCGTCTATATATGGTGAAAGCAATAGTTATAGATATTTTGAAAGTATTAAGCAGCAATGCATGAATAGCGAATGGCTTTCAAATAGTCAGGTTTATTATTTCCAGACATCAAATTATAACTCTAGTATTTGGAATTTTTATGCTTCATCTCATTTGGCAAACTTTGCCACAAACTTCGGCACTGACTATAACTACAGAGCTTTTTGTGCCTACAATTATGTCTGTGCCCATCCGAATAGCTGCTGTCTTATCATTTCAAAGTATAAGGATGATACAGACGGAACAACTCTTAGAGGCGGCAATAGCTACAAATTGATTTTCCAACAGAAACGACTCCCTCCTAGAACTGAAAGCGGTTTCTGGTCTATTACTGCTTATAATGCTAGAACAGGTATGATACAGACAGATGATTACAACACTGTCTTTTCGGTAGTAAATGATAAGTCGGATATAGGCGAAAATGCTTCTGGAACGATAGAAATAAGTATTGAACCAGCGTCTACTAAAAAGAAGGAAAACCGTAGAGCTTCACGTAAAGCAGAAGGTGACGGAGAGGACCCTGTAGGCGACGATCCTGTTGCTAGTGGTAGTGCTTCTTTGCCAATTTATAATACTAATGATAATTTCTTTTTAATAATGAGAATATATTTGCCTAAGGAAGAAGCCATCAATGGTTTCTGGACAGCTCCTGTTGTAAATCGCGTTGAAGAGGAAAAGAAGAAAACAGATAAGTAATTTTAAAACATTTTGATTATTTGAAATTTATCTGCAGTCTGAATATTTCTCCAGCATACAGGAATGGCAAAAAGACCAGAACAGTATAACCAACAAAATCTATCTGTTCGTCAGGTCTTCTGCTGACTGCTTCAACTTCAAAAGGTTTTGGAACAATCACTATAAATGCCTGATATGCGCAAGCAGGCTGTTGTAGGGCTGGAAGAACAAATATCTTTTTATCGTGTCCCTTTAATGTTCCATTTGTATAGCTGCAATAAATATAATTGGCAGTGCCACCCTTCCAAGGTTCAACGTGTGTAACAGTTACAGTGCCGCTTCCTTCTTCTGTAACCTGATGATAAGAGGATTGTAGTATGTTGCCTTTGCTGTCTATAAATGGTGACTGGGCTATTTCAGGTATCCATACCTGTGAGAAGCGTTCATCTATATCGTAAACATTGTAATTGCAGAAAATATTACTGTGAGTATATTCCCCGTTTTCGCCAATAACGAAGAAAGAGGTGCAGCCATAGTTTCCTATTGTGAATGACTTTGGCGACATGGTTCTCATGCAGACTTCTCTAGTATAATATCTGACAGTTGGAAACCAGACCGGGTGGCCGACTTCATCGGCTATTCCATCAAGGTTGTCTTTTTCGAGAATGGCTTTTAATTCTGAATTGGTTGGAAAAGACATTCTTGGTCTTATGTTGCGGGCCATTCTGATATATTTTTCTGAATCTTTTAAGCCTAGCATTTCGGCGAGCTTATATAAACAGCAATATGCTATGGATCTGAGCATATCGTCGCCAGGCATTCCTACAACCTTACGCATTGTGTTATAGGCGCCTTTCAAGTCATCGTTAAATATTTGCGCTCTAGCATGGTTGACCTGCATAAGCATGTTAGACGGGTCTTTTTTTATTATTTCGCTTGTCTTGGCTAATGCGTCTTTGTAACGGCCGCTTAACATCAATGCTTGAAATTGCTTTACCTGCAGGTTATATAATTTCGGAAATTCAGCTATTCTGTCTTGCAATACCTTTATTGCATTGTCGAAATCCATGATTGAGAAATAACATTCACTCTGGGCAACAGCGATAATGTTATTCTTTTTCCCAAGATTCTTGATTTCGTTTGAAACAGCAATAGCTTCCTTGTAATCTCCAAGAGCCTCCAGGCAGAAGAATATCATGAAGAAAATATCATAATCATCAGGATAAACCTCATGAAGACGCTTGGCTTGCTGAAGTCCGTCGTCATAATCTCGTTTTACAAAAACAGTTTTGATTAAATTAAATTTGCTGATTACATATTCGTCATTCTTATCAAGCAATGGTGCCGTTTTTTCAACGAAGCTTTCAATGACAGTATTGTCTGATGCCGTCAGCAGAGCAAATGATAATAAAAACAAAGTATCAATATTTGCAGGATCAATTTCATAGGATTGTTTTAAATCCTCTATAGCATCTGCAATTGCAAAGTTTCTATAAAAATTCTTTCTGGCTGATTTCAGGAAAAGCAGTGACGGGGTCATTTGCGGCAGATTTCCTGTTAAATCATTAGGGTTAGTTGAAAGCTTCATGGCTTTCTGTTTCGGTCGAAGCTTTGGCTTGTTAACTGCTTTTGTCTTAGCTTCACTGAAGAACCAACCCTTCAGCATTTCTGTGAAGCCTGCGAACCATGATTGTGACTGAACTTCCTGCTGCAAGGCAAGAGCCAGTTCACCAGCATTTCTATAACGTCTAGCCGGATCCTTAGAAAGGCATTTTAGAATTATCTGCTCAAAAGCTATGCTAATATTCGGATTCAACTGTCTAGGGCGTTTGAATTTCCCTTGTGTGATTGCTGTTACTATTGCTGCTGCGTCATCTGCCTGAATAGGATTATAAAGCGTTGCCAGCTCATACATTACAACCCCAAGACTGTAAACGTCAGTTTCAAAGGATACCTGACCTCTTTTTCCCATTAATTGCTCTGGGGCAGCATATTTTAATGTGCCCATAAACATGTCTGTCTGGGTTAATTCATTGTCGCCATCCTGCTTTACAAGACCAAAATCTATGAGCTTACAGTGGCTATCATCCGTGATTAAAAGGTTAGAAGATTTTATATCCCTGTGTATGATTCCCTGCTGATGGGCTGCTGACAATGCTGAAGCCGCGGACTGTATAAGTCTTCTTACACGGTTGGGATATTCCTTGTCTTTCATGGGATCCTTACCATGGTCGCAAAGAAAATATGGGGTGTCAGGGCCGCCTTCTTTGATATAGCCAGATTGTCGCAAAACTTCGTAGCTTTCTTCGCAGTCGCGTATATAGGTCATGCGGCTTACGAAATCTTTTATTGACCAGCCGGCTACATATTCCATTACAAAGAACGGGCGGCCTTCATATTCACCGTAGGAATAAATCTTAACAATACCTGAATGGTCCAGATTGGCAATAGCAGATGCTTCGCGCTGGAATCTGGATTTGCCAAGCTGATCAAGATTAGCTGAGGTTTCATGCATAATCTTGATTGCAACCATTCTGGAAAGGGCTTCGTCATAAGCCTTATAAACAGAGCCCATTCCACCGGTACCGATTTCTTCAATGACCTTGCAGCCATTGATTATGGTTCCGGGGCTTATTGTTAAGTTATTTTCAGACATGTCGTATAATCACGCTATTATAGCAGTTTTGATTATTTCTTAAGAACCTTTTTACAGAGCTTTTCAAATTCCTTAACTTCTTCTTCGTGACCCATGATAGCCTTTATCCAGAAATCCTTCTTTTCAAGGTCTACCTTTAAGGTCTTCTTGGCTACCTTATGGGCCATTTCATCGCCAGTGAATCTCAGGAAGGCTTCATATTTAGGAAGGAAGGTTTCGCCTTCTTCTTTAAACATAGCTGCCATGCCGCTACTGAGCAAATAACCGAAGGTATATGGGAAGTTATAGAATGTAACATCTGTAGCATAGAAATGAAGCTTAGAAGCCCAGTAATATGGATTTTCTCCGCCTTTTTCCTGCATTTCGCCAAAGGTTTCTCTCATGGTTTCGGACATGATTTCTTTTAATCTTGTAACGCTGACTTCACCATGCTGTCTTTCTTCATGGAAAGCTTTTTCAAATTTGAAGCGTATCGGAATATCAAGCATGTAAGCTATCATATCATTGACGCTGTTTGTGAGAACACTGAGCTTAAGAGCATCTGAAGCTTTTTTGTCTTTCAGTATTCCATTTGCAAGAACCATTTCAGAGAAGGTAGATGCGGTTTCTGCCAATGTCATCGGGTATTTCTGGCAATATGCTGCCATTCCCTTCATTACTTCGCTATGATAAGCATGACCACTTTCATGGGCTAATGTGGAAATATCACTGAGACTGCCAGTGTAGCTCATGAATATTCTTGATTCGCCATTGATGAAAGAGGTTGTGCAGAAAGCTCCTGGACGTTTAGCTCCTCTTGGTTCAGAATCAATCCATTTATTTTTGATTGCAGATTTGAAAAATTCACAGAATTTCGGGTAAGCAATCTTAAAGGAGTTTTCAACTATTTTTACTGCTTCTTCCCAGGTGAATTTACCTGCGTCCGGTAAATCAAGCGGGGCTTCCCAATCGTAGAAGGCCAGTTTCTTGAGACCAACGGCATGGGCTTTGGATTTGGCCATTTTCATAATGAAAGGTTTACATTCTTCTAGAGCTGCAAACATTGCATCTAAGGTTTTTCTGCTGATTCTTGCCTGTTCCAGGGCAGCATCAAGGAAATTCTTGTAGCCACGCTTCTTGGCAAGAATAAGACGATTGCCGGCTAAGGCATTAATACATGCAGCGCAGGTATCCGCTACTGTATCCCATGCTTTATTGCCATATTCGAAAGCTGCTTTTCTTACACGCCTGTCTGGTTCACCCATTAAAGAACGGCACTGAGCAATAGGGGTTTCTACTACCTTCCCGTCAGGATAGTGCATATCAAAGTTGAGTTTGCCTGAAACAGTACTGTAAAGCCTTCCCCAGGTGTGGAAGCCGTCTACACTCAAATCAGAAGCAAGAGCTTCAAGATTGCTGTCCATAGTTCGCTTACCATTTTCGCGAAGTTCAGTTATGAAATATTTATTGGCAGCCAGCTTTGGTCTAGCCAAAAATGATTTGAAATCTTTGTCTGAAGCATTCTTAAAAGCCATTTTCAGATACATTTCGTCTTTCAATTGTTCTGCATCGAATAGGCTTAAAACAGCGGCTTCCTTGCTATAGTCTTCATTGGAAGCGTCTGCGGAACAAATACAGTCTATATATGTGTGATAGTGTGAACAACCGGCAAAAAGCTTCTGTGCGTCTAAGAAAAGCTTTTCCCACTTAGCCTGGTTTTTAGCGTTTAAAGGTTCTGTTGTTGAAGCGGCTTTCTGAAATTCGGCAAAGCCTTTCTTCATATCGTTTCTGAATTTGACCATGTCTGGTCCGTTGAACTTTTTAAAGAGGGAGCTCATGTCCCATACTACACCATTACTCATTTTCAATCATTTTCCTTTGTGTGTGGGGTTATTATTTATTTGGTAAATATCCTATATTCTTTTTCTCTAATTTTCAAGTTTTTTACGGATATTAGCAACTTTTGCAAATATGCTGATTAGTCAGTTTTTATTCGAATTATATGTTATAATACTTTAAATATAATCTTTTCTTTGGAATGTTTTATGGGACTCTATAAAAAATATTTATGGTCTTTGTTGTTAATAATAAGCATTTCTTTGCTTGGTTGCAGTAATCGTGAAAGTATCGGTGAAAAGCATGCTGCAAAGACTCCAAAATTTGACAAAATAGAAGATTTCTATAATGCAAGAATAGGTCAGACTTCAGGTGCATCTACTGGTTTGAGCATGAAAGAACTCTATCCTGAAATCGGTGATTTTATTGATTTGAATAGTGGAATCACAGATGGAATTGTTTTGTTGAAAAACAATAAATTAGATGCTTATGCCAACGATTATCCGATAATAGCTGCGAGTGTTGCCCAGAACCCGGAACTTGCCATTTCCCCTGTACGTGGTGCTAAGGAGAAGTATGGTATTGGTTTAATAAAGGGTAATAAATTAACTCCTAAAATTGAAAAGGTTATCTCTGAGTTTGAAAAAGATGGAACATTATCTAGATTAAACGGCATATGGCTTGGTAATGATGAAAAACTGAAGGTTATTCCTGAACAGAACTGGCCTCAGAAAAACGGAGTTCTGAAGGTTGCTGTTGATGTTGCATACCCAATGGTATACATCAGTAATAATAATCTGGTCGGCTACGATGTCAACCTTGCTGTTTTAATCGGAAAAGCATTAGACTTTAAGGTAGAATTTGTTCTCGTAAGCAGTGAGGCTAGAATTGCAACTCTGCAATCCTCTAAGGCTGATATTATTGTAAGTTTTCTATCAATTACAGAAGAGCGTAAGCAGGTTTTGGACATGATACCTTATTATGATTCAACTCCTGTGTTTATGGTGAGAAAGGCTGATTTACTCGGTGAGGATATAGATTATGGGCAGGATAAAAGCCTGGAAAACTTTTGGAATGAGCTTAAGGCAAGTTTTAACAGAACGTTTGTAGTTGAAGACCGCTGGAAACTTATAATAGATGGTCTTGGAGTTACTATATTTATTTCCGTCTGTTCCGGAATACTTGGTTCTATTATCGGTTTCTGTCTTTGCATGCTCAGAAGAACAAAGAATAAAGTCATAGACAGGTTGACTTTTGCTTTTATCAGAATTATTCAGGGCATACCAGCTGTTGTTTTTCTGATGGTTCTTTATTATGTGGTCTTCGGGAAAGTTGATATCAGCCCTGTTGCTGTTTCGATAATCGGCTTTGCGATAAATTTCGGCGCTTATGTATCTGAAATGATGCGCACAGGCATTGAAGCCGTCGATGTCGGTCAGAATGAGGCAGCTTTGGCACTAGGTTATACTAAGGTTCAAAGCTTCTTTAAGGTAATTTTCCCTCAGGCTGCAAAACACTTCCTGCCAGTTATGAAAGGCGAATTCATCGGTATGGTAAAGATGACTTCAATTGTAGGCTATATTGCTGGGCAAGATCTCACAAAGGCCACAGACATAATTCGCGCACGCACAATGGAAGCATTTTTCCCATTAATAATAACAGCTATTATTTATTTCATCATTGCAAACCTGATGACGTTAGTTATTACAAAATATGAATTAAAAATATCCCGAAAATCTTGAATAAAAACAGTAAAAAATGAATAAATTATTATTGAAAACTATTGCGATAATAGGGCTTCTTATAGGCTTTATTAACTTTTGCGGCTGCGGTCACAAAAAAAAGGCGATAAATTCAATCAGTGATTTAATGAGTCCTGATGCTGTTATTGCATATCCAATTGGTTCTGGGATTATGTTTCAGGTTGAGAAGGTTTTTAAGAATGCCAGGCTGGTATCTCCGGGCGATGAAACAACTTCTTTTCTTGCCTTACAGAAAGGCAGTATTGATGCATATTGTCATTTAAGACATTACTTAGAATTCTATTGTAGTTCTCATCCTGAGAATGATTTTAAAATTCTGGATGAGTATTTTGGTGAACCGACTAACATCGCCTTAGGGATTTCACGTAAATCTGAAATTGATAATTTAAAGGAAAAAGCAGATGAATTTATCCGTTTATGCCACAGTAACGGTGTTATAGACAGACTACTGGATAAATGGCTACACAATAAGGAAGCAAAACCAGAAAACATAGAATTGCCTGATGACTCTCCTGTTACACTAAGAGTTGCAACTTTTGGGAAAAAGCAACCTTATAGCTTCTATATTGGTAGCGAATTGGCAGGCTTTGATATTGATTTAGCCAAGCTTTTTGCTAAGCACATTGGAGCTAAAATTGAGTTTCAATGTCTTGACTTCCCGTCGATGGTTGTTGCTGCAAATATTGGGAAGGTAGATATCATTTCTTCTGATTTGACTGTGACAGAAGAACGCAAAAAAGAAATAGATTTTTCTGAAATTGTTTATATAACTGAAAATGCTGTAATGGTTAAATGCCATGATTCGGATAAAGGTTCTAAAATATCTGATAACAGAACAAAGAAAACAAGATTCGATAAAATTGAAGATTTTTATAATGCAAGAATTGGCCAGACTTCAGGTAATACTATTTATGAGGCTATGAGTGACTGCTTCCCTGCTATTGGTTCTTTTATAGAACTGAATGGCGGAGTTGCTGACGGAATAATCGCGATAAAGAATAATAAATTAGACGCTTTTGCAGATGATTATCCATTGATTGCTGTGGCTGTTGCTAATAATCCAGATTTTGCTATTTCACCAGTCCGGGGTATTCCAGAAAAATATGGTATTGCTTTAAAAAAAGGTAGTAGCTTAACTCCAAAAATAGAAAAAATAATCTCTGAATTTGAAAAAGATGGAACATTAGCCAGATTAAATGAAATATGGCTCGGAAAAGACGAAAAACTGAAAATTATTCCTGCACAGGACTGGCCACATAAGAATGGTGTTTTAAGAGTTGCTGCTGATGATAGTTTGTATCCAATGGTCTATGTCAGTAATAATGAATTGGTTGGATACGATGTTCATCTGGCACTCTTAATAGGAAAAGAATTAGGAATGAAGGTTGAATTCATTCGTTGCAATGCTGGTGGCAGGATTCCGTCTATCAGTTCCTCTAAGGCTGATTGTGTAATGAGTTGTCTGTCTATTACAGAAGAACGTATGAAGGTGGTCGATATGATACCTTATTATGATTCAACTCCTGTGTTTATGGTTAGAAAAGCTGATTTGACCGGTGAATATACAGATTATGGGAATGATAAAAAACAGATAAGCTTTTGGGAAGATCTGAAAGCAAGCTTTAACAGAACATTTATCATTGAAGATCGCTGGAAACTGATAACAGATGGTCTTGGAGTTACGATATTTATTTCCGTATGTTCCGGAATACTTGGTTCTATTATCGGTTTCTGTCTTTGTATGCTTCGAAGAACAAAGAATAAAGTCATAGACAACTTGACCTTAGCTTTTATAAGAATAATTCAGGGCATACCTGCTGTTGTTTTTCTAATGGTTCTTTATTATGTGGTCTTCGGGAAAGTTGATATCAGCCCTGTTGCTGTTTCGATAATCGGTTTTGCTGTCAATTTCGGTGCTTATGTGTCTGAAATGATGCGAACTGGCATTGAAGCTGTCGATATAGGACAAAATGAGGCGGCGATAGCACTTGGTTATTCTAATAGCCAAAGCTTCTTTAAGGTAGTCTTCCCTCAGGCGGCAAAACACTTTTTACCGGTTATGAAGGGCGAATTTATAAGTATGGTTAAAATGACTTCAATTGTAGGCTATATTGCTGGGCAGGATCTCACAAAGGCCACAGACATAATTCGCGCACGCACAATGGAAGCATTTTTCCCATTAATAATAACAGCTATTATTTATTTCATCATTGCAAACCTGATGACAATGTTAATAACAAAAATTGAAATAAGGATTTCTAGAAAAATATGAAATGTAAAAGCGTTTATCTAAAAATAAATTACAGCTTTGAAACAGCAATGGTTTAAGATATTGAAAACGCTAGGAGTAAAAAATGGCAATGAAAAACATGACTAACAAACTAATAAAAAATATTGTAATAATGTTTGCTATATTTTTCTGTTTAATTATAGCCACTGGTTGTGGAAAAGAAATTAAGGAAATAAACTCTGTCAATGATTTATTGGGTCCTGATATTACTATTGCCTATCCTCTTGGGGCTGGTGCCATGTTTGAGGCGGAAAAGGTATTTAAAAACGCCAAGCTGGTTTCACTGGGGGACGATGAAAATTCTATTTTGAGTCTCCGCAAAGGTATGGTAGATGCTTATTGCCAATCAAGGGAATATCTGGAATATTACTGCATGACTTGCAATATTACTGATTGCAAAATTTTGAAAGAAAGCTTCGGAGAATCTGCTAATATTGCTTTTGGGATTTCACGAAAGTCTAATATCAATAATTTAAAAGAAAAAGCAAATGAATTTGTCGCTTTATGCCATAAAAATGGTGTTGTTGAAAAGCTTCTAAAAAAATGGACTAGTGATAAAAATGCAAGTCTAGAAAAGGTTGAATTGCCCAGTGATTCTCCTGTAACGTTAAAGGTGGCTACTTTTGGTAAACTGCAACCATTCAGCTTCTTCAAAGGAAACGAATTAGTCGGTTTTGACATTGATATTGCTAATCTTTTTGCAAAACATATTGGAGCAAAAATAGAATTCCATTGTCTTGATTTTACTGCTATGATAATGGCTGCTGGCACTGGTAAGGTAGATATTGTTTCTTCAGACTTGAATATAACTGAAGAAAGAGCTAAGGAAATTGATTTTTCTGATATTCTATTTTCTTCCGAAAATGCATTAATCGTAAGGGGTTATGATTCCAAGAACGATAAAAACCAAGTAAGCTTTTGGGAAGATCTGAAGGCCAGTTTTAATAGAACATTCATTGTCGAAGACCGCTGGAAACTGATAACTGATGGGCTTGGAGTAACTATACTGATTTCCGTATGTTCCGGAATACTTGGTTCTATTATCGGTTTCTGTCTTTGCATGCTCAGAAGAACAAAGAATAAAGTCATAGACAACTTGACCTTAGCTTTTATAAGAATAATTCAGGGTATTCCTGCTGTTGTTTTTCTGATGGTTCTTTATTATGTAGTCTTCGGAAAAGTTGATATCAGCCCTGTTACTGTTTCGATAATCGGTTTTGCTATCAATTTTGGGGCTTATGTGTCTGAAATGATGCGAACTGGCATTGAAGCTGTCGATATAGGACAAAATGAGGCTGCGATAGCACTTGGTTATTCTAATAGCCAAAGCTTCTTTAAGGTAGTTTTCCCTCAGGCGGCAAAACACTTTTTACCGGTTATGAAGGGCGAATTTATAAGTATGGTTAAAATGACTTCAATAGTAGGCTATATTGCGGGGCAGGATCTTACAAAGGCTACAGATATTATCCGTGCACGCACAATGGAAGCATTTTTCCCTCTTATTGTAACGGCTGTTATTTATTTTGTTATTGCAAACCTTATGACTTATACGCTAAGCATTATAGAAACGAAAGTAGTTTGCAGAAAACAAAATTGATTGCTGGCTTTTGAAAAAAGCTATGTAGTTTGAATGAATTTTATATTATAATGTCATTCATAAAACTTTTAAAGAAGTATTGAACGGGGTAATAATATTGCTAATGCAGTCTGGTAATAAAAAAATAAATAAGAGAAAATCTGTCATTCTAATTGTTCTATTATTGGTCTTAATTGTTTTTAAAGCTAATTGTGACACTATTAGCAATGAAAACTATAAAAGTGTATCTGATTTATCTGGAAAGATTATTGGTGTCATGGAAGGCACAAATACTTTTGATTGCATAAAAAACAATTACCCGTCTATTAATAATTTTTTAAATTATAAATCATTTGAAGAAGGCGTTCTTGCCTTAAAAACAAGCAAAATAGATGCTTTCTGTTATGATAAAATGCCTATGGAACTGCTTGTTGCAAAGGAAAAGGACTTAAGATTATTGCCGGAGTTGATACAGAAAGAGTTTCTTGGTTTGGCTTTTGCCAAAAATAATCCTCTTACCGAAAAATTCAGAACAGAGATAGAAAAACTCGATAAAAGCGGAAAATTGGATGAACTCAAGAAAATTTGGACAGGAACAGATGATTCCTTGAAAGTTATGCCGAGACAGGACTGGTCCGGTGAAAATGGCATAATCAGATATTGCTGCTCCGCTGATAGTGAACCGATTGGCTATTTCAGTGAAAAAAATGAAATAATCGGTTTAGAACCGAATCTGGTATATCTGGTTGCCAAAGAATTAAAAATGCATGTGGCAGTTTCTTTTTGCGAGTTTTCCAGTTTGATAGGCAATGTTGTTTCTAATAAGGCAGATGTGTCTGGCTGTGGATTGTCTGTGACTGAAAACCGTAGAAAAATTGTTGATATGGTTGAATTTTTAGAAAGCTCACCGGTATTTATTGTCAGAAATGTGAACAATGAAGTTAATAAGAAAGGAAAATATGTTGATGTTTCTGATTTATATGAGGCTAGAATAGGTAGCTGTGCAGGGGTTAACACTTATGAAGTAATAAAAAAGTGTTACCCGAAGTTTAACAAGTTTATTGAATTTAATGGCGGAATTGCAGATGGAATAATCGCTATAAGAGGTAATAAAATTGACGCTTTTGTAGATGATTATCCGATAGTTGCTGCAGCTGTTGCTCAGAATCCGGATTTTGCGATTTCTCCGGTTAGAACAGTAAGCGAAAAGTATGCAATCGGGTTGAAAAAAGGTAGTGAATTAACTCCTAGAATACAGAAGGTTATAGATGAATTAGAGGCTGATGACACTCTGAACAGATTAAATGACGTCTGGATGGGCAATAATGAAATGCTGAAGGTTGTTCCTGAACAGAATTGGCCGCAGACTAATGGAATACTTAAAATTGCCATTGATGACAGAAATTTCCCTATGGCATATGTTAGCAATAATAAACTGGTAGGCTATGAAGTTAATCTGGCTCTTTTAATAGGTAAAGCATTGAAAATGAAGATTGAGTTTGTTAGGTGCAATGCTGACGGTAGAATCGCTGCTATCCAGTCTTCAAAGGCTGATGCTTCATTAGGCTGTCTAAGCATTTCGGAAGAACGAAAGAAAATGCTTGATATGATTCCGTTTTATGATTCATCCCCTGTGTTCTTGGTTAAGAAAGCTGTTTTGCTTGGAATAACTGATAATGAGACAGTAGTAAAAGAAAGCTTTTGGGAAAGTCTGAAAGGCAGCTTTAATAGAACATTTATTGTTGAAGATCGTTGGAAGTTGATAGTAGACGGCCTTGGCGTGACAATACTTATCTCTATCTGCTCTGGAATACTCGGTTCAATAATTGGTTTCTGTCTTTGCATGCTCAGAAGAACTAAAAATAAAATTATTGATAAACTGACTTTTGCTTTTATAAGAATTATTCAGGGCGTTCCTGCTGTCGTTTTTCTTATGGTGCTTTATTATGTGGTGTTTGGAAAAGTGGATATCAGCCCAATCATAGTTTCAATAATCGGTTTTGCTATTAATTTCGGCGCTTATGTGTCTGAAATGATGCGCACTGGCATTGAAGCTGTTGATGAAGGTCAGAATGAAGCAGCATTAGCTTTGGGGTATTCAAATATCCAAAGCTTCTTCAAAATAATTTTCCCCCAGGCGGCAAAACACTTCTTGCCTGTCATGAAAGGCGAATTCATAGGCATGGTAAAAATGACTTCAATAGTAGGCTATATTGCAGGTCAGGACCTCACTAAGGCTACAGACATTATTCGCGCACGCACAATGGAAGCCTTTTTCCCATTGATTGTAACTGCTATTATCTATTTTGTTATAGCAAATTTATTGATTAAATTTCTTACGAAGATTGAAAAAAATATTGATCCAAAACAAAGAAAGGTTATGGTAGCTTAAAATGGACAATAACGATGTAATGATTACTGTAAAAAACCTGAAAAAGGTTTACCCAAATGTTACTCCTTTAAAAAATGTTAATGCTGAAATAAGGAAGGGTGAAGTAATATCTATTATAGGCCCTTCTGGAACAGGTAAATCAACCTTTCTTCGTTGCTTGAATCGCTTGGAAACTCCAACTTCAGGTGAAATCATTGTAAACGGCGTCAATGTTATGGACCCCAAAGCTGATTTGTCAAAAGTCAGAATGAAAATGGGTATGGTCTTTCAGTCCTTCAACCTGTTTGCTCACAAATCTATCATTGAAAACATTATGATGGCACCTATGGATTTGCTTGGTATTTCTAAAGAAGCTGCCCAGGAAGAAGCTTTGAAATTGCTTGATACTGTAGGCTTAAAGAGTAAAGCTAATAACTATCCCGATGAATTATCAGGCGGTCAGAAGCAGCGTGTTGCCATAGCAAGAGCCCTTGCTATGCATCCAGATATTATTTTGTTTGATGAACCAACATCTGCACTTGACCCGACAATGGTTTCTGAAGTTCTTGCTGTAATAAGCAGTCTTGCTAAACAGGGTATGACTATGATGATTGTTACCCATGAAATGCGTTTTGCAAGAGAAGTTTCAACCAGAATTTTCTATATGGACGAAGGAGTTATTTACGAAGATGGAACTCCTAAACAAATATTTGAAAATCCCCAGAAGGAAAATACTAGAAATTTCATATTCAGAATCCGTGACTGGACATGGGAAATTAATTCAAAATCTTTTGACTTGTATGGAATGATGGGTTCTTTGGATAATTTTGCCACAAGACAATTCTTGAGCAAGACTCAGCTTAATCATGTAAAGCTTGTTGTTGAAGAGTTGACCACTTCTGTTTTAATCCCTGCCTGTGAAGAAAATAAAAATCCGGAAATAAAGCTTACGTTATTTGCTGCAGAAGAAGGTAAGGAAATTCGTCTGAAGCTTAGTTATAAGGGAATTGAAAAGGATCCGTTCAAGGCTAGTGAATTTGACGTTATTTCTACAAAGATTCTTACTAAGCTTATTGAACCAATTGCAACAACAGAAGATAAAACATCAGAATTTAAAATTCTATAAACTTTAAGTATATAAAAATCACTTGCTTGTGTTGAGAATCTCTACGAGGCAAGTGATTTTTATTTTAGGCCTTTTAAAACAATTATTCCTACAGGAATTGAAATAATAAAGCTTAGGATGTCTGCTACAGGCTGAGTGTATAAAATTCCGTTCAATTGGTAATAGTAAGAAAGAATAAATAAAATTGGCAGGAAAAACAAACATTGTCTGGCTGCTGCAAGAAAAGTGGCTTTACCTGTCTGCCCTGTTATCTGGCACATCATGCTGCATGAAGTGAACCAGGGAACAAATGGGAAACCCATGCATTGGGCTTTTAAAGCTACTGTTCCCAATCTTATTACTTCCGGGTCGTCAGCTCTGAAAAAGGCTATTATCTGCGGAGCCCAGATGAAAATTATAATTGTACAGAAAATCATTACAGAAGTTCCAACCTTCATTAAAAACCAGAAGCCTCTTTTTACTCTGTCATAAAGCTTGGCTCCGTAGTTAAAGCCACATACAGGTTGAAACCCCTGCCCAAAACCAATTAAAGCAGAGAAAGCAATATGGGCTGTTCGGCTGGCAATAGCCATTGCTGCGATGGCTGCGTCACCATATATACCTATTTCCTTATTCAGACAAAGCATGGCTATACCACCCATACCTTGTCGGCATAAGGACGGAAAACCACATTTGAATATTTCTAAGTATAGCTTTAAGCTTGGGGTGAAATTAGAAATATGCACTCTGACGTTTCCACTATACGCCGTAGCTGAATATAGCATGAAAAATCCGAAACTCTGACTTATAAAAGTTGCAAGACCGGCGCCTGCTACTCCCAGTTTTAGCCAGAATATAAGAATAGGATCCAGGATTACATTTATTATGGCACCGCTCATCATGCCAATCATACCATGAACTGCACTGCCCTGAAATCTCAGTTGGTTATTGAGGGTTAGTGAGCCTGTCATAAAAGGCATGGCAGTGAATATATATTTCAGATATTTTCTAGCATGTGGTAGAACTGTTGGAGTTGCACCGAGAAATAAAGAAATATCATCAAGAAAACATAAACCGGTAATTCCTACTACCAGACCAAATGTAAAAGAGGTTACTACACCTGTCGCAGACATGTATGAGGCAGCATCGTAATTCTTTGCGCCCAACATTCTGGACATATAATTCCCAGAGCCTTGGCCAAAAAAGAAGCCAATTGCTTGAATTACAGACATTACAGAAAATGAAATGCCGACAGCTGCTGTAGCACTTGTTCCGCAGTCATTTATCTGACCTACAAAATAAGTATCAGCCATGTTATAAAGTGCTGTAACAAGCATTATCAGAATTGTTGGCACTGCCAATGAACAAATGAGTCGCTCTACCGACCCTTGTGTCATCATATTGTATTTTTGTTCTATGGCATTATCTGAAGGCATTTTCTTTAATCTCGCATTAACTTATTAATTAAAGTATAAGACTTAATATTATAATTCCTGCAACAAGGCAAAGTATGGTGGATACCGCCCCGAAGCGTGCGAATTCCCAGAATGAGATTTTACATTTATCACCGGCAGTTTCGGCAACAATCATATTAGCTACCGAACCAAATATTGTAAGGTTTCCGGCTATTGTGCTTACAAATGCCAGCAGGCACCAGAAAAGTTCCGGATTACTCAATGAAGGAACTGAATTTGAGGCAAGAAGAACAAAAGGAACATTAGATAACAAATTTGAACCAATGAGTGTTACTCCTGAGAATGTCCATATTTGCTGAGTTAAACTTCCGGAAATAAGCTTCAAAGACCAGTCGGCTATTGCTGCGGCGAGTCCGCTTGTCTGTAAACCACCGATAACCACAAATAAGGCAGAGAAAAACATTAATAATGACCAATCAAGCTTTGCGAATATTTCACCTGGGTCTTTTCTGTGGAAGGTAATGACTATTACAGCGCCTGCTAATGCAGAAAAAGCCATTGAACAACCGCTGATAAAACCTATACAGGTAATAGCTAGACCAAGAAGCCCTATTCTTAGTCTGCGGGTTTTCAATGGGTGGTCATCTGCTTCCGTGATAGCTGCGTCTGCAGCCTTTATTTCTGCAGGAGCAGAATCTAATGTCAGCTTTTTCCCATAATATAACCATGCAAGTCCAAGATTGATTGCCATGGCAACAAGGAAAGGCAGGAGCATTTTGCCCATGAACGGAATAAAACCAAGCTTTGAAATACTACCAATAATCATGTTTTGAGGATTACCGGTCAGGGTTAAGCTAGAGCCAATATTACTGCTGGTTGCTAATACGATTAGAAAAGGTAGCGGGTTTAGATGCTTTTTATGGCAGAGCAGAAGAACTAGTGGAGTAAATACTACACAAACCGGGTCATTTACAAGAATTGCAGAGAGTAGGGCTGCAGAAAAAGCTACCACTGTAAGAAGCACAAATGGCTTGTTGAAATTTTCAAGCTTAGCTGTAATTGTTTCGAAAAGTCCGGCAGAGCGAAGATGCTCGGCTATTATCATCATACCAAGCAAAAGACATATTGTATCCCAATTAACAAGCTCGTAGGCTTCCTTAGGAGTCATTACACCAAAAGCAACCATAAGAACCGCGCCAAGTAGCGCACTGGACGGTCTGCCGATTGGCAAAAATTTTAAACGTCTGAACGAAATAAGTATAAACGTAATTCCAAATATTATTGCTGCAGCAACGGGATGCCTGAATGATGTTTCAACTATGTTATCCATTGATGTCTTCCTTGTATGGATAGATTATATCACGAACTATATAAAGTCACAATTTAAAGCATAAAGCTCTAATTTTGCTATGATTGATATACTTTGATATACTTTGATATTGGCTATCAAGGCTTTTATCAAAATCATTTTTGTGGTATAATCCTCTTGCTTATGGAAAAAATACTTCTACCTTTTCTTATCTCCTGTGTGGCGGGGCTTTTGTTAGTGCCGCTGGTTCGTCGTGCAGCATTGAATCTTGGTCTTGTTGATAGACCTGGTGGTAGAAAAATCCATACAAAGCCAGTCCCACGCATTGGCGGTCTTGCTATTTATCTTGGCAGCCTTGTAGGGGCGTTACCGTTCTTGTCTGACAGCCTTCCAACCTTTGGAGTAATGATTGCCGGAACATTTGTGTTCTTGATAGGCTTCTTGGATGATCTCATGGATTTAAAGCCAAAGATTAAATTAGCAGGTCAGATTATTGGCTGCTGCGTCCTTTTTTATTTCGGCGTTAAAATTAGCTTTATGACTAACTTCGTTTCAGGCCAGGGCATGTTGGCACTAGGTTTACTCACCTATCCGCTGACACTTTTGTGGATTATTGGGCTGACAAACACAGTCAATCTTGTTGACGGGGTAGATGGTCTGGCTGGTGGAATTGTATTTATTGCACTTGCAACTCTCTTGGCAGTAAGACTATTGACTCCACATGAACAGGATCCTCAGTTGATGAACAACGTTCTGGCTTTGTCCGCTTCATTGATGGGAGCTTTATTGGCTTTTCTCAAATATAACGTGTTTCCTGCTTCCATTTTTATGGGCGACTCAGGTGCATATTACCTCGGCTTTATGACTGCAGCTCTTTCTGTTGCAGGTGGAGCCAAGGGCTCCATTCTCTTTCCGTTAATTATTCCGATTATCGCTTTTGGATTGCCAATAGCTGATGTGGTTTTTGCAATTCTTCGACGTTATTTCAAAAAAGTGCCAATTTTTCAGGCTGATAAAGGCCATTTACATCATAGACTTCTTCAGAGAGGCTTTACACAGAAGCAGACAACTCAATTCCTATGGATGGTTTCCACCTGCTTTAGTCTGATTGCTATTTTGGCGGCCGACATACCTCATAGAGGCATTCAGACGGCTGCTGCTATTATGCTTGTTGTAATGGTTTTTCTTAGTGTATTCAACTTTATACGGAATAGCAACAATGCAAAGAAAAACGAATAATTTCTCAGATATATTGCTGCAAGAACAGCCATCAGATATTCTTAGACGCTCATTTGAGGGAGGTCGCATTGCTCAGACCTATCTTTTTGCTGGGAAGCCTTCCGTAGGCAGGATGGCTGTTGCTAAGGCTTTTACTGCACTGCTTCAGTGCACCCAGCCGGTTCGCTATGAAAACGGTAAGCTTGATTCCTGTGGTAAATGTGAAAACTGCTTAAGAATAAACAATAATTCCCATCCAGACGTCAGGTATATTACTCCAGACGGCAATGAAATAAAAATTGATCAAATCAGGGAATTACAGAACACTGCCACATTAAAGCCAACTATGGGAACATGGCAGGTCTTTGTTATAGACCCTGCAGACAAATTGAATCAATCATCGGCAAATGCTTTGCTTAAAACCCTTGAAGAAGCTCCTGCCCACAGTTTGTTTATATTGCTCGCTTCTGATACTGGTGCTGTTTTGCCAACAGTATTAAGCCGTTCTGAAATAGTCCGCTTTAATACACCATCTCATCAGCAGGTAAGGGAAATTCTTAAATCGAAATTCAATATGACACCTGAGGCTGCCGCATCTTGTTATGCCCTTTCTGAAGGAAATTTTGGTCAGTCTTTGATTATGGCTGAAGATTTTGTTTATGATTCTGAGATTGTTGGGATTAAACGCGCACATACAGATTATTTGTTACAATTACAGATGTGTGCACAATTTATTGAAAATGATTTTTCTTCTGTCACAACATTAGAAGATGCTGTAAAAAAAGCATGGCAATTAGAACAGATTGCTTACCAGCCATTGCTGACTGCAAGAAAAGCAATTTGTCGTTCCCTTTTTATGAATACTGGTTTGCCAAATGCTTTCCCGCTCCTTTTTGCGCAGGAAGTAATAAATACAGTTAATTCAGCAAGCACGTTCATAGAAAAAAGTCTGGAACCGTTGCTGGCAGAAAGTAAAAAATCATATCCTTCAGCGGTTATAAAAGATATTGAAACTCAAGTTTCAACTGCCGCCACAAAATGGGGCAATGACCAGCTCGAAAAGTTTTTTGTATGCCTTATGAATTGGTATACAGATGCTCTGATGACCGCAGCAGGGGCCGACGAAACTTTATTGTTGAACCTTGACCGTAAAGAGGATATTATAACAGTAGCAAAGGTGGAAGGCTATTCTTTGCTTCGCTCACGTATCGAAATGCTTGAAAAGAGTATTGGTTTACTGAGAAAATACATACAGCCTTTACTTATTCTAGAAAATGTAATAACGCAGATCGGAGGACCCGAAGCGTGACTCAATATTTAGCGCTCAGACTAAGAAAATTGTCTGTTGTATACTGGTTTAAGAAGCCTGAAGACGTTGAACTTCAGGAAACTCAGGATATTATCGTTAATACCCAGCACGGCGTCGAAGTTGCTCGTGTTTTGAGAATAACAGATACCAGACCAGCTGATTTGGATGAAGAAACTCCATTTGTTACAGATTTTGTTCGAGTCGTAAACCACGATGACAGACTTCAACTCAGAGACTTGTGCCGAAAAGAAAAAGACGCTTTCATACAGGCACGTCAAAAAATTGAAGAGCATCAGCTACCAATGAAGCTTTTAAAGGCTGAATATCTCTTTGATTGCAGCCGCCTGATTCTTTACTTCAAATCTGATAATAAGGTAGATTTCAGAGAATTGTTGAAATCTTTGGCAAGTTTATTCAAGACTCGTATAGAACTTCGTCAGATTGGTGTCAGAGACGAAACCAAGCTTCTTGGTGGAATTGGTTGCTGCGGCAAACCAGTCTGCTGTTCTCAGTTTATGAATATTTTTTATCCTGTTTCAACTAAGATGGCTAAGGAACAGAATTTGAGTCTTAATCCTGCAAAGCTTTCTGGTATATGCGGCAGACTGCTTTGCTGTCTCGCCCATGAACACGAATATTATGCTTCCTTCCATGGAAAATTCCCGAGAATAACTGCAGAAGTTGTTGTTGGCGAAGAAACCGGTCGCGTTATGGATATCAACTACATAACTCGAAAAGTTATTATTGGCTTTGCTGATAAAAGAAAAGCTACTTATAATCTTGATGATATCTGTGGTCGCAAGGATGCTTCTACTGGCCGCAACCTTTGGTGGGTTAAGACTGAAGATGAAGAAGAACCTGATTTAAGCGCTCTTCTTAAAAATCTGAATCCTCCAGGAACCGGCAAGAAAAGGAAAAATTCTGAAAATTATCAGAATAATAATGACTCAGAACCTTCCTCTGATGATTCTGATGATAACTTCGATGACGAAGATTAATCAGTTCTCAGAGCAAAATAATATTTTTAGTTAGACTTATTGCAAAATCGTGTTATAATCACAAGACTAATGCTTGCTGATGAGCATTATTTTAGCTTATCATAAAGTAGAAAAGCGAGGAATGACACAGTGTCTCGTATAGGATTATTAGCTGGTTGCGGAAGATTCCCACAATATTTCGCTAAGGCTGCAAAAAAAAGCGGTTACGAAGTAATTGCTGTTGCTATCAACAATGAAACCTCCAAAGAAATTGAAGGTATGGTCGATCATATAGAATGGTTCAATATTGGTAACCTTCAAGGTATGATTGATGTCTTTGTAAAAGCCGGTGTTGAAAAGATGGTTATGGCTGGTGGGGTTACTAAGACCACTATGTTTACTAATATTCAGCCAGATGCTAGATTTTTAAAGGTTTTTTCTAAGGTAAAAAACAATAATGATGACGCTTTATTGCGCCAGTTATGCGCTGAATTCGAATCAGATGGTATTCATGTCTGCGATTCAACCATGTTTTTATCTGTGCTTTTGCCAGAAAAAGGCGTTATGACTAAACGCCAGCCAACTGATGCCGAAAAGCTTGATATCGAATATGGTCATAAAATTGCAAAAGAAATTGCTGGTATGGATATAGGTCAGACAATTGTTGTTAAAGACCGTGTTATTCTAGCTGTTGAAGCTATCGAAGGCACTGACAAGGCTATTGCTCGCGGTGGACAGCTGGGTAATGGAGATGTTACCGTAGTTAAGGTTGCCAGACCAAAACAGGATATGCGATATGATATTCCTACTGTTGGTATGGAAACAATACGCTCTCTCGTAAATGCTAAGGCCAAGTGTCTGGCTTTTGAAGAAGGTAAGACCCTCTTTCTGGATAGGGAAGAAGTTATAAAAGCTGCTGATGAAGCAGGTATTTGTATTGTTGTTATTTGATAGAGGTAATCAATGAATAAACCTGTAAATATTGGTGTTATCGGTGTAGGTCATCTTGGACAGCATCATGCTAGAATTCTTCATGAAATAGAAGGCGCCAATCTGATTGGTATTTCTGACGTTAATGAAGAAGCAGGTAAAGCAGCTGCTGAAAAATACGGTGTAAAATATTTCAAGGATTACCGTGACTTAGCTAAGGAAGTAGAAGCTGTAACTGTGGTTGT
The DNA here is from genome assembly GCA_045599645.1 of Candidatus Avigastranaerophilus sp. Taxonomy (GTDB): domain Bacteria; phylum Muiribacteriota; class Ozemobacteria; order Ozemobacterales; family Ozemobacteraceae; genus RUG334. Next base: position 40,414 of record JAZRWI010000090.1, read on the forward strand.
TCCCACTTTTTTACACCACGATGTTGCTAAGTATTTTTTGCAGAATAACATCCATACTTTTATTGAAAAGCCTATTACAAAGACCTTGGAAGATGCCAATGACCTTGTTGCCACAGCCGGCGAAAAACAACTTACTCTTCAGGTAGGTCATGTAGAACGCTTTAATGCTGCTATGGTTAAGCTCCAGTCTCTTGTCGAAGATCCTCGCTTTATCGAATGCCAGAGACTTTGTGCCTTTTCCAACAGAATTCAGGACGTCGGTGTTGTTCTTGACCTCATGATTCATGACATCGATATCGTTCTTTCATTGGTTAAGTCTCCTATAAAGAGAATCGATGCTGTTGGTATTCCTGTTCTTTCTGAACACGAAGATATTGCAAACGCCCATATTGTTTTTGAGAATGGTTGTATTGCAAATCTTACTGCATCAAGAGTTAGTGAAGATAAAGTTAGAAAATTGAGAGTATTTGAACTAGATAAATATATCTCTCTTGACCATGCAGAACAGACTATTACTATGGCTCATAAGAGCAGTGAAGAAAAGAAGATTGTTTGCGAAGCTCTTGATATTGAAAAGGCTGAACCACTTCGCAAGGAATTGGAACATTTCGTTAACTGCATTCAGGAAAAGAAGAAACCTCTTGTTACTTATAAAGACGGTAAGAATGCACTCGAAGTTGCACTTGAAATTCTTGCTCAGTGCAAGCTCAGCTTGAAAGCCTGATTGGGTATCGACTTGGAAAATCTTACAGAAGCACAAAACCTGAAGGCTAAGAAAATATTTTTCTTGGCTGGCGAACATAGCGGTGATTTACAGGGTTCTATAGTAATCAAGCATCTTAAAAAGATTGCTCCAGAACTGGAAATCACTGGTATTGGCGGTAAGCTTATGCAGAAAGCTGGTATGAATTGCATTCATAGCAGCGATGAAATGGCTGTTATAGGCATAGTTGAAGCAATCAGAAATTTTAAACGACTTAAACACATAAAATCTGATGTAGAAAAATGGCTTAGCGCAAATCGTCCCGATATGGTAGTTCTTATCGACTATCCTGATTTTAATAGAATGATAGCCGAATATGCTAAATCTATCGGTTTGCATGTGCTTTACTATATTATGCCTCAAGTATGGGCTTGGCGCTCTGGTAGAGTAAAAGACTTTGTTAAAGCCATTGACGAATGTGTTGTTTTCTTCCCGTTTGAAGTTGATATTTGGCAAAAAGGGGGAACCACCTGCAACTGGTTTGGTCACCCGCTAATAGGAACTGCTGTTCCATCAGCCTCTAAAGAAGAAATTCAAAAGAAATATGAAATTCTGAATGACCAGAAGGTTATTGGACTGCTTCCTGGCAGCAGAACTCAGGAAATAGACTATATTTTACCTGAAATGCTGGGTGCAGCTGATTTGATAGCTGAGAAATACAAGAATGCACAATTCCTTTTACCATTGGCTTCAACTATAGAAGAATCACATGTGCGCTCTTATATTGATAAACATCCAAATATTAACGTTAGAATCGTATGCGATAAAGCTTATGACGTTATGACCGTTGCTGATGTTTGTATAGTAACCTCAGGTACAGCAACATTAGAAACGGCTATTATTGGCACACCTATGGTGGTTGTATATCGCACCAATATAATTACTTCGGTATTAACTAAATACTTTATTGAATCAGAACATATTGCATTACCTAATGTTATTGCCGGTAAACGTATTGTGCCTGAATTAATCAGAGATGAATTCAGGGCTGATTTTATTGCTAGGGAAGTTTCATGTATTTTGGATGACAAAGATAAACAAAATCGTATCAGGAAAGAGCTCAATGCCGTTAAGAAGACTTTGGGCGAACCTGGTGCTGGTATAAGAGTTGCTGAACACATTGCAAACAGGTTAAAGGAACTTAATAACTCCAATGAATGAACAGAATACTAGAATTAGCGACTTTCAACTGTTTAAACGTGTTTTAGGCTATTGTAAAGGACACGTAGGCGTTTTACTGCTTAGCGTGCTTTGCACAATAGGGGTTGCTTCAGGTGAAGTATATCCTGTTGCTGTTGTTAAATACCTTGTTAATGACGTTCTGGTTTCAAAGAATGAATCTGCTATCAGATGGATTTCACTCAGCGTTGTTGCTGTAATGTTTATAAAGGGTGTGTTCAGCTTTGCAAGCACATACCTTATGCAGTATGTTTCTCAGAGCGTTTTGAAAAAGATAAGATCAGATTGTTTTGCAAAGCTTTCCAAGCTTTCTCTGTCTTTTTATGAAACCCAGCAGACCGGTCAGTTAATGAGCCGTGTTACAAATGACGTCGGTGTTTTGCAGAATCTTGTTAATGTATCTGTTAAATGTTGCCGCAATGCCATCGAAGTTGTTGGTATCCTGTGCTACATTTTCTATTTACATTGGAAGCTTTCATTACTGTCACTTGTAATTGCTCCTCTTATCGCTGTTCTTATCGACAGACTGAGCCATAAAATGAAAAAGATTGGTCGAAGCATGCAGGAACGTGTAGGCGATTTGAACACTGTTTTGCATGAATTTATTACTGGCGTAAAAGTTGTTAAGTCTTTTACTCTTGAAAAGCATATGACAACTAATTATGAAAAAGCCAATGAAGATAACTTCCGCGAAACAATGCGTGGTAATAGAATTAATGCAGCTACTACACCAATCGTAGAATTATGTAACAGCTTCAGTCTGGTTATTATATTCTGGTATGGTGGTCACTTGGTTTGCACAGGGGTTTTGGATGCTGGTCAGGTTGTCAGCTTTATTACTGCATTGTGCACTTTGTTTAAGCCACTGAGAGACGTATCTGACTATGCAAATAGCATTTCTCAGTCTATTGGTGCTGCTCAGAGAGTTTTTGAAGTTATTGACCGTGAAATCGATGTTAAGGAACCTGAAAATCCGGATAAGCTTGAAGAATGCCATGGTGAAGTGGAATTTAAGGATGTTACATTTGCCTATAATGAAGATGCAACTATTCTTAAAAATATCAATTTAAAGGTAAAATCAGGTGAAGTTATTGCCTTGGTTGGTCCGTCCGGAGCTGGGAAAAGCACTTTTGTAAATCTCATACCGCGATTTTACGATGTAACCAGCGGTGAATTGCTGATTGACGGGAAAAATATTAAAAATTTAACTAGCGAAAATTATAGAAGCTTTATCGGCTTGGTTCCACAAGATACCTATCTCTTTGCTGGAACAATAGCAGAAAATATTGGCTTCGGTCGCATCGGTGCTACTCAGGAAGAAATAGAAGAAGCTGCAAAATTAGCAAATGCCCATGATTTTATCACTGGACTTGCTGATGGATATCAGACTCTTCTTGGTGAACGTGGCGTAAACCTTTCTGGTGGTCAGGCTCAGCGTGTAGCTCTTGCCAGGGCTTTCCTTAAGAATCCAAAGATTCTTATTCTTGATGAAGCTACCAGCGCGTTAGACTCTGAAACAGAAAACCTTATTCAACAGTCTCTTGATTTGTTGATGAAGAATAGAACTACATTCATGATTGCTCATAGGCTTTCAACTGTAGTTAATGCTGATAGAATCATTGCCATAGAAAAAGGCAGGATAGTTGAAGATGGTAAACACGAAGACCTCTTGGAAAAGAAGGGCTTGTATTATCAGCTTTACACTGCTCAGCATAAGAAAGAACTAGAACAGGCGGCTTTATTACCGTGATAGGAAGAAGATTCAAGGATGTCGACAGTCTTATTAGACAGACCGACGAAAGGTGGTCTGATAAGCTTTATGTTGCTTCCCTGAGAATAAAATCTCTAGCTGTAGAGCTTTTCAATCTTTTTCTTATAAATAGTATTAAAATTATACCTGATTGTTCTTTTGATAAGCCTTTCGATGTTGTAGGCAAAAATGGTCCTAAAATTTTGGCTTTATGGCATGGTAGCTTGTTTGGCTGCTTATATTTCTATAGGACTAAGAATATTGCAGTTATGGCGTCTTTATCAAAGGACGGCGATTTGATAACTAAGATACTTGATTCTCTTGGCTACCAGACTGTAAGAGGCTCTTCCTCCAGAGGTGGGGCGAGAGTGCTTCTTGAGGCTGTAAAAAAGCTTAGAAATAAAGTAACTGTGGCTTTTACTGTTGATGGACCTAAAGGACCTATTCATGAAGTAAAGCCCGGAATTATTAAATTGGCTCAGAAAACTGGAATTCCAATAGTTCCTTTATGCATGGCTTATGATAAATCAATAACCCTGCATAGCTGGGATAAATTACAGATTCCGATGCCATTCAGCAAATCTGTAATACATATTGGTAAACCTCTTAAGATTAGCACAGAGGCTTCTATTGAAGATGGTTGCAAAATATTGAAGGAATATATGTTTGAATGCGAAAAACTCGCTGAACAGAAATTGAAAGCAGGCTGTTGATAACGTGAACGAATTAGTCCAAAAAAGAAGACCAAAGCTGTTTATCGTATCTGGAGAAACCTCCGGAGATTTTTATGCAGCCTCTTTAATCGATGTTTTATTAAAATATGAAAACTTCGATATATACGCTATTGGCGGAATTCAGTGCAAGCGTCGTAAGGTGAAAATGCTTTGCGATAGTACTAACTGGGCTGCAATAGGAGTTTTTGAAGCAATAAAGCAGATTCCAAGACTACCTCTTCTTTTCTTGATAAGAAAGTTCCTTACTGTAGAAAAACCAGATATAATCGTTTTGGTGGATTATCCAGGTTTCAATATGTGGCTTGTTCATCAGGCTAAGAAATTCGGTATTCCAACAGTTTACTATTTCCCACCCAGCAAATTTGTTAAAGATCCTGCAAAGGTTAAGGATGCCGCAGAAAGCATTACTGCTGTTGCTGCAAATTTTGAAATTACCTATGACCTCTATAAAAGAGCAAAAGCTAATGTGGAATTTGTAGGTCATCCAATGGTTGATATTGCAAATCCAGAAATGAGTCCGGAACATACTGCTATTAAATACGGATTAGACCCAAAGAGACCTGTTATTGCCTTGTGTCCTGGTTCAAGAAAGAGTGAACTTACAGAAATATTACCGCCAATGCTTGGTGCCGGTAAAATTATTCACGAAAAATATCCTGAATACCAGTTCATCGTTCCTGTCATAGCCACTGAAGGTGATACCGTTTTCGGTATTAAAAAATCAGATTTGAGAAAGCAACTCAAAGATAGCGGATTACCGGTTGTCTTGGCTGAAGGTCGTATTTATGACATTATGAATATGTCTAAGATTCTTCTTATCAGTTCAGGCACTGCAACCTTGGAAGGCGCTTTTATCGGCACTCCGATGGTTATATGCTATAGAGTTAATTGGCTGACCGAAATTCAGGCAAGACTTTTCTATAAATTACCAGAATTTATTGGTTTACCAAATATTATTCTTAATAAAATGGCTGCTCCTGAACTTATTCAGCATGGCTGCACTCCGCAGACTATTGCTGAAAAGGCTTTCGAATTATTGGAAAATCCGGATAAATACGAACAACAGAAAAAGGATTTTGCAGAAGTTGCTAGACAGCTTGGCAAGCCAGGTGTAAATGATAAGGTTGCCAAAATGGTTCTTAATATTCTCAAAGATAAAAAACCGGAAAATTAAGCATGTCTAAGCTTGAAGTTTTGCAAAAAGCAGTAATAGCAATTTCAAAGGTATTTGGTAAACTTCCTGAAAAATTTACCGCCTCCTTAGCTGCTGCTGTAGGTTTTCTGGTTTGGCTGTTATGGAGTAAAGAAAGACGCCGTCTCGAAGATTGTATTGATCGCGTTTACAACCGCTTGAATAGAAAGCCTCCAATGCCCGTGAAGCTTATTGTAAAAAAGTCCTTTATCCATTTTGCGCTTGTAGGCAGCGAAATACTGAGATATCCCTCCATCAGCAGACAATATATTGAAAGCCACTTTAAGCTTAATGGCGCAGAAAATGTTGACAAAGCTTTGAAAAAAGGTAAAGGCGTAATTATGGCTCTTCCCCACATAGGAAATTGGGAATACTTCGGAGCAGCTATTGTTAATGCTGGTTTTAAGTTAAATTCATTCTTCCTCGCCCAAAAGGAAGGGGAAATTGGAAGCCTGCTGGATCACTTCAGAAGCTATTCCGGAATTACTCTTCACGACCGCGACAGGGGCGGAGTAAAGGCTTTGAAGGCCCTTAGAAATAATGAATGCCTTGGTATGATTACTGACCAGGATGGCAATGCTAATGGTGTTTATATGGACTTTCTCGGTCATTGGGTTAGTATGCCTGCTGGCCCTGCAAATTGGAGCATAAAAACTGGTGCTTCTCTTATTCCTGTATTCTCGCTCAGAAAAGGTTATACCTACAATTATGATGCCTATTTCTTGCCTGCAATTGATGAGGAGGTTGAAGGCACAAAAGAAGAAAAAACTGTTGCTAGAACAGTTAAATTGGCAAACTGGATGGAAGAATTGATATTAACTTACCCGCATCAATATCTGTGGTTCTATGACCGCTTTAAACCACGTCATGAAGCATGGACTACAAGCGAAATTAATGCTAACGGCCAAATGTGCCATGGGACACAACGCTATGGGAAATAAATTAAGTCTAAAAGCTAAGTCCGCTCTGTATTTCTATCGTGGACTTTATGCCTTGATTTCTGTTGCTGCTGCCGGTTTTTTACCTATTCTGAATAAATATTCCCGTAGGGTGAAGGAAGGCTTCAATGATTATCTTGGCAATGTTGAAATGCCTGACAAGCTTAATAAACCAGTTTTATGGGTTCACGGCGTTTCTATGGGTGAATCAATGGTGGCTCTTGGCTTTGCAAAGGAACTGAAAAAGCTTTATCCTGAAAGCACACTTGTTTTTACCACAACCCACCCGGATGTTATTAAAGACGTTCGAAAAAAGAAAATAGCCGATGCTGTGGCCTATTTCCCATTGGATAATTATCGTTCAATGAACAGGCTTTTTAATCGCTGGAAACCAGATGCTGTATTTGTAGCTGAAACAGATTTCTGGCCTGAATTTTCTCAGCAGTGCCGCGAAAGAAATATTCCGCTTATGCTAATAAATGGCCGCATTAGCAGTAAGATTGAAAGCTTCTATACAAAAGCTGGAGGAATTGCTGAAATTGTATTTGGCGCATTTTCCTGCTTTGCTGTTCAGTCTCAGATTGACGCCGACCGCCTTGTAAAAATAGGGGTTTCAACTGACAAAATTCATGTTCTGGGGAATATGAAAGCAGATTTTACTCATACCAACCAGGTAGACCTTGCAAGCGTTTCCCAGTGGTTAAATGGAAGAAAAGCAATAGTCTTTGGGTCTTTGCACCCGGAAGAATTTGAAATGCTTAAGCCATTGTTCAAAAAGCTTGTTGCTGAAAAACTGGCTGCAATTATTGCACCTCGCAATATCACTTTGGCAGAAGCCTGGATGAATGAATTGTCTAAGGACAATATTGCTGTTTGCCGAAAGACACAGATTTCAGATTCTGAAATAATGATTCTTGATACTATTGGAGAATTAGCCTCTGTATATAAGCTTTCAGCCGCTTCATTTGTTGGTGGTAGTCTGGATTTCAATAAAACAGGCGGTCATAATCCATTAGAAGTTATGCAGCAGGACGTTCCTTTGCTTATGGGAAAATATTGCCGCAATTTTGCAGATATAGTTGAACAGCTTAAAACGGCTGGTGGAATAACTATGATTGATGGTTCTGATAATGATTATAATGAAATTATGAAAATAATAAATGATGATCATGTCTCTGAAAGCATTGTTGCTGCGGCTTCCCGTATTCTTGTTGAAAATCAGGGCGTAGTTGAAAAGACATTAGCCCTTTGTAAGAATATTTTATAATTTGAATTATGGATAAAATTATTTATTCTGCAATAATGTCTGTATTGATGGCAAATTCCATTAATCCTCAGATTGTTAACAATTCTGGGATAGATAAAATGTTAGATGAATCAGTGAGGTTTTATGAAATGAATAAGAAAAGTGAAAAAAAAGTAGATAAAAAAGTATTGTTGGAATGCATAGAATACCTTCAAGAAAATCCTAAAGTAGAATATAATCCGTATCCTGTTTACGACGGTAGAGTTATGGTTGCTCTTGCCCTTTTAGAACCGGATTACGATTATTTAAGCCATTATGAAGCAATGAATAATATGCCAATAGATAAAATGAACATTGATAATATTAAAACCATGCTGACGTTCATTAATCGTGGTGAACGCTTCTGCGATGGACATATAGCTTCATTTGTTGAAGATGGCTGCCTTCTTAGACTTCTTCAGCGTTTGTCTGAACTTACTAAATGAAATAACACAAAAGGATTTCAGATATGTCTGAACAGAAAAAGCCGATAGTTTTTACTAATGATTTCTTTAAAGAGCTTCAGGAAATGGCAAAGCAGTCCCCAAGACTGAGAGCAAATTTTGATCTTCGCAATAGTCCGGAAGATAATAGTCAACGTATTTTGAATATCATGGATAAAGGCACTGTCGTTCCAATACATTGCCATCCTGATACCAGCGAGTCTGTAGTGATTCTGCATGGTGCTATAGACTGGATTTTCTATGATGAAAACCATAATGAAATTGCCAGATATAAATTAAATCATGAAAAAGGTCCGTTTGGACTTCAGATTCCGGCTGGGCAACTTCATGGTATCGAAGTGCAGGAATCCGGCTCAATTGTATTTGAAGCTAAAGACGGTAAATACATTCCCGGCAAATAAAAAGAAACGGTGTAAAAGCTTAAAAATCTTTACACCGTTTTTTTTATGCTTTAATTTTATAGGCCTAATGCAGAATAATCTTTTTTATATGCTATATCTGTCTTTTTACAGCCATCTTTGAAGGCTATTTCACCTGGTGTAATGCAGTTGGTTAATGGGCATACATTTATGCAGAGATGACATCCAACGCATTTATCTTTTAATAATTCCGGACGGCGTGTTTCTTCGTTCCATTTAATAGCCTGATGACCGCCATCATAACAGGAAACAAAGCATCTACCACAGCCAAGGCATTTTTCATTATTGAAATGTGGCAAAATCATAAAGTCTCTATTAAGATTTTCTGCCGGGATAATATTCCCTAATGCAGAACCGATGAACTCATCAAGCTTTTCATAGCCGCGTTCTGCCATGAAATGCATCAGGCCGCTCTTCATGTCTTCAACAATTCTATAGCCATATTGCATAACTGCAGTGGTTACCTGAAGATTGCGACAACCGATTGCTAAGTATTCTGCTGCATCCTTCCAGGTTTCAATACCGCCAATACCTGATAATTCAATATTGGGTATTCCCTGAAGAATCTGGGCGCAGAATCTTAAAGCGATTGGCTTTATTGCAGCTCCCGAATAACCAGAAATAGATGATTTTCCATCTACTACAGGCATACCGGTCATGTTTTCAAAGTCTATGTTAGTAATGGACTTTATTGTATTGATTGCTGAAACGCTGACAGCTCCGCCTTTTAATGCAGCTTGAGCAAGAGGAACCATGTCGGTGCAGTTTGGAGTCATCTTAGCGATAAATGGAACCTTGGTTACGGATGTTACTGCTTTGCTATATTCAATCAGCAGGTCTGGGTTGGTTCCAACGTCTGCACCCATGGCATGAGAAGACATCTGTGGGCATGAGAAATTACCTTCAATGAGCTTGGCACCGCACTGTTCTGCACATATTGCCAGCTTTTTCCATTCTTCTACGTTAGAGCCCATAATTGTAGCTACTGTTACATGTTCTGGAAAATCATGATTCAGCTTTGCCATCCACTCGAAGTTTTCTTCAGGAGTGTGCTGGGAAACCTGTTCCATGTTTTTGAAGCCAATCCATGAAGTAGCTTCTTTTGTTACATTGTCAAAACGTGGAGAACATTCGTTCATTGCATAAGGACCAACTGTTTTGAAAAAACATCCGCCCCAACCAGAACGGTAGGCCTTTGCAACCATTTCGTAGTTGGCTCCGACCGGTGAAGCAGAAAGGAAAAATGGATTAAGGCAGTCAATGCCTAGATACTTAATAGACAAATCTTTTTTTATAGCCATATTGTTTTCCTTTCTTTATTACTTTTCCAGAAATTTAATCATTTCTTTAGAAACAGCTTTTGCTTCTTTTACTGCTTCAACAACTGTTCTTGCTCCATGAACACAGTCGCCTGCAGCAAAGTATTTACCTGTGATATGACCATTGGTGGTATTTAATAGGCCTTTTTCGTTTATATGATCCTTAAATTCTGGATATTCGGTTAATTCTGATTTCTGGCCTGTAGCAAAGATAACTATATCTGTTGAAATTGTAAGCTTGTCTGATGGATTTTTAAAGCCTTCAAATTCGATAGCCTCAACCTTGCCGTTTCCTTTTAATGCTAATGGTTTGAAACCAGTAGTGAGAGAAATACCACGATTGATGACATTTTGTATTTCTCTGATTTGTGCAGGGGCTTCTTGAATTGTTTTTCTATAAACAATCTTTATGTCTGAAGCACCATAAATATTAGCTGTAACAGCACAATCCATAGCAACGTCACCACCGCCGATAATAACAACTCTCTTGTTTCTTACAAATTCCTGGTCTTCTTTTCTGAATTTTGTCAGGAATTCTACTGCAGAGTAGCTGTTTTCCAGCTTAGCGCCTTCAATATTCGGGGTTTCATAGCCCCAAAGACCGAATCCGCTGAATACCGCGTCAAAATCATTTAAATCTTTCGGGGACACTTCTTTGCTGAAGACAAACTTAACGCCAAGCTTTTGGATATATTCCAAATCCTGGTTTATTACTTCTTCTGGAAGTCTTACTTGAGAAATACCATATTTGGTCATTCCGCCAGCGTATTTTTCTCTTTCATAAACAGTTACATCATAACCATTTTTGGCCAGTTCTGATGCAACAGCAAGTGAAGAGGGACCAGCACCTATGCAGGCAACACGCTTATTTTTCTTTTCTACAGGTTCTATATAGCTTGCAACCCCATAAGCTTTTTCCTGCTGCATAGCAAATTGCTGGAGTAAGCCTATTTGTATTGGACGTTCTCCGGAGAGAGCGGCAGAACAGGCTTGTTCACAGAATTTGTCATAAGGACAAACTCTTGCGCAGATACCACCCAGGGGGTTGTTTTCTCTGATGGTTTCAATAGCGCCTTTTACGTTCCTGAATCTTATGGAACGAATAAATTTTGCAGGATCTGTCCCGGCAGGGCAACTTTTACTGCATGGAGCGTCATGGCAAAGCAGGCATCTTGAAGCTTCCTTCATTGCAATGAGCGGTGAAACTAATACATAGCCTTCAACATCTTTAGGTGTTTGTTTTAAAATATTACTCATAATTGCCTTCTAGAGTTAAATATTAATTTTATTTTACGCCAATATTCTCTAAAAATAAATACCCAAATTTTCTATTAAACATACTGTTTTCAAAATCAATAATTTTTTTTTACTTTTTTCCGAACACTTTGCAAATTCAATTATACATATATTATGAATTAAAAAAAATTAATAGATAATGGAGAAACCCTATGACTATAGCCAAAGTGAACAATATTTTTAATCAGTATGTTTTCGAATCTCCGGATTGGTGTTTCCCCAAATACTTATTCAGGTTAAATGCAGAACATGAAGAACTTACCAAAGATGAATACCAGCTTTTGGTAGAAAAATTCTGGGATTACGTAGAAAGACGTGGGGATTATGCCAAGGGCGAACTTCCTGGCTATGCTGCCTTCTTCGGAACAGGTGTTGCCTCCGGGAAAGACAGAACCCTTTATGCAGTGAAACAGGCTTTCGAAAGTGTTAGCTTCAATATTGAAATAAACAAGGTTTCAACAATGTTCATTAATCTTATTCATAATCCTGAATTCTCACTGAAAGAAGTTAATGTTGCATTGAAATACATAATGGAAAAATTGCCTGCAAACGTTGATATCCAGTTCAGAAACACCCCCACTAAGGAACCTACTGACTCAGTAAAAATACTTCTAACAGCCTATCTATAAACATATTCCCTACATAGCAAACAAAAGTCTGTTTAAAAATAATACAGCTTAAGTGTGAATTCTTTAGGGTTTCGTCAGAATATATATGTATGAAAAAAAATCCGTACTAAAATATATATTCGTGTATAAGTTTCGTCAGAATATATATGTATGAAAAATTAACCAAATTACGGGTTGGAAATTAAACAATAAAAGGAGAAATTAAAATGGAACTTACAAAGTATTCTGTTGATGTAAAGGTTGAATACAATGGTGTTGTTCTTGAAGGAACTGCTGTTTATACCAGAAAGGATTATTGCGGAGTTACTATGACTGCCCCTTTTAACGGAGTAAAAACAAATGATTATGGTCATTTGATGTATATGACGCCCAAAGTATATCAAGAGGAAGATATTGTAAAACGCGCTAAGGATTCCTTGAAACTGGCTTACGATGAATGCCTGCAAATTAAGCAGAGAGATGGTGAGGATCTAGCTTTTATGATATTTGGTTCAGAAAGTCACATAAATTATTTGCCTAATGACATAAAAAAGGTATCAAAAGCTAAGGCAATACTTAAGAGTAAATACCGTGAAGGAGCTTTGAATCAATGGGAATATCAGACAATCGTAAAAGAATTAAATCAAAAAGTAAATAACCTCAGGGATAATGCTAACAATTCCTTAGATTTTAGTTATCGCCTGGAATATGGAAAAACCATCATTGGTAATTTGAATTATACAATAAGGCTTCTGTTAGATCCTGAAAATTCAGCTATGCTGCAAAGACTGACTGAAGCACGCAACGCCAGTGAGAAATCTAAGAACTGAAAAATACCAGCCGACTGCGTCATATATGCGAATTTGAACTAGAATTCCTCAAAAAACTTTAAAACCATAAATAATATTTGCTTGAGTGTATCGATTTACAAATTGTCGCTTGTCAGTTGACATATTTAGAAAAAATTCTGATATATTTATTTTTGAGAACAGCAAATTTTTATAAATCTTTAGAATAACCAGAGTTAATTAACCATTGAGTTGCTGTTAAAGAATAAGCACCTTTAAAAACAATTCTATGACTTGCATAGAAATTGTTCTGTGCTTATAATTTAGATGTAAGGAGTCCGCTCAATGGGTCAGAAAGATATAGCCCAGAAGACTTTGGAATCTTACAACGATGTCTTTGCAGACATTGTAAACGTGCTTCTCTTTAA
>JAZRWI010000091.1:0-2262 GCA_045599645.1 Candidatus Avigastranaerophilus sp.
TATATGGTGAATATATTGGAATATTTAGTATTCAGAGTCTTCAAATGATTGAAGGTGATTTGCCACAAAAAGCCCAGCAGTTGGTTTATGAATGGCTTCAGATTCATAAATCAGAACTTCAAAAAATGTGGGATTCTCAAACAATAGAAAAATTACCACCTCTTTAAAAATCAAACTATGATACCTAGAATAAAAAAAATAGAAGCATTGGATGATTTCTGTCTCAAAGTTGAATTTGATGACAATAGGATTGTTATATATGATTTAAAGGAAGATATTGATAATCTTCCTGGATACTCTGATTTAAGAAACATTAATGGACTTTTCAAGCAGGTTCAATTGGATGAAAGCCGAACCTGTGTATTCTGGAATCAGAATATAGATTTGCCAAGCGATGCCATATACGAGTATGGAATAAAATTAGATATAGTATAAAGTATGCAGAAATTTACCCCAGAATTAATGAACCAGCTTGGTCGTGTAAGCGAACCAAAAGTAAGTCCCGATGGGAAGAAGATATTGTTCAGTGTTGCCACACCTGATATCAAAGAAAACAAAAGTAATTCCGACCTTTGGCTGATGGATATTGACGGTAAGAATGCCCACCAGATAACGGATTTACCTGCAAGAGTAAGCAATGGTGTGTGGATGTCCGGTGGCAGTAAAATTGCCTATGTTTGTGCAGACCCAGACAAGATTCAGCAAGTATGGGTAATGAATGCTGACGGCACAGATGCAAAGTGCGTAAGCAAGATGAAAAAGGACGTTGAAGGCTTTGTTCTGAGTCCTGATGAAAAGAGAATCGTCATTATTTCTACTGTGAAATATCGCGAAACCGCTCAGGACCGTTATCCTGATCTGGACAAAACAGACGGTCGTATTATTGATGATCTGATGTATCGCCACTGGAACGAATGGATTGCAGAAATACCTCATCCTTTCTTAGCTGATTTTGATGGCAAATCATGCACTAACGTGAAAGACGTATTGGAAGGCACTCAGTTCGAATCACCAATGCGGCCGATGGGTGGCGTAGAACAGATTACGTGGATGCCCGACAGCAAAAGCTTTATTTATGTATGCCGCAAAAAGATTGGTAAAGAATATGCTGTATCAACCAATAGCAATCTTTTCAAATATTCGATAGAAACAGGCACAACTGAAAATCTGACAGAAGGTATGATGGGCTACGACAACAGACCTGTTGTGGCTCCAAAGAGCAACAAGATAGCCTTCCTATCAATGGAGCATGACGGCTACGAATCGGACAAGAACCGCATTTTCGTAATGGACGCTGACGGCAGCAATAAAGTTGATTTAACCGCTGACTGGGATTATAGCAGTGATGAAATAGCATGGTCTCCAGATGAAAAATATATATATTTCATTGGCGCATATCTTGGCACTATGCCAATCCACAGAATTAACGTGGATACCAGAAAGGTAGAGTTTGTTGCTGGCGGACAGTGTGACTACAGCAATCTTACTTTAGCCGGTGAAGGTCATGTTATTGCATGCCGTCACTCATTGCTTGAACCCGATGAAGTCTGGAGCATAAAAGCAGGAAAAGAACCTGAACGTCTCAGCGCTATAACCGACCCAATCATGAACACTCTTGGCAAAGTAACCTGTCTTAAGGAAATCATAAAAACCACAGATGGCAAGGAAATGACTACCTGGGTGCTTTTGCCACCAGACTTTGATTCTAACAAAAAATACCCCTCTTTGCTTTTTTGTCAAGGCGGCCCTCAGTCTCCTGTTAGCCAGTTCTGGAGTTATCGATGGAATCTTCGCATAATGGCTGAAAACGGCTATGTAGTAATAGCTCCGAATCGCAGAGGCTTGCCAGGTTTTGGCACAGAATGGAACGCAGAGATTTCCGGTGACTATAGCGGTCAATGCATGAAGGATTATCTAAGTGCTACAGACTATATGAAAGGAAAGCCTTACATTGATGACAAGCGCATGGGAGCTGTAGGTGCAAGCTTCGGTGGCTTCTCCGTTTATTGGCTTGCAGGGAACCACAACAAGCGTTTTGCCTGTTTCCTTGCCCATGCTGGTATTTTTGACCTTCGTGCTCAATACTGCGAAACAGAAGAAATGTGGTTTACCAACTGGGAACTTGGTGGCGCTCCATGGGATTTTGATAATGCCACTGCTATGAGAACCTACCGTGAAGCAGACCCGAAGAATTATGTTCAGAACTGGGATACCCCAATTATGGTAGTTACTGGCGAAAACGATTTCCGCATCAGTTATACG
>JAZRWI010000092.1:0-28386 GCA_045599645.1 Candidatus Avigastranaerophilus sp.
GGCGACATGGACCGAAAACGCACCTGATACATATACTTTAACTGTTACTAAGGGAACAGGCATTGCAAGCGTTTCAGGAGGCGGAAGTTATGAAGCCGGTAAGGAAATCACTCTTGAATATACTCTTGAAGACGGTTATGAATTCGCTTCATGGACAAGTGACGATGTAACTGTTACCGACAATAAATTCATAATGCCCGCTAAGGCTGTGACTGTAACAGCAAATGCCTGTGTCATTACCTATAACATTACATGTCTGGGTATTGAAGGCGCAGCCTTTGCTGAAGGCGATAATCAACCAACCTACACTGTTGAATCAGAAGATATAACTTTGAAAAATCCAACAAAGGCTGGTTATACCTTCAAAGGATGGAGCGGCTCAGACCTGACAGGAGACGAAAACCTGACAGTGACCATAGTTCAGGGCTCAACAGGCAATAAGACTTATACAGCCAACTGGACACTGATTAGCTATTCAATAACTTGTGATTTGAATGGCGGCAGTCTTGCAGAAGGGGTTGTTAATCCTAATTCCTACGACGTTACATCGGCAATCATAATCTTGAACAACCCGACTAGAGCTAATTATGATTTTCTTGGCTGGACAGGCACAGGTATTGCAAGCGATACTGCTTCTATGACGGTAACAATCCCGCAGGGTTCAACGGGTGATAGAACCTATGTTGCAAGCTGGACTCCTACAAGCTTTGAAATAGCTTATGACCTTGATGGTGGTTGTTTTCCCGAAGGTGCTACCAATCCGACTTCCTACGACATTACATCGACAACCATAACTCTGAACAACCCGACCAAAGCCCCTTTTACCTTCTTGGGCTGGACAGGCACAGATATTGAAGAAGGCACGGCATCTATGACTGTAACTATTCCGCAGGGTTCAACAGATGACAGAACCTATGTTGCAAGTTGGACTTCAACTATCCTGACTTTTGCACTCTCAGATACAGTAACCCTTGAAATGAGACGCTGTCCTGCCGGCAGTTTTGTCAGGTCAGGACGAGGTGGTTATGAAGACGATAATACAGTGACCATCAGCAAAGCTTTTTATATGGGAACCTTCGAGGTCACAAACGCTCAGTATGTTGCTATAATGGGCGGTTCCAGCCCGTCGTCAAGTTCAGGTTCAAATTTCACCGGCGACAACCAGCCTGTTGTGAATGTAAGCTGGAATGATATAATGACTGATTCAACAGGCTTTATAGCTAAGTTAAATGCAAAGCTTACTGAAACAAATCAGTTGCCTGAGGGTTATAAGTTTGCGCTTCCGACAGAAGCCCAGTGGGAATATGCTTGCCGTGCCGGAACAGAAACCGACCTGAACAATAATAAGAATATTGTGAATGATTGGGGTAACGATGCCAATATCAATGAAGTTGCCTGGTATAACTATAATTCAGAATCTAAAACTCATGATGTAGGCACTTTGGCTTCTAACTCATTCGGTCTATACGATATGCACGGCAATGCTTTTGAATTGTGTGTGGACTGGTATAGTGATTATGATAGTTCAATTACGACAGACCCTACAGGTCCCGCAGGGCCAAACCCTGCTTATGACTCTGGCTGCGTCGTGCGCGGCGGCAGTTGGGGCGGTATTCCGTACGGCTGCAATTCGTGGTATCGTTTTTACTATGCCCCCGCCAGCAGGGACAGCCATTATGGCTTCCGCCTCGCCCTTGTTCCTGTTCCTATGTCAGAATAAGAACGGCTATCAGCCGTCGGCTACCGGCTACCAGCCGAGAATGGCACCCTCATCCGTCACGCTACGCGTGCCACCTTCCCCCGAGTGCGGAGGAAGGCCTCGCAGGGGCGCAACAGCCACAAACCACTGATTCCCCCGAGTGCGGAGGAAGGCCTCGCAGGGGCGTGATGCCATCAGCCGAGAGAGGGTAACTATCTGCTCTCGGCCAACAGCTGGTGACCGATGGCTGTAAGCTGCTGTTTCTCTCGGCTAGCAGCTAATAGCCAACAGCTAATAGCGGCTGTTTCTCTCGGCTGGTGGCCGGTGGCCGATAGCTGTAAGCGGCTGTTTTCTTTCGGCTAATAGCCAACAGCCAATAGCCAAAAGCGTATAGAATCACCCCTATACATACACTGCTATAGAATATGTCTGGCTTTCGATGGTTTTTAAAACTGTGTACATAAAATTTGACATCGGATTGAATAATAAGTATAATTTTTAGCACTATGGCTAGGATTATAATTAACAAAGAAATTAATGGCGATGTTTGTATTCTGCGTCCCGTCGGCTATGTCGACGAAAAGGGTGGTGCAGCTCTTGTTGCTGCTACTGAAGAAGCTTTGGAAAATGGTTTTCTGAAAATTCTCCTGAATTTCGAAGAATCACCTGTAATTAACTCTCAGGGTATTGCACAGATTATCGAAATGGCCGAAGTTATCGTCGATGAAAAAGACGGCGACCTTGCATATTGTGGTTTGAGCGAAATCTCAGCCAGCGTATTCAAGATGGTCGGACTCTTACAAATGGGTACGAATTACACAGACGAAAAAGAAGCCTTAGAAAATCTAGCCAGTTAGCCGATAATTTATTATAATTAGTACAGAGTTAATAGACAAGGAGGTCTATATATGCTAACAAATGGAATTGGTAGCAATAGCTTGCACACCAACCTTTTACGTGCTGACAGTGCAGCAAGCAAGTCTATCCAACGCATTTCTAGCGGAAAGAAGATTACGCAGGCTAGCGACAATGCAGCCGATAGTGAAATGCTATCTGCCTTTGATGCTCAGGCCCGTGCTATGACTCAAATGATGGCGAATCAACAGAGTCAGGCTTCTGTTCTTCAGACCGCATCAAGCTCCCTAACAACAAGTACGAACATCTTGCAAAGTCTTAGTAGCTTAACTGCTCAGGCTGCAAATGGGACACTTACTGATCAGGACAGAGCTCAAATCCAGCAACAGATCAATCAGCTTTCTTCTCAGATTGATATGAGTGCTAACCAGGCTCAGTTTAACGGTAAGAACTTGTTAGATGGAACATTCTCTACACAGCTTCAGAATGGTCAGAAATTTGCGATTGATGCAATGACAGCAAATGCCTTGGGTCTAAATGGCCTGTCTGTAGCTACTCAGGGTGATGCTACATCAGCAATGGGCACTGTACAGAATGCTCTTAACAAAGTTCTTTCAACTCAGAGCGGACTAGGTTCAGCCCTCAACGGAATCAGCTCAAGCATTGCTAATCTTCAGAATCAGCAGATGAATGCTCTTTCTGCTCAGTCACAGATTGGTGATGTTGATATGGCTAGTGAAGTAATGAAATTAACCATGAGCCAGATTCAGTCTCAGGCAACTCTTAAAGTATTCAGTATGAACGAATCAACCCGTTCAAACATCATGAATCTTTTGTCTGATAATTGAGTTCTAGTATAAAAAACAAACAATGCAATCATAATCGTGGCTTCACGATTATGATTGCTCTTATTATAGGCACTGTAATTTTAGTGCTTTCGGTGACACTTTATACTTTTATGAGTCACCAGTACACCGGAATGCATACCATTGTAAACGGTGAAATAGCCCATTTTCTGGCTGAAACAGGAATCAATACCTGTCTTGGAACCTTGAGATCCAGCATAGATGAAAACCTCGGTTCTGGTGGAAAGTCCACAGAAAAGCTTAAAGAAATCCTTTTAAATAGCAAGTCTCTAGAGAATATCTGTATAAACGAGCTTCTTGGCGAAGCCTGGAACGATGACCTGAAGAAATTTTCTGCAGAAGTCGACAAAACAGCTTCTATTGAAGTTAATGTCTATTTAAGAAAATTCAAGCCTGTGGAAGCTGACTCTTCTGTCTGGTCTGACCCGAAAGCTGCTAAAGGCAGTCTTGTGATTGAAGCTGTCGGTGAATACCGCGGTTCCCGACGCAAAATAATGGTTAACCGCGACGTCAGCATTGTGAACATGGTTCCAGGGGTTATGAGCAAATTCTCTCTTTATCTGAATGATGCTGCAAAAAAGAGTGAAAATGATTTTAACATTATAAAGAATGATTATAAGGGTATGGTTACTGACGGGCCGAAGCCTATAATTGTCTATAACCATGCTACACCAGAATACAGCATTGAACCGGCAAATATTGCTGATATTGAAAAGGAAGAAAAAGATCCTGAGATTTGGAAAAAACGTGGCTGGATATGGCTTAAAGGCGATAAAACACGTTTAAACCTTTGTTCTGGAGCAGGAGACTTAGGTGAAATATTCCATTTTTACGACGTAAGCAAGCCTAATTCTTTTTCGCCTGTAAAATTTTCTACAGTTGCAAACAAAATGCCAGAAAGCTTTTTCCAATCCCATAGAACGCCGTGGGATAAAAGCTCTGACGCAGTTAAAATGGCTTCATACCGCTTCTGGCACAGCTTTATTCTTGATAGCTTCCACGACCGTAGCAGTCGTATGGAAAGCGAAGCGATGTACGAAGGTAACATTCTTTCCTATTATGAAAAGCACCATTATGGCTCTAAATCTTCGATTCTGCATCTTTTTGGTGATGCAAGAAAAGGCTACCAGTCCAGAACAAGGGTAATAGGGCCTGTGTACTCTGCTTTTGTAAGGTTTGCCAATCTTGAAGTTAAGCCGGAAGAAGACGATGTGAAGGCAGTCTTTGAGGCTAACAACCCCAAACCGATTTATCTGCTGCAGTCCCTGCCTTTTGATAACTACAGCAATTCAATAAATATCTGCGAATTCACAGGGCGCGTTGTTGGTGGCCCTATAATCAAGACTGGTGTGCTTTTTAAGGACCATAATGAATATTCTGCTTTTATGAGTGGAATAGTTGAGCAGCCGTATGTTGAATCCTACAACTCAATGCAGGAGGTTTATGACAAGGCTGAAAACCGTTTCTTCCCACCGCAGAAAAAGATTTTAGGGGAAGACTTAGAGGGTGAGTCTGTCATAAGCCGTGGCGGACATGTGTTCTATAAAGGCCGCCCGCAAATAGAAGACTCTATAATGCTCATTAGAAGGCGTATCCAGAATACTGTTGAAACTCCTGCTGATTTCTGGAAAAAGTATCTTAACGAAGATGGTGAACTAGAGCTTAATTCCGTTGTTTGTATAACCAACAGCAAAAACGAAGAGTTCATTGTTCCTCCACCAGGCAGGCCGCAACCTCTCAGGGTAAAGGGTGGGGGAATCATTCTTCTGGAAAAAGGCAGCATCGCACTGCGCGGCATTTCCCTTACAAATACTTCTGAAATTCTAACAATAGCCTCCGTGGGTGAAGGGAAGGTGCGATTCGAGTCCACCCAGCCTAACCATGTGAATATTATAGCGCCTGACTGTGAGGTTGATTACAGCTCAAAATTCGAGCTTTTCGGTTCTCTCTGCGCCAAGTCAATATATGCTGACCACCGTTTCCAGGGTGGTGTAATTCGCTATAGACAGGCAGCTGACCCGACACGCGATTCCTATAATAAATTCTACAAAATATTCATTGCATCCAGGGATTCACACTGGATAACAAATTGATATGACGAACTATAAGCGCAAAACAAATAAAGGCCTTTCATTAGTTGAAATAACCATGTCTATGGGTATTTTGATTCTTATTATGCTGCCTTCATTTTTGGCATTTTCTTCTGGAAATCAGGGTATTCAGATGACTGACGCCGAATTCAGGGCTCACAGTGCTGCTCTTGAGCTTATGGAACAGACTATGTCCCTGCCATTTGATATGCTTAAAACAGGCTATTATGAACCTGATGATATTGTAGACGGTGCCAACTTTGCAGACACGCCTGCTGTGTATCATCTTAGCTTTGGCCCTGAATACAAGCCGACTATGAGCATTGAAGACATTAAAAAGGATAACAAGGTTGTTTTTAAGAAAATAACAGTTTCAATAAAGTATCCAATAGCCAAAGGTTCCAGGCAAGAACGTGATTTCAGCATAAAGGTAATAGTAAACAATGACAGTATTTAAGAATAAAAAAGCATTTACTTTAGTTGAAATCATGGTTGCTGCCGGTGTTACTGCAGTGTTTCTGGGAATGGCGGTAACGCTGTTTATGCGTTTCTCGAAAAATTTCTCTGCTGGCGAAGGTTCAGCGGTTCTGATGCAGGAATGCTCATTATTCACAGCCAGGCTGCGTAATGACCTGAATAACGCAATCAAGCCACAAAAGGGTGATTTCATCACTGTAGATGAAACTCAGCTGATGTTCAATATATATGACAGCGAAGACGGAAAGGTCAGGAGTGTTATTTATTCTGCTGTTCCGCAGGGTGATGGCTATTTTAACATGACAAGACGTTTCGACAACAACGAAGCGCACCCGATTATAAAAGGCAAGGTAGCTTCCTATAGCTGGCATTTAAACGAAGAGCTTATTCCAACTGGCGCAACACCAGTTAAACGTATTGGTCTGGAACTTTCACTCAACATGGGCTCTGCCGACCTCAAAAATAAATCCTTCGACTTCAGGACAGTGATTTACCCAGTCCGAGCTAACAAACAGTAATTGGCAACGGATAACAGGATTATAGCGGATAGGACAGGTAGCAGGCCGAGATTTTTTAACCTCGTTTTTAGTGAGTCCGTGGTTTGCCAGAGTTGGTTTTTGCTATGCGAAAGTTTTTGGGTTTATTGCAACGGATAACAGGATTATGGCGGATAGGACAGGTAGCAGGCCGAGATTTTTAGCCTCGTTTTTAGTGAGTCCGTGGTTTGTCAGAGTTGGTTTTTGCTATGCGAAAGTTATTTTTAAACTAATGCTTAGCAGGAAATAATGTGTGGGGAAGCACAAACAGTCTAATGCCGAGGCAAAAATGCTTTCTTGTGGTTTATCTGCCCTCATCGCTGTTATCCGTTGCTAAAATCATCTTGATTTTTGATAATTTTCAAACACATTTATTATGTGATATAATATGTGTACTCGAAAAGGGAGTTATGTAATGAGAAACAGTATCTTGGCGGCTGCTGCCGCTTTGCTTATAGCCGCTGCGCCTATGTCTTATGGTGCTGGTCAGGCTTTTACAGATGTACCTGCCGGTCACTGGGCTTATGAGTCCTTGAATAGACTTGCAGAAAACGGAATACTTAAAGGTTATCCTGATGGTAGCTTCAAGGGCGACAAGCTTGTTACCAGATATGCTTTATCTCTGATTGTTGCAAATATGCTTTCAAACATTGAATCAATCGGTAAAGACCAGGTATCAGAAGCAGACCTTCTTGAAGTAGAAAAGCTTACTATGGAATTTGCTGAAGAACTCAGCTCCATTGGCGTAAAGATTAAAAACCTTGATGCAGACCTTAAGGATGTAAAAGAAGATTTGGCCTCTCTGAAGGCTGATGTTAAGGATGCTAAGGATTACTTCGAAAAGAGCGACCAGAAGATTAAGCTTTCCGGTGATATGTTGATTCGTAACTATGATTACAACATGAAAAAAACATCAACTGCTGATGAACATCGTACTGAAAGTGTTCTTCGCCTTCAGTTCGATGCTAAGATTGATGATAATGTATTCATGAGAGCACGCTGGAATGTTCTTGGCAACAACAGCAACGTAAATGGTCAGCAGTGGAGAGGTAATCACTGGACTGGCGACAACAAAGAAAGTGGCGATGTTGAAATAGCTTACATCAAGATTACTGATGCATTCAACAAAGCAGCTACCTTCAAGTTTGGCCGCGATTTCTATAATCATGGTCATGGCTTCGTAGTTCATGATTTCATGGATGCTGTTCATTACGATGTAATGGCCGGCGAAGTAAATATTGCTGCAAATGTATTCTTTAATCGCGATAAGTATGGTCACGATTATCACAACATTTGGAACATCAACTTCGATCATAGCTACAATGGCCACGATTTTTACCTGGGCTTCTATTACAACACTTACGATGGAGTTAATGAACCAAGATTGGTTGAAGAACCTCGCAGAGATGCTATAGACCCGATAAATCATATTCCAAATGTAACAGATGCTAAAAGAACAATCATTGAAGCTGGTGCCAAGGGCCACATTGACGGTGATGGTAACTATAAATACGATGTTGGCGGAGTTTATTCCAAGATTGATTATGACCGCATAGTAGACGGTAAGAATGTTTCTTCTTCCGAAGACGGCTGGTTAGGCTATGCTGCTGTAGAATACGACAACAAGTCTGACTGGAAGGTTAAGGCTTCTTATGCTTATGCTAATGAAGAATCTGCTGCAAATATCAGCCGCAGAGACGATAATGCATGGTGCATGGAAGATGAAACCCCATTTGAAGATATTCTCTGGTATCAGATTGAGGGCAACAACACATACCTCAACATGATGAGAATGTATAATATCCAGGATATTAAATTCCAGATAAAATACAGACCTGTTAATGCCAACAAGCATAGCTTCAGACTTGCATATGACTATGTAAGTGAAATTAATGATAACTGTGGCGAAATCAAGGATGCATATAACACTATCGGTTATGCTGACCTTAAGTTTGGCATGCTGACCTTCGAATATAATTATCAGTTAGCTGAAAATACAAGATTGAGACTTGGTTATGCTAAGGTCTTTGAAAACAGCATTATAGCAAGGAAGGACGATGTCCTTCATACTGATGAAAAGAAGGCCAAAGACCAGGATATATTCTACACAGAAGTATATTCTAAGTTCTAAGCGATATGCATAAACGGGCTTTCACACTAGTTGAAATAGCAATAGCTTCAATCGTCCTGTTTATATTGATGGGCGGTTGTATGTATCTCTATCAGAGAAGCAATGCTGCTTTTTCAATTACCTTGTGGAAGCAGGAAAGAACCACCCAGGCCGAACGATTTTGGACTCACTTCCGAAAGAATATTGAGGAAGCTTCTGATTTGCTAGTAATAGCCGACGATCAGATGGGGTTGCCACACCCGCATGTTACGAAATCGAAGGAGATGCCTATCAAGATTCACACTTCTGCTGGAAGTCTAGGTGAAAAGGATAATGCTAATCTTCTGGCCTGGAATGTTTCTATCCTGGATATTGATTTTGATAACGGCAAGCATAGCAGTAAATCAGAGACTTTCCAGCTTATAAAGGAAGGCCGCAAGGTTTCCCTGAAAGGCTCAAAAGCCAAGGCTATTGCTGAATTAGACGACGTAGTAGCCATAGCCTTTAATGTTAAATCTATTGTTAAGGCTGATGATACTTCTTACGAAACAATAGTTTCAGATACTGCTGTCAGCGGTAGTGCCAAAATTGTTGGAACTCTGCTGGAAATATCTCTTACAATGGCTCCTCCGAAGTTGTCCATTGGTGAGAATAATAAGCTTCCACAAAATCATAAATTCCGTCTGAATGTTGCTGCAGACATGTCTACTGACCCTAGTTATTAATTCCCTTTTTGATAGTTCTCTTACATAATTCCTCTTTTGAGTTGCATACATTTGTTATGGCTAAATTAGTGTATTTATTAACTTTATTATCTTTATCTCCAGCTGTTGTTTGGGCTCAGGATGCTGAAAATGTCAGTATGAACGAGTCAAAGATTGTTCTGGAGGTTCCGTCAGCCCCATGGGGATGGTTTGTTGCAGCCTTTCTTTTAGTAGCTGTTGTTGCTTTGCTTGGTGTTGTTCTGGCCATGAGCAAGAAGACCATGGGCACTGAGTCAGCAGTAAACCAGAGCACCAAGGAAGAAGTAAAGGATGCATACGTTCGCAAGATAAAGAGCGATTACATTGAAAAGCAGAAGGTTCTTGACGGCAAGCTCAGTCAGGTAAGATTAAGATTTGCCATGGTAATGAGCAGAGTTAAGACTCTTCTTGATACCTTGAGCCCTGACAAACTCTTTGCTGCCATCTGTGAACTTATAGAAACAGATGTAGGCGCGGACAGATACATAATTTTCCTGTTAGACCCTATTAAAAAAGAGCTTTATCCATTCAGATGGCATGGTTATTCTGATGATATACAGAAGGCGCTGATTCTTCCACAGAACATGCCTCATATTTTGACCTATGCATTGAAGCGCAGACAGAACGTTTTCAGGGAAGATGCTTCTACTGACCCTGAATTAGTTAAGATTATCGATAATAAGCCTGATCTGAAGACACTTATAGCCATTCCTCTATTTACCAGAGATAAGCTTTACGGTGTTATTCATATTGAAAACTTTGAAGATGGCCACACAAAGATTGATGACAACGAATCTAAGTTCCTTGTTGCTCTGCCATCATTTATTGGTAGTGCTATTACAAACGCAGACGTATTTATGCAGACAAGAGACCAGCTGCAGTCTGCTAAGTTAATCAGCGAAAAGGAAATTGCTGAAAAACGTAAACTGCACGATATGTTCTCAAGATACACTTCTGCAGAGCTTATCGAAAATCTTATGAATCACCCGGAAAAGATTGACCTTGGTGGCGTAACTAAGAACGCTACTATTCTTTTTTCTGATATTGCCGGGTTTACTCATTTCAGCTCCCAGCTTACTCCGAAAGAAGTAGTTGTTGCCATGAATGACTATCTTTCCAGAATGACTGAAGTTGTTCTTGACCATCAGGGGGAAATCGACAAATTCATTGGTGACGCTGTTATGGCCCGTTTTGGCGTTCTCAGTGACTTGCCTTATCCGTCTAAAAACGCTGTTGAAGCTGCCAGACATATGCTTGTTGAGCTGAAGAAGCTTCAGGCAGAATGGGCACAGCGTGGCAAGGAATGCTTTAACATAAGAATTGGTATTGCTACTGGTCCGGTTCTGGCTGGTAATATCGGTTCTACACGCCGTCAGGAATTTACGGTTATGGGAACCACTGTAAACCTGGCTTCCCGTCTTGAATCATATAACAAGACCCTCGGAACAACGATGGCAATCGACGAAGAAACCTTTAAGGCCTGCGGTAATAACCTTGATTTCGTAAAGCATGAAGGCCAGCAGATTAGAGGTCTTGATACACCGGTTAATGTTTATACTATAGGATAAAAAATAAATAAAAAGCCCCAGATATTAAATCTGGGGCTTTTTTGCTATACCTTAGTGTACTGCGTTTGCTAAGTAGATAATCAGGTTTCCTTCTTTTTTGGCTTTAAGCATTGCCATCTGAGACAGCTTAGCTTTTTTCTTTTCCTTCAAAAGACTTATCATAAAAGGATTTTCGCTGATTTCCGGGTCTACGTGGCTTACGCCTACATAATTCTTTGAAATTACTGGTGCTTTTACTGACCAGAATTCAGATTCTGTGTTACCAAGATTGTTGATTGCTGCAACCTTGTAATCATTAGAGGCAAGCTTGTCGAGGACCGGGCCTAGTGCTCTTACTGTTGATGGATATATATCATGCATAAGAATGGCACCGCCACGAGAGTTGCCTTTGCTGATAGAGAGCTGTCGGTCAATTTCACTTAAAATTGATTTTTCGTTCTTGCTCTTCCAGTCTCTTGTATCTACTGTCCAAAGCACAACATTCATGCCGGCTTCGTTGACTGTTGTAAGAACTTTCTTGTTACAAGCACCATAAGGCGGGCGCAAAAATCTTGGCTTTTCACCAGTGATTCTTTCAATGAGCTTGGAAGACTTCATTATTTCCTTTTTGATTTCAACAGGGGACATGGCGGCCAGGTTCTTGTGACCATAGGTGTGGTTGCCTACGATATGACCTTCGTCATGGATACGTTTAACCAAATCAGGATATTTATTGGCCTGAAGTCCAAGAACAAAGAAAATAGCTTTTATATTACGCTTTTTTAGCGCGTCAAGAATATATGGGGTTGTAGCAGGATGAGGACCGTCATCAAATGTTAATACAACCTTGTTGGTATTCTGCAGAAGTTCTTTTAATCTTGTTCTGCCAAAATTAGTATCGACACAAAGCTGTTCACTGCCTGCAAGAGATTCCTCCTGCTCTGCAGTTGCTAGTGATTCGTTCATGTCGACAGCACTCTTTGTTTCAACAGGTGAAACAGAGGCAAAAGAGGTGGCTGCTGGCAATACTGTTGGTATTGTCAAAGCCGCACAAAGTGTTAAGATAGCTTTTAAATTATTTATAATTTTAGGCATAGCATGATTTGTATCGGCAAAAATAAAGATTTTTTGACCATAAAATTCACTTTCCCACTCCTCCACTTTGTTACTCCCCCACTTCCTCACTTCCTCACTTCCCCACTTCCCCACTTACTCACTTTATATTCTTGCACGCTGCGCTTATTAAGTGTAAAATACTATGTACGCTAAATAGGAAAATAATTAATATTCGGGGGCTTCCCTATGGCTCTGATACTAGTCAGAGAAATCGTTCAAGATCAGAATCTTATAGTTGTGGCCGGCAAAGAAGGTCTGGACCGCAAAATCATCTCTTCTGAAGTTCATCGCCCAGGCTTGGAACTGGCTGGATTTTTTGAACATTTCGGCTATGAACGCATAATTGTTCTTGGCCGTACAGAACTGGCATATTTGGGTGAACAACCAGCTGAAACCAGAAAGGTTCGCTTGCGCCAGTTGCTGTTCTTTAATATTCCCTGTATCATCATTACAGACGATTTGCTTGTTCCAGAAGAATTGCTGGAGCTTTGTAACCAGAAAAATATTCCTCTTCTTCGCACTCCTGCAAGAACTGGCGAATTTATTTACGAACTTTCACGCTATCTTCACAATCGTTTTGCTCCTAGAAAGAGTGTTCACGGTGTGTTTGTTGAAGTTTACGGCGTTGGTATCCTGATTATGGGCGCTTCTGGTATTGGTAAGAGTGAATGTGCCCTCGAACTTATTAAACGCGGACACAGACTTGTTGCAGATGATGCTGTCCAGTTGATGAAAATAAGTGATACCAAAATAATGGGTTCACCAGACGATATGATTCGTCACCATATGGAAATCCGTGGTCTTGGCATTATTGATATCCGTTCTCTTTTTGGTATTGCCGCTACTGCTGATGAAAAGAATGTTGACCTGGTTGTTAACCTTGAAAAATGGGATGACAACAAGGAATATGATCGCTTGGGCATTTTCCAGAGAACAGTTAAGTTCCTGAAGGTTGAAATTCCATCTATAACAATTCCTGTGAGGGTTGGCAGAAACCTCGCTGTTGTTGTTGAAACTGCAGCCATGAATTTCTATTTGCGCAGAATGGGCATTCTAAGTGCCGAACGCTTCTCTAGACAGCTAAAGGCCAAGATGACCGGAGAATTCTAAAATGATTTTTTCCCTTCGCCGCAAGATTAACCACAAAATAAGAGCCCGCCGCTGGGTTGCTTATTTGCTTTTTGGGCTGTTAATCCTGTGCCTAGGGTTTTGTATTCTGACTTTATCAATAATGCTGCTGGCTCCGGCAACAGTGGAAACCTTAAGATCATTCCACCCCGGAGCTCTTGCTTTTACTGCATTTACCGCATTTTTGATATGCTGCTTCTGGTTTTACAAAGGCTTTAAGATTGCTTTTGAATTATTAGACAGCCGCGATGCTGAGCTTTCATCAAAGCTCAAGGAATTTGTTTTCCATCGTAATCGCAAGGATGAACGCCCGTCTGTAGTAGCCTTGGGTGGCGGAACTGGTTTGAGTTCTTTGCTTAAGGGCTTGAAGGAAGTAGATGTTAAGCTTACTGCTGTTGTTACTGTTTCTGATGACGGTGGTTCTTCTGGCCGTTTGCGCAAGGATTTGCAGATTCTGCCTCCTGGCGATATCAGAAACTGTCTCTGCGCCTTGTCTAAGTCTGAAAGCTTATTAACAAAGCTTTTCCAGTATCGTTTCTCTGAAGGTGGCGATATGGAAGGCCACAGCTTCGGGAACCTGTTTATCGCTGCCATGACTGGAGTATTAGGTGATTTCTGCAGCGCTGTCCGTGAAGCAAGCAGCATTCTTGCAATTAAAGGTCATGTTGTTCCTGTAACAAGCGATAACGTTCAGCTTCATGCTGATTTTACTGATGGAACCGAGATGGAAGGCGAAACCGCTATATGCGAAGTTAAGAAGCCTATTGCCAAGATTAAGCTGGTTCCTGAAAATGCTCAGCCTAATCCAGAAGCTTTAAGCGGAATCGACGATGCAAATATGATTATTCTTGGTCCTGGCAGCCTTTACACCAGCGTGATTCCAAACCTGCTTCTGCCTGAAGTTGTTGAACATATCAACAAATGTAATGCTACTGTTGTTTATATCTGTAATGTAATGACACAACCCGGCGAAACTGATGGCTTCAGCGCTTTGGACCACGTAAAGACTATTCTTGATAAAACAGGTCTCACCAAACTTGATGTTGTAATTGTTAACTCAAGACAGGCTGCTAAACAGCTTATGACTAAGTATGAAGCCAAGAACCAGTATTGGGTTCCGCCTACTGTTAAGAAGATTGAAGAATTAGGAATCAGGGTTGTTGCCGCAGATTTGCTTTCAGAATCTGATTTGTTGAGACATAACCCGAATACTTTGGCAAATATCATAGCTAATCTGGTATTTGAAAAAGCCAAAACCACAGAAGCAATCGAAGCCGCCGAAGACATCGAAGACTGATCAGCAACGGATAACAGGATTTTTTGCGGATGAGCAGGCCAAACAGCCGATGAGCAGGCCAAACAGCCAAGATTTTTAGCCTCGGTATTAGCTAGCCAGTGCTTCCCCATACCCAATTTCTACTAGGCGAAAATTTGTAGCTATTTAAGCAACGGATAACAGGATTTTTTGCGGATAAGCAGGCCAAACAGCCAAGATTTTTAACCTCGGTATTAGCTAGCCAGTGCTTCCCCCTAATATGCTTAGTGCTATGCGTAGGTTAGTAGGAAACCATCCTTTAGAGACTGTCCCAAAACTAGAAATTTGTAAAAATCCCGATGTACAGTAGATTCCTAAAAACCTCCCTTTTTAAGGGAGGGTAGGGAGGGTTTTGATTTTAGAAGCAACTTGTTTTGAATGCATAAAATCGAGTTTTCAGACAGCCTCTAGGGAGGGACCAAGGGAGGTTTGGCCTGCTTTCCTGAGAATTATTGCATAGCAGAAACTTACGGTGGTAAACCACAGACTCACTAAGACCGAGGTTCTCCTAAAAAATCGGCCTGCTTGGCTGTTTCATCCGCAAAAAATCCTGTTATCCGTTGCAATCATTCCTGAGCACTTTCGCCAAGCAAAAACCTACGTCGGCAAACCACTTGCCCTCTAATACCTAAGACCTAATACCTAAAACCTAAAAATCGGCCTGCTTGGCTGTTTTATCCGCTCTCATCCTGTTATCCGTTGCTTCCTATTGAAGTTTGTGGGTAAATATGGTACTTTGTTGGCCATGCATCCAATATTATTCCAAATCGGCTCACTAAAAATCGGCACCTACGGCGTCATGCTGGCAATAGCCTTCATGAGTGGTTTCCTGTTGGTAAACAGGCAGTTCAAGAAAGCCGGCGTAAGTGTTGACCTTGCCTGGGATCTTCATTTCCTCGCTATTTTCGGCGGTATGGTGGGTTCCAGAATCATGTATATACTTGAAAATATTCCAGAATTTCTGAATAATCCTATTCATGTAATGTTTCTTTCAACCACAGGCTTTTCTGTGCTTGGTGGCTACGTAATGGCATTCGGGCTCTGCATCTGGCGTGTTAAGAAATCAGGAGAACCTTTTTTCAAGCTCGCTGACCTTTATGCTCCCGGTCTTGCATTAGGCTATGTCTTTGGCCGCATTGGCTGTATTTTTGCAGGTGACGGCTGCTATGGCATTCCGACCAAGCTTCCATGGGCAATGACCTTTCCGAACGGTATTGTTCCAACTTTGAGCTCATCAAATTCAATGCTGGTAGAAAAATGGAAGGAGCTTTTCCCAGGAGAAGCGGTTCCTATGGATATTCCTGTCCATCCGACCCCGCTTTATGAATCATCAATGTCTTTGATTTTGTGCCTGATTTTGTTGTTCGGATCTTGGAAAATAGGGAAGGGGCATCGTTTTGCCTGTTTCCTTACCTGGTTTGGTATTGCAAGATTCTTCGTTGAATTCATCAGGCTCAATCCATTCGATTGCTTCGGTATGACCAGCAGCCAGTGCCTTGGTATTTGCTTCATCATCGCTGGTATCATAATTTTTGCTACTTCCAAAACCCGTGAAGTCTTCGAACAGAATAGCAACGGATAACAGGATGAGAGCGGATAGAGCAGGCCAAGCAGCCAAGATTTTCAGCCTCGGCATTAGCTGCAAAAGTATTCTTAGATAAAGATCGTATTGAAATTTTTGACGAAGAACATAGTATCGATGAAGAAAGATATATTACAATCGGTAAGGCTGGCGAAGTGTTATTCGTTGTTTTTACTGAGCGTAATCCAAAAATACGGTTAATATCTGCTAGATTAGCAACAGCAAAAGAAAGGAGACTTTATTATGGTATCTTTTGAATTAGATGAAAATAGTATTGTTACAAATGAAGAAAAGAATATGCTTGAAGAAGCAAAAAAGATGCCTATTGTTTTTGATGAAGATTCTCCTGAATTGTCTGTATCTATGGAAAAATCTTTGCTAGAAGCAAGAAAAGCTAAGCCCTATAAAGCTGAGCCTCTCACCGTTTATGTGTCACCTGCGACAATAGAAAAAGCCAAAAAAATAGGCGGGGATTATATTCAATTTTTGAGTCATTTGCTTGATAAAGCAGTAAATGATTACGTTTAAAACATTTCTCGGCTGACAGCTGGGGCCGATGGCTGGCAGCGGCTGTTTTCTCGGCCAAAAGCTAATAGCCAGTAGCCACAAGCGTATACAATCCCCCTTATACATCCACTGATATAGAATCTTATTACAGCCCTTCTTCCTTTAGGGAGAAGGTGGCACGCGAATGCGTGACGAATGTGGGTTATATAATCACCCTTATACATCCACTGCTATAAAATCTGTCTGGCTTCCGATTTCCGACTGCTGTTTGCCAGGATTACTTGTTGTCAAAAAATTAATTGACAGAATTGGTGATTATAATCAGAATAAGATTAAGTTAAGATTGTTAGAGGAAACCATGAATAAATATCTAGTATGTGTTCTAGTTCTTGTTTTGTCATCTGTTATGCTCATTGGGTGTGGTGGAAGTGGTTCTGATGTAGTTGGTAATATTGATTCTGACAATAAAGATACTGCTACTGTTACCGGTTTTATTGTTGATGGAACCCAGACCTCTGTAAGAGCAAGCGAAATGCGTTATAGTCTTGGTGGAAGCCTGGCTGGGGTCACAGTATATGTTGAAGGCCGTAAAGACTTGTTTTCTACTACTGATAGCGATGGTAGATTTATCATCGATAAAGTTCCTTTAGGAAGAAAATCTTTTATTGCAGAAAAGAAGGAAATGGGCAATATTGCTTATAGACAGCGCTTAGATCCAGTAGAAATAACTAGAACGAATAAAGTCTGTGAAATAAAGACTCCTATTGAAATGGTTGCTTCTCCATATTCTTTGAATTACATTATGACAGATTCTTTAACCGGAAAAGCTGTCGTAAATGCAACAATAACAGTATGGGGAACTGATTATAAGTCAGATCTCAATGGCAAAGTTACAATAAGCAATTTCCCTGAACGTTCTGATATAGTTGCTACTGTTCAAGCTAGTGGCTACAGAACCTTTACTACAAAATTGAGCTTTAGTGAAAGTATCAATTCGGTTGGTGAAATAAAGATGTCTCAGATAGGAATAAGCAATATTCCGCCTGTTGTTGCTATTAAATACATAGACGAATCTTCTGCAGTCACTATTGATGATGATAAAAATCTATGCCTTGCTGCGAATAAGTATATAACACTTGAAGGTATTGGATGTGACTTAGACAACCCAAACGATGCTCTTGTCTGGAATTGGTCTGCAACAAATGGGCAATTCGCTGAAAATACTGATAATCAAAAGGTTAGATTTATGATAACCGAAGAAAATACAAAGGTTGTTATAACGCTTACCGCTAAGGATAAAGATAATGCAGAATCAAAAGCCACATTGGAATTCAATCCTAAGGGTGAAAGTGGTTTATACAGCGATTCTGGATTGGTAACCACTGACGGTGCTGTTTTTTTTACCACACAGTCTCGTTTGATTGTACAAGCAGAATCTAATACATTTGATTCTAATGTAACAATAACAATAGTAGAAAACAGTAATTTTGAATGTTCGGATAAGGAATTTCGCAGCGTTTCAAGTTTGTTCACTATCTTTGCTGAAAAGACTGAAATCTCTTCACTAGGAGTTGAAACAAAATACAAGGTTACAAATGTTGAGAAGCCTATTAGGATTACTGGTCCCAATAATTTTAGAATAAATGGAAAATACTATGTTGGCACAAGAGCTGATTCACGACACCCTTGGAATTACATACCGATTAACGATGACGGTACTTCTGATCCGCTATATCATGATTCTAGAAGAGCGGCGACTTCTTCCTTTACGGAGTTTATCATAAATACGTACAGTACTGATTTCCAGTTCGCAATCTTTGTTAAAATTGAATAAGAATAGATAAAGTAACTCAGACAATAAAACTCTCGCATGGCAATATCCAGCGAGAGTTTTTTATTCTGCGTTTCTCCTAAAATCGGCCTGCCTGGCTGTTTTATCCGCCTTTATCCTGTTATCCGTTGCCAATCATCCCTGAGCACTTTCGCTAAGCAGAAACCTACGCCGGTAAACTACTTGCCCTCTAATACCTAATACCCAAGACCTAATACCTAAAAATCGACCTGCCTGGCTGTTTTATCCGCCTTTAT
Organism: Candidatus Avigastranaerophilus sp.; assembly: GCA_045599645.1. Taxonomy (GTDB): domain Bacteria; phylum Muiribacteriota; class Ozemobacteria; order Ozemobacterales; family Ozemobacteraceae; genus RUG334. Next base: position 18,660 of record JAZRWI010000092.1, read on the forward strand.
CCTGTTATCCGTTGCTAAGCTTTGAGATGATATTTTTGAATTGGGTGTTCAAAAAGTTATCGTTGATGGTTATGAAGTAAGAATATATGATAAGGAACGTATGCTCATAGAACTTTTGAGAAATAAAAATAAGATGCCTTATGATTTATATAAAGAGATTTTGCTGAAATATAGAACTATTATTAATTCTTTACAGATATGGAGAATTCAAGAGTATGCTGAAGTATTTCCGAAAAGTAAAATGATAAAAAAATCGTTTGACGAAGAGGTTATGTGATGTTGGATTTACGCAACATGATTAAAGTCTTATATTGGCACACCAATGGCTTCTGCCTGTGAATGAAGTGCCTTGAAAAAGGCCGTTTAAATGGCCAAAACCAACTGCAGATATGTTCTGTGTAAGCGAACGGGAATTAGCCTGGTTTCTTGAAGGTTTAGACTTCACCAATGTTCAGGCCCACAAGGAATTAAAGTTTATAAAAACCTATTAAAAATACTGAAATACTGATTTTAAGCAGATTTTACTTGTACTTTACTGCTAAAAATACTATACTTTAAGCATGAACAGCGTATGCAATTACACTTGGTGCGGCAAAAAAATCGACTTCAAATACTTATAAAGTTCTTCAATTTGAGGATGCTACGTATGATACAACGACAGTGAAATACTATGATGTAGATGTATCAGGATAGTGCATTGTATGAATAATATCTTAGCAAACATATACCCGATGATATCAGTAGTGATACCAACCTATAACCGCCCGTTGTTGTTTAAGGAGGCTTTGGATAGTGTTTTGGCACAGGACTATCCAAATATTGATATATTTATTACTGATAATAGTCCTAATGATTTGACAGAAAATCTCATGGAGTCGTATTTGGAGAAATATCCTAATATAAAATATGAGCACCATCCAGATTTTAGTGAAGAGAGAAATTGGATTAGGGCAAAAGAATATGATAATCCGGAAGCTGAATATGTTAATTGGCTGATGGATGATGATTTATTTATGACTAATAAAATATCGGTAATGGTTGGAGAATTTTTGCGTAATCCAGATGTTACGCTTGTAACTTCAAATCGTACTTTAATTAATCTGGAAGGGAAAACAATCCTTTTTGATGAGAAAGATGTAGCAGGAAATGTTATTCCTTTTGCTGGCTTTGTTAAGGATGATATGAAAATTAGTGGGAAGGAAGCTGGAAAGAGAATTATTATGGATTCCAGCAACTGGTTTGGTGTTAATTTTATTGGTGAACCTACTACAGCTCTTGTAAAAAAATCGGCAATGTTAAATAACACATTGGGCTACAAAAATAATTTTGATAAATATTTTATCAGTGACTATCCAACCTGGTTAAAGGTATTGTCTTCTGGTAATCTGATTTACCTTAAGGAACCATTAAGTAAGTTTAGAATTCATCCCGGACAGGGGCAGCGAACATTGTTTATTAAAACAAAATTATTTTTCATGATTGCAAAAGCGATAAAATATGCGCATGATGATGGTTATTATTTAGAAAATTGGGATGAAGTACGTACAACTTATGAAACCTTTATCAAATGGGCGTTGGAAATGGTTGATTTATTCGATGAAGATGAAGCTTGTGCCAAAGAAAAGGATGTTGCAAGGAGAATGATTATTGCATATGTTGAGGCTTTGTTCAATAACGGCAAGCTTGATTTACCGTCAGAGCTATTTGAAAAAGTTAAAGCATAAAATATGGTTTAAGATGCGATGAATCTATAAGGATGTGAGAAAAATGATATTAGCAATATATTGTGCCGGAGGACTAGGACGGGAGGTTTATGAGTATGTCCGTTCCATGAGTGACAACAAGTGGGAAAGGATAATATTTGTCGATGATGTGATTGACGAAAAAATAGTCAATGGTGCTCAGGTAGTACGTTTTGCTGAAGCTGAACAATTTCGTGGCAATATTGAGTTCATAATTGCTAATGGTGAGCCTGTATATCGTGAATTATTATATAACAAAATAAAAGAAGCTGCTTTTCCAATGAGGACTATAATCTCGCCACAGGCAACTATTGGTTCCAATGTCGAGATTGGGGAGGGATGTTTTATTGGCGAAGCAACTATTACAGTTGATGTAAAGTTGGGAGATAATGTTTTTGTTCAAAATTGCGTGATTGGCCATGATGTTAAAGTAGGAAATCATAGTTTGATTTCTTCCTTTTGCTTTGTGGGTGGTTATACGCAAATTGGAAACAGAGTCTATATGGGACCTGGCTCTATGGTAAGGGATAGATTAATGGTGGGCGATGATTCTATAATTGGCATTGGAGCAGTTTTGCCGAAAAATGTGGAAAAGAAAAGTATTATGGCAGGAAATCCGGCTATAAAAATTGGACAAAATACAAAAGGGAGAGTGTTTACTCATTCTTCCTCAAATAAGAGATAAGTATTTTGTAGGTAAAGGAGTGGAGGCTAATGACTGTCTGGATAAAAGAATTTCGTGATGTATTGACATTAGGGAATATTCAAAAATTCTTTGACGGCGGTGTTTCCTTAAAGAAAATTAGCGATTGGGATAAGGTTAATTGTGAAAACGATTTGGTTATGTGTTCAAAAAAGGATGAAAATGGCTTTTCATCAGAGTGTTTATGCATAAAGGTTGAAGATTTTTTGCAAAACCTTAATGCTGTAATCAACAATGATATACAAAAAAATTATGATTTGTATTATTTGCAAAATATTTTGAACTATGCAAAGAACAACCGTATTGATTATCTGTTTTTAGGTTGTAGTCATATGCTGCATGGTATATCGGAGGACATTTTCCCTTGTAGAATAAATGCTTCGCTTCCCTCACAGGATTTATTTTATTCATTAAAAATTGTTAAGGAAATTATAAAAAATAGTCAAATAAAAACGATAATTTTTGGTATGTCGTATGCTCATTTTCATTGGGATTTATCATTAACTGGTTTTCCTGAATTAAATAGAGTAGCTAATGTATACTATCCAATATTCAATGATTATCATAATGCAATATTTATTACTGAAACTAATGAAATCTCACTTAATAGTCATATGTTAAATGTAAATAAAATGTATGAAGATGTTAAAGAAAAAATTGGCATACATTATTTCAATCAAATCAGGAGTCGCGAAGACTGTCGAACACATCTGTGGGGAGATGAAGATACAAAATGGTCAAATTTGGATAAAAAATTGCAACAAGAGGCAGCGTATGAAAGAACACGATATCACAATAATTTACTGAAATATAATGCTACATATATTGAGAATCAAAAAATATTTAAAGAATTGGTAGATTTGTGTAATAAGCAGCATATTAACTTAAATATTGTTATACTGCCGGCGACTAGATGTTATGTACAAGCTTTTGATGAAAAATTTAAGATAAAAATGTATGAAGCTTTTGAAAATGTAGGGTTTAGAGGTGAGGTGCTTGATTTATTTACTGATTCGCGGTTTGTTGATAGCGATTTTGTCGACACGGATCATCTTAGCGATGAAGGAGCAATAAAATTTTCGCGGATACTGTCTGATTATTTTAATCTATAAGTAAGAAAGAGGTTGAATAGAAGCAGAGGCAATAAAGGATGTTAACTAATTTGTTAATATTGATCTGTTTTTTTATGCAGGGATTGTAATATGGTAGAAAAAATATTTGTAACGAAGCCATCTATGCCGAGTTTGGATGAATATATTAGTGAAATAGAGGAGATTTGGGATTCGCATTGGCTGACCAATATGGGTGTTAAGCACAAAAATTTTTCGAAGGAATTAAGCGCATATTTAGGGATTGATGTGCCAGAATTAGTTTTATTTACAAATGGACATTCGGCATTGGAGTTATCGCTTCAGGCACTTGAGCTTGAAGGCGAAGTAATTACAACACCGTTTACTTTTGCTTCAACAACGCATGCAATTGTGCGTAATGGTTTGGAACCGGTTTTTTGCGACATAAAAGCTGATGATTATACTATTGATGAGTCGCAGATTGAATCGCTTATTACAGAAAAAACCTGTGCAATTATGCCGGTACATGTTTATGGAAATCGGTGCAATACTGAGGCAATAGACGACATTGCTAAAAAGTATAGACTTAAGGTTATATATGATGCGGCTCATACTTTTGGCGTTAGATATAGAGGAAAAAGTTTGGCAAAATGCGGTGATATATCTTGTTACAGTTTTCATGCAACAAAGGTTTTCAATAGTATTGAAGGAGGCGCAGCATGGGTTAAAGATAAAAAGCTTGGGGCTAAATTGCAACGGTTGACAAATTTTGGTATTTGCGATGAAGAAACTGTTGATGTAGTTGGAGTTAATGCAAAGCTTAATGAGTTTTGTGCTGCGATGGGATTATGCAATTTAAGACATATTGATGATGAAATTGCTAAACGCAAGCAGGTTTGTGATTACTATTTGGAGCAGCTTGAGGGGATTGATGGATTGAAGTTGAATAACACTCAAAAGGATGTTGAGTCAAACTATGCGTATTTTCCAATAATGATTGATGAAAAGAAATTTGGCGTCAGTCGGGATGACGTTTATGAACGACTTAGACAAAATGGAATATTCGCTAGAAAATATTTTTATCCGCTGACCAGTTCATTGGATTGTTATAATGGTCGTTTTGATGTATATAATGTACCGGTAGCTGATTATGTAAGCAAAAGAATTTTGACATTGCCGTTGTTTGCTGATTTATCATTTTCCGATGTAAAGAGAATTTGTGATTGTGTCCGTAGTGAAAAAAATTAGTACTTGTTTATTTTGCGGAAGACTTCTGGATGCATTTTTGCAAATGCAATAGATTTTTCAGATTCACATACTTTTCTCCGTGACACAAATTAAACAGTATTTGCATCGGGTTTCTGGTTCGAGACAACGTTGGATAGATGAAGATATTCAACAGATGGCTGGCAGCAGCTGTCTTCTCGGCTAACAGCTAATAGCCAGTAGCCAAAAGCATATAGAATCACATCAAATAGCCAGAATTGTGACTTGGATTTATGCCCAGCAAACTATCGCATAGCAGAAACCTACGCCGGTAAACTACTTGCCCTCTAATACCTAATACCCAAGACCTAATACCTAAAAACCGGCCTGCCTGGCTGTTTTATCCGCCGTTATCCTGTTATCCGTTGCTGATTATCTTGTGACGGGGAAGGCAGATACAAAGTCGAAGGTTGGCAATGACATAGTTGCACCCATTTCATTGACTATTTCGTAGGACTGCCAATCGCACTTTCCGTTGAAGGTAATCATGGTCTTTTCCTTGCAGAAATTCGGGAAACCACCCTGAGGTGCCATCAGCAGGAAACAGGCCTGATTGTTGTAGTGCTTGTTGAGGCGATAATCATTGTCTGTTTTGTTCATGTATTCCATTTCGTCACGGTCCAGGGTCTTGATCATCAGCAGGAAATCGCGGCCATAGCGTCTGATTTTCTTGGCGATGTAGCCTGTCCATTCTACGGAAATGGCGTTTGTGAAATTGTTTTTGTATTTACTGTCTATGAGCTGATAATACTTGAGAGAGGTAGAAGCAAACTGCTTGCGGGTTTCCTGGAAGCCCTGCTTCATTGGAGCAAGCTGCTGGTCTCTTTCATTGATTCTGAAACGTGCTATTTCAAGCTTTCTGAGAGCATCGCGCTGAGAAGCTTCTGGTAAGCTGTTGGTTTCGATGGCTTGCTTCAGCAGGCTGGCTGCTTCCCTGAACTGATCAATAGAAAAGGCGTGATTGCCACGAAGGTAAAGGTCGTTAGCGAGGCTGACGGCAGATTCGTTAACCTGCATCTGAATGTTTGAATTGCCAGGGTTCATTGAGTTGGCCCTGTTGTAGAAATCATTGGCCTGAGCAGTCTTACCCATGGTTTCGTAAACGCGGGCTATTTCTATGGCAACCTTGGCCTGTGGCTTTACACCATAATATACAAGATAATTTTTGATGGAGTCGTCCAGCAGATTTACCTTTGAATAGTTGCGGCCGAGCAGGTAATAGGCTTCATAGCACTTTTCATCAACCTTGATAGCTTCTTCAAGGTGCTTTATTGAACCGAAAAGGTCGCTTTTCATGCTGAGAGCCTTGCCCATGAGATAGTGTGCTTCAGCATTGTCAGAATTCTTTTCGAGAATCTTGTTCAAATCCTTCATTGCGCCATCTATATCGCCTTTGTCAATCTTTGCTTCTGCCTTGCTTTCTGCTGAAGCAACAGTCTGCTTTACAACAGGTGCCTGCGGAAGTGTTGGCAGTGAAAGGTTGTTGGTGCTTGAATAAACCTTGCTTGTCTGAACAGCATCGTTTCTCTGGGAATAGGCGTTCTGGCTTACTACTGGTGCGGAAGTTTTCTGTGGCTGCTGAGGTGCTGCTATTGGAATCTGATAGCCCTGCTGGCTTGCCTGCTGATAATTGGTCGGGGCAGGATTGCTTGGCAGAACATACTGATTCTGGTTGTTATTTTTTCTCTGGGTTACCACAGGAGCATTGCTCTGGACTGGAGCTGTGGATATTCCTGCTTTTTTCAATTCAACGGAACATCTGGCCATGCCGCGCTTGGCTGCAACCATAGACTGGTCGAGAGAAGCAGCGAGGCGATATTCCTTCAGGGCTTCTGAAAAATTACCTGTTAATTCAAACAGGCGGCCAAGATTGAAGTGAACCCCAGGGTGTCTGGGTGACTGTTCATAGGCTTCCTTCAGTACAGAGTGAGCCTGTTTATAGCGCTGATTATAAATGTGGTTAACAGCTTGTTCAACTAGGATGTTTGTGTTGTCAAAGCCTTCTGCAAAGGCTGCAGGGCAGGCCGTGATTAGTGTTGATAATATGAGTGATTTTGCAAATTTATTCATTGCTACATTCCTAACTTTACTTTGCTATTAACAAATTATTTTTTTTATGTTACTATAGTAACAATTAATGTAGGGAGGGACACTATGTCAGTATTCCGTTTTATTTGGTGGGCTCTTGTAATTAGTGTTTGTGCTTTCGCTGGTTATATTTACGGCTACCTTTCAGAATAATTAAACTCTGAATAGCAAGCTCTTAGCTTCAGGCTAGGAGCTTTTTTGCTTTTAGCTTCCGGCTTTCATCGGCTTGCTTTCTTGGCCAAAAGCCTATTGCAACATGCTTATACCTGCTTGGTATGTCTCCCTCATCCGACCTCACTTTGTTCGGCCACCTTCCCCCACAATCGGAGGAAGGCCTCGCAGGGGTGACTCCCTTCCGGCTTCAAGCTTCCGACTACAAGCTTTCAGCTTCTGGCTTCCAGCTTCCAGCTTCCAGTTTCTGGCTTCAAGCTTCCAGCTTCCAGCTTCCAGTTTCTGGCTTCAAGCTTCCAGCTTCCAGCTTCCAGTTTCTGGCTTCAAGCTTCCAGCTTCCAGTTTCTGGCTTCAAGCTTCCAGCTTCCAGCTTCCAGCTTTTGGCTTCAAGCTTCCAGCTTCTAGCTTCCAGCTTCCAGCTTTTGGCTTCAAGCTTCAAGCTTCCGGCTTCCAGCTTCCTCCCACCTACCAGTTGAAATCCTGCAGCATATTATGCTTGGCTGCCAGATTTTTGTATTCTTCATGAAGTTCGGCAACCCCGAACAAGGCTGCGGTTAAGATATCCAGTCTATTGTAACCGCTTTCTTTCAGGTCATCCATTGTTTCGCCGTCTGCAAGCCTATCAAGAATCTTTTCTGAATTTGTTTTATATACAGCCATCATAATTCTCCTACATCTAATTATAATTATCCGATTCTTATATCGGCAAAAATAATTTTTATAATAATATTTTTTCTAACCCATTGACGTATCTATTAGATGTGGTATATTCCAAAATACAATCTTAAAAAACTTGGGAGTGAATATGATTCTAGATTCAGTGAATTTTAGAATGTCATATAATTTTCTCGGTCTACACGACGAAGTAAGTCGTTACGAAGATTCCAAGGCTGTTATTATACCTGTCCCATACGATAGCACCACATCCTATCGCGCTGGAACTCGTGAAGGTCCAGCTGCTATCCTCGCTGCTTCCCGCCAGGTAGAACCTTTCGATCTTGATCTCAAATGTGAACCTTTAACCTATGGTATTCACACTTTGCCAGAGCTTGAAATTAATGTTGATAGCCCTGAAGAAACAATTAAGAACCTCGAAAATGCAACAAGAGCTGTTCTTAATGATGGGAAATTCCCTGTAATGTTCGGTGGTGAACATAGTCTCACCCCTGGCCCAGTAAAAGCCTGCGCCGAAAAATACAAGAATCTTTCCGTTCTCCAGCTTGATGCTCACTCTGACTTGCGCGACATTTATGAAAAATCTCATAACAGTCATGCTTGTGCAATGAGACGCTGCTGGGACTATGCAAAGCTCACCCAGATTGGTATCAGAAACACTGGTATAGATGAATGGGAATTCATTCAGCAGGTTAAGCACGACGGTATTATTTGGGCAGAAGAACTTTTAGACCCAAGTAAAAAATGGATTGATAAAGCAATGAATCGTCTTACAGAAAATGTTTACATTACTGTAGACCTTGATGCCTTTGATAGCGGTATCATGCCATCAACAGGCACTCCGGAACCAGGCGGAATGACCTGGTATCAGGCAATGGATATCCTGCTCAAGGTTATCGAAGAACGAAACGTTGTCGGCTTCGATATCGTTGAATTAGCTCCGATCCCAGGTGTCATTGCTCCTGATTTCTTTGCTGCAAAGCTTGCTTTTAAGATGCTCAGCAGAATATTCAACAAAAACGGTTGGATAAAGTAATGGGCATTGTTTGGAGCCTTTCGCTTATAGGCGCCGTAATCGGCGCCTTTTTAGGCAAATATATCGGTTGGGCTGTTCGCGCCTGGCCGGGTCACGAAAAATTTCACTGTGACTATTTGAACTGCCCATCCTGTGAAAAGGGCAGACAATTCGGATGCTGCAACGCTGGCAAAACCCAGGAAAGAATATATATTGCTCTTTCCACTATTATTGCCGGTGTCAGCGTTTTTTATTTCGGTTTTTCTATCAAAGCCCTTGTTTCATGGCTTTTCGCTGTTACCTGCATAGTTATAACAATTGTTGATATAAGATGCTTCATTATTCCTGACCGTATTTCTAAGGGCGGAATCTGGAGCGGTCTTATTTATGCTGTTATTGCCTGGGCAATAATGAAGTGGGGCGGTGTGCAGCTAAGCTACTACGTTCCGTTGCAGGATTCCATTATCGGCTTTATCGTCGGTGGCGGCTTTCTGATGTTTTTGGGAAAGGTTTCTGAAATTGTTTTTAAGAAGCCTGACGGAATGGGCGGCGGAGACATTAAACTTTTGGCGGCCATGGGTGCCTGGGCTGGCTGGAAGCCAATAATTGCTACTGTTTTGTTGGCTAGCTTTGTTGGCGCAACCATTGGTATGGCTGGCATCCTTTATGATCGCATCAAGAACAAAAAAGCCTATCGCCCAATGACGCATCATATTCCATTTGGGCCATATTTGTGCCTCGGTTTTCTTTTGACCTTCTATCTTGGCCTTGAGCCATTTATGCAGATTATGACTGCGTATCAGGCATATGTTCTTTATAGATGATTCTCTATTATAGGTTGGGGGAGGCCGCAGAAGCGGCGTGAAGAACTGCCGCTTTGCGTCAGTAGTGAAAAACAGGCTTCGCCTGTAGTGAAAACTTGCTGTTGCAAGAGTGAAAAACTGCTTATGCAGTAGTGAAAACCGCTTTGCGGTGATGAGTGTTTAGGTTTCTACTG
>JAZRWI010000093.1:0-27259 GCA_045599645.1 Candidatus Avigastranaerophilus sp.
TTTTTGCCCTTATTTTCTTTTATTTCTGGTGAACCATCGTAGGAAATAAATTTTATTCTACTTTGCAAATCAGCCTTGCTGCGTAACAAATCCTGAATTTCATCAAATGTATTTTTCATTTTTATCACCTAAATAGGGAACATTTTTGTTTATAAAATACAATAATGTTCCCTATTTTTCAAGATGCAAATACATCTTTCAAACCAGCATAGTCACAAAACCATCTTCCGCCAAATAAATAATTTAATATTATATAATCTTCCAATTCTTTGGGTTCAGTATTACATTTTCTGTAAATCTCTAAGCAATAAGAGGCAGACAGACCCAATCCGCCTCTTATTGCTTAATTTAAACAACAATAGATACCTTGTGCTAAGCGATAGTTAGGAGGAATCTTAGGAGATTAGTGATTTACCTTAATCAGCTTACTGCCATGCAAGTGTTGGTAAAATTTGATGATTTTTTCGAATTAATAAGAATTAAGAATATCGTGATGACCAATATCAACATATAAAACAGTTGTATCACCTTCATAATACCAAATAACTCTTATATCCATATTGACGCTGAATTCAAACAAATCCTCAGTGCCCTGGATCCGTTTTACACGCAAAGAAGGATGATTGGGATTTTCAACAAATAAATTTAATTTATTTTTAAACTGCTTCTTTTCTATGTCAGAAAGCTTTTGATAATGTTTTTTAAATCGTTCTGTGTATGTAACACAAAGCTTCATTGCTATTTCTCCAATGAAACTAGCATATCATCTATATTTTTATAAGTTTTTTGCTTTCCAGATTTAATATTCTTTTTTAATTCAGAAACTTCTTTTTTTAAATCTTCTACGTATTTTTTAGGATAAGTTACAACTGGAACAAGACAAACCATTCCGTCCTTTTCAAAAACTTCAAATTTATCGCCTTCTGTGAGTCCCAAAGAAAGCACAATGGCCTTTGGTATTGTTATCTGTGACTTTGTTCTGAGTTCTGCTAACATATCACCGCTCCAAAATTTGGAATTTCTTACTTTCTTACTTTATTATAATTACAAAAGCATTGTTGTCAATCCCTAAGAACCACCATACAAACCCAAATATCATTGCTAATAAACTAAAAGGATTCATCACACATTTTACCATCTCACCCAAAGACGATGAATAAATGATTTTCCCAGACCCCGCTTCTAGCAACGGATGACAGGATTAATGCGGATAAGACAGCCAAGCAGGCCATTTTAGCACCGGATGACAGGATTTTTGCGGATAGAACAGCTGGGAGAGAGATTTTTAACCTCGGTTTTATGGGGTTGGTGGCTTACCAGAGATACCTTGTGCTATGCGAGAGTTAGCAGGAAAATTTTCCCGACTCCGCTGGCTTGTTAGAAGCTTATAGCTTCTTCAATTGGACACTATGACTCTTTAGGAGTATAATATTGTTAGGTGAGCAATATGATTCTTTATCATGGTTCTGAAAATATAATTGAAAAACCTTTGTTTGGGTTTGGGAAAGCCTATAATGATTATGGGCTTGGTTTCTACTGCACAGATAGCATTGAAATGGCTAAGGAATGGGGTGCTGGCTTAAACAAGAATGGTTTTGCCAACAAATACGAAGTCGACACATCAAATCTTAGAATCCTGCATCTAAATGACAAGAAATATAGCATACTAAACTGGTTAAGCATACTGCTGCAGAACCGAACCTTTGAAATTGCAGGTGGATTAGCTTTTGAAGCACGAGAATACCTGATTAGACATTTCAATGTCGATATGACAAAATATGACATAGTTAGTGGCTATAGAGCTGATGACAGTTATTTTTCTTTTGCCCACGACTTTATTAACGGTGCAATTTCTTATAGGCAGTTAAATAATGCCATGCATCTTGGAAAATTAGGCATCCAATATGTGCTTAAAAGCAAAAAGGCTTTTTCTCAGATACGGTTTATTGGCTATGAAATTGCTGATAGTAAAGAATGGTATATCAAACGCATGAATCGAGATAAAGCAGCAAGAAGAGAGTATTTTGATATCGAAAAGAACCGGCGACAGAAAGGCGATATATTTATCACCCAAATCTTAGATGAGGAAATAAAGCCCAATGATACACGCTTACGATAAATCATACCTGGCAAAAACCCAGTGTAATATCGGCCGAATGCTTGATTTTGCTGTTTATGACTTAAAATATAATTTATCAGATTTTTTTAATTTATTTATAGCCTCTGGAATAGCCTCCAAAATAGAAACTGGTAATTGTAACTACCTGGCTGGCAAATCAGGCGTAGAATTAGCTTATGAAACTATTTACCAAGTAAGTAAAAAATTTATTAATATTATGCCTGATTTCACCCAGAACAGAAGTCCAGAGTATTGGTGCGGCTGGGCTATAGCTTATTATCAATGGCTTAAAGGAATTACCTTCAACGAAATAATAAATTTTATACCCATTTCAGATTTTCTCGCTCTCTATAATCCATATCACGAAATGCCTATTGAAAGTCTTGTTGAAGAATTAGACAAAATTCACAAGGCTAATCAAACCGAAACAAATCTGAAAAAATACAGATTATTGTCAGGTATGAGCCAGAGCCAGCTTGCAAAAGTCTCCGGCATACCTGTCCGCACAATCCAACAATATGAACAGCGTAAAAAAAATATTAATCACGCTAATTTCGAATCCATCCAAAAAATAAGCAAAGTACTCTGCTGCCCCTGTTCATCACTAATAGAATCCTAAAACAGGAGAAGCCAAGAAAATATGATTTCCCCCCAAAACCACACTTTCAGCAACGGATGACAGGATGGGAACGGACGAAACAGCCAAGCAGGCCGATTTTTTTGGCCTCGGTATTAGAAAGTCACTACTTTTCCTTAGCAAGATTACTGCTATGCGAAAGTTAGCGGGGAAATCCCCCCTATCCCCCTTTACAGAGGCTGTCTGAATACTCGATTTTATGCATTCAAAACAAGTTCCTTCTAAAATCAAAACCCTCCCTACCCTCCCTTGAAAAGGGAGGTTTTTAGGAGTCTACTGTACATCGGAATTTTACAAATTTCTAGTTTTGGGACAGCCTCTACAAAAGGGGGTTGAAGCAGGCCGATTTTTTTAGCCTCGGTTTTATGGGGTTGGTGGCTTACCAGAGATACCTTGTGCTAAGCGATAGTCAGGAGGAATCTTAGGAGGTTAGTGCTTTACCAGCGAAATTTCCTGTCAAGAGTTTGTGGCAGGAAATTGTAATGGAAAGAGTAAAAAGACACTTATGCGAGGAGGTTGCATAAATTAACATTTGATATACAATTATAGATAACAGATGATAAGTAGAGATGTTTATGCAGGAATTAATATAGAGCAAAAATTAACGTTCCAGGCAAATCCTTAACAAATTACGGACTGCGCAAGTTGTATCTAAAAAAGTGATGTTCTTTGCATATGGCATTTGCCGCACATAACTTTCCCATCGTTTGTTCATTTCTAGGCTTTCCGCAATTACCTGAATAATTCCTTCCGAATCGGATATCTTCTCCAGACTTTCTCTATGAGAAACTGTTGCGATAAACGCTTCTTTGAGCATCTTACTGTCATAGTTTAGAGATGAAAGCATATAAACGTCATAAAAATCTCTAGGGCGAGTATTATCCACTCCGCGACTCAGGATCGTTTCAACTTTTTCCGCAAGCACTGTCTCAATCGGATATGACCATAGCTCAAAGCACAGACTATCTTTCAGAATATCAGAGAACTGGTGTTTGGTGGCCCCAGGAGTTATAACATCCCCTGTCGAAACATCCATCGACATCGGTGCGTTGATTTTTCCGAACTGTGCAGAAAAACTCACTCGGTATCCGCCATATTCGTCATCATCCCGAATTGGTGCAATCGAATCATATGAAAATGTGATTCCATCACCAGTCTGCACAGAACAAATGGATTCAAAAGCCTCGCATATTGTGTTCTCCGCCAATGGAAGATTTCTCAGGGTAGCATCCAGATCCATTGTAGCTCGATGTTCAATTCCAATAATAGAGGCAATAAGCATACCGCCTTTGATTACAAATTTCTCTTTATATTCAGATAATGAAAGCCTATACAAAAAGCAGTTCATCAAATAATTCTGGAGAATTGCCTGCGCTGAAATATTCTTTTCTTTTGCGATATTTCGTATCTTGGCCTTCAGACTCATATCATTCGTCATAGAAGCACCTCCATATATTTTCTCACTTTTGGTTCTACTCGAAGCTGCTTAGAGTAGTGCATTAGCTTATTGATATTCCTTTGTTTTGATGTAGCGTATTTCTTCATTGCATACTGAATAGTTTGAATATCTTCCATGGAGCCGCGCATAATATCGCAAAGACTGCGTTCCAAATCATATATTTGAACCTTGTTTCCGGCAGGTGTTTCTGCTGTTGAAATTCCGAGTTCATAATTGTTGTCATTTACTCGCGTAACCAGAACATTTTCGCTCTTTAACGATGCAGAATTGTATTTTGTCGGAAACGTCATATGGAACATAAGCGGCACACGTTCTGAATAACCTAAAAGATAAAGCGCAGTGCCGTGAGAAAATATACCTCGTTTATATTTTTGCTGTAGGAGATAGAACTCATCTTCCCATTCATCAGCAAGCATGTATATTCCACGGGAACACCTAACCAGCTCACCACATTTTACCATTTCACCCAGAACACTTCGATGAATACCATGTTCTGTCACTGCTTTTGAGGTAATAATACCATTATTGGTGTTATTCAAAATCCATTCTTTATTTTCTTCACGCATAAGAACCACCTCCTCACATCGACAACCACACATAAATATGTTATCATTTTATGTGTGGTTGTCAATACCCCTTTACAGAGGCTGTCTAAAAACTCGATTTTATGCATTCAAAACAAGTTCCTTCTAAAATCAAAACCCTCCCTGCCCTCCCTTAAAAAGGGAGGTTTTTAGGAGTCTACTGTACATCGGAATTTTTACAAATTTCTAGTTTGGGGACAGTCTCTACAAAAGGGGATTGAAGTAGGAAGAATTTGCAAAGACCATTGGCAGCACTGCTGTCACTATTAATCGGTGGGAAAACGGAAAGGCATTGCCAAATCTAATGGCCCAGCAGCAAATATATATTTTTGAAAAATAAAGGAAGAATCAGGTAATTCCTTAATAAAAAACAAATCTGTGTTTGACAAGGAAACTCTATTCTGGATTGGATATATTTATCGTTTATGGCATTTTTATACAAATGAAAGCAGCAAATTCATTTACAAAAAAGCACCAGCCAGAAAGATGAACATAAGCTATTTGAATTGCCACACCATGAGCACCGAACTAGCAATAGAAACCTTACAGAATCAATAAACTATTCATATCATACATTCTTTTCAGATGCCCCCAAAACTCTGTGCGCCGTATTTCTGCCAGCATCGTTGTAGTTGTTTTCTCTCTATTTTCTAGTCAACTTACAAAGGTAATCTTCAACATTTCTGTAAACAATTCCCTGCTCTGCTTCCGCATCTTCTCCGCGATATAAAACAACTTTTTCCTGAATTGTTCCGTATCTGAATTCTGCCTGCTTACAGTTTTCTTCATTTATAAGATGACGATACTGAGACGGATTCTTCTCTTTACTGTGTTTTACTTCATAAATCTTACAACATACATTTGCAGGATCATAAACGACCATATCAAATTCACCAACTGCAAACTGCAATTTGAAAACTTCTAAATCAGGGTTAGCCTTTATAGTTTCCAGCTGAACAATTTCTTCCAGCATCCTGCCCTTCACTTCATCAAGAATTCTTTCTATGATTCGTTTTCTTTCTAGAGCTGATACATCCTTGAATGTTTCATCCATCAGCAATGTTTTCACAAGCGATTCTGCCTGTGAATAGCGGAGACCAGGCTGACTGAAAACAGTGATATATTTTTTTTCGTTCAAATCCATCATATCCACAAGTGGAATGTCACACGTTAAATCAAGCAAATCAAAATATTCTTTTATCATTACTCGATGAATATCTTCTATATTTACAGTCTGGTTTTCTTTATTTAAGATTTCCAGAAGTTTCATAAGATTTTCTGTAAGTTTTTTTTCATCAATATCGTCTAACAAGTCAGTAGGATTCTCACGGTCTCTTCGAAGATTATTTTTTGAAATACCAAAGTCGTGAGAAACAAAATTTCGTGTAAGAATTTTGACTGTGAATTCATGGTTCATGTCTTCCACAATTCTATTGATTGCATTTGTAAGTTCATTTTTATCATACAAGTCTTTCAGGTGACGGAAATGCCCTTCATACTGATAGTTCTTCAATGAATGCTGGATGTTTCTTGCAATAGCTGTATTTACATACTCATCCGTTGACCTTTTGGAACCAAAAATTGCCTTGTTGTAGTTTTCTCCGCTCTGGCTCATTATTCCGCCGAACTTCATGTATTCATCAATATCTTTGATTCCAAGAACATTTTCAAATTCACGGAAAGGTATAAATGTTGTATGAAGAAGAACACAACGGTCAAAAAGTTGCTCATCCTCAGAAAAAACAAATCCAAGGGAATCGGTTCCGGAAAAAACAATCTTCATTCCGCTGGCAGCATAAACATCAGAAAATAAAGCAGCACCCTCAATGAAATCATCCATAAAAGTAACTTCATCCAGGAATACGTATTTGTATCCCATAGACTCAAGCTTTTTAAGATCCTTATTTATATCTGCAAGAGAATTGTCAGCATTAACCTGAATAAAAACTGCTTTGCTTCTGTCTGCTTCACTCATGTTGTAGATAATTTGGCGGATTAAAGTTGTTTTACCGGTTCTTCTCAATCCATATAGAATAAATACCTTGTCATGACTTTCGCCATAAACATAATTTTCGATGGCCGAATAAAGTTCACGTTTTTTATAGTTTTTAATTGATGATGAAAAATCAAAGAGAGACTTCCCTATTCTGACATCAGTTCTAAAAGAAACCTGTTCTGAAGGAGATGAATTTTCAGAAGGTTGAATACCCAAATCCATTTTTCGAAGTTGTTCCTGAAGAGACTTACGTTCTTCAATCTGAGTTTTTAATGTGTCAACTTCATCGTCTTTTATAATCCGTGAACGCTGTTTCCCTTTTTCTGACCACTGATAGTAGATGTAAGACTTGCCTTTTATAATTTTTGTGGTAAGTCCACCTGAAGGAAGGGAATTTATTCTGTTTTTGATTTCTTCGATATCCATGAACTTATTATAACTTAGTTAACTTAACAAAGCAAGTTAACCAAGTTATACTGTCTATAAGTTTGCCAATAGACAAATTTCAGACCATCATAAGAAAAATTGTTTTTCGTATTAGTCTTTATAACAGAGATTTTTTAAATGATTCCCCCGACCCCGCTTTTAGCAACGGATAACAGGATTAATGCGGATATAACAGCCGAGCAGGCCATTTTAGCACCGGATGGCAGGTTTTTTTGCGGATAGAACAGCTGGGAGAGAGATTTTTAGCCTCGGTTTTATGGGGTTGGTGGCTTACCAGAGATACCTTGTGCTAAGCGAGAGTTAGCAGGAAATTTTTCCCAGCCCCCCATTTACGTTCATTGCTATTTTTCCAATGCAGTTATTGTTTATACGCCTCCATTAATGGTGGCACAATATCAAGCTTTCTTGAAACACCGAAATTAAAAATTATTTTGTCTTCGCTATTGGCTTTGAAAGCTTTCTTAACTTTTTCTTCTGCACCGTTGCCAGAATAAATCAATTCAGTCTTATGATTCTTTTTATCTATAATAAATGCATATCTGTGTTCTATTGAATTATCAGCATTTTCCATCACCTTGAGCAATCTTTGGCATAAGCTCTGCTGAGCAATTTCATCTTTGGCAAGTATTGAAGAAATACTTGTTTTGTGACCATGCATGTCATATTCCTTATAGTCAGAGAGGAATATTTCTTCATCAGTCATGCCTTCATAAGAAAGAGCTGCTTCCAGCATTTTTGAGTAATATTCATCGATATTTTCTATTTCAGCTATTTGTTTAAGATTTTCTACAGCATACTTATCTGTCTCAGTGGTTGTTGTCAGTGTAAGATTATTGGTATCTGAAAGAATAGCAGAAATTATCAGTCCGGCCATTTTTTTGCTGATTCTTACTCCCTGCTCCAGATATTGCAAGTATGCAATTGTAGCTGATGAACCGATTGGAAGGCTTCTGAAAATAATTGGCTTACCGGTAACGATATCGCCTATATTGTGGTGATCAATGATTTCAACGATATTTGCTTCCTTCATTCCGTCTACTGAGTGTCCAAAAACATTATGGTCAACTAATATAATGTTTTTGCCAGAAGCATTTGTTAATATTTCTGGGGTATCAATTTCCCAATAAGTTAATACAAATTTTGTTTCGTTATTCATTTTACCGCTAATCATTGGCTTACAGTTAAGACCAAGATGACGCTTCAGGTTCGCATAAACAATAGCAGCGCAAACTGAATCTGTATCTGGGATTTTATGGCCTATTACAAATATTTCATTCTTGTATTTTAAAAGGTTGTCATTTATGCCATCAATAAGCTGAATATAGTTTGATGGCTTTTCTGCGAACGAAAGAACTCTGGCCTCAGAATTGTGGACAATAAGCAACAAACTAATAACAACAAAGGTAAATATTTTCTTCATCTTTTCCCCATTTTTTATTTTTATCTGCTTGTTTCGTTTCAAAACATATTCAAATTCTATCTGAAAAATCAAAATACATCAAGATTGATAAGCAGTCAGTTTTTGCCATAAAACCAAACCTCACTTATCTTCACAACCATAATATTGCTTTCTATATTCAACAAATCCACATGTAGCACATTTAACACACTTCAGTAATAGTCTCTAGTTAATTGATAAATAAGTAAAAAAAAATGTTATAACGAACAAGAATATATGTAAAAATCACAACAAACAGTAACTGCTACAGTGATAGGGATGTCTGAAGATACTAAAAGGGTAAAAAAATGAAAAACTGGTAACGTTATTCTTTTTAATAGGCTTCATCCTGTTTATTTTCGGATGCGATGGAGGAAATTCCTCTGTATTTGTTCAGCCAGACAGTTTCTCTGAATCTCAAAATAAAAGTGTAACCGATGGTAAGCTTCCAGACATTTCATTTCCATCTGGTGCCAGGCTTAAAGTTGAAGACAACGCCCTGTCAAATAATGTTGTTGTAAAATTTTGTCGGAAGTATTAGACGAAGGGTTCTTTGATTGGTTTGGGGGTTAACAGCAGGGGCTCCTCGCTTTGCTATTTTTTTCATTTATTAATATTCACTTTCTATTTAAATGCAAACAACTAAGCAATATTGATGTATTATGGCTTTTTATGTGATTTGACATATATTATTTTTAAGCTATAATAAATGTATGATTTTGATATGCGAGGTTAATAATGATAATAAAAGCTTCTGCAACATTAAGAAATGATTATCCAATGATATCTGAATTAGCTAAAAAAACTGGTGAACCAGTATATATCACCAAGAACGGCGAAGGTGATGGTGTTTTCATGAGCATTGAAGCCTTTGAAAAACGAGAACAACTCCTAAAGCTTAGAGAAAAAGTTTTTGCAGCAGAACAAGAACGATTAACAAATTCACCAACAAAATCTACAGCAGAAGTTAAAAAGCTTTTATTGAAGAGATCGAATGAAATATAAAATCAAATACCTACCAGCAGCAATAGAAGATTTAAAGCAGATACAGGACTGGCATACTCTAGAATTTTCAAATAAATCATCATTAAAAGTATTAAACAACATACTGGATAACATTGAGAAGCTAAGTAATTTCCCAGACACGGGGTCTTATCCACCAGATGAAGTATTAGAAGCTTTAGGTTTTAGAATACTAATAATAAAAAAACATATAGCAATCTATAAAATTATTGCTAAAGAAATTTACATATACCATATTGCCGATGCGAAAACGGACTATGGCAAATTATTTTAATATTTAAATATAATTCGAGGTGTAAACATGCATCATATTTATAGAACAAGAGGCGTATGCTCTCAAAGGATAGAATTTGATTTGGAAGATGGCGATATAGTAAAGAATGTTGTTTTTCATGGCGGTTGCAACGGCAATCTGAAAGCCATCAGCAAGCTTGTTGACGGGTATACTGCACAGAAAATATCAGAAATTCTTAAAGGCAATACCTGTGGTCCAAAACCAACCTCATGTGCTGACCAGTTAGCAATTGCCGTAATGCAAGCTGTAGAAATAAAAAACAGCAAATAAATCAATAATTTGTCGTTTTTAATTTTCACAGAGTAAAACAATCATGTCTGAAAGCCAGAAAATATCTATTCCTATGCTAAAGGAATCTGTTCCCTGCGGTTATTTTAAGGGAAGAACATCAACGGCCTTGATTACCGCAGTTGAACTAATGAAAAGATGCGGCTTTTCAGACATTGATGATAGTATTTTTTATAACCTTTTGCTGCAAAACGGCTTCAGACGCCAAGATCAGCTATTTTATCTAAATCAGTGTGAGAACTGTAATGAATGCACTCCTATCAGGGTGCCAGTTAACGAATTTCGGCTTTCAAAGAGCCAGAAAAGAGTTCTAAGTAAGAATACTGACTTAGAAATCAGATTTTCCAATGACATATCTGATTTTGTCACAGAGGAAAAAGCATTTATTTTCCGCGAATACGACAAATACCACAATAGCGATAAGCCTGATTTTAAGCCTATGATGCTAGAAGAAGCCTATGAAACGCTACATTCATCAAATTCAGGTTATTCATCAATATTAAACATGAATTATTATAGCAACAAAGAACTCATAGGCGTTGGAATAGTTGATATAGCCCAGGATAATCAGGGTAATCCAACAGCGCTTTCATCTAATTATTTTTATTATTTACCTGAAGAATCTGTTTTAAAACGAAGTTTAGGTGTATTCAGCGTTTTAAAGGAAATAGAATTCTGCAAGAATCTTGGCGTTCCATATTATTATTTAGGCCTATACCTGCCCAACTGCAAAAAGATGAATTACAAGGCCAATTATAAGCCGTATGAATTGCTGGTGAATGGGATGTGGAAGAAGAATGAATGAGCCTGCGGCTGTAAATTTGGTTGGTGCTACTTCAAATGCATAATTCATAATGCATAATGCACAATTGAAAGTTTGGTTTTCTGCTGCTTCGACCAAGTCTGTGCTAAGACCTAAATTGAGAATTGAAAATGTATAATGGAGAATTTTTTCTCACCCAACAGCTTTAAATCACACTTTTCATATAATATTTATAGAATATGTCTGGCTTTCGACTTCTGACTAACGACTTATAGAATCACACCTATACATCCACTGCTATAAAAGATAAAACTGAAATTTGTTATACTTACAAAACAAAAAATTTCATTCGAGGCTCTTCAATAAGAGGTTGTCCCAAAACTAGAAATTTGTAAAAATTCCGATGTACAGTAGACTCCTAAAAACCTCCCTTTTTAAGGGAGGGTAGGGAGGGTTTTGATTTTAGAAGAAACTTGTTTTGAACGCATAAAATCGAGTTTTCAGACAGCCTCTTTTTAAGTGAGGGTAGGGAGGGTTTTGATTTTTGAAAGGACTTGTTTTGAATGCATAAAATCGAGTTTTCAGACAGCCTTTAATAAAAGAGGGGCTTTTTATTGACGATTCAGTACATTTTTATTAAAATAGGAAGACAACCCAAGCATTTGGAGACTAAAAATATGAAATTAAAGAATATTTTGTTAGTTGCAATGTCTGTATGTGCTATGTCTGCTGCGCCAGCATTCAGTAAAGCACCAGTAACAACAATTTCTACTGACCAGACACCAGTAAACGACTCAATAACCATGATGAAACCGGTTCATCTGGGCAAAGGTCACTTAATAAAGGGTCTCTTAGGCAAAATACTCAATATTCCTAATCAGGTACAAATCACTGATACAGGATTTTTAGCCTTTGGTCTTTCCGGTGATGCTATTCAGGTAATGCCGACAGAAACCAAGAGCTTCCACATGAAGCAGGTTCTTCCATATCTGAAGGACAGCAAGGAAATGCAGGATTCTTTAAGGCTCCGCAGAACCGCCCGCCAGATTCGTTTCCAGGCACTCAGAAATGCAATCAATGCGTCTGATGCTATCAATGACGAACAGAAGCAGTCTCTGATTTCCTTCCTTTCACAGTCTGTAGGTTCACCACTGGTAGTTCTTTCTAATTCTCCACTACCAAAATTTGTTCCATCTCCTGGTCCATGCATGATTCCAATGGGTGCCCAGATGCTTGATGCAAAATGCAGCAAGCAGACAGGTATTGAAACCTCTGTAATATGCGTTCTCGACATCAAGTCTGGCGATGAAACCATTTTCTCTGTAGAAGATGCACTGAACAATGACACGCTCGACCTGGTTCTTGCCCACGAAAATGCACATGCTATCCAGTTCGATATGTATGGCAAGCTTTTCCAGGCCATTCAGAGAACTTCTACCAACGGTCACGATGCACCATATATCACAGATATAGGTCTTGCTTTTGTTGAAGGTTGGGCAGAAGCATTTGAAGCAGTTTACGGACCAGCTAATCCAAAACTGGCTGAAAAGGACCGCACAAAATACAATATCTCTGAATTCCTCTACAGCCGTCAGGATCCTATCCGCCGCGGTCGCTATGTATGGGTAAGCCTTGGGGAAAAACTTGGCGAACTCAAGAATGGTTTGCAGCTCATGTCTACAGAAGGCGTTGTTGCCGGTTTCTTCTATGATATCCTCACTAGCCGCGCAATCAATGCTCCATTCGATAAGTGCATCAGAACTATGCTTGAAACCCCAATGAACTTCATGGAATTCGTAGAAACCTACGTAAAGCTCTTCCCGGAAGACAAGAAGGTTATCTACCGCATCATTCTTGAAAGCTCACACTACGTAACAATGCATGAAAATGCTTACGAAAGCTACAAGAACTACTACGGCTTCGTAAAAGCTTACAAGCAGAAGAAGATTGAAAAGGCCGATTTCATTGCTGCTAAGAAAGCATACAAGGAATACACAGAAAGCCTGTTTGCTAAGGCAGTTGAAAATGACAACATTTTTGCCAACGTTGGTCCACAGATGTGGTTCTCAGGCAAGATTGACCTCTCAAGCCTTCGCAAGAAACCAACTGTTACCAAGGCAGCCATGGCTGAAGCTTTTGGTGGCAAGAGCGACAACT
This sequence comes from Candidatus Avigastranaerophilus sp., assembly GCA_045599645.1. Lineage (GTDB taxonomy): Bacteria > Muiribacteriota > Ozemobacteria > Ozemobacterales > Ozemobacteraceae > RUG334. Next base: position 13,207 of record JAZRWI010000093.1, read on the forward strand.
TCTATGAATTCAGACTGGATTTGAACACAGTATCAAAGGATATGTTAAGAAATATTGGCATTCCAGGTGATGACTGCGACAAGATTCTCAAAGCCAGAATCAAGAAGAATTTCTTCACAGGCAACCCAATTACCGTATTGAAGAAAATTCTTGGCGAAGACCGCTTCAACCAGTTCAATCAGGTTCTCCACCTCGCTCCATATGATCACACTAAGGCTGATGAAATTAAGCAGTGCGAAGAACAGATTAAGGTTCTCTGGCCAGAAGATGTTTCTAAGCTGAGACAATTCCGCTAATAGCTAACAAAAAAAAAAGCCAGCTTTATAAGCTGGCTTTTTTTATGCTTAAATATTTTAGCTTTTATTTAATAGCCTTTGTTGGGCATTCTGCCTTACAATCAAAGCAGCGTATACAATCGCAGCTATTTATTTCTTCAGGCACATTAAGACTCATTGGACATACCTTAGAACATTTTCCACATTTAACGCATGCGTCCTTATCAATGCCAATCTGCTTCAGGCTGATCTTATTGAACGGCCCGTAAAAAGCTCCCAAAGGACAGAACCATCTGCAGAACGGACGTTTGAAAAATACAGCCAATGCCAGTATAGCTACTAAAAAGCTCATTTTCCAAGAGAAGAGAACACCGAGCTGGTTTCTCAAATCAGGCTTCATCAATGTCAGCGGGATGCCGCCTTCCAAGGTTCCTGCAGGGCATATAAATTTACAGAAGCTTGGAGCCCCCATATCAAATTCATCAACCATAAATGCCGGCAATAAAAATACAAATATAATTAATATTGTGTATTTTAAGTATTTAAGCCATTTCCAGCCAGCAAACTTCTTTGATGGGATTTTATTCAATAAATCCTGAATAAAACCAAAAGGACAAGCCCATCCGCAGACTGCACGGCCAACAAGGCTGCCAACAAGCGACAGGAAACCAATTACCAGCAATGGAATAGCATTGAGGTCAAATTTCCCGCCAGCTTCAGAAATAGTTGCCTGCATAGCGCCGATTGGGCATGAAAACAAGGCACCTGGGCAGCTATAGCAATTAAGAAATGGAACACAGCCATTTTTTAACGGCCCCTGATAAATACTAGAAGTCTTAAAGCCCTTCAAATATCCGTTACCGACTGCAGCAGAGCCTATCTGCACCCATCGGCGAATCTTTAATCCATTATTATTTTCCATTTGCTTAGCAACCTTTTCAGCCTATACCAATGCACTGTGTGCAGATTTGAACAGCCTTAGCAAAGTAAGTCTGAAATTCGTTCCTATAATAACCGGCAATCATAAGCAAAACAGCTATAACAATAGCCACAATGCTCACAATACGTTTTTTATTTGAAGCATTATTCATACGTATGAGCCTTATAATCGTTAGATTTTCCGTAAGTATAGAATATTTTGATTTATCTGACAATAAGATGAATTTTTCTCTCATATCAAAATAAAGGTTAATCAAATATCCAATGTTGCCGATAGGTCTTGTGTCCGTTTTGTGTAGCGGCAAATGAATTAAATTAGCGGAGGGCCACCATGGGTGTACTTATTCCATTATTCAAGACCAAAGTTCCAGAAGCAGCTTTCGTATTAGACGAAGAAGAAAAGCTCAGAGTAAAACTCATTCAGAACTCTATTGAAGCGCTTAAGCGCGAAGAAAAGGTAGTAGAAGCTACCATCTCTGAAAAATGCAGAGAAGAAATTGACAGACTCAATCTTATTGATTCCAAGATGAGACAGCTTGAAGAAGAGCTCGAAGACCTTATCGGCACTCCAACAGGCGATCATCCCACTACAGCAGACTGGTTATCATAATGCTTAGAAATTCATCATTTTCAGAATTCTTTCATCAGAAGCGACAGCAGGAATGCAATACCGTTGTTCACACTGCTGTTAACGGTTCCTTGGCTGAAGAAGTTAAGGAAGAAAAAGTTGCAGTTATTTGCCGGGCTCCTTCAAGAACCTGGTGGGAACAGGCTTGGCAGCTCCGCAGTCGCTAATATTTAAATAATTCATTTACCCACAAAACAACAAATAAAAAGCCCCGCTTTTCAGCACAACCGAGAAGCGGGGCTTTTTATTATTTGGTAAAGTATAGAATTCAACTTCAAAATCAGACATACTACCTCTTACAATTATATGTGTTATACCACATATTATCTATATAAATTATTACAAATTTGGGAAAGCTACTAAGCAGCAAGTCTAAAAAAAATAATTGCCACTTCTCATGTTCATATTACAAATTTTCTTGAATTAATACAATACTCTTTTATTTAAAAGAAAATAAGAATAAAACCAATTAAACAAATTGGACACAATCACTTTTTGCTATTATAATATTATTGTCTGAGAAGTAAGGAAAGGGCTTAAACCTTACAATTACTGCGTGGCAAGGTGTGATTAATTGAGTTTATCAACAAATTTTGATGATTATCTGAATCCGATATTTTTGAAGGAAATGCGTCATCTCATGCGAGGTTACGTATTTTATATTCTTTTTATAGTTTTCTTTTTTTCAATAGCCGGAGTCATGCTATTTGTTCTGGCAAAGCCTGATGCACTATCTGTTACAACGGCTATAGAAATCGTTTTTGCTATAATAGGCCTCTACGCATACGCTGCTATCCCAAATCATTTAATTGACATAACCAAAAAAAATTTAAAGAATGAAACAGATACGCTTGTTGCCATCTCGACAATGCCAATCCAAGAAATTGCCGCAGGCTATCTGCAAATAGGTTTTGTTCTTATAACTACAGTATTTGCAGCCAGCATTCCATTTGTTTTTATTCCAATATTTATTGGTCAGATAGATCTTCAAAAATTATTTATTCTATTAACAATAGCCTATTTACTTTGCATTATAGCTGTCATGTGGAATACAGTGGCCTCTTTAAAAATGCGAAAAAATCCAGAATCGAAAACAATGACCGATATTGTTTTCAGCAGCGTCCAAGGATTATTGGCAACACCCATAATAATAGTCTATTCTTATGCCATAGAAGGTAAAATTCTCAACAATTTTTCAGATGCTTCTACCTGGATATTAGCACTAATCGCTATAGGATTTATTCTTTATTTTATTAATTTCCGTGGCATCTCAGCGAAAACAGAAACTCCAAAGAAACTGTTTACTACCAGAGTTAATTTAACAATAGTCTGGATGCTACTTATAGGCCTGTGTTTCTTCTTAAATAGCTACATAGAATCATTTTTTACAATTATCACTTTATTTCTATGCGGATATTCTTTATTCATACATAGCGAACCAGAAAAATACTCTGACAGATTCATAGAAGAAATGCCTTCTAATTCCTTAGTTAAAGCATTAAAATTTCCTTTTGTTAATGGGACTGTAAACGGCATTACCTGGCTAGCCATCATCACCGTTTTATCTTGTGCTATTTATAAATTTATAGAAATTGCATTCCAGCCAAAATTATATATTTTCAAAAGCCTGGGTGCCGTTGTATTTGCTTGTTTAGCCACATGCAATGCATATTTATTCTTCGGAAATTTCATAAGAAAAATATTTTTTAAAAAATCAAAAAAATCAATTAACGCTTTAATTGCCATAATTCTTTTTATCTGTATAGGCTTTTTACCATCACATTTTCTTTCAACAACGAACAGAAGACAGATAGGCCCGAACACATTCATAATGTCATATCACGGGCCTTTTGAACCCAAGAGCTACCCGTTAGCAATCAGTTTTTGGAATCCTATCGCTGTTGCCATCTTTACAGAGGAGGGCTCCGACAAAGCCATTGTTCTGTCGCTACTTCTGCTTGCCTTAGGAACATTTACCAATGCTAAACCTCTATATAAACAAGCTACAGACTATGTTATGGAAATACCGGATGAAGGTGAGGATGAAGATTCAGAGCAGTGAATCGAGATTAATATATGATTATGAAATTAAATAAAATACTTACAATTTTTATAATTACCCTGCTCTTTTCTATTATCAACAGCCCAGCATATTCAAGCTTGTTTTATGAACGTCTGCCAGAACTTAGCTCAGACGCTTCATCAGGTTATTCACCCAGTAATTTCAAACTTGAAAACATTTCCAGTAAAAGCATAGAAGTAAAAATTCAGGTTGAACACATTGAATACAGCGGAGTTAGAGAAAGAAACCGTAATACAACTCTTATAACAGAAAAAAAACTAAAATTAGGGGCTAATGAATCCAGAAATGAATCTATTTATTGTATCACCAACTATTCAAACCGTTCCAAATCCTTTTCAGCCAATATTTTTGAAGACGGTAAGTCTTTAAAGGGAGAATATCTATCAAAGGCCAAAATAGGAAGAGGCGGTTACCAATATCACATCAGCGTTTTAGCAGACAAATTAATACCGGAAAAAAGTATTAAAAAGCTTTTTTATAATGATACGTATGCCGCTCACTATGTTGATGACGCAATGGAGGAATTGCCTATAAACTGGGTTGATTACACTCAGTATAGACACATATTTTATACAGCAAAGACCTTCAATTCTCTTTCTGATGAAGTAAAAAGTGCCATACTTGATTATGTAAAAGCAGGCGGGAATCTTTTTATTTTTGGCGCAGCCGAAGAATTTTCCAGCATCAACTTCTGTTTTTATACAAGCTTTAAAGTAAATTGGATTAAACGCTCATATCAATTAGGCTTTGGAAATATTCTCATATGCGATGAGGATTTCTTTGAAAGACTGGTTGCTCCCAAAAAAGAAGATATCAACTATCATACTTATTCTTATTCAAAGAAGAATGATAAAAAAGAGGAAGAAAAAGAAGAGCCTCTGCCAGCAAATCACATCCGTTCAGAAGACGCGCTCTTTGACGGTTTCCAATGTTTAGACGAGGATGCCAAATTCCTTCAAAGCGAAAATAAAATTCCTGAAGTTATAAGTCAGTATAAGAAAGATTACAAAGAACAAAGCAATATTAAACTTATTATTTTTGTGATTGTTTCTCTGTTTCTGATATGTCCGGTAAATCTGATTGTATTAAAAATATTAAAGAAGCAGCAGCTTTTACTATTAACCTCATCAATAACCGGCCTTATCTGCGGAATTATTTTATTTGGTTATTATTCTCTTACCACTGCCAGAATCTTTGAAATATACAGACAATCCGTAACTCTTCTGGATGAAAAAGAAAAATCAGCTCTAACCTTCGGTGGTCAGGCTTTTTTATCTGGAAGAACCATCAATGAACCGATTGAGCTGCCTTTAAAATCTGTTGTTATTCCATATCTTGAACATGATGTTTATTATGGCGAAAAGAATTACAATTTCAGAGCAGATAGAGATGTTACAAGAGTCATTGAATTCAGTGATGCTCAAAGGCTCACAAAGAATTGGATAAGAGCAAACAAGCCAATGGCATTCAGTGTAACATCACAAAAGCAAACAGATGCTTGTCTGGAAATCAAAGAAGTTAACGGGAACATTGAAATAAAGAATAACCTTGGGGCTGCTATAGATTCATTATATATCATGCCTCAAATCTTCAACAAACTCTACTGCTTAAAAGACATAAAGCCTGGCGATACAGCAAGAATCGACCTTTCAACCGATAATTCTTCAAGACCGGTTCTGTCTCTAAGAGTCAAAAATCTTGCCAGCTTTAATTATATAAAAGAAAACCCAAGCTCAGTAATACATAATGGCCAATATCTGGCTTTCCTGAAGTCTGACCCGTTCATGGCCCAGAGGTTCGATGCCGAAGCCAATATTCACGAACTAGGCTGCGCCGTAATTGGCACATACAAGGGAAACTTTAATCTTTAAGCAACGGATAACAGGATTATAGCGGATAAAGCAGGCCCTTTTTTTAGTCTCGGTATTAGAGGGTTTGCAATTTTCCAGCGCAAGTCACTGCTTAGCCATTGTTAGCAGATCTTTTTTAGCAGTTTGAAGCAAAAGTATGATTTTATACGCTTTTAGCTTTTGGCTATTGGCCGAGAAAGCAGGTCGTGGCAGCAACGGATAACAGGATTTATGCGGATAAAGCAGGCCCATTTTTTAGCCTCGGTATTAGAGGGTTTGCAATTTTCCAACGCAAGTAACTGCTTAGCAATTGTTAGCAGATCTTTTTTAGCAGTTTGAAGTAGAAGTATGATTTTATAAGCTTTTAGCTATTGGCTGTTGGCTAAAATCAACGCGCGCAGCAGATTTTGTATAGATTTGGCACTAAAGTTCCGAAAGCAATGGCTAAAATCAACGCGTTGCAGCAGATTTTGTATAGATTTGGCACTAAAGTTCCGAAAGCAATGGCTAAAATCAACGCGCCGAAAGGCGCATTTTCACTCCTGACGCTTTGCGTCAGGTATTCACGCGAGCGTCAGCGAGTTTTCACTACAGACGCAAAGCGTCTGTTTTTCACTACTGTCGCAAAGCGACAGTTTTTCACGAGCCGAAGGCTCATTCATTGATTATTTCAGTTGTTTCCTGATAATTCATTTTAGCTATGTTCTTTTTTGCGTTTTCTATTCTGGCTGCGTGAGACGGGTGCGAGCTCAGGTATTTCTGAATACCCTTTGAATCGCCAAATTTGTTGAGGAATCTTTCCCAAACATTTACCTGCCCCCATGGATTAAAGCCTGCTGCAACCATTTTAAACTGACCAACATCATCTGCTTCATCTTCCTGTTTCTGGGAAAACCTCATTAAAGCAAACTGAGAAAGCAAAGCAGACCATATTTCCTTGTTTTTTGTATTTTTCATAGCTTGCTGCAAAAGAGCTGTCAAGGCGGCTGAAGCTCTGAAATTCTTTAAAGAATGACGTTTTTCAACATGTCCTAATTCATGAGCAATAACAGCCGCAAGCTCGTTGTCATCCTGCAGGAAATCAACAATTCCGCTATAAACAAAAACATGCCCGCCAGGGATAGCAAAAGCATTAACAGTGCTATCGTGAAGAACCTGACATGTTAAGCCCATTCCGTGGGTATTGTATTGAGGTGCCAGTTTGTTGAAAATTCTCATAACACGGGCTACCTTAGCCTGATCAGATTCATTTTTTGATGTAAGCTTCTGCCAGAACATGAGTTCCTGGCCAAGACGCTTTTCTGCACCAATATCGCCTGTCAGCCAGAGAACAGAATTAGCTGTTTCATAATGCTTATAAACCTTGAAAAGCTGGCTCAAAAAATTCTTGCTACCAGCGTAGCAAGAGCTAAAGCTCACAATCACAAACAATAAAGCGGCTATAATTTTCTTCATTTTTCTACCTCAAAATAATTATAACATATTTCAGCCATTGGCCCAAACAGTCGAAAGTCGTTTTAGCAACGGATAACAGGATTTATGCGGATAAAGCAGGCCTTTTTTTTAGCCTCGGTATTAGAGGGTTTGCAATTTTCCAGCGCAAGTCACTGCTTAGCAATTGTTAGCAGATCTTTTTTAGCAGTTTGAAGAAAAAGTATGATTTTATACGCTTTTAGCTTTTGGCCGAGAAAGCAGGCCGTGGCAGCAACGGATAACAGGATTTATGCGGATAAAGCAGGCCTATTTTTTAGTCTCGGTATTAGAGAGTTTACAATTTTCCTACGCAAGTCACTGCTTAGCAATTGTTAGCAGATCTATTTTAGCAGTTTGAAGCAAAAGTATGATTTTATAAGCTTTTGGCTATTGGCCGAGAAAGCAGGCCGTGGCAGCAACGGATAACAGGATTTATGCGGATAAAGCAGGCCCTTTTTTTTAGTCTCGGTATTAGAGAGTTTACAATTTTCCAGCGCAAGTTACTGCTTAGCAATTGTTAGCAGATCTTTTTAGCAGTTTGAAGAAAAAGTATGATTTTATACGCTTTTAGCTGTTGGCCGAGAAGAACCGTGGCTATTGGCTAAAATCAACGCGCTGCAGCAGATTTTGTATAGATTTGGCACTAAAGTTCCGAAAGCAATGGCTAAAATCAACGCGCCGCAGCAGATTTTGTATAGATTTGGCACTAAAGTTCCGAAAGCAATGGCTAAAATCAACGCGCCGAAAGGCGCATTTTCACTCCTGACGCCTTGCGTCAGGTATTCACGCGAGCGTCAGCGAGTTTTCACTACAGACGCAAAGCGTCTGTTTTTCACTACTATCGCGAAGCGATAGTTTTTCACGCCAAAGGCTTTTACATAAATAGATTTACTAAAAAAAATGTAGCAAAATTATCAATAGATATATATAATGGAACAGAATACGTTCATTTTTTTAAAAGTTTCACAAGGAAAAGGAGTCGAGATGCTTAAAAAGCTCACCCAGTTCTATCATCCAACAACAATTGAAGAAGCTTGCAAACTCTTGTCTAAACCAAAGACAGCAGTTATCGCAGGCGGCACAGCAGAAGCTCTAAAAAAAGATGACACAATTGAAGCTCTTGTAGATATTACACACATAAAAGAGCTCAATCATTTGAGTCAGGATGCTTCCTCTGTTAAAATCGGGGCTACCACAACTGTCCAGGACGTTTATAAGTCTGAAACCCTTAAAGGTGTTACTGGTAACTTTTTAAAGAACGTTGCCGGCACAGTAGCTGCTACAGCTCTCCGCAATACTATCACCATTGGTGGTAACCTTGCAGCACAGCTTTGGTGGTCAGATTTACCAGTTGCATATCTTGCATTAGATGCAGAAGTAGTATGCCGCTCTGGTAAACCCAAACGCACTGTTCCTGTAGTTCAGGTTATTAATGATATTCCAGCCAAGTTCCTCAAAAAGGGCGAAATTTTTGCTGAAATTCAGATTCCTTGCTTCGACAAGAACACTGGTTGTGATTTTAGAAAACAGGTTAAGACTCATCATGACTATTCTACAATCACTGTTGCAACTAGAATTACTCTGAAAAACGGTATGATTACCGCAGCCAGAATCGCTTGCAACGCCGTTACATCATCTCCATTCCGCTGCATGGAAGCAGAAAAGATGCTTGTAGGTCACAAGCCTTCAGAAGAACTTGTAGCTAAGGTAGCAGAAAAAGCTGCAAGCTCAATCAAGTATCGTGAAGACTTCAGAGCTAGCAAGGAATACCGCAAAGAAGTATTCCAGGTATTTGTTCGCAGAAGCCTTGAAGAATCAATCAAAGCTGCTAGCAGCAAGTAAGGAGATTTTGAAATGGAATTGAATGTTACTGTAAACGGTAAAAAATGTTGTTTTGAAATTGCTCCAAACGAAATGCTTGCTGATGTTCTTCGCAGAGAAGGCTATAGAGGCGTTAAGATTGGTTGTAGAGAAGGTAGCTGCGGCGCTTGTACTGTTATGTTCAACGGCAAGCCACGCAATTCTTGTCTTACTCTTGCTGCAATGGCAGAAGGTGCTGATATCATGACCGTTGAAGGTCTTGGTAACCCAGACCACCCACACCTGCTCCAGAGCTGCTATGTAAAGCATGGCGCAGCCCAGTGTGGTTTCTGTAATCCAGGTTCATTGATTTCTGCTAAGGCACTTCTTGACAGAAATCCAAATCCAACTGAAGACGATGTTAAGGAAGCCCTCGACGGTAACCTCTGCCGCTGCACTGGTTATATTAAACGTATCGAAGCAATTCTCGACGCCGCCAAGCAGATGAAGGGTGAAAAGAAGAGCACAAGAGGTAAGAAATAATGGCTACAACAAAGAAAACAACTGCAAAAAAAGCTGCTCCAGCAAAAGCAGTAAAAGCTACTAAAACTACCAAGACTGTTAAGGCTGCTCCAAAGGCAGCTCCAAAAGCAGTAAAAGCCGCTAAGGCTGTAAAGCCAGCTAAGGAAGTAAAAGCTACTAAGGCTGTTAAACCTGTTAAAGAAGTTAAAGCAGCTAAGGCTGTTAAGGAAGTTAAAGCTACCAAGGCTGTTAAACCTGTTAAGGAAGTAAAGGCAGTTAAGGCTGTAAAGCCATCTAAGGCCGAATTAGAAGCCGCTAAGAAGGCTGCTACCCTTTTCGTTCACGCTGCTCCAGAAAAGAACGTTGTAGAAGATGCTCCATTATTCTTCGAAAGACTTCCAAAGATGGAACAGGTTGGTCATCCACTGACCAAGATCGACGCAATGGGTCTTGTAACAGGCACTCAGAAGTATGTTGCTGACATCGACATGCCAAAGGATCTTCTTTATGTTAAGGTTCTCGGCAGCCCACATGCTCATGCAGAAATCACCAAGATTGATACTACTGAAGCATCTAAGATGCCTGGCGTTGTAGCAATCTACACATACAAAGATTTGCCACGCGTTATGAGAACAACAGCTGGTCAGGGTTTCCCAGAACCATCACCATACGATACTCCAACCCTCGACAAGAAGGTTCGCTATGTTGGTGACCGTGTTGCAATCGTTGCAGCAGAAACCCCAGAACAGGCAGAAGACGCTTGCCGCAAAATCAAAGTTGAATACAAGGTTCTTCCAGCAATCTTCGATCCAGAAGAAGCTATGACCTCTAAGACTGTTATTCACGATGAAAAAGACGCATTCCCACCAATCCCGATATTCTACGATCCAAAGCACAATCACTGCTCTCACGTAGAAACCTCTTGTGGTGAAGGTAAGAATGGCGTTGCAGATATGAAGAAGGGCTTCAAGGACGCTGATGTAGTATTGGAAAGAAAATACTTCCCACACTATGCTCATCACTGCCCAATGGAACCACACGTCTGCATGTCTTATCTCGACGAAAATAACCGTCTTGTATTCAGAACCTCTACTCAGGTTCCATGGCATGCACGCCGTATTTCTGCTCAGACCCTTCAGGTTCCGATAAAGAAAATCCGCGTTATCAAACCACGTGTTGGTGGCGCTTTCGGTACTAAGCAGGAAGTTCTCCTTGAAGACGTATGCGGTTTTGTAACTCTCAGAACCCGCAGACCATGTCTCTATTCTATGACCCGTGAAGAAGAATTCATGGAATCAAGAACAAGACACCCAATGGTTGTTAACATTAAGATGGGTGCAAAGAAAGACGGTACTATCACTGCACTTTCTATGCGCATCATCAGCAACACTGGTGCTTACGGTTCTCACGCTCTTACAGTTCTCAGCAACTGTGGTTCAAAGGTTCTTCCACTTTATCGTGCAAACAACATCGAATTCATCGGTGACACTGTTTACACTAACCTCCCAGTAGGTGGTGCTTACCGTGGTTACGGTGCTACTCAGGCCTGCTTCGGCACTGAATCAATGATGGATGAAATGGCAGAAGCTATTGGCATGGATCCAATCAAATTCCGCCAGAAAAACCACATTAAACCTGGTGAATCTTCACCAATCATCAAAGCCCTCGGCGAAGGTCGTGAAGGCGTTGAAATGGTTATTACCTCAGTTGGCTTACCAGAATGTATCGAAAAAGGTAAGAAGATTATCGACTGGGATAAGAAATACAAAGCTTACGCAAAGGAAGACAAGAACGCAACTAAGGTTCACGGCGTCGGCATGTGCTGCTTAATGCAGGGTTCTTCAATTCCTGAAGTAGACATGGGTTCTGTAATGCTCAAGATGAATGAAGACGGCTCCTTCAATATGAATCTTGGCGCTACTGACCTTGGTACCGGTTCTGACACCGTTATGGCTCAGATTGCTGCTGAAACCATCGGCTGCAAACACGAAGACATTATCGTTTACAGCTCTGACACAGATATGACTCCATTTGACGTAGGCGCTTACGCTTCATCAACTACATATCTCACCGGTGGTGCTTGTATCAACGCAGCCAAGAAGGTTCGCGACCAAATCGTATCTGTAGCAGCCCTCATCCTTGGCGAAAAGGTTGAAGACATCAGCATCAAAGACAGCGTATGCTATGGCAAGAAGACCAAGAAGAAAGTAACCTTCAGTGAAGTTGCTAACACAGCTCTTTACGGTGGCGAAAATGTTAAGAAGATGTTCCAGATTGGCGCTATCGGCAGCCATATCTCTCACGCTTCTCCGCCACCATTTGCAGCACACTTCGCAGAAGTAGAAATCGACACCGAAACTGGCGATATCGAACTTCTTCAGTATGTTGCCGGTTGTGACTGCGGTACTGCAATCAACCCACAGCTCGCCCTTGGTCAGGTTCAGGGTGGTGCCATGAACGCTATCTGCTTCGCTCTCACTGAAGAATACATGTTCGACAGCAAGGGTAGAATGCAGAATCCAACCTTCGGTAACTACAAGATCTGGTCTGCCAGAGACATCAAGAAATTTGACTGCTTCCTGGCTGACAGCTATGAAGAAACCGGTCCTTACGGTGCAAAGAGCGTTTCTGAAATCAACATCAATGGCGCTCTTCCCTCTATCGCTAACGCAATCTACAATGCTTGCGGTATCAGACTTGTAAGACCTCCTTACACTCCAGAAAAGATTCTTGCAGCTCTCAAAGAAAAGAAAGCAGCAGAAGCAGCCAAGGGTGCCAAGAAGGCCACTGCTAAGAAGGCTAAGAAGTAATTAGCTAGATAAAAAAAGGCGAACTTCGGTTCGCCTTTTTTTTAATCACTCACGAGGAAACAATGAGCAAAGCAAAATATACAATAATAGCTGCTGTGGTAGCCGCACTTTTAAGCCAGGTGCCGACAGCAGAAGCAGCCAAAGCTAAGGCTAGAAAAATAAACACTGATGGACCGAAGCAGTCAGCCAAGGTAGTAAGCCTGCTGAATTCTGCCAGGAAGCAGGTTGACAAGGGTAAGATGCAGGACGCCATAAACACCTATTGGAAGGTGCTAGAACTGGATTCAACAGAACCCTATGCATATCTGGAATTAGGCGAATTATATAAAAATCTTCGCATTTATGACCGTTCCGTAGAAATGCTTACATCTGGTCTAGACCTGGCTAAAGAGCTAGACGGAGACACTATCTGCAATTATTATTGTATTCTCGTAGAAGTATATTCTCTTACAGACCAGCAGGGTCTTGCAAATAAAGCATTAATTAAAGCTGCTGAAGCATCTCCGCGTAATCCAATGCCACGCAAGATTCTCGGCGATATTTACCTGAAAAACAACAGGGTAGCCAATGCTTACAAGGCCTATAAAAAGTCTTTAGAATTAGATCCATATTATCAACCAGCTGTAGATGCAATGAACAGTCTGAAAGCCGAATATGGCGACAAGCTTCCAAAGGAAGATAAAGACAGCGAATACATCAAGAGAGTAGCCGTTAAGCTGAATGATGAAAAAGCAGCCACTGAAAGTGCCCCTTCAACGGCTACAGAAAAGCCTGAAACAACAAATAATGGAGCAGCAAATACTATCTCTGCACAAGCTGATACAGAAGAACAACAGGTAGCAGAAGCAGAAACTGAAGTTCCAACACAGCCAAGCAAACCAAAGCTGGCTAACAATAACGACAGACCTATTCCTCTAAAGGCTGAAGATATGCCGAAGCCAAAGCCAGCAAAGAAAAAAGCAAAGCAGCAAAAGCTTACTGATGAAGATATAGCTATAGCAGAAGCAGAAACAGCCGCTGAAGATCAACAGGAAAGCGAACCAGAAACAGAAGAAGCCTTAGCAGAAGCCATAGACAAAAATATGGATAAATTTCTTGAAGGTAACTACACAGAAAAGGAAGAAGCGCTCACCTTCTTTACAAAGTGTGGTAAACCTGGTTTAAGTGCTGTTGAAGAGCTTCTTTATGACAGGAATCCAGAAATCAGGCTTCTTGCTGTAAGAGCTTTGCTGTCATTTGATCAGTTTCCGGATGATGTAAAGGCTATTTTGAACGATGCCAGTGATGATTCTGATGAAGAAGTGGCGGAAGAAGTAAGAAAGGCTCTTAATCTGTTGTAGGATGATATAATAAGGGCTTGGTGAAAAATCCCCCCTACCCCCCTTTCCCAAAGGGGGTGCAATAGCAAACAACACTTACTGTTACAATGAAAGCAACTGTATATTCTTTTGCAAAGGGGTTGCTAGAGAATACCACTTTCACTAAGGCTGTCCCCAAAACTAGAAATTTGTAAAAATCCCGATGTACAGTAAACTCCTAAAAACCTCCCTTTTTAAGGGAGGGTAGGGAGGGTTTTGATTTTAGAAGAAACTTGTTTTGAACGCATAAAATCGAGTTTTTAGACAACCTCTGATCTGAAGGGGGGATTTAACTCTGATGTTAATAGTTTCAGA
>JAZRWI010000094.1:0-50098 GCA_045599645.1 Candidatus Avigastranaerophilus sp.
TTCTTCAAAATCCATGTCAAAACGCTGGCACAAAGCTTTTACTTCACCTTCTGTGAAACCGACATATTCAGTGAGCTGGTCTGGCGAAATCATGGTATATTCCTTGAAGTTGTTCAGTGCAGACTGGGTGCCGTATTTCTTGATTGGCAATATACCTGTTATATAAGCCAGCTTTATGACTTTATCAGCCATATAACCCTTGAACATGCTTCTCAAGAAGTTTATATACTTATCCTGAAGTTCTCTGTTATGCTTTTCTTCTCGGAACAGACAGTCCCACTCATCAATGATAATTATAAACTGTTCGTTAGTTGCTTTGTTTACATTTTCAAGAACATCCGGCAGAAAATTCTCATTTTCAGAAACGATGTCAGGATAGCTTTCATGGATTTCTTTTATTATCTTTTCCTGCATACGTTCCAGAACTTTTTCAGTTTCATTTTTGCCTTTTGCGGAACTGAAATGCCGCTGAAAGTCAATCATTATTACATTGCTTTTGTTTAGTTCGCTCTCAAAAGACGGCAGAGTTTCTGCTTTCAATCCTTTAAAGAGTTCTCTAGAATCGCAGCCCTTGCTGTAATAAGCCATCAACACTTCAGTAGCCATTGACTTTCCAAAACGTCTGGCCCTGCTCACAGCAATAAATTTCTGTTTAGTATCCAAAATAGAATTAACAAATTCAATCATCCCAGTCTTATCTACATAAATCTGGGACCTTAAAGCCTCTTTGAAACAATCGTTTGAAGGATTAAAATACATGCCCATTGCTGCCACCTCAGTTTCATTTTAACACAACCTCAGATAGACAGGCAACACGAGGATTATTCATAATTCATAATTCATAATGCATAATTGATTGTTGGTTGATTGATTGGGTTTGCTACTGCTTCGACCGGGTCGCTGCCATAACCTAATGCATAATTCATAATGCATAATGCATAATTGATTGTTGGTTGATTGATTGATTGATTGGGTTTGCTACTGCTTCGACCGACTTGGTATCAATGCCTGAATTGAGAATGGAAAATTGAGAATTGAGAGTTTTTTGTTGGTTTGATTGGGTTTGCTGCTGATACGACCGGCCTAGTGTCAATGCCTGAATTGAGAATTGAAAATGGATAATGGAAAATTCCTCTCGGCCGATAGCTGACAGCCGATAGCTGGGGGTTATAGAAAAAGCAGACCATCTAAGTCTGAAGCTAAAAAATGGTCTGCTTTATCCGCTATAATCCTGTTATCCGTTGCTAATCAGTTTTTACAGAAGATCACTATCTTCGATGGGGTCACCGCGCTTGATATTGCGTTTTGCTGTGCTTTTTAGAAGGTCTTTGAAGAACTTGGGCTTGATTCCATAGCCTGGCCTGATGACACCGATATTCTTATCTGTGAAGGGCTCCCCTTCGCGAATGTCATCAATGGCAAATATACTCCTCCTGAATACAGTAGATGCCTTTTCACCCTTTGTCAGCTCATATGAAGGGCCTTTTACAGCCTTCTTAATATTCCTGATATCAGATACCATTCTGGAAAATTCTTCCATGGTCATGCTAAAATCACTATCAGCGCTCTTCACACCGTCTAATTTTACGTGCTTTTCAACCACACAGGCACCAAGAACCACACCAGCAACAGCACTTGCGCTTCCCAAACTATGATCAGAAAGACCAACGGGTGTATTAAAGCGTTCCTGCATATCAGGAATATTTTTTAGATGCATATCATCCCAATTAGCCGGATATTCGCTGCAGCACTTGAGAAGAACAACCTTGTCGTTATTCATTCTTTTGCAGGCATCTAATGCTTCCTGGATTTCTTCCGGGCTGCCCATGCCGCATGAGATAATCATTGGCTTGCCCTTTGCAGCAGCATATTCTATAAGCGGGATATCTACCATTTCAAAGCTTGCTATTTTGTATGCTTCGACACCAAGCGATTCAAGGAAGTCTACAGCAGCGTTGTCAAAAGGCGTGGAAAGAAAATCCAGCCCGCATTTTTCACATTCTTCCTTTATTGTTTTTTGCCATTCATAAGGAGTGCAGGCTTTTGAATACAGGTCGTAGAGCTTGTAACCGTCCCAGAGACCGCCTTTGATTTTAAACAGGTCATTATCGCAATCTATTGTCAGGGAATCAGCCGTATAAGTTTGAATCTTGAGGCAGTCTGCCCCTGTTGCCGCTACCTTTCTTACGATCTCAAGGGCATTTTCAAGACTACCACCATGATTGGCACTCATTTCAGCAATCACATAGACTTCATCTTTTTCCAGCTTTTCAAATAATCGAAACATTTATAATCTCCGCCTTGAATCAACCGTTATTGTCAATACTACTTATTTGGCTTCTAATTCTCGCACAACCTATACAATAAGAAAAGGTAGTATATTCATCAAAACTACTAAGTATTGCTGTATCTGTCATATATTCAGCTCTTTTTTACATTATAACCTAGCGCATGAAATTTGTGAAGTATATCAACCTATACAGTAATTAGAAGGTTTAATTGCAATTCATATTACTACGACAAATCGACCTCAATTATGCATAACATACTAAGAGTGTTATAA
The DNA here is from genome assembly GCA_045599645.1 of Candidatus Avigastranaerophilus sp. Classification (GTDB taxonomy): domain Bacteria; phylum Muiribacteriota; class Ozemobacteria; order Ozemobacterales; family Ozemobacteraceae; genus RUG334. Next base: position 2,564 of record JAZRWI010000094.1, read on the forward strand.
TTGAAATTATATTATGATTGTTGTATTGAATTAAGTTTTTATAAGAATTTCTGGATTTTAGGAGTAAAAGAATGGACTATAAATGCACTGGATGTGGAAGAGAATATTTGAATCCTTTAAGAGAAATTAAGTTCTGCACTTATTGCGGTGCAAAATGCGAAAGAATTAACTGTGCTAATGAAAAAGAACCAACTGTTCCTGAAATAAAAGAATTCCTAGAAGCTCTTAAAAACAGATTCAACATTGAACTGGTCACCTGCCCGGCAGGAAGCTTCTATATGGGAAGCTCTCAGGAAGAACTAAAACCCATAAACCCAATGCTAAGAATAGGTCCTGGCGAAACCCAGCATCATGTCACACTGACCCAGGAATTTTATATAGGAAAATACACAATAACCCAAAAACAATATGAAGCAATTATGGGAAATAATCCCTCTGCCAAAAAAAGACCCAATAACCCTGTAGAATTTGTTAGCTGGTGTAAAGCAAAAGAATTCTGCCATAAACTCAATCAATTAACCTCTGACATAAGACCAGCAAACTATGCGTTTGAGCTTCCTACAGAAGCCCAATGGGAATATGCATGCCGCGCAGGAACCCAAACAGCTTTAAACAATAATAAAAACCTCACATCATACTACTACAATAGGTGCCCCAATACCGATGAAGTCGCCTGGAATCGCTATAACGCAGAACAACAACTTATTGACGGTGAAGACTTGGAAACTCCAAGTCAGGTAGGATTAAAAAAGCCTAATTCCTGGGGAATATATGATATGCACGGAAACGTTCACGAATGGTGTCTGGACTGGTGCTGCGACTACAGCTTGCTCAGTGATACAGACCCGGTAAATCTTAGCCCATACCCCACAAAAGTTCTGAGAGGCGGTTCGTGCAGAATGCCTCCTGCAGACTGTCGTTCTGGGGCTAGATTCAGTTCATCTCCACTCACAGAATTTCCTGATATCGGTTTCAGAATAGCACTGGTTGACGCTGAAACAGTTACACCATTCCAAGGCTACCCAGAACCAGGCGAAGACGAAATATCCTGGATAATGAAAACCTTTATTTAATGCACAATGTACAAATTGTTGGTTGATGAAAGTTACAAGCTTGGTGCTACTCCCTCATCCGTCACGCATACGCGTGCCACCTTCCCCCACATGGAGGAAGGCACTGCAGTGGGCGGACATATCAAAGCAAACTCGGCAGGGCAGGAAGTGAGTTTGGTGCTGCTCCCTCATCCGTCACGCTACGCGTGCCACCTTAGCGACGGTTTCACCATCCTGGTTACCGCTTGCACGCCGCCATCCTTGGCGGCAGCCCCCACACGGAGGAAGGCACTGCCGTGGGCGGACATATCACATCGGGATTTTTACAAATTTCTAGTTTTGTGACAGCCTCTTTAAAGGAGGTAAGGGGGATTTACCTGCTTACAATCGCATAGCAGAAAGTTGGTTAAGGTAAGGCACAAACTAACTAATGCCGAGGCCAAAAATCCTGGCTGTTAGGCTGTTTATCCGCTATAATCCTGTTATCCGTTGCTATAAGGTCATCTTTGGGTGAAGAGGCGACGGTGGTGAGTTATCTGATTGCGGACTTCGGGAGGGAATTTGCCAGTGAAGGCGTTAGTCAGAGGATCAAGTGCAGGTAAAATTTCGTAGGTATCGCTTACAAAACGGATAGCACCGAAGGCAGCTGAACCAAAGGCTCCAGAGGAAGCCAATCTTGCAAAGGCGGCTGTTTCCATGTCTACAAGCTCACAATGATGCTTTTGCCAGAGCTCATTGCGCTTTTCATTATCAAAGACAAGGGCTTCTGTGCTTAATATGCCGCATTCAGGCAAGCCCTTAAGCTGTGGAAGCTGCCAGTGGCCGCCAAAGGTATCTTTTACGTTTGTGCAGCAGAAAAGCTGCCCCATTGACAAATCATGAGCCAGAGAGCCAGCGGAGCCGAACATAATAACTTCGGAATAAGGGCTGAAATCTGATATATTAGCAACTACTTCCTCAACGCCAGCACTACCAGCCTGATTCCAGCTGATGACAAGGCCACCGTTGTATTCCCATATATTTAGAGAGGTTGGGGATTGGGGATTAGGGATTAGGGACGGTTGATTGGATTTGCTGGTGCTTGGAGCAGGTTGAGCAGACTTAGCCGGTTGGTCATTGGAGGAAATCTTGACAGAATGACAATTGGGCAGAATTGCTGTCAGGAGCTTGGCTTCCTGCTTAAAGGGAACTAGGTATAGCCTCATGTCTGCTTAATCTGTATAAACGGGGTTACCACCGATTATTAAATCGTAGAGATAATTCTGACCGACGTGATAACCAATCTGCCTGAAGGATTCCAGATCAAAGAGAGCGACATCCATATAACGGCCAACTTCGAGAGCGCCGACTTCATTTCCCATATCAAGGGCATGAGCAGCGTGGAGAGTTCCGGCAATGAGAGCTTCTGAAGCACTCATGCGCAGCTGAAGCATGGCCATGGACTGAATTAGGTTTGCCCCAAGAAACTGGCAGCTTCCAGGGTTATGGTCTGAAGCGATAGCCACGGGCAGACCGGCTTCAATCATTTTTCTAGCCGGTGCATGATGGCTTTCCATCAAAAAGGTAGAGGTGCCAGGTAAAACAGTAGGAACAACGCCACTGCCAACCAGCTTTTTAATGCCTTCTTCACCTGTCATGAGCAGATGGTCTGCGCTTACAGCACCAACTTCAGCGGCAAGGTCAACGCCACCGAGAATATTGATTTCGTCTGCGTGAATCTTCGGTTTCATACCGTATTTGAGACCAGCTAACAGAATTTTGCGTGATTGTTCAACGGAAAAAGCTTTCTTTTCAGTAAAAACGTCATTGAATTTTGCACAGCCTGTTTCAGCTACAGCAGGTAACCACTTTTCGCAGATTTCGTCTACAAAAGCATCAGAATCATTTACTCTGTCAGCAGGAATAGCATGAGCACCCATGAATGTGGTTACAATGCGAACCGGGTATTCTTCCTTGAGCATTTCAATGACTTTGAGCATCTTCAGTTCGTTTTCAAGATCAAGACCGTAACCGGTTTTTATTTCGATGGTGCTTACACCTGTTTCCATGGCCTGTTCAAGACGGTCTGCTGTTTCTGCAAAAAGTTCGCCTTCAGAAAGTGTTCTGACAGCGTTTGTAGTGCAGAGAATACCACCGTTGGCCGCCATTATTTCCAGATAGGTCTTGCCCTGAACGCGCATTTCAAACTCGTCAGCGCGGTTGCCGGCATAAAGAAGATGAGTGTGTGAATCTACAAAGCCAGGTGTAGCAAGCAAGCCTTCGCCATTGTAGAAACGAGTATCTGCTTCAATATTAACGTTTTCGTTCAAAGCCGAAGCCTCGCCAATCCAGACAATTCTGCCTTCCTTTGAAGCGATGGAAACATGCTTCAGTTCCTTGGTTTCCCAACCAACCTTAGTGCCCTTCCCACGATAGGGATTCGGATAAACAACGGCCGTATCAAGATTATGAAGAATAAAATCAGCAGAAACCTTTGCCATTAACAATACCTCGATTATTTATTGTCCAAGAATACTTTTCATGCTTTTAAAGCATCAAACCAGCGTGAAATAGCATTATTAATTTTTTCAAGTCTATCTATTCGAATAGACAAGCCTAAACCATACCTGCTTCCAGTTTCCCATTTTGTAATAACCAATGAATTATCTTTAATAAGTTCAGGAATTTTAATATTTATGCCTAAGCTTTCAGAATATGCAATCAAAGCTTCAATATTGTGCGTAAACATTTTTGAATTACTTATATTCGAATTTGATTCATAAATCTGATATTTAATTATTTTTTCTACAGCCTGTTGAAGATGGTAAGCAGCAACATTTTTAATATCTTTATTGCCATGACTAACAAAATAATCAATGGCTTGTTTTGCAGCGATAATATCAGCTTTTATAATACCCAAGCTTATTTCATTATGAGTATCAGGCTTTTTCATAAAGCACAGTTCCTCTGTTAATATTTGCCATTATTGGTATTTTATTCTGTGAATTATTTTTAAAATATAATATGTCATAATTCTGAGAAAAATCGTATGCAAAAACACCTTTTACAAAGTCTTTATAAGACTTGGAAAGAAGAATTTTATTTTCAGGCTCATCACCAAATATAGCCAAATCAATATCAGAATTCTTTATACATCGGTCTTCTATGGCTGAACCAAATAAAACAATACGCTTAATTTTTTCACAACGACTAGCCAAATTGACTATATTTTTTATATAGTCCTGCTTAATATCAGCAACAGCAATACTTTTGCCATCAATATCTATTGTAACCACTTTACACATAGCTAGTCTCCTAAGATATCTAAATTATATCTGCAAACAGCAAATTAAGCAACAACCTAGGCCTGGCAAAAGTTTCATGATGGCAGTCAGCCAACCTTCACGCGCCGGAAGGAAGAGCTTTTAGCTATTGGCTATTAGCTCTTAGCCGAGAAAACAGCCGCTAACAGCCATCGGCTGCCAGCTAACAGCCGAGAAGGGCACCCACATTCGTCTTCTGCTTCGCAGAATCCACCTTCTCCCTAAAGGAAGGCTGTCTGAATACTCGATTTTATGCATTCAAAACAAGTTTCTTCTAAAATCAAAACCCTCCCTACCCTCCCTTAAAAAGGGAGGTTTTTAGGAATCTACTGTGCATAGGAATTTTTATAAATTTCTAGTTTTGAGACAGCCTCTAAAGGAAGAAGGCCTCGCAGGGGCGTTAAGCCAAGAAAACAGTAAACTAACGAAAGCCGTCGGCAAAAATCAACGCGCCGAAAGGCGTGTTTCACTCCTGACGCAAAGCGTCAGGTTTTCACTCGAGCATTAGCGAGTTTTCACTCTGGCCGAAGGCCAGTCTTCACGACTGCCGCAAAGCGGCAGTCTTTCACGAGGCCGTAAGGCCTCATTCCTTATACCAACTTTACCGTCTGACCGACATGCGAGAAGAGTTTGTCGTTCCAAAGCAGGTCTTTGGCTATACGCATATCTGGTGCAAGAATGCGGTCGTCCTTGAGTGCCGGAACATGCTGACGAAGCAGTTCGTAAGCTGCGTTAGTGCCCTTCCCCATCTTAAGAGGTCTGAGAAATTCATAGGCCTGACATGCGCTGAGCCATTCGATAGCAAGAACCTGAGCGGTATGTTCGATAATCTTGCCTGCCTTGCGGGAAGCGATGCTGCCCATGCTTACATGGTCTTCCTGATAAGCAGAGGTTGGAATAGAGTCTACTGATGCCGGGTGGGCAAGAACCTTGTTTTCACTGACAAGAGCTGCTGCAGTGTATTGAACAATCATCAAACCGGAGTTTACACCAGGATCAACAGTCAAGAACGGCTTCATTTCGTTGATAAGAGGGTTCAGAAGTCTATCAATACGTCTTTCACTGATATCAGCCAGTTCAGCCATTACAATACCCAGGAAGTCAGCAATATAAGCGATTGGCTGACCATGAAAGTGACCACCGGAGATAACCTTGTCTTTGCTGAGAATGATTGGGTTATCGGTTACTGAGTTGATTTCGATAGTAAGCTGATCTACGAGGTGATTGAGGTTTTCTCTGGTAGCGCCGTGAACCTGCGGGATACAGCGAAGGCTGTAGGCATCCTGAACCTTTGTGCAGCCCTTATGGCTTTCCCTGATTTCAGAATCTTCAATGCAGTTAAGAACATTCTGTGCAACCTGGGCCATTCCAGGATATGGTCTCAAAGCTATGAATTCCGGGTCGAAGGGCTTGGTTGAACCCTTGGACATTTCAAGAGTCATGGTAGCTATAATATCTGCCGACTTAGAAATGTGCATTGCACGATAAAGAGCAAGGGAAGTTACACCAGCCATGACTGCGGTGCCATTAATGAGGGCAAGGCCTTCCTTAGCGGCCAGTTTGATTGGTGCCAGACCGGCCTTCTGCATTTCAGGGTAAGCTGGAAGTCTGGTATGACCGTCTTCCGCAAGCACTTCGCCTTCACCCATAAGAACAAGCATAATATGGGAAAGAGGAGCCAGGTCGCCTGAGCAGCCAACAGAACCCTGCTGCGGAACATATGGGGTTACACCGCTGTTAAGAAGGGCAACAAGTGCCTTGAGCATTTCTGGTCTTACACCGCTGACACCGTGGAGCAGAGAGTTGATACGAACTGTAATGGCTGCGCGTACAGCGTCCTTGGGATATGGTTCTCCAACGCCTGTAGCATGGCTTCTGATAAGGTTTGTCTGAAGTCTTTCAAGGTCCTTGCGGTCAATGCGGGTGTTGCACAAATGACCAAAGCCTGTTGTGATACCGTAAACTACACGGTTTTCGTCGATAATTTCTTCTACGATATCTCTGGAAGCTTTTACGCGCTTCATTGCTTCTTCTGAAACAGTTATTTTTTCGCCTTCTGCAGCGATTTTAAAAACCTTTTCAATAGTCAGGTTGCTACCATTAAGTTCAATCATTTCTTAAACCTCTTGAGTAAGTAGGAATACTTCGTAATTATCTTACAAATTGATAAAATAAGCAATACCTTGGAAGATCTGAAGTCCCCCTCATCCGTCACGCTTCGCGTGCCACCTTCCCCCACGCTTTGCTTAGGAGGAAGGCCCTGCGGGAGCGGATATGTTGCTGCGCAACGAGAAAAGATTAAGAAACCACATACAGAAGGTCGATTAGTAGAGGTAGATTATTATATTTCGAGGAGAGCTAAGCATGTCTAATGTCTTTGAAAAAAATATGAAGGTCTTGAAAAAGAGGATGCCGAACCTCTTTGAAGCAATAAACAGTTGCCCGGAAAGCGACTGTGAATATATTGTTTCTGATGCAAAAAGCGGTGCTAAGACACTTGCCATAAAGAAAGACGGCAAAATCTACCAGGTTCACAGCAAATATGACCCAATCAAAGAATCAGACCAGCAGTTAGTCAATGCAAAGCTTGTGAATCCAAAAATCCTGATGATACTTGGCTTTGGTCTTGGCTACAATTTGCGTTCAGCTCTAAAAACCTACGGGAACCAGAATCTTTACACATTAGTCGTAGAAAAAGATATTAAAGCCTTCAAAACGGCATTAGAAAATGTTGATATAACCGACCTTCTTGACAACCCAAAATGTATATGGGTTGTTGGAATCAGACCCTCAGAAACCTTCGTTGTTCTTAACGAACTGATTAAAAAAGTCGGCATTACACTGCAGCTCTTCCTTAAAACATTTCAGGCATTTGATAATCCTGTATTAACAAAGGTTTACGGTGATTATCACCAGCACATACTCAAGTGCTTTAAAGATGCGGCCTTCAATATCATCTTCAATTACGGTAACTGCCCTCAGGATTCCATGATTGGCCTCCAAAGCATAATGGACAACATGAGCACTATTCTGAGAAGTCCTGGCATACAGGACATGTTCGGCAGATTCAATAAGGTTCCTGGTATTCTTGTTTCAACAGGCCCTTCATTGGACAAGAACATAGAAGACCTTAAGCTTGCAGAAGGCAAGTGCGTTATGATAGCTGCCGACTCTGCACTAAGAACCCTGAACAAGCACAATATTGTTCCCCATGCAGCAGTCAGCGTTGAAAGAATCGAGCACGTTGCAACAATGTTCAAAGAGCTGCCGGAAGAATATAAGAGTAAAATCTGGTTAGCGGCCTGCCCTGTTATCCTGAAGCATTCCTACGATGCATGGAACGGTCCTAAGATAATCAGCTACCGCAACTTCGCAAACTTTGAATGGATTCAGGTTCCTAAGGGAACCATGACTACCGGTCCTTCCTGCTCTAATCTTGGTTTCAAGATTCTCGAAGCAATGGGCTGCGACCCGATTATTCTTGTTGGTCAGGACTGCTCCTTCGCAAGTGCAGAAAAAACTCATGCCGATGGTGCTCCTGCTGTAACCAATCTGCATTTGAAACAGGAAAATCTTTACAAAGTAAAAGGCAATTATTCCGAATTTGTTTATACAAACAATATTTATGACATGTTCAGGAAAGCCTTTGAAACGGATATGCTGACCTACAAGGGCACCTGCATCAACGCCACAGAAGGCGGCGCCTATATTGAAGGCACTACAATAGCTACCTTGAAGGAAAGCATCGAAAAATACTGCACTAAGGCCGTAGACGCTCTCGGAGTATTTGAAAAAAATAGCAGATACCCCAAAGAAGAAGAAATTCTGAAACAGTGGGCTAAGCTAAGAAAAATAATGTCTACCACCAGGGACGAAGTCCAGGAAGTAGTAGATCAATGTATTGAAGGGCAGAAGAATATTGCAGTATTTGAGCAGCGACTTGAACGCGACGGCTTCAAAGAAATTCCAGATTTCCTTGAACGCTTTCCAGACGATGAAATTCTTGAATTCGTCAAAAAACTGATGAAAGCAAAGGCTAAAATCATCACTGGCAGCAGATATTTCAACCTTTACCTGATGCACATTGTCCAGATGGTTATAGTAAGATTTGAAATGGATCTGAACCAGCTTCCATCACTTTGTGAAGACGAAAAGCGCTGTCATCTGCAACGCGTAAAACTGATGAAGAAATGGTTCATTGAAGTTGGCGGTGTATGCCAGTTAGCACTCAATATGCTTATCAACGCTCTTAAGCAGCTTGATGAAGAATTCGGCACTTCCGATTAATTCTGCGCTAATATAGCATCGCGCTTAAAGAGAAGAACGGTGTGGCCATCAACGGTGGTCCTGGCAGTTAACTTAAAGCCGTTCTTCTCAAATATTTTTTTAGAGGGAATATTGTCTTCGAAAACCTCTGCCACAAAGTATTTCGCATATTGCAGCAGCTCCTTCTGGTTGCAACCCATCTCTAGAATAGCACTGCCGTAGCCTTTTCCCATAGCCTCAGGAGCGGCTGAGATGGAAATATTATAATAGCCTTCGTTCATTGTTTTATCGAAACGAATCTGTGCAACAGGCTTCCCGCGCTTTTCAAGAATGTAACCAAAAGAATATGGGTTGTATAGAAAACGCCTGAACCACTGTTCATGCTCAGAATATGGAAATTCGTTTTTATTGAAGCTTTTTTCACGAACCGAGGGATTCATGCGCCAATCGTAAATCATTCTGCAATCGGCCTGACCCCAGCGTCGAAGACTAAGATCATTTTCCATTATTATTTGGTTAAGACCTTCTTTAATGCATTGCAAACAGTCTTTAATTCATCATCGCTAAGTGTCGGATAACAAGGCAATGACAAGCATTTTCTGTAATAAGCCACAGATTTTGAAAAATCTTCGCCATGCAGTTTATCACGGTAATATGGCAGCATAGGAACAGGAATATAATGAACCTGAGTGCCAACATCCAGCTTAACAAGCTCACCCATAACTTCTGCGCGGCTTTTTCCAAGCTTTTCAAAATCAATAAGGGCAATGGCCAGATGATATGCATGACCGACTTTGTCGTTATCTATTTTGGGGAAGCTGATATATGGGCAATCCTTCATTTCTCTGTGATAGTATTCTGCAATTTCTCTGCGTCTTTCAATACCGCTTTCAAGGCGTGTTAGCTGGCTGACGCCAAGAGCTGCCTGCATTTCGGTCATTCTATAGTTGAAGCCCAAATCAAGCATTTCATAATACCAGGGGTTAAGGTTTCCCTTAGCATCATAGGCTTCTTCAGGGCATGTGAGCATATCGGCTTCCTTGGTGATTCCGTGGCTGCGATATAATCTCAGAGATTTTTCAAACTTTTTTGAATGAGTGACAATCATGCCGCCTTCGCCTGTTGTAATATGCTTTACTGGGTGGAAACTGAAAACAGTCATATCAGCTTCTTCGTATTCCCCTACTCTGTAAACCTTGCCGTCAGAAGCCTTCCAGGAAGCACCAATAGCGTGACATGAATCTTCAACCCAAACGAAGCCGAATTCCTTTTTAAGCTTTGCAAAGGCTTCCATATCACAGACATAGCCGGACATATCAACAGTAACAACTGCTTTTACAGGCTTACCTTCAGACTTTGATTTTTCAAGAAGAGCACGACAGCTTTCAACAGACATTGTTAGAGTGTCATCGATATCAGCAAAAAGAACATCAGCCCCTAGGAAACGGGCACAATTTGCGCTGGCTGCAAAGGTTATAGCGGGTGCAATGATTCGGTCACCCTTTCCCACACCAGCAGCAAACATGGCCAGATGAAGAGCAGAGGTGCCGTTGGTGCAGCAGACACCGTATTTAGAGCCAACCTTTTCGCAAACAGACTTTTCAAAAACTTCAACAGTCGGTCCCTGAGTAATATAATAAGATCTTAAGACTTTTTCTACCGCCTTAATATCTTCTTCCGTAATATTATGGTGTCCGTAGGGAATAAAGCTCATTTTGTCTGCCTTTCTGTTATAGCTTCAATTTATTAAAGAATTCAACATCTTCAATAAAATCATTTAACGAAGTTTTGCTATCATGTACTGTTTCAATAGTAACCTTAGCGTCATCAGGAAGCATGGTCGCAATCTTTTTCAAGCCAATCCTGTCTTCCTTCAGATGTAAATGCGAATCATTTACGGTTGTAGGATTATCAGCGCCACTCATGTGGAACATAGTGGGATTCAAGGTCATTAAATCCTTGATATATTCGAAATAATCTATCTTGAAATAATTCGCAGCACATACAGCATGGACAATATCAAGACAGAAGCCACATTCTGCAACCGAAATTATTTCTGACAATTCTTTTTTATTATAACCAACACAGAGTTTATTCGCAAAATATGGGTGAGAGATTGGCAAGTAAGGCTTGTTTTCTATAACTGCTCTTGAATCGTTCAGATTCTTCAGTTGCCGTGCTGTTTCTCTGGCCATGTCCTGATTATTGGAACGATCACGAACACCACTGTGAATCACAATATAGTCAGCATTTAAAGTATCTGCATACTGCCTGACTTCTTTAAAAACCTCTTTATTGTGTTCCTCGAGATCCGGGTCTGCGAGATTAAAACCATTCTGACTGTGCGGGCAATGAATGGTAAAAGGTATATCAAGACTTTTCCAGATATCAAGGCAATTTATTGTATCAGGTACAACATACAACTCCAAAAAAGAATAGGCACCTAATTTGAAAAGTCGTAAAGCCTCGTCAGGATAAACATTTGTGTTCGTTGACCAAAGTTTTAAACCAGCCTTCAAGATTAAACCTCAAAGCATTCGGTAATAATCGTCAGTTGCGACCACTAAGGTCTATTACAGAATTGTCACCGATATTCATTCGTTGTGACTGGCCTGCGAGTTCAACAGCATCGCCAATCAGTGATTCTTCCAGCATAACGTTGTGAAGAATAGAATTTGGGTTAATTACAGAGTTTCTGATAATTGATTCGTTTACCTTGCAGTTTTCTGCGATGGAAACGTATGGCCCTATGACGCTGTGCTTAACTTCAGCGGTCGGGTGGATAGAAACAGGAGGGATGATTACGCAGCCTTCGATGAAAATGTGATTCCCCTGAGCGCGTTCAAGAAGGAATCTGTTAGTGCTGAGCAAGGTTTCCGGCTTACCACAGTCGAGCCATTCTTCGATTTCTGGAGCGCCAAGCTTGAGACCGTCTTTAATCATCAGCTTGAATACGTCCGGCAGATAGAATTCACCTTTTGTGCGAAGGTCATTCTTAATTGCCATATTGATGTAATCCATGAACTGGCGACCATTCTTCATATAATACAAGCCGACCTGAGCAAGCTTGCTTATTGGCTGGTCAGGCTTTTCAACCATATCAATAATTACGCCGTCCTTCATGACGTTAACGCCAAAGCGCTTGTAATCTTCAACTTCCTTAGAATAAATAAGGCCGTCCAGATCTTCACAGAGGTGACCTATGCGGGTTAAATCAGTTACGAAAAGCGTATCATTAAAAACAACGAGAACATCGTCACCTTCGACGATTCTTGGAGAAGCCAGTGAAACAGCATGAGCCGGGCCGAGCAATTCTGTCTGTGTTACATAAGTGCACTTCAGGTCAGGATAGTGTTCATCAACAAACTGTTTGATGATATGACCGTTTTTATCTGTAATAATAATGTATTCTTCAACATTAACCTTGGCCAGGCCATCAATAACATGCTGCAAAACAGTCTTACCAGCAACTCTTACGAGTGACTTCGGCTTTGTGAATGTATGCGGGCGAAGTCTGGTGCCCTTACCTGCAACAGGCAAAATAACCTTCATTGTGATTCTCCAATAATTTTATCGTTAATTTTTAGTATTCTAGTGTCGAATTTTGTTACAATATTGTATGATACCATTAAACGAAAAGAAATAAAATGATAAAAGTTCTAGATAAATATATATTTAAATCATTGATTGGACCGTTCTTCTTCGGGTTCTTCCTGTTTGTAACAATTATTGCTATTGACCCGATGATTAACGCATTGCAGTACGTTGTAAACGAAAATACAGCTTTTTCTGTAATGATAAGGTGGTTTTTGAACCGCCTCCCGCAGGACATGATTTTCACGTTCCCAATGTCAGTGCTCTTAGCCAACCTGCTTGTATTCGGCCAGATGTCCAGAGGCTCGGAAACAACAGCAATGAGAGCCGGTGGTATAAACTTCTACCGCATATTGGTTCCTGTTATGGCTTTTGCAATATTGGTAACTATTGTCAGCTTTATTTTTAACGAAACAATAGTTCCAGGCAGCAATCATGAAGCAAAAAGAATCAAGCGCCAGGAAATCCACAAACTGGTTGAGCCCGATGTTACAGAAAATTCCATTCTCAGAACCTCAGACGGAGCTTTCGTATACGCAAGAAAAGTTTACGAAAAACAAGGCAGAATGGAAAAAGTGCTTTTCGAATATTATAGCGACGAAGGCGTTCTTACCAAGAGATTATCAGGTGCAACAGCAGAATACAAAGACGGCCACTGGGTTCTTAAAGAAGTTATTGAACAGAATTATAGTAAAAAGGACGACATTGCTGATCCTATCAGCATTCCGGAAGTAACCTTAGACATCAAAGAAACTCCTAGAGACTTTGCGCGTGAAACAAAACGCGTAAACGAAATGAGCTACAAAGAGCTTAAATCCAGAATTGAAGCTTACGAAAGAAGCCAGTTCATGGATACCACAGAAATGCGCGTAGGCCTTGCTATGAAGACCTCTCTTCCTTTTGCCAGCATCTTCTTCGCAATAATAGGTGCCAGCTTCGGTCTTCAGAACAGCCGCAGCGGCGCATTTGTAGGCTTCGGCGTTTCTATTGGCATTATCTTTTTCTACTACGTTCTAATGAGCTTCTTCTCTGCACTTGGAAAATCCAGCTACTTGCCACCACTGCTGGCAGCTTGGATGCAGAACATAATCTTTGCAGTATTGGGCTTCTTCATTGTTAAGAAAATCAATGGCTAAATTCTTATCAAAAAAAACGAATTCAGCACTGCTTGCCCTCAGTTTACTCATATTGGGAGCAACCTCTTCATTTGCTGAGGTTTTTCGCCCTATTCAAGTCCTTTTTCCTGGTAACCTCAACGGAAACCTTATAACCTTCACTGGTGACAATGAGCACAAGGGTTCTGACGCCTTTAAGCTTCCAACTGTTATCGAAAAATTCTGCCACGAGCCAGATAAGGATGCCATTATTTTCGGTCTCGGCAATGATTCCAACGCTTTCAAAGCCTTCAGCTTCCTGAATAAGGGAAAGGCCGAACGTGACCTGATTGCTAAATGCAACCCTGTAGCCTCTGGCGTTAGCCCCAATGACTTAGAGGTTTTCAACAGCTCATACCTGTCAGCCGATATCAAGCAGCGCGTATTCACCAATGTTGAAGCCCCTGATTATTCCCCTATTTTCAAAAGATATTCAGTTACTAACCTCAACGGTTCTGATTTTTATTTCTTCAATTTCATATCACCGGAATATGGTGCCAAGCTGCCTTTAAGCAGGTGGTCTGAATTAAGAATAGACAATCCTTGCAGAGCCTTGCGCAAAGCCAACATCAAACCCGGCAAAAAGGATTACACAATTTCAGTTGTTTATGGTGACAAATTCACTATTGATGAGCTTACAGAAGAATTTAAGACCCTTGACGGAATCCATTTTATCGTAAATGTTCCGATTAACGATGAATTGCCTATTTTCTCCTATGTCAGAGCAGAAGGTGAAAACGATAATGTATTCAGGTTTTCTGTTCAGCCGGGTCATCTGTCATTGCCTATTTTAAACATTATTCCCAAAAACGTAGGTTATCCGAGAACAACCCTTAGAATGATACCATTAGCCAGATACGAGCATGACACAGAAAATGACGTTGAAGAAATTTGGCAGCAGGTCAGGGAAGAATTTCACAAGCCACTTAAGGTTGTTCCGGCCACTAACCGTGCAACAACATCTGCCAACAGAATCAGTCTGCAGGCTCATGCTGAAATGCTCAGATATGCAACAACAGCCGAACTGGCTTTTCTTAAACTTCCAGAACAGACAAGCTTCACCGAAAGCGTAATTACTGTAGGTAACAGCATTACACGCTTCCCCAATGACAGAATTGTAAAATTCAAGGCTACCGAAACCCAGCTGAAAAATATGTTCCTGGACCTGCTTCAAAGCAGTAACATAAAGCAGCTTGGATTCTCCGGCTGCCAGTTCTCGGTTCTTGGCGTTAATTACTGGGACTTCCAGATTAACAAGCATTCTGTGAATAAACAGCATAGATATTCTGTTGCAACAACAGAAACAACTGCTAATGAATTTGTTGTAAAAAAACTGTTAAAGAGCTGTGAAATCGAGCCATACAACGGCTTAACGCTCTGGCAGGTCTGGATGGAAAATTTCAGAAGCTTCAAGGCACCTGAAGAAAAATTGTTCAGTAATTGAAACTTGCAAATGCTTCTAAAAATAGAAAAAAACGCTAGAAAATGGTATTAATAGTTAATAATATTAACTCGAATGACGATTCGGGATTAAAGTAATCAAAAATCTGGAAAGGAAGACTGCTAAATGAAAAGAATTAAAATCCTGCTTCTTTTTGCAGTTTTGACAGTAATTTCTGCTTCTAATCTCTGGGCTGGAACACCAATAGAAACCGACTACGTAGAAGACCCGGCCATTACAGCCATGATTGCTTCCAATCCCGCAATTCTGGAAAGCAAATTAAAAGCAGCAATGCTGAAAGAAATAGAAAATCCAGAATCTATCAATATTGAAATAGAACATATTTCTCCTCAAGAAACTGCCCTGGGCAGATTCAAAAAGATAAAGGTCACTGCTGCAAGAAGCACCACTCAGGATATTGTTGTAGACAAGGCAGTAATCGAATTTCTTGATGTAGCTTTGAACACAAAGAAACTGATTGAAAACGAAAAAATCAGGGTAGTAAAAAAATGCACCATCAATTTGGATGTTGTTGTTAAAGAAGAAGATTTAAACAAGCTTCTGGCCATTAAAGCCAAGAAAAACAAGCTTGAAAATCCTAAAATAAAATTGAATGAAGGCAATATAGAACTATCCGGTGCAACCAGATATAGTATTGTTAAAATCGAGTTCTGGGGCAAGGGCAACTTCTCAATTAAAGACGATAAGGAAATCTGGTTCCATGCCAGCAAACTTAAAGTCAACCGCGTTGCAATGCCAAGAAACTTCATTGGCACTATCGTCAAAAAGATCAACCCGATATTGGATTTCAGCAAGTTTGCATTTAACGTAAACGTTGAATCAATAAAGATCACCAAAGGCCAGATCAGAATAAGCAGTTACCCTGATTAATGCTGAATGAATAATTGTGGATGCTTTTTTAGCAGTGGATGTAGAAGTGTGATTTAATACAGCTGTTGGCGTTGTTGGCATAGTTGGCGTGGTTGGCATTGTTATAGCGTCGTTGGCGTTGTTGGCGTGGTTGGGGCCGCCCCTGCGAGGCCTTCCTCCAGCTTTGCGGGGGGAAGGTGGCACAGCGTAGCTGTGACGGATGAGGGCGGTTGCTTAGTATCGTTGGCGTTGTTATAGCGTCGTTGGCGTTGTTGGGGCCGCCCCTGCGAGGCCTTCCTCCAGCTTTGCGGGGGGAAGGTGGCACAGCGTAGTTGTGACGGATGAGGGCGGTTGCTTAGTATCGTTGGCTTTGTTATAGCGTCGTTGGCATTGTTGACGTTGTTGGGGCCGCCCCTGCGAGGCCTTCCTCCAGCTTTGCGGGGGGGAAGGTGGCACAGCGTAGCTGTGACGGATGAGGGCGGCTGCTTAGTATCGTTGGCATTGTTATAGCATTGTTGGCATTGTTGGCATTGTTGGCGTTGTTGGCATTGTTGGAGCCGCCCCTGCGAGGCCTTCCTCCAGCTTTGCTGGGGGAAGGTGGCACAGCGTAGCTGTGACGGATGAGGGCGGCTGCTTCTCGGCTAATAGCCAACAGCTAAAAGCAAAAAAAAGAGCTTCTTTCGAAGCTCTTTTTTTATCAGTAATTATTTATTGCACTGATTCTGTTGATTTTGACGATTGTGACGTCTGTGGTGTCTGTGAGGTCTGTGGTGTTTTTTGTGATGCTTGAATTCATGCTTCTTGCAGCATTCTTTGCCTTCACAGCACTTTTCGCCTGGCTTATGGCATTTATTGAATTTGCGATGGTGTCTTCTTTGACCATTTTCAAATTTCTTTTCTACCTTTGCTCTGCCTTCTTCATCATCGTCGGCAACAGCTTTAAGATATTCATCCCATTCAACGCGCTTAGCATCGAACTTAGCCATTAAATCATCATACTTAGCCAAATCTTCTGCGGTCTTATTTTCTTTATTCATCAAACCGAGAATATGCTTGCGCATCATGCCCATTTCTTTAATGTGGTGCATATAAGCATCTTTGTTGATATCACTCACACTTGCAGCCATAACTGGTGCAGCAACACACAAGCCAAGAAGAATACCTAATACTTTCTTCATTGTTTCCTCCAACAAATATAGAATATGGCTTATTCTAACCCAAGTTAAAATAATTTACAATACCCTGTACCAACCGTGACAATCGCAGCAATAGCCGTTAAATTCTTTATTCAAATGCTTTTCTCGCCAAGCCTTCGCAGCCTCTGAATTCCAAATTTCCATAAGAGTATTTTTTGAAAGACTGCCTGGTTTATTATCATTGATAAGATAGGTTACACACCAATTGCCAGAGCACAGGTAAACAGATTCTTTACTTTTATCAGCGCCACATATGAAACGTCATCACTAATAATTGACTGATTACCTAAAAACTATAATAATAGTTATTTTTCAGTTATTTTCGACATCTTTCCAATCTCTTTTTTAGGAAAAATAAGATGACACCTTCATAGTTATTATACACGCTTTGGTTTTCTTCATTTTGAATCAATTGAATTAATTTTTGCCTAGTTATTGGTTTAGTTGATTCAAGCATTTTACAGTAATCTTCGTAAGCGGATTTTCTTCCCATTATAAAGTCGATATCGGTGATAACCAATTTTCCGTCTTTGTTTTTTTGACCATTCAAATTTAAAGAGTCCAAGTCAGACTGTATTCGAGGATTAGAAGATTTGATTTCTCCCGTTTTTAAATAGTAAATAGAATCAATATGATTCTTATTTAGAGGATCAACAAACAATTTACATTCATTATCCCTACTTCTATCACAGCATCTAAATTTGGATTTGTCTTCCGAATGCTTTTTTTCTCCGCCGTCACATACTCCAAGCATATTGTTGTAATCCAATGCTTTTTTGTAATCTTGGTTTATTGGAATATAATGTTCAATATTAAAAGATTTCTTATCTATTTTCCTCATGCAATAAGCACACAAGCCATGTTGTTCTTCAAATAGATTATTTCTTATTATTTGCTTGTTTAACAAGTCAAAGGCATTTCTTGCACTTTGCAAAGATTTAATATTAATATTTTCTGCTTTTTCAACCCTAAGTAACTCATTCGTTGTTTTATTCTTTTTGTTTTTCTTTATCAATAACATTTCAGCAGTCATCCAATTCCAACAAGGCTCTTTTTACTTCTTTATTGTCTTCGCCAAAACGGTTAACCATATCTTTATAAATATGCCATGCATCAGTAATGTTGTTTTGTAATAAAGCAGCCTCAAATTCATTATTTAATTGTTCTAAAGTGGGTGGTATTTCACTGCTTCCTAGTCGAAGAGCAAGAACATCATTTACAGAATATCCATAGGCATTTGTTAGATAATACGGAATTTGTTTAGAATCTAATTGGATTATGTTGGCATCTTTACAAGAAGAAATAACAATTGGTGAATGTGTGGTTACTATAAATTGGATTTGAGGAAATGTTTGGGTTAAAGCATTTACTATTTTCCATTGCCAATTTGGATGAAGATGCATATCTATTTCATCAATCAAAACAATTCCAGAAATATTTTGGTAATCGTCAATATTAGGATTAAGATGCGCCAATCGGTATGCGATATCAATAACCATCCAAAGTAATGACTGATAACCTGCACTCAAGTTGTGTATATCTTCGTATTTAACATTGTCTTCTGAATATACTAATGTTTTTTTTCTTACGTCTCGAATTAATCGTGGGGGAATTTTTAATCCACAAATTTCTTGCATAAATCTAGAAACAATTTGTTTGAACATTTCATATTCAGGAATCTTTTTTTGAAATTGAAACGAAGAAATCTCCATTTGTAAACACCAAGTGTCGATTGTTTTTACATCGGTAGAAGATTCTAAGCAACCAATGTAGCCAACTCTTCTATCAAATTTTGGCATCTTTACAATATCAGCAGCTCTACTTCGTCTTGCTGCCCAAACTCGTGAATCACTTTGATAACTTAGCAGTGGTAAAACCGAACCAAAACTGTTTAGTGCATTACTAAGATGTTTCTTTATGTAGGAATTATTATCTGTTGTTTTTGCCTTACCACTCTCATCTTTTCTTGTTCGTGACCATTCTAACGATGTATTATTTTCAGTAACAGAACACGTGATTTCTGTTGGCAAGCAATAACTCCATTCCTCTTGAGAAGAATCATAGGTAGTTCTATCAATCCTTATGTCATCCTGTAAAATACCAGAGGTCTTTATGCCTCTAATTCCTGTCAGAAAAGAATTTAAGCCAACAACAATAGCTTTTAAAACACTTGATTTGCCAAAGCCGTTATCTCCAAGAATAATATTAAAACCTTTTTGAAAGTTTAATTCCAAGTTTTCAATGGCTTTGAAGTTCTTTATTCTTACTTTTTCAAGAAACATACCAAAGTTTATTAATTCCTTTCTGTTATTATGCCCCAATAGTAGCATTAAAAATTCATTTAAGCAATACAATGAGGTGATACAATCGGTAGCAATAGCCGTTAAATTCTTTATTCAAATGCTTTTCTCGCCAAGCCTTCGCAGCCTCTGAATTCCAAATTTCCATCAGGGTGTTTTCTGAAAGACTGCCCAGCTTAATAATGCGTTATGTAAAAAAGTAGTTAACTTTTCACAACTTTTATCTATATATTTAGTTTTACAATAAAATTCAAGAGTCTAACCCAAGTTAAAATAATTTACAATACCCTGTACCAATCGTGACAATCGCAGCAATAGCCGTTAAATTCTTTATTCAAATGCTTTTCGCGCCAAGCCTTCGCAGCCTCTGAATTCCAAATTTCCATCAGGGTGTTTTCTGAAAGACTGCCCAGCTTGAAATTATTTCCTTCAGCATCAAACGGGCAACCGGTAACGGTTCCGTCGCTGAGGACTGTAATGCTGAGCACGGCGTTGCGGCATGGTCTGCGTTTAAAAGGCTCAAAGCTTACAGTTGAAGTATTTTTTGTTAGACCGCAGTAGGTCGATTCACCGCTGACCTGATACCAGTTGATTTCATTCGGTTTCAGATTGAATGGCCATCTGAAAAAATTGCCCTTAAAAACAGGCTCACAGACAACACGCCATTTTTTCATGAACGGCATTATATCTTTTTCTGATACGCCTCTGCGCAGATAGTCCAAACCTATTTCAGGGAAAATAGTTTCATAGCTTGTCTTACATTCGGAAGCTTTTTCTATAAAATCATTGATATTCTGCCATAAGCAGCCTGGTCTCAAGCGTTCGAAGCCCTTCTGTGTATCTGAGTCTATGCTTATTCTTATATGATCAACAGCTTCAAATGGGAAATCCTTCTTGAATGGCATCTGCAAAGAGGTCTGCAGTGTAACATTGAAACCCGAAGCCAATTTTAGCATTTCGCTAAGATTACCGTTCAAAAGAGGTTCTCCAACTCCGGAAAAAACAAGACGCTGGTCTTTATCATCTATCCCAGCAATGATTTTTTCAAAGGCTTCTGTTGATAAAAAGCTTTTTTCACGCTTAAGATTTGAATTAGGGCAGCTTTCGCAGCGGGCATTGCAAAAGCTTGAGGGCTCAATATTCACCTGAAGTGGCGCATAGCCTGCGTAGGCCTTTTCCCAACCGGAATTTAAAAGGAAATCGCCATAGGAAAAAACGGGGGAATCGAAACCATCAGAGGCTACAGTTTGATAGGTTTTAAAAGCTCTCTGGGAGTTAAGCCTCAAATTAGCCGATAAAGCAGGTCTTATTCTAGGGCAATGGCAGGCGCCGACCTTGAACGGATACAAAGGCTTTCTGGCAGCCCAATAAAGCGCACCACGGGTCGTCATTACTTCAGGATTGCTTTTATATAGACCGCGGATGAGCTCAGAATTGAAAATAGCCCATTCAGCGCCGGGTATGCGTTCTTCGGCAAAGCATATTTCAAAGGCCTCTCTTTCATAAAGCTCAAGGCTTTCTGCAACGTCATTTGCGTCAATCAGAAGATTTGTAAGAGGAACCAGTATAGCTGCTTTCCAGTTGGGGTTCTTTTCGAAAGCCTCAACAAAGGCTTTTCCATACCAACTGTCGTTTCCTGAGGAATCTTCTAAAAACCAGTGCTGCTGGTTGAGCCCATAAGGCTTTTCAAGAATTTCTGAGGGGTTATATTCAATAATTTCGGTGCCAGATTTTGCTGCAAAATTGGCAAAAAGAGCACCCATCGGCTGTGGCAGTAATAATACAGAGCCAGCCGTTTTAAGCTTAGATAATCGATTGTGGAGAATCTGGAAAGAGTTCAGGCCATTCCAGACTGGCAAAGACAAATCAACGTCTTTTCGATAGAGATTCTTTACGCCGTCAACGTAATAGACAACACCAAAATCAGACATACATGTCGACAACCTGCCCAAGCATGGTCATCTGTTGTTGCTGCAGCTTCTGTTCGGCACTAATCTTCACGAATTTTGAAGCGAGATTAGTCTGATCCTCCATGCCTTCTTCAACGACAGACATGAGAGACTGAGCTGAGCTGCTGCTCACTGGGGAAACAGGAGCGGAAGAAACACCACTAACACCTGACATAAACCATACCTCCCTGTATGAGTTTAATTATGCTGAGAAGCTGATGCGAGGACCTGCGGGTACCATCTTCTGGATAGTCTGATGCTTCTGCATCGCAACTTCCCAAGTATCACGAAGGTTCTTTACCATCGGCTTAATCTCAAGCATAAGATTAACATCCTTCTTTATATTTGCTTCAGCAAGTTTACCGTTGAAGAAAACATAAAGTCTTTCGAGATTGGCAGCTATTTCGCCACCTTGCTCTCTGTTCAAAGAACACTGCAGTTCAGTAAATATTGCCTGAACCTTAAGCAGATACTTGTTAATCTGTTCGATATTATTCTGTTCGAAAGCAAGCTCTGCCTGGGACATAAACTTAAGGGCGCCATCGTATAGCATAAGTATCAAAGCTTCAGGAGTTGCTGTTTCAATCTTGATTCTTTGATAATTTGCTGCGTTTTGTGCTGATGGAGGACCGTAAGTTGGATAACCCATTATTGTTCGTTTCCTATTTATCTACCTTTATTTTAACACATTTTTTGCGAAGTTCCAACAAAGCTTTACTAAGAAGTGGCAACTGATAGCTTGCAAATTCTTCGTAAGTGGCAAATAATCGGCCTACCAGCTCCAACCATTGCCCGACCTTTACATTTTGCTGGTTCCTGAGATTTACAACATCAGAGGTATGTTTTGCTACAAATTTTGTATTCAATGCAGCAAACCACTGAACAATCTCTACATTTTCGCAAATGCCGTCGT
The DNA here is from genome assembly GCA_045599645.1 of Candidatus Avigastranaerophilus sp. GTDB lineage: Bacteria > Muiribacteriota > Ozemobacteria > Ozemobacterales > Ozemobacteraceae > RUG334. The sequence continues at coordinate 24,601 of JAZRWI010000094.1, forward strand.
GCAGTCTCATTACCCCTTCAAGCTTTCCTGTATCTGACTTTTTGGCTTCATCTACAGTCATTCCTGCAATCTTTTCTGATAATTCCTTATGAACAGGCCATATTTTTCTGACCTTTTCTGCAAAACCTTTTATCAATCCCTGTCTTGCAAGGAAGCTATCATAAAGAGCATCATAATCAGCTTTTACTGGTGCACTAAGCTGCTGCGATAAAATATGCCCGACATCTGTTCCTTTGTCAAAATATTTATTTATGGCTTCAAGCAGTGGCATTTTTGTCACATACTTTTCCACAATTCCACCTTCTGTGGCATTGATTACTTCAGCCTCAGTATGCTGGAACTGATCTTCAAACCAGTCTCTATAGGCCTTCATGTTTGTGTCTGTGTAAATGAAGTCGCCGTCAGCGCCCTTGAACTGGAATTTTCCTCTTTCGCAGATATATTCAGCAGTAGCGTTTTCCATTGATGTAAATGGATGCAGGCCCTCATAAAGAATATCTTCAGTAAAAGAGCCTCTTGTATGAATTCTTCCATCTTTGAATGAAAGATCGAAGCCCACGAATATTATCGGGTTCGCACCCATGCATCTTGCCAGGTCAAAAGCCATAGTGGCTACAGAACCCCAACAGATAAGCTTCCCGAAAGCTTCCCTAAACTTTGCAATCTGCGGATACAGCCCACCACCAAAGGTTGTAATCATTTTCGGACCCTTGAAGACCTTAAAAATATCGGGATGGGTCATTAATTCTGCCATGAGAATGACTTCTTTTTCATCCTCAACGCCAACAAAATCAAGAGAATTTTCGTATGATGAATCGGCAGCGCAAACAATATCAGGCTTAATACCGTTAGCCAGCATGTGCCTGTATGCCGTATCAACCGCGATTATGGGGAATCGGCCCTTTATTTTTCTGAGCTGTTCCAGGTTTTTATCAAGGGAAGGACCGGCCGCCACTACAATTGCAGGAACATTGATGAATTTATCAAAGAGCCTTTCTGCGCCAGGCAGTCCGAAAGCCTCAGGCAGATTAAGAAAGTTATTGGTGTGAAACTCAGAACCAACGTTCATAAGGGTAATCATGTTACCTCTGGAACGATTGGCCAGATATTTCATCTTCGCCAGTAGCTTATTAAAGAACTCGTTAAACCTGATTTTAGAGGGAGCGTGCTCCAAGATGGCAAGTCCGTCAACAACAGACCAGTCCATGGAATCATTCCATGCCTCACCAACCGAATCTACATCGCCACCAATGTAAAAGGTTACACGTTCGTCATTGATAACCTTCGATAAATCTCGAAACTTCAGTGCTGAAATAAAAACATATGGGTCTGGCTCAACAATAAATAACTGCAAGCCATAGCCTTTATCGGGAAGCTTACGAAGAAGCTCCTCAGCCAGATAGCCCATTCCCATGCCTAAAAGAACTGCGTGGCTTTCGCCCTTGTAGGAACTGGAAACAACCTGCTCACTTTCGCGGGTGGGGTTGTATTTGCTGTGATAGCTGTGAAGCTTGCCTGAGACGTCATTGACGGAAAGAGTTACATCACCATTCTTGGCTTCAGCAGCAATATAATCGGATTCTTTGTAGGCTTTCAGAAACTTGCTGATAAAACCAAAAGTGCCCTGATGACGGGCACTTAAAAGCTTCAAATTATTTTGCAGGAAATCCTGTAGCATTAAACCAGGTTATTCTTTCATCAAGCCAGCGATAAACCTTCTACCGTGCTGGAAAATATCGCAGAATTCATATTCGATAATATCTGCAACACCAACCCAGTCTTCAGATTCCTGAGCCATTTCGGCTGCGCCAATCTGTTCGTTAACCTTTTTGATGAGTTCCTGTCTTTCGTTTTCACAGGCAGTTTCAGCCATTTTTGAGGCAAAGGCCTGATCAGCTTCCCTGATGATTGTTACAAACCATTCAAGGCCGTTAATCAGCTCAAGATATTTTTCCATAGCCTGCTTAATGTTGCCAAGACGAAGTTCTGAAGAAACATTCTGGGCAACTTCTTCAAGGTGAAGTAAAATTTCAGTGCTATCAATAAAAGCGTCTCTTATAACATCTGCTGCTGTTTCTGCAACAAGCTCAGCTTTGTTATAGCTGATAAGCTTAAGGCGTTCAAGAACTTCTGTGTCTTCAGCAGAATATTCTTTTCCATCAAGGAAAACCCGCATCACAGTAGAGCCAGAGCCTTTGAGTGAATCTTCAATAAGATTTACAAGTTCAAGAACATTGACGTTTTCATCAACCCCGCTTATATCAAGGGGATTTGCGTTAAGTGTTATCAGCACGACGTGTCACCTTCGAGAATTATATTTTCTCTATTCTATCACTTACCAAGTAATGAGGAAAGAGAATTTGCTAATGATTCTGATTGTGACTGGTAAGCACTCATAGCGCTTTCCATCTTAGAGAACTTACTGATCAAGGATTCTTCCTTAGCAGCAAGCTTAATCTTCTGTGCATTGATCTGTTCATTCAAAGCAGCTATCTGTTTATCCATCTGGCTGTTTGTAGTTACATCAGAACGACCAATACGTGAGGTAAGAAGACCATCAGACTTAGTGAAAGAGTTAAGAGCGTCTTTTAAGCGACGGGCAATACCCTGTTCTCCAGCCTTTTCAGAATCGTTGTTAAAGAGCTTAGCTACAGCTTCAGGATCATTCTGAAGTGCTCTATCTAAAGCATCTTCGTCAGTTATCGACAATTTACCAACCATTGTTGCAGTATAATTTGAACCAACAGCACCTGTAGTAATACCAAGCTTTGCAAGTGAATTGTATTCAGAATCTGCACCTGAAACAACGGAAGAAAGAATTGTTCTCAGCTGAGAGCGGATGTTGCGGAGAGTTGAGTCACCACGCAACAGACCAACCTTATAGGCATCTTCATAGGTCTTAAGGTCATCATCGCCAAGAGCATCCTTTTCAGAATCTGTTAGGCCTTCAAGTTCCTTATTTGATTTTTCAGTAAGCTTTGTATAGATATCTTCAGTAATTTCGTTGTAAAGATCGATAAATTCCTTTATAGCAGTCTTAGCAGCTTCAGTGTCTACCTTAACAGTAATTGTTTCGCCAGCTCCCTGGGTTACTTCTCTGAAGCTGAGTGTCATACCTTCAATAGCATCACTGATAGTATTAGACTGACTTACCTGATCTTCACCACCATATATGGAATCAATACTATAAATACAGTTCTGACCGATATTCTGAACAGCGTCTGTCAAGCCCATAGCACTAAGGAAGTTACTAGTGTCACCGGCAGCACCTATAGCGATTGTCTGGTTACCTGTATTTTTAGAGGTAAGAACGAATTCGCCTGTAGTTGGATTGTATTGTGCAGTTACGCCAACCTTTTCGTTGTTGTTAATTGCATCAATGATTGAATCCATTGTCTGGCTCTGAGTGTTACTGATTGTAAACTGAACACCATTGATAGTGAAGGTTCCGGCTGTTACCGGGTTTGCAAAGCCGGCCTGTGCCAATGGAGAACCAGTCTTAACATCAGAGAGAGTCTTGTTAGCTGTTAATGTAGAGCCTCTGTCTGAACCATAAGCAGTAGTATCGATACCAAGCTTGTTAGCAAGTGAACCACTCTTGTCGGAGATAGAGATGGAAGCATCATTGCCCTTGTCGGTACCAACTATATTTACTTTGCCTGTTGAAGCATCGTAATATGCTGATTCGATACCGTCAATCTGGGAAATCTTGTCTAGAACGTCCTGATAGGTTTCATCTTCTGTATAGTTAATATTGTGTTCAACGCCATTAACATTAACAGTGATTGTCCCACCACTTCGTCTTTCGTTCCAGGCGCCTGGGTTAGTAACATTTGCTGCGCTTGCGTTTCTGAATTCAGAAACAGACATCTTTTCGCCACGGGCATTCTGGAGAGAGCTTGTTGCCTGGCCTTCGAGATGAGCCTCAGCGGCCTGACTGCCTGCAACCATACCGGTTATATTAAGGAAATTACTTGTGTCGTTAGAAGCACCGATACCTATTGCTGCAGTGCTGCCATCTTTTCTTGTAAAGCTTATTTTATCGGCTTCTGAGTCATAGGTAGCATTGATGTTTGTCATTGAGGTTATGCGTGACAAAACACCCTGCAGGGTATCTACAGATGGATCTATGGAAATCTGAACACCGTCAACGGTGAATGTACCAGCAGTAATACCAGTACCGAAGGTTTCATTAGCAAGAGTTATACCGCCATCAAAAGTAGCATCTACAGTAGTATCTGTTCCCTTACCGAAGATGTTCTTTACAAAGGTACCACCATTAGCATCGCTCATAGACAATGCTGTAGTATCTCCACTGTTGGTATTCAATAATCTAAGCTGTCCGCTGGATTCATCGAATCTGAATTCAACTGCTCTATCCTTTGGATTGCCGCTTGCTCTACCTGTTTTGGAAAGAGCATCAGACTGGTCAATCTGGTCGTTGAGGTATTTAACAAAATCATCGACGGTCATGTTTTCATCAAGACCCCTTAAGTCGATGTTCTGGGTTCTACCATTTCTGGTTATATCAATGCTCCCCTTAGTGAAGTTAAGGTCTTTGAGGGTTGTTGCTGCACCAGCTCTCATAGTCATTGTTGAAGACTTGGCTGGAACGTCTTTGTTGAGATTGATTGAACCACCAGCACCCTGACCAAACATCTTTGCAATCATGCCGTTGCCATTTGCCGGGTCTGCATCCTTTATGCTTGCAGTCATTTTGCTATCAAGCATAGTAAACTTGACGGTATTGTTCTTTTCGTCATAGCTTGCAGTTATTTTGCCGTTAAGGTCTGCATTAGCCTTGATGCTGTTGTTGATGTTCTTTATTAAATCATCAACAGTTGAATTTTCGTCAACGCTTGTTGCAACGTTATAGTCTTTTACCTGACCACTTGCTGAGGTTGTAGTTATTTTTAAACCAGAAGGATCTATGCCCAATGCGCCAAGAGTTGTATTGGAACCACCCATTTTTCCGTTGCTGGAAATATTGTTACCAAGTTCAAGGGAACCAGCAAGCTTTGCTTTTGATGTTACGTTTGTTGCTGTTGCAAGCTGTTTTACCTTTACGTTGTAGGTTCCTGCTTTGGCGGCTGTTGTGGCTGTAGCGTTAATTACCTTTGAGTCGGTTGATTCTACAGTTTTTGATGTGTAGGTTTTGCTGAAGGTAAGGTCGGTAGCTTTGGTCTGCAGATTGTAGAGTTTCAGGTTTACTTCCTGAAGCATACTCTGCTGGTATGTGAGCTTATTTCTCTTTCTTTCAAGATTGTACTTTTGGGAACTGGCGGCTTCCAACATCTGAGAGATTAAACTATCAGTGTCCATTCCTGAAGAGATACCGCTTATGTAATTTCTAGAAATACTGCTTACCATATTAAAGCCTCCTGAGCCTTTATTACCTAACTGCTACTACACCTTCTATATTGCCATCAGGCTTCCTTGTCGAATATCAAACCAAGATATTCCTGCATCTTTGCAACAATATCCAATGCTTCTTTACCTGGGATTTCACGGATAACCTTATCGTTATCTGTGTCAACTACAGAAATCATTGTTCTATGTGTTGCTTCATGAATACTGAACTTCAATGAGCGATGAAAGATATTTGCCGTTTCATTCAGCTTTTCAATAGCATCCTCAAGATTCTTCTGCTGTTCTTCACTGTTTTCAGAGAAATTTTCAGAAGCCTTGGCAGACATCAGTTCAACGTCTTGAAGCTCTGGTTTTTCAAATTTCTGTAATTCAATATCAGGTGTTTCAACTTTCGGTTCAACATTCGGCTTAAATCCGGACAAAGAACTGACATTTATACCAGTATTATTTATTGAATCAATACTCATATAAAATCTCCTTATCAAATTCAGCCAGTACTACCGCAAAAAGATAACTAGCAACCAGCTAAAATCAAGGATTTTTCTGAGGAATTTTGAATAACTGTCTTATGTACGATTAAAAATTTGTCAGACAGATAGTTCATATATCAGATTCCTCCTTGAATCTAACAAGCCACTGCATCCTTGCAGAGGTACTAAGAAAGCATACCTCATGCTTTCTTATAATAATTATCGACACATTTTTTATATCGATTACACTTAAATTATAACGAATTTTCTAAAATATTCAAAGTATTTTTTTATTTTCTTTTATTTTTATAGTACTTTAGCCCTTTTTCTAAAAAATAAAAAGACGTAAAATTTCCTGAGCAGTGACTAAAAGCAGCTATTCTCGTCAGCGAACTACAGACTCACTAAAACCGAGGTTATAAATTCGGCCTGCTCGGCTGTTTATCCGCCCCCATCCTGTTATCCGTTGCTAAATTACAGTCTTGCTCTGTTGAAAAAGCCTTCTTCAATCATTTTCAAAATGATGTTCACCCCGGCCAGGAAAGCCAAGCCGTTGACTTCATCATTCTTTGCCATTAATTCCACGGCTTCTTCCGGGGCACGTCTTCCATCACCTGCCAGCGACCGGAAAAATTCCTGCTGCTTTTCTGTCATTCGACCAGAAACAGCATAATTTATCCAATAACGGCCGTATGTACCCGCTCTACACATGAACCTGCGTATTTCAACAGACAAACGTGGAATCCAGCTTGGGCCGAATCTTCCGCCAAGTGCAAAGCAGCGAGAAGTCAGCAGCATGCCGCATAAGGCAGCGTCTCCTGCCGCAAATTCCCAATAGCCATAGCCAACTACTTTAGTAGCAGGTATTTCAGCACGTTCAAAGTCGCGTTCGCAAATAGCCTTAGCTAAGCTATTAAGAGCTTCATTCAACGGAATCAGAAAAACACAGTCATCTTTTTTGAGGCGTTGAGAAATTACGCGCTTCATTCTTCCCGGAAAGTCCCTGATCTGGATAATGTCATTCGATTCAAATGGTTCAGAGGCTTTAAGGTCTATTTCATTATAGCCGGGCATATAAAGGAATGAGTTTTTTATCTGCCACGAATCTAATGGTATTTCCTGGGTCAGTGGTGGCAGGGTCTTGCATCTGATATAGCCAGGACCATTATTAATTGTTTCATCAACAACAGTAAGAAGCTGCCCCTTAAGAGAGGTTAATTGAATGCGGTGCTCATTTCTGTTCTTAACAGAATAAAGACCGTCATACTGTGACGACTGAAGAATGATGCTATCTGTAGAAATTACCTCAAATAAACTGTTCATGGTTTCATACTAGCATACAATTTACATTTTAATCAATGTGCTTGGTATATAATCATATCGCTTTTGCCACCAGCTAACAGCTAACAGCTAACAGCTGCCAGCCGCTAGCTGTAGTTATTCTCGATGCGAAAGCATCACATCGAACAGCTTGCTGTCATCGAGCCTTCAGGCACATCGAACACCTTTGGTGTCATCGAATTCTCTCGATGAGGTTTCGATGGCACTTCGTGCTCGATGTCGGCTGACGCCGTCGATGGCAACTTCGTTGCACGCAATAAATCTGTTTTCTCGGCCAACAACGCCAACAACACCAACGACGCTATAACAAAGCCAACGACACTAAGCAACCGCCCTCATCCGTCACAGCTACGCTGTGCCACCTTCCCCCAGCAAAGCTGGAGGAAGGCCTCGCAGGGGCGGCCCCAACGACGCCAACGACGCCAACGACGCTATAACAAAGCCAACAACGCCAACAACGCCAACAGCCGTATTAAATCACACTTCTACATCCACTTCTAAAAAACATTTAAAATTATACTAAACTATGACGAGCAAGTAGCCGATATGTATTGAAGAAAAGAAAAATAAAATACAGGCAAACAAATCCCGGAGGCAAACAAATGAACGTCAATGAAGTAAACAGTAGTGTTGCTGCTTTTTATCACAATAAAATCCAGAATAAATACGAAAACAACGACGTAAATCTGCAGGTAAACGATAGCAATTCAACCTACGCAACAGTGCAGCAGGATGATTTCGCCAGCGTTATCTGGAACATGACAGATTCTATGCCTCGCGAAAACCAGATAGCTTTCACAGCTGAAGTTATTACCAGCAAGCTTCTCCATCAGGGTGCCACTGATGAAAACAAGGCTTTCCTAAAAAACATCAGCAGCAGATTCTCAAATGACGAAATGAACACCCTGAGAACAGAAATCATGAACGACCCAAAGATTCAGCAGAGTGATGCTGAATCTGTAAAAGAATTTCTCACCAGTCTTGACGAAATTTTGTCTGACAATGCCAACGAAGCTCTCCAAAGCCAGTTGAAGCAACAAAATCTGCACAAATTCAGAAGTATGGATGAAATCTTCTTCCAGACCTCTCTGTTATTTGACGCTACAAGAAAGGGGTTATTTACTATGGGCGGCGATCAGGAAGCAATCAATTATGAAAAAGCTTGAGTTTAATCTCTAAGCAATTAAAAAGCCCGGTAAGCGGAGAGACTTATCGGGCTTTTTAATTTTAGCAGATTATTAGAATCTTAACGATGCATCAACAGCATAGCGGCGGTCTTCCCTGTCACCTGGTCTTGCACCAAGTTCTTCAGCATATGTTGAAGCCGCTATTGATACATCCTTGAAGCTGAAATCAATACCACCGGTCAGATAACCGCCTTTAACACCGCATAGCAGATGGCAGCCGTCAAAAAGCTGGTATTTTGCACCAAGGCGTATTTTGTTCAAACCGTTTACGTGGGCACCGTCATCATAATATTCGCAGGCAAGAACAAGCTTTTCGGCACGTTGTTCATCCCCAGGCAAAGGCTTAATGGAAGCTCCTACAGAATAGTGTCGTCTATAACTTCCGGCTTCATCAGAGAACTTTGAAGCAAGAATATTTCCGACGAACACACCTATTGTAGGTCTTATAGGATTAGTAAGCTGCCACATAGCACCTAAGTCACAGTCAAAGGCCATACCGGACTTATCAGTATCTCTGACGGCACTTGAAGTCAAAGCAGAAAAATCTCTGGCAGTATAGGTAGATTCAGTCATTTTACGGCTGGCAACCTTTACGCTGGCACCCCACCACCCTGTTGCCTTGTCTTTGAAGATGTTGTGATGCTCATCCTCATCAAAAGCCCTGGCAAAGCTGCCTGTCACAGTTGTATCCTTGTAGACAGATGACTTCACTCTTGGGTTGGTCGGGTTTTCAACAGAATACATCTGCCAGTCATCATATTTCACAGAAACACCGAAGCCGCCTTCGTTAATGTAATAAGCACTATTAGACCAGCCCTGGAAGCCTGTTTTCCCCATAATACTACCAAGATGCCTCATGTTGGAGTTTCTGGTAGCCGCTGTATCAGCATCAGACAAAGCATCAATATGCTCGGTCACACTGCCGAAATCAGAGTTACGGGAAAAAGTCGGCGCTATTATTGCATATTCAGTCTTTTTCTGAATAGCAAGGCCGGCAGGGTTTCGATAGAGAGCTGAATAATCATCAGCAATAGCAACAGAAACACCGCCCATACCAAGAGAACGTGCATTGTCATAGCTTCCTGGCTGAGAGGCGCTTACAGCGGATATTGCCTGAAGCGAGAATAAAGCTGTTAAACAAAGATTTATTAGCTGTTTCCTCATATCAGTTTGCTCCATCTAACGCCATAATAGCGATTTTAAAAGCAGCTTCAGCGTTGCTGGAAAATTTTTCATTCGCAACCTTTGCTAACTGCGCAAAATTTCCAACTGCTTCAATAGTATTGTAATTAGCCTGGGTATAAGTTCCAGACTTAGTTACAGAATTAAAAGGCGACATAGTTGCCCAGGTAGTCCCACGGCCGTCAAAAGCATATGTAAGTTCTACGTAAGCTTTTTCCAAAGAAAGGTTTGTATTTGTGGAGCTCAGACTCTGGTAAATAGCATTCCAGGCCATTGTTTTGTTATCATTTGTAGTGAAGTTGATCTGGTCTGGTTCATCAAGCTTTTTATTTAAATTGGTATCGTATTTTTCCAGAATAGTCCTGGCTGCAGCAATTGGCGCAACAATGCTTCTGAATAGCAAATCCTCATTTGTCGGATTATTCAGAACAGACATATCGCTTAAAGCATTATTGAGGTTTTCGAGGCTTGTGATTTTTCTTGCGGTGTCAAATATTGCGGCGGAAGAATTTGGAGCGGACACACCGTTCTGCAGAGTATTAAGTGCGCTGAACATGTCAAAGCCGGCAAGACCTGCATAGGCAGAGGCTCTGCCACGATGAGCATCATCACTGTTTTCTTTTTCCAATGCCCGTTCGAAACGGTCAAGCGCAGTCGCATAGTCAGCTTCAGCTAATTTGTCGTTTCCTTCACTGACAAGACTGGTAGCAGTTGTTGTATTTACACTTTCGTCAACTGCTTCAAAAAGGTTGCAGCCACTAACAAAGGCTGTCAAACCCAGAAGAAGCAAGGCCGATATTTTTTTATTCCTACACCGCATAATTGCTCCAAAGACAATATTTTGCGAGAGTATCGGCAAGTGTTTAAAAAATGTTAACTAAAAAATGCCGCTGAAGCGGCGTGAAAAACTGCCGCATTGCGGCAGTAGTGAAAACTGGTCTTCGACCAGAATGAAAACTTGCTTCGCAAGAGTGAAAACGCTTCGCGAGTGAAACACGCCTTTCGGCGCGTGGATTTTAGCCAATCATCACCGCGTCAGCGGTTTTCACGCCTGGCACAAAGTGCCAGGTATTCACGCGAGCGTAAGCGAGTTTTCACGCCTGACGCAAAGCGTCAGGTATTCACGCGAGCGCAGCGAGTTTTCACGCCCGAAGGGCATTTCTTTACTGTAAAAGCTGCAGAACATTCTGAGAAGCGGCATTTGCCTGAGCAAGCATAGCAGTAGCAGCCTGGTTCATAACCTGAGCAGAAGAGAATTCGCTCATTTCAGCAGCCATATCACAGTCTCTGATTCTTGATTCAGAATCAGTCATATTTACTCTGGCGTTTTCAAGGTCATTAGAAGTGTATTCCATACGATTAACGTATGCGCCTAATTTTGAGCGTTCAGCAGAAACCTTGGCCAAAGCGTTGTCAATTTTGCCAATTGCAATCTGAGCACCTTCAACAGTGGTCATATCAAGCTTATCGATACCCAAAGCTGCAGCAGACATGTCACAGATATTTATCTTCATGTTCTGGCCCTTGTTAGCGCCAATGTGGAAGGTTGGGCAGGTATCAACGATGTGCATTCTGAAGTTGGTATCACCAGTTCCGAAAGCAGTACCGTCAGCGTAGCCGAATATATCACTAGCTTTTACTGTAGTGGTTGTAGAAACAACAGATTCAATTGTAAGACTGCTTTCTATAGCAGCATAGCCTTCTCTATTATAGTTACCAAGATGAGTTGAAGTGAGAGCAAAAGTATTGTTTACAATATCAATTCTTGCATCAACATTTGCGCCGGAAAGAGTTGTGGTGCTGATTTCAGCCCAGTCTTCTGCAATAACAAGGTCTGGACCGGCAGTTACAGTAGTTCCCATAGAAATAAGTGCAGAAGCACCTTTCCCGTCAGTAACCTTGAAGTCAACGCTGGCACCGCTCTTGGAAGCATCATCAACAAGAAGACTAAAGCCGGCCACACAGCTTCCCTGATCCTTAGAACCCTGAACAAAGCCGCTGTAAATGCCATCAGTAATACCGAGAACATTATTAGTTGCTCTGACAGTAATTTCTGCAGGAGCCTTAGGATTAACCGGGTTGTAGCAAAGTCTTAATTCGCCGTCAATGACACAGGCTTCCATACCGCAGAATGGAGATACTGGTGTAGTTACGGTTCCAACAGTAACACCAGCTGTGCAAGCGTTATGAATAGCATTGTTTACATGAGCAGCAAGACCTTCCATAGAAAACTTGCTGTTGGGGCCAAACTGTACAGTTACAGTTACAACAGCTGTCATGGAACGACTGCCGTCAAGGCTGAAATTGAAAGTCATGGTTGAAGAATGGTCAAACTTAACGCCCTGGACAATTCCAGTAGAACCAGCAATCTGAGCTGGATTAGAATCAAACTTGATGTCGATTCCGTTAAGAAGACCGGCAGCTCTGTTGTTACTGGTAGTAGTAGTTCTACCTTCTTCAGTGCCGTCGTCTACATGAACTTCAACAACGTTGTCTTCAGATTCTCTGAAATTGCTGAGACCCAAAGCATCTACCATAGCCTGGTCACCGGTGAAAGAAAATTCGCCGACTTCGCCAATCTTGCCAGATGTGATCTTAAGATAACCACCGATGCCTGTAACGCCACTTGAAGCAGTAGTAATTACTGAAACCTGGGAATTAGCGAGACCGAGACCGTCACTGGTGCTGGTCAAAGCGTTCTGCATAGCAGCAGCAAGCTGGTTGAGAGTCATTTTACCGTCAACAGTAAAGCTGTAGCTTTCAGAATTACCTGTAGCAGTGAGAATCTGAGGAGTAGCAATAGCAAAAACTCCATTTGAATCATAGAACTGGGCAATGTCTTCAAGAACAGTGCTTCCATCTGCAAGTTCACCTGTGTTTTTATTCATAAACAGCTGTGAAGTCTGAACCTGGGAAACACCAGCCTTAACCAAAGCCATGCTGACGCTGAAATCACCGCTTTCTGCAATAGAACCGGTAGCAACGCCTGTAGCACTATGAGAGCTTGTGCTGATTACTGCTGTCTGACTTCCATCAAGAAGTTTTTTTGTATTATATTCTGTTGAGTCAGCTATATCGTCGATAGCATCGCGAAGCTGATTAATCTCCTTTTGAATTTCAAGTCTATCATTGCTGGTCAAGGTATCGTTAGATGCCTGAATAGCAAGTTCGCGCATTCTCTGAATGATACTTTCTGACTCATTTAAGCCGCCTTCAGCGGTCTGAAGCATGGACATGCCATCCTGGCAGTTCAACTTCGCACGACTTAAACATCTAATCTGACTTCTCATTTTTTCGCTGATGGTCATGCCAGCTGCATCGTCGGCAGCGTGAGTTATGCGAAGACCAGAGCTTAAACGACCAATAGATGTATCCATGCGAGAGGAAGATCTATTAAGATTAGAATAAGCAGAAAGAGCTGTTACATTCTGATTAAGACATAATGACATAGATGATTCCTCCGTGAACCAGTCCATTAATTTCGCATCCTTGCGATGGGGCCTAAAAAATATAAAGAATCGTACGTAGGTCAAGGACTTTTTTTAATTTTTTTCAAAATTTTAAAAAGTCCCGACCAAGCACGATTCTTTTGTATTTATTAATATGTTAAATAGATTTTATTTACTGATTAATAGACTTTATGTTTTATAGATGTCACATTTTAGGGCGCCTTGTGGCTAGAAGGGCGCTGACGCTGTGAGGGCGCTTCGCTAGAAGGGCGGCCCTCTGGGCCTAGGAGGGACGACTCCTTAGGTCTGCTTCTCGGCTAAGAGCTTAGAGCTGATAGCCGAGAGAAGAAAGATTACTGTAACAACTGGAGAACTGTCTGGCTAGAAGAGTTAGCCTGAGCAAGCATTGCAGTTGCAGCCTGCTGGAGAACCTGAGCAGAAGAGAAGTTAGTCATTTCCATAGCCATATCAAGGTCTCTGATTCTTGATTCTGCATCAGTCAGGTTGGTAGCTGCATTTTCAAGATTAGTTACAGTGTAGTTCATGCGATTTTCGAAAGCACCGATCTTAGAACGTTCTGCAGAAACCTTGCTAAGAGCTACATCAAGCTTACCAACTGCAGACTGGGCACCTTCAGTAGTGGACATATCAAGCTTATCAATTCCAAGAGCCTTTGCTGACATATCGCTGATACTGATTTCCATGTTCTGACCCTGGTTAGCGCCAATCTGGAAAGTCGGGCTATTGTCTACAACGTGGATTCTGAAGTTTGTATCACCAGCGCCCTTAGCAGTCTTGTCGTTGTAGCCAAGAGTATTGTTAAGGAATACATCAGAGGATTCAACCTTGATTGTTCCCTGAATAGCGGGCTGACCGCTTACATTCTTCTGACCAAGTATTGTTGAAGTGAAAGCTATTGAACCGTTTACAATATCAAGTCTTGCATTACATGAAGCATTTGCAAGAGTTTCATTTGCACTTACCATCAGTTTTTCACTGATAACCAGGTCTGCGCCACCAGTAACTGTAGTCGCACCGGAACCAATGTTAACAGTTGTAGTTGTGCCATTACCGTCTGTAATATCAACAGTCAGTGCAATAGCTGCTGTTGCCAGAACACTGATACCGCTTACCTGAGCAGAAAGGTCTTTATCACCATCAACGAAACCGGTGTAAGTTCCTTCTACAAAACCGATAGTCTCATCACCAGCGGTAATAATTATTTCTGTTGGTGAGCTTACATCTGTCGGAGTGTAAGAAAGTCTGATCTGACCATCAACAACAGTTGCTTCAATACCAGCATTCTTGGCTGTAGCGTCAGCCTTGATAGCAGCATTGATTTCGTTAGCAATGCCTTCCATTGAGTAAGCGCCACTGGCATCGAAATTAACCTTAATACCTATTGAAGCAGTACCTACCTTGAAGTTGAAGGCGACTGTTCCCTGAGCAGAACCGAACTTCAAGCCGTTAACGATACCACCGTGACCAGCAACCTGAGCAGCAGTTGAATCAAACTTAAGGTCGATACCGTCGAGAAGACCGGAACCAGTATCTGTGCTTGTGGTGATTCTTCTTACGTTACCGCTGGCGTCTCTGGTATTCATCTGAATAACATTGTTTACAGACTGGCGGCTTACAGTCAAGCCCAATGCATCAACAACCTGCTGATCACCGGCGATTGAGAAATTACCAACATCACCAACGGCACCAGAAGTAATCTGGAGGTAACCACCGACACCGGAAACATTGCTCTGGGCAGTGCTTATAATGGTAGCCTGGCTATTCTTGATACCAAGACCACTGGCACTAGCCAATGCATTCTGAATGGAAGAAGCAAGGTCATTAAGAGTCATCTTTCCATCAAGAGTGAAGGAAGAGGTTTCTGCATTACCAGTTACAGTGAGAGACTGCTGAGTTGCAAGAGCGAAAACGCCGTTGTCATCGTAGAACTGGGCAATATCTTCAAGCTTGGTGCTGCCTTTAGCGAGTTCACCAGTATTTTTGTCAAGGAACAACTGGCTGGTCTGCATCTGAGAAATACCAGCCTTTACAAGAGTCATGCTTACATTGAAGTCACCACCAGCAACTCCACCACCATTGGAAGTTCCATATACGTGGGTTGAGCTTGCGCTTACAAGAGCTGTCTGACTGCCGTCAAGAAGCTTCTTGGTGTTGAATTCAGTAGAATCAGCAATATCATCGATTGCATCTGTGAGCTGATTGATTTCCTTCTGGATTTCAAGTCTGTCATTAGATGTAAGAGTATCATTTGAAGCCTGAATAGCAAGTTCGCGCATTCTCTGAATGATGCTTTCAGTTTCACCAAGACCACCTTCAGCAGTCTGAAGCATGGAAATACCGTCCTGAGCATTAAGCTTGGCACGATTAAGACCACTGATCTGAGAGCGCATCTTTTCACTGATGGCAAGACCAGCTGCATCGTCTGCTGCTGTATTAATTCTAAGTCCAGAGCTCAGCTTTGAGATTGATTTGTCAACTCTGCTGGCTGTGCTGTTAAGATTTGCGTAAGTAGAAAGAGATGTTACATTTTGGTTAATACGTAATGACATAATAGATTCCTCCGTGAATCTTGTTAGTTAATTTTAAATTTTCGCATCCTTGCGATGAGGTGTAAGAAATATTCAAAATCGAATCTTCGTCAAGGAGAATTTTTAATTTTTTAAAAATTATTTTTTAAATATATTCCAAACCCTCTTCAATTCATTATTACAAAAAAACAATATTTTTGCAAAAACACTTGTTAAAAATAAATTTTCTTATTTTTTCACAAAACCCAATAAAAAATCTACAAATTTTATGATTAAGGTTGAGGGTTTCATTATAAGTGTCGAAATGTTTTTAACTAAAAACGGGAGTTTTTCTATGACAAAATCAGCACAGACCCTATTCTGGGAAGGTGAATTCGGAACAGAATACACACAGCGTAACACCATTGATTATATGGACCGCATCAATTTCTGGGCTAAGATTCTAAATCTTGCAGAAGGAACAAAAAAAATATGTGAGCTCGGAACTAATTCCGGCACAAACCTTAAAGCAATAAACCACATTAACCCGGCCCAGTCCCTAACTGGTATAGAAGCAAATGAAGCAGCCTTCAAAGCCATGAAAGGAACCGGCTTCATAAAAGCAATCCATTCTCCAATTCAGGATTTTACCCCTTCAGAAAAATATGATCTGGTATTCACCTGTGGCGTTCTTATACATATAAATCCGGACGATCTGCCTTCTATTTACAAAAAAATGTATGAATGGTCTGACAAATACATATTAATTAACGAATACTTCAATCCTGTTCCCACCACCATCAGCTACCGCGGCAATAGCGAAAGACTTTTTAAGCGCGATTTTGCATCAGAATTTCTAGAAGCCAATGACAACAAACCACAGCTTGTTGACTACGGATTCCTTTGGAAAAAGGTTGAACCAGCTTGGGATAATACAACCTGGTGGCTCTTTAAGAAGTAAAAAAAAGCCCTCCCGGTTTGGGAGGGCCAGGTGTGAATTTGTTTGGGTTTGGAACTAAATTATCATCCTTGCAGCAAGGAGAGGATATTCTGAGAAGAAGCATTGGCCTGCGCAAGCATAGCCGTTGCAACCTGTTCTCTAATCTGGGCAGAAGTGAAGTTAATCATTTCAGAAGCCATATCGACGTCTCTGATTCTTGATTCAGCATCTGTCAGGTTAGTTGCTGTATTTTCAAGGTTATTGATTGTGTAGTTCAGACGATTCTGGAAAGCACCAAGCTTTGAACGTTCACTAGAAACTCTGCTTACAGCATTGTCTATTCTGCCAAGTGCTCTCTGAGCGCCTTCGACAGTAGACATATCAAGCTTATCTACTCCCAGAGCTTCAGCAGACATATTGCCGATGCTGATACTCATCTTCTGCTTCTGGTTTGCACCAATCTGGAAGGAAGTATCGTTAGCAACAACATGAAGTCTGAAGTTTGTATCACCGGAACCCTTTGCAATACCGTCATTGAAGCCAAGAATATTATTAAGTTCGCCGGTAGTGCCGGAAATCTTAACTGTTCCCTTAATGGCTGCAGCGCCGCTCTGATTCTGGTTACCAAGTATAGTGGAAGAAAATACTACAGAGCCGTTTACGTAGTCTGCTCTGAGGTTTGCACCAGCATTATCAAAGTCATTGTTGGTATTTCTGATAAGTTCGCTGATTTCTGTTAAGTCTGCAGAGCCTGCAGTTACAGTTGTGCCAACATTGAAGTCCGCACCGTTACCAGCACCGTCTTCAATATGGGTCTTCATATCAGTGCCTGCAGTATCAGAAAGTCTGCTGATACCCTTAATTGCCTTAGAAGTATCTTTTTCGCCATCAACAAAGCCTGTAAAGCTACCAGCATTTATACCAAGAACATCACTACCGGTATCTACTTTGATTTCAGTGCTGACACCTGTTGCAGTCGGGTTGTAAGAGAGACGGATCTGACCATCAACAACACTGGCTTCCATGCCGGAATTTGTAGTAGCAGCTTCAATCTTTTTATTGATTGCAGCAGCAATACCTTCCATAGAGTAATTGCCAGCTGCCATATCGCTCATATCAATAGTTACATTTCCTGTAGCTGTTTCAAAAGAGAACTTCAAGGTTTCAGCGGCAGTGTATTTCATGCCGTCTACAACACCGCCGTTACCGGCTATCTGAGCTGGAGTTGAATTGAACTTAACATCAAGACCACTCAACAAGCCAGATGCCCTGTCGGAGCTTGTGGTTACTGTTCTGGTTGTACCATTGGCACTTGAAAGCTTAACCTGAACAACATTGTTTTCAGATTCACGGCTTACAGAAAGACCCAATGCATCTATTACAGCCTGGTCACCGGCAATAGAGAAGTCGCCTTCTTCGCCAACCTTACCAGATACTAAGCTCAGGTAACCACCCTGACCTGCTGTACCTGTTGATGAAACAAACTTAGCAGTAGAGTTATTCAAACCAAGCTTGCTAGAGCTGGAAAGGCCATTCTGCAAAGCAGCAGCAAGCTCATTAAGAGTCATCTTGCCATCAATAGTGATTTCGGCACTTTCTGAATTACCTGTTAAAGTAAGCTTCTGTGGTGTTGCCAGAGCAAATGCACCATTTTCATCGTAGAACTGGGCAATATCTTCAAGCTTTGTATTGCCGTCTGCAACCTGACCAGTATTTCTATCCATAAAAATCTGGCTGGTCTGAACCTGTGAAACACCTGCTGAAACAACCTTCATTTCAACATTATAGTCACCTGCTTCAACCCCAGAGCCAGTAACAATACCACTTACAGACTTAGAACTGGCACTTACACTGGCAGTCTGACTACCGTTGAGAAGCTTCTTGGTATTGTATTCAGTTGTATTAGAAATGTCATCAATAGCATCACGGAGCTGATTGATTTCCTTCTGGATTTCGAGACGGTCATTGCTGGTGAGAGTGTCGTTGGAAGCCTGAATAGCAAGCTCACGCATTCTCTGAAGTATGCTTTCGGTTTGGCTTAATCCACCTTCAGCGGTCTGCAGAAAAGAGAGACCATCCTGGGCGTTTAATTTTGCACGATTTAAACCGGTAATCTGGCTGCGCATTTTTTCGCTGATTGCAAGACCGGCAGCGTCATCAGCGGCTGAAGTGATTCTTAGGCCAGAACTTAGCTTTCCGATTGATTTTTCTAAACTGCTACTGGCCCCTACAAGCTTTGAATAAGTGCTCAACGCAGAAAGATTATGATTGATTCGTAAAGCCATAAGAAATTCCTCCTTGAATTTCGAATGTACCCGTGGCGCTTCCTTGCACCACTTGTTTCCTTAATTTTCAGGCCGATTTATTCTATCTATCCCTACTATAATTCTAATCAATGTACCGCACATCGTCAAGTTTTTTAGTCTCATAAACAAAATACTAAGCAGCTTAAAGATTAAGATTACACTATAAAAATAAGAAACACTATTAGCCCTAATCGAGAATCCTATCGATCATCATCTTAATAAATTCGCAACTTGTATATGCTGCAAATTTTTGGAATACATCTGATTTACGGCTATCGGCAAAGTCACAAATACTTTTGGCTATGATTGCTTTTGGCTTAGGTAAGGTTGCATGAGACACTGCATAGGCAAGACCATAGCCTTCCATTTCAAGTCCCTTTGTATCAATATTCATGGTTTTAATATGATTTTCCAGGATGGATTTATTTGCAACAACAGATGAGCCGCTTGCTAAGGCACCTACAAAAACATGGTTTTCGTTATATTCTGATTTAACTGCCTTTTCAAAATAAGGAAGAAGTTCTTTATCCATACATACAATTGAAGGTCTAGGCAAAAAGCCAACGTCGCCAAAAACTATTTCTGATTCGTTTTTGCTGACATATTTACCGTTAGAGTAGTTCCAGACCTTGTCAGCAAGAATAATATCACCATACTGTTGCTCCTCGCTTCCATTATTAAGTGCGCCGGCCGCAATGCCACCCAGAATCATATATTTAGGGCGAAAATGCTCAATACACTTAATTGTAAGGGTTGCAGAGGCAGTCATTCCCATTTCATCCTGCTTGGCTGCATAGACAACTCTTCCTTTTCCATCTTTGGCTGTATAATAAAGCTGCTCATCTGTATCGAAACGAAGTTCTTTCCAGTCATACATACGCATAATGGCTTCCTCTTCCGAGTCTCTTACGTAAATGATCACTGCAAATGATTTATATTCCTTCATTTCTGAAGTCTCCATCAGACTGCTACTCCTTTATACCCCAATCATTGTTTTATATTGGTCGGATACTGTTCTAGTGTAAACTCAAAAAAAACAATTTACAATCTAATACAAATATACCAGACATAATCAAAAACAGTATTAACATGCAATTGCTTAAGGATTCTAAATATTATTTACTGCCTTTTATGGCTTTTATACTGTTTTTTGTAGGCAAGAATATAAATATAGTAACACGGACAAAGTCATAAAGCTATAAAAAGAAAATTCTCACTTTCTTCTATTTTACAATGGTTGTATATAAATTTCCCTATTGCCAAAAGGGCTTTTAAAATCAAGAAAGTAAAAAATACGCTTCACAAGAAGCAACCTTGATACAATTTTGCTTAAAATGTTAGAATACTTATATACAAAAGTATTGGAGCCTGCTGTGTTCAACTTAAACAAATTTATTTCAGAATATGTGACCAAGAGACCACAAAGTATGTTTCTTGAAGACATTGAAAATAACCGTGACAAACTGTCGGAAAAAATCAATGCCAAGTCGCTGCTGGTTATAGGTGGCGCAGGCTCAATCGGCTCCTCATTTATCAGGGCCATATTGCCTTTTAAGCCTTCAACACTGGTTGTTGTCGATACCAATGAAAATGCTCTTGCAGAACTAACCCGTGATTTACGTTCCACCAAGGGTATGATTGTTCCTGAAGATTATCTGCCTTACCCGATGGATTTCTCTTCTAAAGTATTCGAAAAAATGTTCAGAGCTAGAAAAGGCTTTGACATTGTAGCAAACTTTTCTGCCCACAAGCATGTCCGCTCAGAAAAAGACATTTTCTCCATTGAAGCACTATTGCAGAATAACGTATTACATGCAAAGCGCCTGTTAGATCTGCTGGCAGAATTTCCTCCGGAAGAATATTTCTGTGTTTCTACCGATAAGGCTGCCAACCCGGTAAATATAATGGGAGCCAGCAAGCGCCTGATGGAAGATGTTATCTTTTCCTACTCAGACAGATTTCCTGTAAAAACTGCCAGATTTGCTAATGTAGCCTTTTCAAACGGCTCTCTTCCAGATGGCTTTTTGGCAAGAATGCAAAAGCTGCAGCCTATTTCTGCACCGTCAGATGTTACAAGATATTTTGTTTCGCCAGAAGAAAGCGGCCAGATTTGTTTACTAGCCTGCATTCTCGGCAATAACCGTGAAATATTTTTCCCAAGACTGGAAAAAGCACAGGTAATGACCTTTGATGCTATAGCTACCAATCTTTTAAAGGTGAATGGCTACGAGGCTCTGCATTGTTGTTCAGAAAATGAAGCCATTGAAAAATCAGATGCTTTGAAAACCGGCTGCAACAAATACCCGGTTTATTTTTCTGCCTCAGATACATCTGGGGAAAAGGCTTACGAAGAATTTTACACAGACCAGGAAAAATTCACTCTGGAACGCTTCAAGGCTCTTGGCGTCATAACAGAAAAGCCGGCAACCGACAGAAGCAAGGTCGAAGCTCTGTTCAAAAATCTGACAGATGCATTTGCTGCAAAGAATCCTGAAAAAGAAGATATAGTGAAAATAATCAAAGATTATCTGCCAAATTTCCAGCACATAGAAAAAGGCAAATCACTAGACAGCAAAATGTGAGATAATATAAGCATTCATTTGGCAAGGTTGGCAAATCATGGATGAACTAAAACTTGAAGATTTCTTAGGCACAAGCGAACTTTCTATAGTTGAAGCCATGCAGAAGATAAGTAATAATCTGCACGGAATACTGTTTATCACAGATTCGGAACAGCATCTGCTCGGCAGCCTTACTGACGGCGATATTCGTCGCTGGCTTGTTAAAACAGGAAAACTGGATGCCAAGATTTCAAAGGTTATGTTCAAAAACACTGTTTTCATTCAGGAAAACAAGAAAGCCAAAGCTAATGAAATAATGCAGAAAAAATCTATTACCGCTTTGCCTGTAGTAGATTCAAACAAAACAATAATAAGCATTATTTTTGCCTCTGGCAGCAAAATAAACAACCCCAAACAGGAACGGCTCCTTAAAGATGTTCCTGTCGTGATTATGGCTGGCGGCAAAGGCACCAGACTACATCCTTACACAAAAATACTGCCGAAGCCCCTTGTTCCGATAGGCGATATTCCAATCATAGAACGAATCATAAACTCCTTCTGTAATTACAATGTTAACGATTTTTTTGTCACTGTTAATTACAAAAAGGGAATGATTAAGTCATATTTCAATGACCTGAGCCACAATTATTCAATAAACTATGTCGAAGAAGACAATCCTCTCGGAACCGCCGGCAGCCTCAAGCTTATTAACAAAAAATTTGATAAGCCGGTAATCGTAACAAACTGCGATATTCTTATAAACGCAGACTACGAAGACATTTACAAGCACCATTTAAGCTCAGGGAATAAGCTGACCATAGTTTCTGCCCTTAAGAAAATTGTTATTCCCTACGGTGTTCTCAATGCCGGAAAGAACGGAATCATCGAATCACTGGAAGAAAAGCCCAGCCATTCTTATTTTATTAACACTGGCATGTATATCTTGGACGCTGATTTATTCTCGCAAATCCCAGAAAACACTTGTTTTCATATGACAGACTTAGCTGACTTGCTAATAAAAAATAAACAGCAGGTAGGCATGTATCCTATCAGCGAAGACGATTTCCTAGACATGGGCGAACTAGAAGAAATGAAGCGCATGGAACAAAAGCTAACCCAAAACGAAGGATGAGATTTAGCAACGGATAACAGGATGGGAGCGGATTGAAGACCACTTTTTTAGCCTCAGTCTTAGTGAGTCTGTGGTTCACCAGCGATAGTTACTGCTATGCGTAGGTTTGTCAGGAATTTTGGCAACGGATAACAGGATGGGAGCGGATTGAGGACCATTTTTTGGCCTCGGTTTTACCAGGTTTGTAGTTTACCAGCGGAAGTTACTGCCATGCGAAAGTCACTAGGAATTTCAGCAACGGATGACAGGATGGGAGCGGATTGAGGACCGTTTTTTAGCCTCGGTTTTACCAGGTTTGTAGTTTACCAGCGGAAGTTACTGCCATGCGAATGCTAGTCAGGATTTTTCTACAGACTTTCGCTTAGCAGAAAGTTGCTCTGGTAAAGCAGTGACCATCTAATACCGAGGCTAAAAAACAGGCTGTTCTATCCGCCTTAATCCTGTTATCCGGTGCTAATACTCCTACTGACTCTCGCGTAGCAGTGAAGCTGGCTTGGAAAAGCAGTGACCATCTAAGCCTCTAAACAGAAAAAGACCCTGACTTACGTCAGGGTCTTTCATTTATCGAATCACATCAATCTATTAGCCGAGGAGAGAGAGAACTGACTGACCCATTGCATTAGCCTGAGCAAGCATTGCAGTACCAGCCTGCTGCATGATCTGGCTGCTGGTGAAGGTGATCATTTCGTTAGCCATGTCGAGGTCTCTGATTCTGCTTTCAGCATCACTGAGGTTAGTTGAAGCATTTTCAAGGTTGTTCATAGTGTACTGAAGTCTGTTGCTGAAAGCACCAAGCTTAGAACGTTCTGCAGAAACCTTTGAAAGTGCGTTGTCGAGCTTGCCGATAGCAGCCTGAGCACCGTCAGAAGTGGACATATCCAGCTTGTCGATGTCGAGAGCCTTGGCTGACATGTCACCGATTGAGAAGGTCATGTTCTGGCCCTGGTTAGCACCAATCTGGAGCTTAGAGCTGGCATCAAGAACATGGAGTCTGAAGTCGGTATCGCCAGCGCCCTTAGCGATAGTATCCTTGAGGCCGAGGCGTTCGCCTACAACACCGGTAGTATCATTCATTGTAAGTTCAAGCTTACCGCTAACACCGTTAGCATTGTCTCTGCCAAGAATTGTTGAAGTGATAGCGATTGAACCGTTTACGATATCGATTCTAGCATTTGCTGTAGAAGCAGCAAGCTGGTCATTAGCTGTCTTAAGGAAGTCATCAGCAAGAACAAGGTCAGCACCGGTAGTAGCAGTATTTCCTACAGCTATAGATTCGCCGTTGATGGTGAAGCCAAGGTCGATACCTGAAGCTGCAGTAGAATCTGCAAGGAGGCTGATACCCTTAACAGCATTGGCTACGTTCTTGTCACCGTCTACGAAACCGGTGAAAGTGCCAGTATTGAAACCGAGGTTATCGCTGCCGGCGGTTACCTTGATTTCTGTTGGAGAACTAGTATCTGTTGGGTTGTAGGAGAGACGGATCTGACCGTCTACTACTGAAGCTTCCATACCGGAATTTGCAACAGCACCTTCAATAGCTTCATTGATGGCATTTGCAATACCTTCCATTGAGTAGTTGCTGTCTGCTGCGAAAGTAACATTTACAGTCTGAGCTGCTGTGCCAACAGAGAAATTAAATGTGAGGGTTTCAGCACCGGTGAAGTGCATACCGTCTACGACACCACCCTTACCGGCTATCTGAGCTGCTGAAGATTCGAACTGAACGTCGATACCGTCAAGGAGACCGGAAAGTCTGTCTGAGCTGGTAGTAGCAGTTCTGGTGTTACCGGAAGCGTCTTTGATCTTAGCCTGAACAACATTGTTTACTGACTGGCGGCTTACAGAAAGACCGAGAGCATCTACAAGCTGCTGGTCACCGGCGATTGAGAAGTTACCTTCTTCGCCTACAACACCGGAAGTGAGTTCAAGGTAGCCACCGTCTGCAGTGTTGCTGCCTTCTTTATACTGAACGGTTGAATTCTTGAGACCAACATTGCTGGCACCGGCGATTGCATTCTGGAGAGCAGAAGCAAGTTCATTTACGGTCATCTTGCCGTCGATTGTTACTTCGGCAGTCTTGGCATTACCGGTTACAGTAAGAGTCTGTGGAGTTGCAAGAGCAAAAGCGCCGTTATCATCGTAGAACTGAGCGATATCTTCTAACTTAGTGCTGCCCTTTGCAAGTTCGCCGCTGTTCTTGTCCATGAACATCTGGCTGGTCTGCATCTGGGAGATACCACCCTGGATAACCTTCATTTCTACTGAAAAGTCGCCGCCGGCTGCTGCATTGCCTGTTACCATGCCCTTTACAAAAGTGGAGCTTGAGCTGATCTGAGCAGTCTGGCTGCCGTTGAGGAGCTTCTTGGTATTGAATTCAGTTGAATCAGCGATATCATCAATAGCGCTTGAGAGCTGGTTGATTTCCTTCTGGATTTCCAATCTGTCGTTAGAAGTGAGTGTGTCATTGGAAGCCTGGATAGCCAGTTCGCGCATTCTCTGGATAATGCTTTCAGTTTCGTTGAGACCGCCTTCAGCAGTCTGTACCATGGACATACCATCCTGGGCATTCAGCTTTGCACGGTTAAGACCACTGATCTGAGAGCGCATCTTTTCACTGATGGCAAGACCTGCTGCATCGTCAGCTGCAGAGTTGATTCTTAAACCAGAGCTGAGCTTACCGATGGATTTTTCCATCTTGGTGCTGGTGCTGTTGAGGTTAGCGTAAGTAGAAAGAGAAGTAACGTTATGATTGATACGAAGTGACATAATTGAATTCCTCCTTGAATTCTGGTTAGTCGTTGGTCCATCCTTGGACCAGTTTCCTTAATTTTCAGACCGATTTTAAAATTTTACAAACTCGAAATGCGAACCATTTTTTATCCCAAATTCCAAACCCTTTGTTCCGAGTGACTTCCTGTCACCCTGAACCCGAACACTTTAAATAGTCACACCTCCTATTTTAAAGTCTTAGATTTTCAAAGAACTATTTCGCCTATATTTCGCTTTTGTTATTATATATGTCGTCACAAAAT
>JAZRWI010000095.1:0-38705 GCA_045599645.1 Candidatus Avigastranaerophilus sp.
ACTCCTAAAAACCTCCCTTTTTAAGGGAGGGTAGGGAGGGTTTTGATTTTAGAAGAAACTTGTTTTGAACGCATAAAATCGAGTTTTTAGACAACCTCTGATCTGAAGGGGGGATTTAACTCTGATGTTAATAGTTTCAGACATAAATATGTTTATGTTATGTTTAAACTATAAAATATTCGTTTGACATTAATGTACTGTTATGATACTATACGCTTCTCTAAAAAACAGATGTCTAAGGATGAAGGTGCTCTAGCAACAGTGTTCGTTCTTAATTCGTGGCTAGGGTAAAAATAGTTCTTAGGCTTTTTTGTTTTTAGCCGATATTAATTATGAAATTTATAATAGGAGTAATTTGAAATGTTGTTTCCAAATCCTTGGTTTGATGACAGCAACGCAGAAGGCGTTACCAGTCAGACCAATACAATTCAGATGTTTGTAGAAGCAATCAGATCGCTTTTTGACAAGTAATCGCCTCGAATAGATTGCACATCATAGTAAAAAGGAAACTCCAGGTGACTGGGGCTTTTTTTTTGCCAATTTTTTTGAAATGCTTAACTGATGAAAAAAAACAACCATTTAGTATAAATAATTGACGATTAAAATGAAGTGTACAGAACGGCGATGACTCTGTGACAGTGTGGAAAAGCCTTAGCTTTTAAATAGACCTGATGTTTGAGGGCAGAGGTATTTCTTTGGGTTTTCTATGCTTTGCTATAGTTGGTTTAATAATAACAACCAGTTCAAAGATTATGAGACCGGCGATTACAAGAATAAGGAAATATTTGAAATACAGCCAGAAATGATTCTGGGTGGGGGCTGGAATACCAAGAATAGCCCTGTGACGAGCGGCTTCCTTTTCGTCACCGTTAGCTTCAGCTAAGTCTAGATACGCAACACGAAGCTTCGAATTATTGGGATTAAAAACTAATCTTTTATCCAATTCTATCTTAGCCTTTGCATAAGGCATTTTTTTCAGATTTTCTATAAACTGGCTTTCATCAAAAGACTGATTGTTCTTTTTGGGTAAAGAATAGCTTTTTTTATCGAACCAAGCGGGTCTGGTTAAGGATGGTTCGATTGATTTCGCTTGAAGCCAGTAGCTTTCTGCAAGTTTAAAATTACCAGCGCTACTTGCAGCCTTGGCTTTTTGTATAAGCTCGGCGCTAATCTGTTTTCTTGAAGATGTTTGAGCGTCTTTGCTAGCTGCGTTAGCTGAAAAAGTAAAGCAGATAGCTGCCATAATTAGAACAAAACAGATTAAAGCGTTATGGAAAAAAGATTTTAGCATGGCTTTTTATTTGGTTATTTTAATCATCTTAATGGCTTTTTCGCCACGAGTGCTGTCGCCAAGTTTGTTTTGATAAGGATACTCGTCTATAGCCATGGAATTAAGCTGAACCTTATCTGTAACAGAGGCGGAAGCTACAGATTCCTTTTCCCAGGCACCTGCGACATACACGTTGGTGTCGAGACCATCAACATGTATTTCAAAGCTGGTGTTGCTTGCATAGTTTGTGGATACCATCCAATAAGTATAGCTGGCATTCTTATCTGCGCCCCAGAGAAATTCAGGAATAGAATTATCTCGCAATTCACTTTTTCTAAGAAAACCCCATTGAGTGAGTGAAGCTATTTTTTCTGAAATACTGGCAGGGGTATCTGAAGCTACAAAATCCTGCCAACCACTGCCAACAATTGAAGGGTTATTATAAGCATCGCTATTAGGATTTTTGGCGGCAAGTCTTACAAGGTCTATGGCTTCTCTAAGCTGGCTTAAATCTGAATTATAAAAGCCTTCATCTTCGCGCTTAACCATTGTTTGTTCGTCAGGCATCAGCTTTGCTGCAATAATTGCTGCTACGATGAGTATTACCATGACCGTCATTAACATGGAACCGCGTCTGTTTAATGTTTTATGCATAACTTGCCTGCCTTTTTCACGTTTCTATATATAATATTAATAATATCGACCAGAAACAACAAGTGCAAAAGAAAAAAAGCTGACCTAATGGTCAGCTTTTTTTCTTATTTTATTTCAACATTTCTAAGGGCTTCTGCTGCATCTTCTGGCGGAGTCGGGTTGATATAGAAACCTGAACCCCATTCAAAGCCTGCTGTCTTAGTAAGCTTTGGTATGATTTCCAGATGCCAGTGATAGAAGTCTTTGTAGGAATCTGAAGTTGGTGATGTGTGAAGAATAAAGTTATAGGGCTGTCCTGGAAGCAAGGTTTCCAATTTTTTCAGAGAAATCTGCAGAGTGTTTGCAAAAGCTACAACCATATCGTTTGTGATTGTTTCAAAGAATGGCTGATGTGATTTCGGAGCAATCTGCATTTCAAATGGGAATCTTGAAGCAAATGGACAGAAAACAATGAAATTTTCATCTTCATATACCAGTCTGCTCTTGTCACGAGATTCCTGCTTTACTATATCGCAGATAAGGCAGCGGTCATGATAATGAAAATATTCTCTGGCACCTTCCAGTTCTTCTTCAATACGTTTTGGAATAATCGGAGTGGCTATGATATGAGAATGAGCATGCGATAAAGCAGAAAGCCCTGCACCATGGTTCTTTACTATCATAAAGTGTTTGTATCTTGGATTCTTCTTGAGTTCAAGAATTCGCTGCTTGTAAGCCCAGATTATTTCCTTTACCTGATTGGGTGTTGCGTTGGAAATAGTTGTTGCGTGATCTGGAGATTCGATAACCATTTCATGTACACCAATGGAATTCATGGCGTCGAACATTCCTATGCCTTCACGGTTGGAATCGCCTTCTGGAATAAGTATCGGGGCCTTATCCGGAATAATGCGTACCCACCAGCCAGTGGAATTGGCTGCTGTTCCTGCTGTTCTGAAGGCAAGGGTTTCTGGTGGGGTCATGCTTTCATGTCCCTGACAGAATGGACAATCTACCGAATCGTCAAGCTTTGTTGGAGCTGCTTTGAAATCGGAAGGACGCTTACCGCGTTCTGGAGAAATAATAACCCACTGTTTGAGGATAGGATCTTTTCTTAGCTGTGGCATTTTTGTAGTCTCCTCACTTTCCGTTGATCAAGAACTTAGCAGCGTTTTCCGGTGGAACAGGATTGATGTAGAAGCCTGAACCCCATTCAAAGCCTGCTGTCTTTGAGAGTCTTGGAAGAATTTCTATGTGCCAGTGGTAATAATCTGCGCAGTTGGCATCACAGGGGGAAGTGTGGATAACAAAGTTGAATGGTGGGTTATCCAAAGTTTTTATAAGCTTTTGAAGTGTGGCGTGCATAACATCTGCAAGACCATCTATTTCGCTTTCATCAATGTCACCGAAGGAATCCTTGTGGTCTTTCGGGGCTATCCATGTTTCAAATGGGAATCTTGATGCAAAAGGTTCAAAAGCTACAAACTGTTCGTTTTCGTGTACAACTCTTTCGCCCTGACTGAGTTCCTGTCTGATGATATCGCAGAAAACGCATCTTTCTTTATAATAATAGTAAGTTTTTGCGCCATCGACTTCTTCCATTGCTCTCTTAGGTATGATTGGTGTAGCAATGAGTTGTGAATGCGGATGGTCAAGACTTGCACCTGCTGCCTGCCCATTATTCTTGAATATCAGAATGTAACGGAAACGGCGGTCACGTCTTAAATCGCGATAGCGGTCAACGTATGCGTGCAATATGCGGGCTATCTGTTCTGAGGTGTAGTTATGGAATCCATCTTCGTGTCTTGGTGATTCGATGATTACTTCGTGGGCACCAACACCATTCATCATGTCGTATACGCCGATACCTGTGCGATCCAGTTCGCCTTCTATTTGAAGAGCTGGAAATTTATTCGGTACTACTCTTACTGCCCAACCTGGATTATTGGGTAAAGTATCCGGGGTTCTGTATGACATTACTTCTGGTGGGGACATTGTTTCGTTCCCTTCGCAGAACGGACACTTCATAGCCTGTCGAGGAGGCTGTACAGTCTTGAAATCTTCAGGGGTTTTGGCCTGTTCATGTAATATAATTACCCATCTTTTAGTGACGGGGTCTTTACGAAGCTGAGGCATTTATTGCTCCTTAAAATCCTAGAATCGTGGCAAAATTATACTATGTACATATTAAAATAGCAAGAATTTTAGGCACCGGCTATCTTAGTTGTGGGGTGAGCTGGATGTAAATGTTTAATATCTGACGCTGTGCAACAGTCGCCTAAGATAAAATTGATTAGTGGTTATAATAGAAATAGTGTACACTTGAATAAATAAAAAAGTTGACAAGTTGCGTGCACTCGAGTAAGATTTGGATGTCACGCAATTTAACTTGCTTATCACAAGGTAATTATGTATAGAGGTAACTAAAAGTGGGACGAAAAAGAACCTGTGAATTGCCTTTCTGCCATGGCGTTGTAGAGGGCACGAAAAACAAAAGAAGATGCGATAATGATAGAAATATCCATTTGCATCAGGTGATTTCAAAAAGTGTACGCAGAATAATGCGTTATCTTGAAAATCATGGTGAAGTAACTGCTAATGACGTAAATCATGATTTGTTCAAAGGCGAATTAGATAAAAACGAAAAAGGTTCAATGTACAGACTTTTTCAGGCTATGGTTCGCGAAAATTATTTGATTGAGTGTGGCAAACGTGACGGTTTAAAAGTATATTGCTGCACTAAGAATAATAATGGTACTAATGAAGCTGTTGAACCAGCAGAAGCTGAAGAAGTCCAGGAAGAAAAAGTTCAGGTTGTTCAGCCTGCACCAATAGTCATTGAAAGAAGACTAAGCCCGGAAGAAATTTTATTGGGCAAGCTTAGAGAATTTGTTCATATGAAGAGTGGCCAGTGGAATCATGAAGATTGGATTTGGTTGCTCAACAGACCAGATATCAGAGAATTCGGTATGTCAGAAGAAGATATAGGCCGACTTCTTGAAGAAGAAAAAGCTCGTTTTTGGTTACAGAGAAATAATTACTGATAAGATAAGCAAAAATAGCGTCTGCATAGGCAGGCGCTATTTTTTTATACTGGAATATGGAAATGTTCATGAATAAAAAAACACCGATTATTGAAATTGGTGTTTTTCTATCTGACAAAAAGATTAAACTTGATTATTCGTCGTCTTCGTCGTCGTAGTCGTCGTCATCTTCGTCGTCATCGTCGAAGTCGTCGTCATCATCGTCGTCGTCGAAGTCTTCGAAATCATCATCGTCGTTATCGTCGAAGTCGTCTTCTTCGTCATCGAATTCTTCGTCTTCGTATTCGTCTTCTTCTAGATCATCATCATCATCATCTTCGTCTTCGTCGTCGTAGTCGTCGTCTTCGTCGTCATCTTCGTCGTAGTCGTCGTCATCATCGTCGTCTTCGTCGTAGTCGTCGTAGTCGTCGTCATCTTCGTCGTCGTAGTCGTCTAGATCATCATCATCTTCGTCTTCGTCGTCGTAGTCGTCTTCTTCGTCGTCATCATCGTCGTCGAATTCGTCGTCTTCGTCGACATATCTTTTCTTAGAAGCAAGTAATTCTAAATCTTCATTGTCATAATAATATTTTGGCATGACGATTACCCCTTTCTGGTGGTCGAGTTGTCAAAATTGGAATTTCTTTTTCAAAATGAAATATAGGCATAGTTGCATATATGTGTCAATATATTTTTTTTTATTTTTATAAAAACAAATACAAATATTTTTTCTTAACCATTATATAATAGATTAATTGATTTCGTAAAAACCATTCTAATCCTTATTAATAAAGAAAAGTAAATGGTATGAATTTAAAAAATCGACACATTTGTGTTGTTGGATTTCCTAAAACAGGGTCGATTTTGCGACGTGGGGTTATAAGATTTTGATTGTTGGCTAAATCTTTTTTGAAAAATATTTAAAAGTGTACACATAAAAACTTGACTATTGCTATTTTATGGGTTAATATACAACAACCTAAAAGGGACAAACGTTTTATAGGAGACAAGACAAGATGTTTCAGGGCCTTTCTGAAAAGCTGATGGGCGTTTTTGAAAAGATGCGCGGCGTTGGCAAACTGACTGAAAAGGATATAGATGCAGCATTGAATGAAGTCAAAATGGCTTTGTTGGAAGCTGACGTAAACTTTAAGGTTGTTAAAAATTTCATAAAGCGCATAAAAGAACGTGCATTGGGTGCTGAAATACTCAAGAGTCTAACCCCTAGCCAGCAGGTAGTTAAGATAGTTCATGAGGAACTTGTTGTTCTTCTCGGTTCTGAAAGAGCAAAAATAACAATTTCTCCAAAGAAACCAACTATTATAATGATGGCCGGCCTTCAGGGCTCCGGTAAAACAACAACAAGCGCAAAGCTAGCTTTAAATCTCCGCAAGGAAGATAAAAAGAAGCCATTGTTGGTCGCCTGCGACATATATAGACCAGCCGCTGTAAAGCAGCTTCAGGTTCTTGGTGATCAGCTTGGCGTTCAGGTATTTGTTGGTGAAGCAGGTCAGAAACCTGCATTGATTGCTCAGAATGCAGTAGAATTCGCAAAGAATAACGACTTAGATGTTGTTATCATAGATACTGCCGGTCGTTTGCATATCGATGAAGAAATGATGGGTGAAGTTAAGGAAATTAAAGAAACTGTAAACCCGACGGAAGTTCTTCTTGTAGTTGATGCAATGACAGGTCAGGATGCCGTTAACATGGCTACTACCTTCAACCAGATGCTGGAACTGACAGGTATAGTTCTTACAAAGCTTGATGGGGATGCCAGAGGCGGCGCCGCTCTTTCTATCCGCGAAGTAACAGGAAAACCAGTTAAATTCGTAGGTGTTGGCGAAAAGACTTCTTCACTGGAACCATTTTATCCAGATAGAATGGCTCAGAGAATACTTGGTATGGGCGACGTGCTTTCTCTGATTGAAAAAGCACAGGAAAATTTCGATGAAGCCAAGATGAAGGAAATTGAAAAGAGAGTTCTGGAAGCAGAATTCAATTTCAACGACTTCCTTTATCAGCTTTCTCAGATTAAGAAGATGGGACCTCTTGATCAGCTTTTGGGAATGATTCCCGGTCTTTCACAGCTTGGTAATCTTTCAGAATTCTCATTCGATGACAAGAGATTCAAGCGATTTGAAGCAATTATCCTTTCTATGACAGAAAAGGAACGCAATAAGCCAGATCTTATTGATTCTTCAAGACGCAGAAGAATAGCTATTGGCAGTGGAAATGATATTTCTGAAGTTAATATGCTACTCAAACAGTTTGAACAGATGCGTAAGATGATGAAGCAGCTCGGCAATTTTGGTAAGCGCCGTGGCGGTAAGTTATCTAGAATTTTTGGTATGTAAAAGCCGAGTTAATCGGTTTGAACAAATATAAGGAGTTATTATAATGGCCGTTTCTATTAGATTGAAAATGCTTGGCACTAAGCATAAACCCAGCTACAGAATCGTTGCTCTTGACAGCCGCAAGAACCGCGATGGTATCACTCTTGAAAATCTTGGTATGTATGACCCATTAGCTTCTGAAGCTAAGGTCGAAATCAAGGAAGAAGAAGTTCTCAGCTATTTGAACAATGGCGCAGTTCCTTCTCTTACCGTAAAGAACCTCCTTCGCCAGAAGGGTATTGTAAAGGTTCAGCAGAAGGCTGAAAACGGTAACGTAAAGCTTGTTTGGGCTAAGCGCTAATCCGTCAGGAGTTTATTAAATGACTCAGACAGCTCAGAACATGCTCGAACAACTGGTTAAAGCTCTTGTCGAACATCCAGACGAAGTTGTTGTTACCCCAATCGAAGGTGACGGCACCATAGTTTTTGAAGTTCAGGTTAATCCTGAAGATGCTGGCAAGATCATTGGTAAGAAAGGCAAGACTATCAATGCCCTTCGCACAATAATCAGAAGTTCAGCTAACACCGGTACTAAAAAAGTAATAATGGAACTGGTTTAAGCCGGTGCATGGTCTATGACGAACACTATAAGAAAGCCTGATATAATCTGTATCAAATCTGCTAAGACAGCAGCTTCTCAGGAAGATAACTGGATAGTAGTTGGAGAGATTCGCAAAACAGTTGGTTTGCAAGGCTGGCTTAGAGTAGGGCTCATGACCGATTACCCCGACAGATTCGAACCAGGTGAGGAGCTGTTCCTCAAAAAACGCTTTGGCGAACCAGAATCTGTTGTTATCAGTGATTGGCGACCGCATTTCACAGAAAACACTGTCGACATCAAGCTTGAAGAAGTTGATGACTGTGAAGCTGCAGCAGCCTACGTAAATACACTGGTAGTTATACCTAAAGAAGAACGTGAGGAGCTGGATTCAGATGATGAATTCTATCCTGACGAACTCGAAGGTATGCAGGTTTTATCTCCTGAAGGTAAGGCCTGTGGAATAGTGCTGAAGATGGAAGCTGATGCACCATGTCCTTATCTGCTTGTGAAAGCTGATGAAGCCGGTGAAATCATGATTCCTTTCAGAATGAACTTCATTAGTTCTATTGACCGAAAAAATAGAACTGTGAAGCTTGTAGAACCTGTTTCATACCACATACCGGTAGAATGAAATGAGAGTAGATATAATCACTCTGCTCCCGCAGATCTTTGATAAAGTATTTGACGAAAGCGTTCTAGGTTCTGCCGTTAAGAACGGACTTATCGAAGTAGTAATGCATCAGTTCAGAGACTACGGCGATGGTCGGCATAAAACGGTAGACGATACTCCATTTGGTGGTGGACCGGGAATGGTTTTTAAACCAGCACCTCTTACAAATTGTATAAGAGATGTCCGAAAGCTTGGAATCCCAGCTCCGGTTATCGGCTTAACACCTCAGGGAGTGCCACTTAACCAGAAATTGGTTAAAGAGTTGGCGAAATTTGACCGCATCATTCTAGTTTGTGGCAGATATGAAGGTTTTGATGAAAGAATTCTACATGAATTCGACTTTCAGCTGTCGATAGGTGATTACGTTCTCACTGGCGGTGAAATTGCAGCAATGACAGTTGTAGATGCAGTTTCACGCATGATTCCAGGAACGGTTGGCTGTCAGGATTCGGTAATCCAGGATTCCTTCTATGATGGAGTCTTAGATCATCCGCAATATACTAGACCAGCTAACTGGGAAGGTCTGGCCGTTCCCCAAGTCTTGCAAGACGGTAATCATGCTCTTATAAATAACTACAGACGTTCCAGGTCTTTATTGACTACAGCAGTCAGTAGACCCGATGTGTTCGCAGCCGCTGATTTATCAGACGATGATAAAAAAGCTTTTCAGGAATTGTTAAGCTCCAGCGACATTAATAAATTGAAATAATTATTCCGGAAGGAGTTTTATCCATGAATCCAGTAATTGAAAGTATTGAAAGAAATTATCAGAAGAACAAACAGGACATTCCTAGCTTTATCTCTGGCGATACCGTTCGCTTGGAAATAAAGGTTCGTGAAGGCGACAAAGAACGCCTTCAGGCTTTCGAAGGCGTTGTTATTTCCCGCAAGAACACTGGTCTTCGCGAAAACTTCACTGTAAGAAAGATTTCCTACGGTGTTGGCGTTGAAAGAACTTTCATGGTTCATTCACCAAATATCGCTTCTATCAAGGTTCTCCGCAGAGGTAATGTAGCACGCGCTAAGTTGTATTACCTCCGTGACAGAGTTGGTAAGAGCTCTCGCGTAAAAGACAAGATCTTCGCTAAGGACAAAGACTGATTTTGGACGAATTAGTTAATCCCGGTAGCCAAGAGGTTGCCGGGGTATATATACACGATGTATCTGTTCGTTTCAATGAACAGGTTATACCGTTAGAAGCACTAGATTCAACTGAAGTTTTGGCTGAGTCAAATCTTCAGTTGGCTGGTAGCTTGTCTGGTAAGGTTGAAAGTGGTGTTCGTATTCACTACGAACAGACTTATCGACCTTTTTCTGCTACTCGCACTTTTAATGGTTCTGAACAACTCAATATGGGAAAATTCAGAATCGAACTTAAACTCCACAATGGAGTGAATAATTTTGTATTAAAGGCGGTAGCACCAAACGGCGATGTCTTAGCAACAAAGACATTCAGCCTAAGCTATAAGGGCTCCTTCAGAGAATGGAATGAGACCATATTTATTGCTTTTTTCCTTGCAATATTAATACGTGGCCTTGTTGTTCAGGCTTTCTGGATACCAACAGGCAGTATGGAACCGACTCTTCTTGGTGAGTCAAAGAATATTGACGGTGTTGTAACCAGAAGCGGTGACAGAATTCTTGTTAATCGCTTTGCATACGTCTTTGATTTCTCACTCGATGGCCGTTTGCCTTTTGGCTCAAGTGCCAGATATTGGCTGAGACTACCTGAACGCGGTGATATCGTTGTTTTCAGATATCCTGACCAAGATCCTACTGCAGCTCCGAAGGATTATATAAAACGCGTAATAGGTATCCCAGGTGATAGAATCAGAATAGCCGATGGAATAACCTATGTTAATGATGTGCCTCTTGTTGAGCCATATATTGCTCAGAAACCAACCACTGATTATGCTGTAACAGTAAAAGAAGGTCATCTTTTTGTTATGGGCGATAACAGAAATAACAGCTATGACAGCCGTTATTGGGGTCTCATGCCTCTTACTAACCTAAAAGGCCAGGCCATAATAAAGTATCTCCCAATTAACCGCGTTGGTCCTATCAGAAGTGTTTCCCATGACAATGTAAAAATGGGAAAGGCCTCTAATTAAGCCCTTCGTATTGATTTATGAATAGAGATTTACCTGGACATATTAAAAAAGCATTTCGTTCTGTAGAACGATATTTGCCTGTAGTCGACGTTATTGTTGAATTAGTTGATGCAAGAATGCCGAACGGCTCCCGTTTAAAAGACTTTGTCAGTCGCTTAGGCAAAGCTTCTGTTATAGCTTTATCTAAGGCTGACCTTGCAGACAAGGAACAAACAAAGAACTGGGTAGAAAAGTATAAAAGAGCTGGTTGTTCTTGTGTTGCTCTGGATTGTCGCGATAGAAATACCGTTAAATCTCTTTCCAAAATTATCCGCTCTGTTGCATTTCAGCCTGTAAACGGTAAGAATGCTCCACTTCGCAAGGTTCGCAGAGTAATGATTATTGGTATTCCGAATGTTGGGAAGTCTACTTTGATTAACTCACTTGCTGGTAGAGCAGCTGCACGTGCTGCTAATATGCCTGGTGTAACCAGAAGTGTTCAGTGGATAAAAATCTCTGGTGAGCTTGAATTGCTTGACTTACCAGGTATCTTAGATTTCAGCCTTCTTAGAAGAGGCGATATATTAAAGCTTATTAATACTATTCCTGGCCAGGATGATGATACCTATACTAAGGCTAAGAATCTTTGCCGTATTCTCTATTTAACAGGCAATGAACATATTCTGCCTGATTTTGGTGCTTGTGACCAGAACTATGACAAATTCATCGCAGATTATGCAAAGAGAATGAATTTTGTTATAAAGGGTGGTAATCCGGATTTACAGCGCGCTACCAATGATATTGTAAAGCGCTTCCAGAGTGGTGGTTTCGGCAGGGTTACTCTTGAAAGTCCGGACAAGGATTTTTCAGAAATATATGCTGAATACGAACAGCAGAATGCTGAAGCAGTTGAGGAAAATGAAAATGACTGATTTGCCTCATTCCTTTGATTTATCAGATGAATTATCCCGTTTAATGTTTACATCAGGAACAGAAAACGGATTGAGCCTTGTTCGCAGCCTACCTGATTTAACCGTCAGAGCCAGGGGAAATTGTCTATCTGTTGGCGGGTCTGCCGAAAAGGTTAAAATAGTTAAGCAGTTTATTAAAGTGATGGATACCCGTATTTCTAAGCACGAGGCATTAGACTTTGCTGAAATGCGTAGAGTATTCAGACAATTATCTAATTTAAGCTTAGCTCAGTCTGAATCAGATAAGATCTCAACCTTCCCGGATATTTTGACTTCACATTCTGGAAGGGTTATTAAGGCAAAGACTGGCAATCAGAATTACTACCTCAATTCTATTGAAAAGAATACTATTACTATTGCACGTGGTCCTGCTGGCACAGGCAAGACTTATCTTGCTGCAGCAATGGCTGTTAAAGCCTTGAAAGAAAAAAAAGTCAGCAGAATCATACTTTCCAGACCTGTTATTGAAGCGGGGGAAAATCTTGGGTATTTACCCGGTGACCTTAAGGAAAAGGTTGATCCACATTTTAGACCTTTGTATGACTCTTTGCAGGATTTTATCGGTTTAAGTAAATTTGAACAGTTTATAAGACAGGGAATAATTGAAATTACACCTCTTGCTTATATGAGAGGTAGAACCTTCAATGAATCCTTTGTTGTTTTGGATGAAGCTCAGAATACTACACTTGCTCAGATGAGAATGGTTCTGACAAGATTGGGGTATGGTTCTAAGATGGTTATTACAGGTGACCAGACCCAGATTGACCTTCCAAATCCTTTGGATTCTTCTTTGCTGGTTCTTAGGGATATACTTGGCAAAGTTGAATCTGTGAAGTTTGTTGAAATGACATCTGAGGATGTTGTGCGACATGATGTTGTCAGACGCATAATTAATGCCTTTGACGATTATCAGTCGAAGGAGCGTAGCAATCATGGAAAATAATGATATAAATAAAGAAAAAAGCCTTAACCGCTATTTAGCATGGTTAGGTATTCCTAAAAAATCTCAACAAACATTTATTGTTCGCTTAGCTGTTTTTTGGATTTTAATGACCGCAATTATTGTTATAGACAGCAATAAACTTCTTGATGAAATTACTGTTTCTAAGCCTGCTCCAATGACAGTAATATGTCCGAAGAATATAAGTTTCCATGATAAAGCAGAAACCGACAAGCTTAAAAACAAGGCTAGGGAAGATGTCGTTCCTGTTTTTGTATCAAAGCCATTGGCAAATGAACTGATGCTTGCTGAATTTGACAAAAATGTAAGTACATTTTCAGAATTCTATGATAGGTGCAAATTTGGAGAAACCGGCAGAAACGTTCAGCAGCTTTATAAAGAAATGTTCCCCAAAGGTTTCTTTGTTGATGCTGAATCGTTTGAGGTTATCGTTCGTTATCCGGCCAGTGTTGCAGATAATTTGAAATCGTCTGCAAGGGAATATCTTGTAAGCCTTTGTAAAAGAGAGATTTCCGATGAGAATATTGAAGAAATAAAAAAGGAAATTACCAAAACTGCTACAAATGCTTGGACAGCAACCTCAAAGCAGATTTTCATAAAATTGATTGAGAGTGTTCTTACAACCAATAGCTATATAGATCTGAATGCTACCAATCTTAGAAAAGAAGAAGTTATACAGAATATTCAGCCTGTTGTAAAAACCTATCAAAAAGGGCAGAGAATAGTAGCTGAAGGTGAGATTGTAACACCTGAAATTTTCGAGGCCTATAATGAAGTTCAGCGCCAGCTCAAGAAAAATGTTTTTCTTTCAATGCTTGGAAGTATGCTTCTTTTGCTTGTTGTTTTTGCGATAGCTATTGCTTATATCAGACTGCAGGATGTTAATGTTTTTGTTGATGATGTTCAGTATAAGCTTATAGGCACGCTTTGCTTTGCTTTTCTATTGGCTACGAAGGTGGTTTATGGTATTAGCATTGATGCTGACAGGGCATTCCTGCTTATATTGCTGTCACCCATGGCATCATTGACCCTGCTTCTGACTTCTACAGTCAGTAACACAAGAATCGTATATTTTATTATGTTTTGGATGGGTCTCCTTTCTTGTGTAGTAACAGATGGCGGTCATGAATTCTTAGTTGCTTTGATAATCGGTTCGATAGGTGGTGCCCTCAGTTGGGATATTTCGTTCAAGGATAACGATGTTGTTATGCGTAACACAATCATAGGGACCGGTTTGAATATTGGTGTTACAACCTTTTTGGCTGTTTTGGCATTTATGATGATGAACAACGAAGTCGTTTCAATTCAAAGCTTTTATAAAATCATTGGCTATTCTTGTTGTGGTCTCATAAATGGGTTAATTTCAAGTATAGTAGCCAATGGCGTTCTGCCAAATATTGAAAATTACTTTGCTTTTGCTACTCCAACCAGACTTCTTGAATTGACCACTGAAACTCCTCTTCTGAAGAGACTTCAGGAAGAAGCTCCCGGAACCTATGCTCACAGTATCGCTGTAGCTGATATGGCTGCTCAGGCTGCTTCTGCTGTTGATGCTGATGCTTTGCTCACAAAGGTTTGTGCACTTTATCATGACATTGGCAAGATAAAAAGACCTGAATACTATACCGAAAACCAGCATGGTGTTAATCCTCATGATGAAAAAAAGCCAACCATGTCTGCTATGATTATTACAAGCCATGTTAGAGACGGTGTAGATTTAGCACGTACTTATAAGATTCCTCACAGAGTAATCGAAATAATGAGCCAGCACCACGGTACAACTCTTGTAGAATACTTCTATAACAAGCAGAAGGAATTGACTCCTGGAAATGCTGATGAAAGCCAGTTCCGCTATAAAGGCCTTAAGCCTCAGACTAAGGAAGCGGCTATTCTGTTGCTGGCTGATGCTGTTGAAGCTTCTTCAAGAAGTCTTGACGGTGTTCTGGATTCCAATAGAATTAATGAACATGTTAAGAGGATTGTTGAACATAAGCTGAATGATGACAATCAGTTGGAAGAAAATAAGCTTTCACTTGGTGAAATCAGCATTATTGAAGAAGAATTTGCTAAGGTATTACTCGCTGCTAACCATAAGCGCGTAAAATACCAGAATCAGATTAAACAGGCTGCTGCTGAAAAAGCAGAGGCTGAAAAGCTTGAAGCCGAAAAGGCCGCTGCTGAAAAAGCAGAAGCTGAAAAAACAGCTTCAGGAAAAACTGCTGAAAATACTGTGAATGAAACAGATTCAGCTGTTGAAGCTGCATCTGCTGAAATTGCCGCTAAGATGGCTCAGGCTATTGAAGCTTCAAATGAATCTGAAATAAAATCTGAAGATAAGGTAGAATAATCATGGAAGTACTAATCAGTGATGAACAGGAATTGATTGAGGTTGACATGGATTTCATAAGGTCAGTTGCCTTGGAAATAATGAGCTTCATTGGTTCTCCGGAAAATGCGCAGCTCTCTATGGTATTCTGCGATGATGAATCAATAAAGGAATTGAATAATCAGTATAGAGATAAGAACGAAGCAACAGATGTTCTTTCTTTCCCTATTGAACTGGAAAACTTTATTCCTGAAGTAAGAATGCTTGGTGATATTGTAATTAGCACTGATACTGCCAAACGTCAGGCTGAAGAATTCAAGCATTCTGTTATTGTTGAAATTGTAATTCTTCTTATTCATGGTTTGCTCCACCTTCATGGCTTTGATCATATTGAAGAAGCTGATAGGGTTGTGATGCGTGCTAAAGAAACAGAAGTGTTTAAGCATATTGTTGAACTTAAACAGTTCCCTGAGCTTTCAGATATTTCCTCTGAGCCACTTATTGAGCGGGCTTCAGAAAACGCGTAAGGTAAAGGTTTAATCCAATGGATGATGGTATTTCGGGTATATTATTTGTAGTATTTGTTCTTTTCTCGGCTTTGTTCTCTTCTTTGGATACTGCTCTTTTTGCTATTTCACCTCTTCGTTTGAAAAAGCTGGATGAAGAAGGTGACAAGCGCGCTGCTGCTATTCTCAAGCTTTTGTCTGACAGACAGCGTGTTTTAATTACCATTTTGTTGGGAAATACCCTTTGTAACGTTGCTGCAACTGCTATAGCTGTAGGTATGATTTTTAGCCATTTTGGCGCTGAAAAATACTGGGCATGGGCTGGTAGCCAGATTCTTGCTTCTGTTGTTTATGCTGCTGTATTAATGACAGCTATTCTTGCTTTGTTTGGTGAAATTATTCCTAAGACCATAGCTTTTTATGGGGAATATACATTCGTTAGCTGGACCTATCGCATTATGCGCGCTACTATGATTGTTAGCTATCCTATAGTAGGTCTTGTTGTCTGGCTTATTAAAAAGCTGCTTCCGAAATATTCTGACTGGAATGAACATATTGGTGGTCGCTCAAGCTTAGAAGAAATAGACAATTATTTTGACTTAGGCGAAGAAGAAGGAATTATCGAAGAAGACGAAAAAGATATGATTAACTCAGTCTTCGAATTCGGTGATACCATAGCACGTGAAGTAATGGTGCCAAGACCGGATATTACAGCTATTCCAATAAATGCAACCTTCAATGATCTCCTTCAATGTATCAGATATGACGGTCATTCAAGATTTCCTGTATATGATGAAAGTCTTGATAAGATCGTTGGTATTCTCTATGTAAAAGATATTCTTATCAGACTTGAAGAAATCGAAAAGAATTATGATCTTTTCAAACTGCTTCGTTCACCTTTCTTTGTTCCAGAAACAAAGAAGCTTGATGATCTGCTTGGCGAATTTAATAAGCGTAAGCAGCATATGGCCATTGTTGTAGATGAATATGGCGGAGTTTCTGGCTTAGTAACTATTGAAGACCTTCTTGAAGAAATAGTTGGCGAAATCGTTGATGAATATGATGTTGAAGAAGCCGAAGACCTTATTAAGGTTGATGAAAATACATATAGCATTGCCGCTACGTTTTCTATTTTTGACCTGGAAGATGAATTAGGCTGTAAGTTCGACAGCGTTGATTCTGATACCGTTGGTGGTTTTGTTTTTGAAAAGCTTGGACGCATTCCTTTCAAGGGTGAAAAATTTGAAGTTCCTCAGGGAACTTTCCAGGTAACAGAACAGAAGGGAAATAGAGTTCTTAGAGTAAAATTTATCATGACCCCCAAAGAAGCTTCTGGTGAGGAAAATAATAAAGAACAGTGATTAAGCACGAAAGATTAAACAATTTATTAACCAAGGTTGGTACAGAATGCAAAGGCTTTGGAGATAAAATACAAAGCTATTTTATTGCTGGTGTTCTGGTTTTTGTTCCTGCCGTTGCGACGATAGGCTTAGTTTATTTTCTTTTTAAATATGTAGACGATTTTCTGGGGCAGCTTTTCGGGGTAACCTTCCCTGGGGCAGGACTTGTTTTGACTGCCTTAATCTGTCTTATTTTTGGTGTTATTACCCAGAACGTAGTTGGCAAAAAGATTCTTGATTGGATTGGAAAACTATTGGAAAAGGTTCCGGTAATAAGCAGTGTATATACTGGTATAAAGCAGGTTGCTGACGTTTTCATGAAGGACCAGAAGAGTGCTTTCAAACGTGTTGTTATGCTGGAATATCCCAAGGAAGATTGCTGGGTAATAGGCTTTGTTACTGCGGACTTCACTATGAAGGTAGAAGGTGACATAAAGGAAAAGGATAGTATGGTTACTGTTTTTGTTCCTACTACTCCAAACCCGACCTCAGGCTTTCTTCTGATATTGCCTAAAAGTAAAATTATTGATATGAATATAGATATTGATGTTGCTATGAAAGTTATTATTTCCGGCGGTATTGTTCAAAAAGATGACAAGAATGCTGGAATTGCAACTGCAGAACCTGTTTTAATTGAAAACAAGGTCGAAAATGATGATAAGGTAGAATAAACGCTGAATCCATTATGGAGCCAGCTTGGAGGCGTATAGGAAAATGAAAAACAAATTCTTACTGATGTGCTTGTTTCTGTTAGCTGTTTTGGCTATGCCTGTAGCTCATGCTGATAACATGGAAGAATTGAGCACATATTTTGAAATCAGGGATACGATTCAGTTAATGAATGACGAGATGGAAAATGCTCTTAAATCACCTGATACTGTATCACTCTTTGATGAAAAGGATATTGAACTTAAGATAGAATCCTTTATCGGGTTTATGAAGCACAGAGTTAGTGTGTATGCCTCATCTGACAGCAAGCTTAAATTTCACTATATTAAAAAGCTTGATAATCTTCTTCGGGATACCTCTAATCTATTTGCTCAGGCAAGACCAGTGATTCAGCTCAAACGTGAGTCAAAGTCTAATAAGCAGACTAATCCGATACCTCCAGTTTCTTATTCTACCATTACACATCCTTACTTTGATTCTATTGATTTCAGAACTCTTGCCAGCCGCGAGCCTCTAAGTGATGACCCCAAGGAAATCAAGGCTGTTGCTGTAGTTCCTGTTGCAGAAAAAAAGCCTGAAAATAAGAAAAAAGAAGACCTTCAGGCAGCACCTGTATTGCCAAAGGTTGTAAATCCTACACCAGCAGAAGCTGTGAAGCCATCTTCCGATTCAAAGAATAAAACAAATGACGGTAAGAATGCTGTAGCTGCAAAACCAGCCGAAAAAACAACAGTTCCAGCAAAATCATCAACAGACAAGGCTACTGTGACCACAAAGTCAGTCGAAACTGCAAAAACTGACGTAGCAGATAAAAAATCTGAACAAG
Organism: Candidatus Avigastranaerophilus sp.; assembly: GCA_045599645.1. Taxonomy (GTDB): domain Bacteria; phylum Muiribacteriota; class Ozemobacteria; order Ozemobacterales; family Ozemobacteraceae; genus RUG334. Next base: position 18,283 of record JAZRWI010000095.1, read on the forward strand.
AAGTAAAACCGGTAATAGCTAGTAATACACCGGTTATTACCGGAGATTTCATGCGCCCAATGGCTATTATGATTGAAAACCATAATCAGGCGAGACCTCAGAGTGGTTTGTATAAAGCAGATGTTTTATACGAAATACCTGTAGAAGGTGGAATCACAAGATTCATGGGATTGTTCACACAGATGCCGGGGCTTGTCGGTCCTGTAAGAAGCTGCCGTGAATATTTTGTAGACAGGGCTTTGGAAGTTGACGCTCTTTATGTTCACTGCGGTGGCAGTCCTATGGGATATGCCTATATAGCAAAGTCTAAAATCAGAAGTGTTGATGAAATCAAGAATTCTCCGCCATTCTTCAGAGACAAAGTTAGAAAAGCCCCACACAACCTTTATGGTAATGGTGACGCTATTTATAAATATATGGCAAAGCGTGTTGACATGCGTGTAACAACTAAACCTATCCCACTCAGCTATGGAATTAGAACTGAAGCAGGTGAGGCTAATGGGGATTATCTTAAGATTAACTACCATGGCAACTACAATGTTGTATGCAAGTATGAAAACGGTGTGTATCACCGCTACATGAACAATATTCTTCACTTAGACCGTGAAACTCAGAAACCTCTTGAAGCTTCAGCCATTGTTCTTCAGACTGCTGCAATGAGAGTAGTAGACTCTGTTGGTCGTCAGGAAATCAGCTTTATTGGTAGCGGGAGTGCTTGGATTTTTGAAAATGGCCATAGAACCAAGGTTACATGGTATAAGGCTTCTCCCCGTGAAAAAACTGTTTATATTGATAAGAACGGTAATGAATATCTATTTGCAGAAAAGGGACAGGTTTGGGTTCAGGTAATATCACCAAATCATAAGATCTTTTTTGAACCGGTAAAAGAAACTGCAAAGCCAGCAGTTAAAGGCACCCAGAAGCCTACTGAGAAATCAGCCAAGGATTCAGCCGAAACGAAGACTACTAAGGCAGGCACTACTAAGTCATGACTACTAGATTCGGTGCTGTAGGTGTTTTTGGAAGAGCAAATGCGGGAAAATCTACCCTTGTAAATGCTTTGGTAGGCGAAATCGTATCTATTGTTTCCAACAGACCTCAGACTACGAGAAAGCGTGTCTTAGGTATTCTGACTGTTGACCAGACCCAGCTTGTTTTTTGTGATACACCTGGCCTTCATGCCATAAAGAATAAGCTGGATGCATATATGAATGATGAAATAATGGCAACTATGAAGGGCCTTCAGGCAGGAATGTATCTTGCTGATTTGTCTGATATCAAGTATGACATGGATAAAGAGTATATCAGTCAGCTTGATCCTGACAGCAATATGCCAATGTTCATGGTTCTCAATAAAAGTGACCTTGTTGAAGAATCAGTTATAGAAGAAGCTGTTAAAGCTTATGAAGAGCTTTATCCTTTTAAAAAGACTTTTGTAATTTCCGCTCACAAGAAAAAAGGCCTGAAACAACTATTACAGGCTTTATGCAGGGCTGTTCCCAAAGGGCCCCATGCTTATGATGCCGATGATTATACAAGTCTCACTGAACGTGAGATTGTTGAAGAAACCATACGTGAAGTTATTCTTCGTTCTTTTGAACAGGAAGTTCCTCACTCGGTAGCTGTTCAGGTCGAACAGTTCAAGGAGCGTGAAAACGGTAAAACCTATATTGAAGCTACGCTCAATGTCGAACGCGAAGCCCATAAAAAGATTATAATAGGCAAAGATGGTGCTGGAATAAAAAAAATTGGTAAAATTGCTCGTGAAAAGTTGAATACAATTCTCGGACGTGATATTTTTTTACAGTTATGGGTTAAAGTTAGACCCGACTGGCGACATAATGACCTGTGGATACAACGCCTTGGATATAAATAATAAAGGATACTGACAATGAACTACATTATTATTGCTGTAGCAATGATTGTTGTTTTTATAATGATATTTGTTGCTTTTTCTTCTGATGACCGCGAAGAAGATATTGGTTATCTCGAAGGAGAAGATATAGCAAAGCCAAAGGATGATAATTCTGTTGAAAGTACAGGCAAACCTGAAGTTGTTGCTTCTGAAGAGACAACTGAGGAAACAAACAGCTTAGCTAATGATGAAAGTAGCGATAACGTTGTGGCTATTGAAGACGGAAGCTCCATGTTCCAGCAGGTTTCAGACACTGATGATAATGCTCAGCAGGAAATTCAGCAGGTTCAAAAGCCAGCAGAAATAACACGGATTCATCCAATAAACAGACCTCAGCAGGAAATTCCTCTTCTGGAAGTAGGTAGTGAAGAAGACTTAAGATTACGCCTTAATCTGAAGCATAATCTTGCTAGTCCGACAGCCATTACAAAAAGTAAATGTGTTGCTGCAGTAATACAACTGCGTTTCCCAGAAGATGTTATAAAGAATTCTCCAGATTTTGTAAATGTTCTTGCTCATGCTGAAAAAATATTTGAAGAAGATTTCTCTTTTGAATTCGCTACTTATCAGGCATATCAGAGCTACAGAGGACCACAGGTTACTCATGTAAACAGAATATGGATTTTTGAACCTTCTGAAGGCAAGAATGTTGTTGTTGAAGCTTTGATTGACGCTTATGAAGCAACAATCAGATTCAGACAGGCTTTGGAAAAAGACGCTGTTTTAAGAGACAACAAGGTTAAGATAGCTATCGGTCTTTCAGCTGGTGAAATGTCTTTTGTTAACAGAGGCGTTAATACTGAACCGACAATGTTTGGTATGCCGGTATATATGGCTGAATCACTTGTTGAAGTTATTTCTGACTTCGGTATCTATGTTGATGCCAATATTCATGAAGTAGCTCTTCCACTCTTTGATTTCAGAGAATGGAAACCTACCGTTATAAGACAAACCTTACCTGCTATTCCATTGTATGAACTTGTTGGTTGGAATAAACCTGAAGAAATTGCTTCATATGTAAAGCATGAAGAACCTGAAGCCAGAAAGACAATCGCTATTGCCTACAGATATTTTGAACTTACTGACATGCATCCACTCATTGAACTTATGTCTGATAAGGATATGGGCGTAGTCAAAGAAGCTGTAGAAACAATCAGTTTCCTGCACAGTGATACAATGAATGGAACCTTGAAGCTTAAACTTCCTGATATGACAGACCCAGATATTAGAAGTAAAATTATTGAAGCTTTTGGTAATGCAGGAAATGACAGCGTTATTCCATTGGTAATGGCATCAACCCATGAAAGTAGCTGGAAGGTAAGACTTGCTGCTACTAAGTCTTTGTATCAGCTTGGCGGCAAAGAAATACTTCCAAAGCTTGAAATTATGCTTAAAGACCCTGATAGTATTGTCAGAGTTGCTGCTAACTATATTTATTATAAAGAAACAAAGAAACCTGAATATTTTGATGTTCTTATTGAGTATCTTTCTGATGCTAGCAAGAGAGCTAGAGCTACGGCAGTCGATTATTTAATGGAAATCGGCACAGACAGGGCTTTGAAAGAAATTACAGGTGCCTTTGGCAACCAGGAATTAGACTTACAGAAGCATATTCTTAGTGTAATGCTTGGCAGTAAGAGCAAAATCCTTTATCAGTGCTTCCTGACAATGTTTAAAAATGCTAATGAAGGGCTTCGGGCATATATTGTTGAAGCTGTCAGACGAGCCGGAATAGTGAGCTAATTTATGTCAGCAGATATAGTAGTTGTAGACGATGAGGAAATGATCCAATGGACTTTAAAAGAAGCCATGGAAGTAGAGGGGTATAACGTAAGGACTTTCGGATGTGGCAGGGATTTCCTTGCTGATTTTAAAGAGCATGGGGCTGATATTGTTTTTCTTGATGTAAGACTTCCTGACAGCAATGGTTTGGAATTGCTGTCAGAGATCAGACGAATAGAACCGGAAAGTATTGTAGTTATAATGACGGCTTACGGTGACGTAGAAACCGCTGTGACAGCAATGAAAAACGGGGCTTACGATTATCTGGCTAAGCCTTACAATATTGAAGAAGTTAGTCTGCTTATTAAGAAGATTGTTCAATCAAATCTTGTTAAAAGTCAGCTCGAATATTGTCAGGAACGAATAGGTTCACGATTTAACCAGATTCTTGGCGAAAACCACAATATGAAGCTTCTTCGTGAACATATTTCTATGGCGGCCAAGGCCGATCATACCACTGTTTTAATTCGTGGCGAATCTGGAACTGGTAAAGAACTTGTTGCAAGACAGATTCATTTCCAAAGCAATAGAGCCGGCAAGCCTTTTGTTGACGTAAACGCCGCAGCTGTTAGTGGCACTTTACTAGAATCAGAACTTTTTGGTCATGAAAAAGGCGCTTTCACTGATGCTCAAAAACAGAAAAAGGGACTTTTTGAACTGGCAAACGGTGGGACTCTCTTTCTTGATGAAATAGGTGACTTGGATGCTTCTCTTCAAGTAAAGCTTCTGCGTGTTCTTCAGGAAAGAAAATTCAGGAGAGTAGGGGGTACTACTGATATCCATGTTGATGTACGTATTATCTCGGCTACAAATGCTAATCTCGAACAAAAAATGGAAGAGGGCTCTTTAAGAAAAGACCTTTTTTATCGTTTGAATGTATTTACTGTTAATTTGCCGCCTCTAAGAGAACGTCGCGACGATATCATTCTACTTGCCAAAAGCTTCTTAGACGAATATAGAAAAGAATTTTCCAAGGAAAATATTACTGGTTTCAGCGATGAAGCCCTGGCTCTTATGGAAAAATATGAGTATCCAGGAAATGTAAGAGAATTAAGAAATATCATTGAACGCGCAACATTGCTTGAAACTTCCAATCTTATAAGTGTGGCAAGTCTTCCAGAAGAACTGAAAAACAATATTGAAGAAATAAAGTTTAAAGATACCGCAAGAGTAGAATTGCCACCGATTTCTGATTCTGTGACTACTGATAAACCTTGGCACAAGCCTGGCTTCAGCTTCAAGAATTACATTGATTCTGTTGAAAAGCAACTTGTTGTTGATGCATTGGAAGAAACAGGGGGAAAGAAAGCTAAGGCTGCAGAATTGCTAGGCCTGACCAGATTTGCTTTGAGGCATCAACTAAAAAAGCACAATCTTGATGACGAAGATTGATTTATTATAATGATGTGTAAAAAATGCACGTTGGGAGTGGTGCCAAATGCGCACTGTGTACCGACTAAGTGTACATTCACAGAAAGCTTTTTTTTGAAAACCTCATTAATTCTAGAAAACAACCGATATATTATTTTGGCATAGATTATGCTAGCACAAATTGGAAGAATTTTTTAAGAGGAGTTAAAAATGATTTCAGAATTACTTCAAGACAGTTTTATTGATTTATCCTTAGATGTTCCTGATAAGGCAACAGCTATTAATAAATTATCTGGTATGCTTTGTGGTTCTGGTAAAGTAAGTGACCAGAATCATTTTGTAAGCGCAGTTCTCGAAAGAGAAAAACTTGGTAGCACTGCAATTGGTGCTGGAATTGCTATTCCTCATGCTCGTGCTAACACTGTTAATGAAGTTTCAATCGCATTTGCAAGATCTGCTCAGGGCATTGATTTTAATTCTCTTGATGGTGATCCTGTTAATTTGATTTTCTTACTTGCAGCTCCTGTTGAATCTGGTAGCCTCTATCTGAAGCTTTTGGCTAGAATTTCTCGCCTCCTTCGCTATCAGGACCTTATCGACGATCTTAAAAAAGCTACAACCAAAGAAGAAGTTATAAGAATTATTGCTGCCAAGGAATAATTCTATAGGGTGTGCTATATCAGCACATAAAGGTAAATCATAATCATGATAACAAAGCGTCAGGATGATTTTTCGCTTCATATGCGAATTCCGGCAGATAAATGTTTTGTAAACAACGCTTTACTTACATTAGACGGTATTTGTGACCATTTTTCTTTTACAGAAACCTCTAGAGATAGAATAAAAAAAGCTTTGGAAACTGCTTTAAATTGTTCTATTGATTTCTCTTATCAGAAAATTGCTGGTTTGTTTAATTTGCAGTTTTCTATCTATAAAGAAAAGATGTTGATTATGATTGAAGATTTCCCCATGAACAATGGTGAAAATCTAGATGCAAATAGTGAAGCCGTTCGAAATAATCTGAATGAATTAGAAGCACTTACAGACAGTCTTCTTTTTACTGAAAAGAAGGGGATGAACGCTTGCTATTCAATGGCATTTAACGTTTCATACATTTCTGAAGACAACAATTAACCTCTTAAAAATTTGATTTTGAATTAATCGGAAATCCAGAAATCATTGAAAGCCCTGAAATTTTTTTCAGGGCTTTTCTATTTTAGTTTTTTTGTGTTAGATTAGCTTATTATGGAAGCAAAACCAAAAATCTCAAGAAATTTAATAATAGTAGTAATAGCACTGTTTTCAATTTTTGCTGGTAGCATATATTGTATCCTGGCTTCCGAGGGGATAACCAAGTATGCCGTTAATACCGCTATTGCGAATTTTATTCCTGCCGAAAAAATAAGTTTGAAGATAGACGGTCTTGAAGGCTGCCTGCTTGAGGGGATAAAAATAAATAAGCTTGAAATTAAGCATATAAAGCCAAATTTTGAAGCAACTATCAATAAATTTGAATTCAGCCCTTCCTATGAAGATATTCTTACTAAGGGTAAGATTTTTATTACAGGGGATATTAGCAGTGTTGAAGCAAGCGGTGTAATGAAATTGTCCGAAAAACTGGCATCTGTTCCCGCTTTTATAGGTCCTATATGCTTTGCTGGACTTCCAGGTAACGTTAGAATCAAAAATTTAAATATTCACAACATCAAATATTCTCCTTGCGCTGATAAATCGTTACTTTTGGAATCAGATTCCATAAAGCTGAGCGAAACCTCAGATGATGACAGGCTAGACATAAAGACTGAACTGAAGCTTGATTGGAAAAACAGCCCCATGGCTGTTGCTGCTTTTTCCGGGGCTTTTGATCAAAAGAAGAGCAAATTGAATGGTAACCTTAAACTGAATGCTGCGAAGCAGTTAATTGTTACAGAGATTTCTGCCTATAATGGCAACAAGGGTCTTGAAGTCAGTGGATACCTGGCTTCTCAGACTACTATTGATATCATGCCTCTGTCGCAGTGGCTTGGATACTTGTGGCAGGAAGAGTATCCATATACTTTCAGTGGAAAAATAGGATGTCAGGGTTCATGGTTATTCAGTAATGATAGCGGTTTCATGGCTAATCTTAATGGAAGCATAGACAAGTTTGAAGGCTCTTGGATGGGTGTTATTTCTGGATTATTCGAGCTTAACAGCGATTGGAAACTTTTTGATGGCGCTTTAAATCTGAGTGACAAGGGAAGCAAACTATTGGGTTTACCTGCTTCATTAAATGGAAAAATAGATGGAGTTGCCAGGGTTGGTCGAAAATTTGACATAACACTTGATTACAACTCAGTTGCTTTAGATCAGCTGACTACTTCTTTGCCATGGGTATTGAAATATTCAAACGGAATACCTGATTTAAACGGTATTGCAACATTATCTGTCAAACTGCATGGAAGCAGACCAATGATAAATAGTAGAATTGAAATGCAGGATGTTTCACACCCGAAGACCACACCAGCCTCTAAGCTCAGTGGAAAAGCCTTTTATCTGTTGCCAGAAACAGGTAATGGCAGTGTGAATGCAAATTTAAGCTCAGAAACCATGGGCTCATTGCCGGCTTTCTTTAAAAAATATTGTAATAATATGTTCGGTTCTGAAATCAGAAAAAGCCAGAATGTTGTTTATAAATATTCAATAAATGGCCCTGTTGATGAAAGTCTTAAAATTAAAGGCCAGATGATGGCAGACGAAGATGAGGTCTTTCAGACTAATGGTGATATTATCTTTAATCGTTTAAATGTAAAAGCCCAGACAAAAGAAAATCGGGTTTACATGATTAAAGGTGCAAACCCGATTGACTTTCTGTTAATGCGTTAATCAGCTGTTGAGCTGACGAACCTTAGCTTCAACCTGATTGATATTTACCCCCTGAGAAACCAGGAAGTTTTCGAACCAGGCTGTATTAACACCGTAGGATTTCAATTCACTTCTATATTCAACTACAAGCTGTTCCAATTCAATCATATCGGCAACACGAAGCTTTGAAGAATTAGAATTCTGCATAGCTTTAAGATTGTTAAGAGCGTTGTTGATAGCGCTGGCAAATTCATATCTTGTTACGTTATCAGTAAAAGTGAACGGATAAGCGTTAAGAATGCCTTTGCTTGTGATGTGCTTCATTGATTTGAAGGACCAGTGTTTTGAGTTTACATAAGTAAATGAAGAGGTTGATGTGTTGGTAGCGGCACTCTGAGCGGCCAATGCTGCCTGCTGGCCAGGAGTCATTTTAACCTTGCTGTCTACGAGTGGAATGTAGAAGGCAGAGTCGGCTTCGGCAGTATTTCTGTTGGCAGTTGGAACATACTGATTTCTAGTATCAGAGGTTGTATTGAAGGTCCAAGAGAATCTCTTAGAGAGTGGCTGACCAGCTTTATTGAGAATCTTGTCGCTTACGATAACCTTATGTTCTGTTTTGGCTTCAAGAAGTCTGGTTGGTTCAAAGATAGCGCGATTATTGCGTCTATCATAGGTTACCTTACCATCAACTCTTGTCTGATTGGCGAATACAGAGATGTTAATGTTATTAACAGTCTTTGGATCGCAGGGTTCAGTGAAATGTACAGCAATCTTAGCTTTTCTGGCGATATTGTCAGAATTAAGACCAGGATAGATTGAAGCAACCTTGAAATTGCTGGCAGCGACAGCTTCAGCCTGAGCAGAGGCTCTGACGGTTTTGTCGGCACCGGCCATATAAGAGTTGTTATTAGCCATCTGGGCATAATTGCTTTGTGCAGTCATTGTTTGCTGAACTGGCTGCTGATACATGCTGCTGTTCTGGGAATTGGCCATAGCTGCTCTTGTGGCCGCTGCGGCATTTGGATTGTCGAAGCTTTCCAGTTCCTGAGCTTCACGCTGAGGAGTTGCCTGGGCTGTCATGGTCTTGTTCTGCATAACCGGCATCTGTGGGGCAGATGTTGGAGTTGTAGTAGCAAACATAGAGTTGATACCACTCTTTATTGGTCTGCCATAAAGGTCAGTTACGCCCTGAGTTACAACAACACGATAATTTCTTTCAGCATCGAGGAGACCAACCGGTGTGAGTGTGGCCTGCTTATTGCCTTTGAAATAGTGAATCTTAGCTGGGACAGGACCGAAATCGTCTTCAAGTCTGAAGGTGAATTCGTTCAGTGTTTCTGCTTTGATTTCATCGCTGAAGCCAATAGTGATTGGCTGAGCAAGATTAGATACCTTAGCACCGTTCTGTGGAGCCAGGCCTATGAGCTGAACCTGTTCAGCAACTGGTTGCTGCTGAGCCTGCTGAGTCATGGAAGCCCTTGCAACTGAAAGCTGATTGGAAGCATAGTTGCTGGCACTTGGATTAACTGCTGCTGCGGTATTGCTGTTTGCAAATGGATTTTCGATATCAGCATTGAGAGATGAAGCAGCTGCGCTCATGCTCTGATAACTGTTCTGGACATTCTGCTGGACGTTCTGATAATTGTTCATTGCGTTCTGCTGAATGTTCTGATAACCATTCTGGGCACTTTGCTGGATACCCTGAAGACCAGCCTGATAACCGTTCTGAAGAGTCTGCTGAGCTGCCTGGAAATTTCCCTGCAAACCAGCCTGAATACCCGACTGCAAAGAATTCTGCATTCCTGCATAGCTGTTCTGGATATTCTGCTGAACGTTCTGATAAGTATTCATTGCGTTCTGCTGAACATTCTGATAGGCCTGCTGTCCAGACTGCATAGCATTCTGATAGGCCTGCTGACCAGACTGCATAGTATTCTGATAAGTCTGCTGGCCTTGCTGATAAATCTGCTGACCATTCTGCAAAGCATTCTGATATGATTCCATGCCAGAATTATAAGCCTGCTGACCTGACTGAAGTGTATTATTATATGTGTTCTGACCAGACTGCAATACGTTGTTGAGTGTGTTTGTTACAGATGCTCTTGTAGAAGCAACGGCTGTTGTTGCTCGTTCTTCCAGTTCTGCCTGGCTTACTGCAGCTTCAGTTGTATCTGAAACCTTGAATGGAATCAGAGTCTTTTTGGCAAGCTTTTTGCCGGAGGCTGAAGCAATAGTTTTGTCTATTGCAACTGCATAGGATGTATTGTTTTTCAAAGCATTGCGAGGAGTTACTGTAATGGTTTTCATATCCTTTGAAAGACGATAATCTATGCCTACCGGACGGTTGTTTTCATAAAGCTGAACAGGCGCTGATTTAAGAGATTTAACATCAAGAGCTTCTGAGAAGCTTATTTCAAGGGCGCCATCAGAACGGATGGTTCCTACACCCATGCTTGCATTTGTTAATACCAGGTTTTTGCTGTTCTGCTGTTCTGAGCTTGAAGAGTTTGAGGCTTTGGAGACTTTCTGGGTTGTGTTATCTACAGCAGTTTCGCCAAGGTTAGCAGTCTGGAAGCTCCATACTTTTTCTGAAGTTCTTCCTAAACCATCATAATATGATACCTGGGCTGTATAAGTCTGACCTTGTGCCAATGGCTGGCTGGCCTTGAACATTATCTGGTGAGCGGCAGGATTATAAAATAATTCTCCGTTTACTGGTTCTGTTCCATTAAACAGATTAAAGCTGACATTCTGGTAGAATGACTGGTTTAATGCTCCGCCAAATTCTACTGTCAATGGAGTTTCCGGTGAAATTCCAACTGACATATTGTCAGGAAAATGATTTACTACATTTATAGCTGAGGTTTCAGCTACATAACTGCCGTTGCTTATTGCTGCGTTGACTGGTGAAGTGTGGCAGACAGCCGCTATCAGCGCACATAGTATGGCCATCCTTGTCCAACGTTTCATAGTTTACCTCCTAAAGCTTTTTTACTCTTCTCATAAATAATCGACCAACTGGAGTATTAATTTAGATATTTTTTGAAACAGTCTCTATAGAAGCTGTCCCAAAAGTAGAAATTTGTAAAAATCCCGATATACAGTAGACTCCTAAAAACCTCCCTTTTCAAGGGAGGGTAGGGAGGGTTTTGATTTTAGAAGAAACTTGTTTTAATGCATAAAATCGAGTTTTCAGACAGCCTCTATAGAAGCTGTCCCAAAAGTAGAAATTTGTAAAAATCCCGATATACAGTACAGTCCTAAAAACCTCCCTTTTCAAGGGAGGGTAGGGAGGGTTTTGATTTTAGAAGAAACTTGTTTTGAATACATGAAATCGAGTTTTTAGACAGCCTCTATAGAAGCTGTCCCAAAAGTAGAAATTTGTAAAAATCCCGATATACAGTACAGTCCTAAAAACCTCCCTTTTCAAGGGAGGGTAGGGAGGGTTTTGATTTTAGAAGGAACTTGTTTTGAATGCATGAAATCGAGTTTTCAGACAGCCTCTATAAGCAACAAGAAGTGTCTTTCTTGACAAATAAACGTTAAGCGGTTAACATCTTACAGTTAAATTAGAAAAATTATGACCTAAGGAGATATTATAAATGGGAACGGATGTTGCCTCTTTTGCAAAACAACTTAGAGAAGACGGCATTGAAGCCGCTAAGGCTGAAGCTGCCAAGATTCTCGCCGACGCCCGCAAAGAAGCTGAAAAGATTATTAATTCAGCAAAGGCAGAAGCCACTAAGGTTGAAAAAGAAGCCCAGAACAATATTGCTCAGAATCGTAATAGCTCTGAAGCTGAAATGCGCATGGTTGCCCGTGACGTTATTATTGGCCTCAAGAAGAAAATTGAAGATGTTGGAATGGCTCTCCTTGGCAGCAAAGTTGCAGAAACTCTTAGCGACAAAGACGTTGTTAAGACTGCTGTCACTGAATTGTTAAAAACCCAGCAGACTGGCAAAAATTGGGAAGTTGCTCTCAGCGATAAAATTGCTAAGCCATTGGCAGATGTTGTTGTTGCTGCTTTTAGAGAAAATGGCGCTACTGCAAAGCTTACTGCTGATCTTAAGAAGATTGGTTTTGAAGTTCGTGCAACTGGCGAAAATGAAGTATTTGAAGTTACTGAAGAATCTGTAACTGAAGCCTTCAGAAAATTACTCTCCCCAGAACTCAAGAAGTTACTTGAAGCCTGACGAAAAGGCGGTTTCTTATTGTGGCAAGTTTAGAATATTTAATGACCGTATTGCCTGATCTTCCTGCAAGTCTAGGCGAAAAAGCATCTATTGAAGAAGCCTATAGAATTATTAAGGCTGAAGATAATGCCAGGCTGAATTATCTTATTGATATTATCAGTGCAGAAGATGAAATAGTAAAATGCGGTCTCCAGTATTTTGTGCTTCAGAATAAAAACTATGAAGCCGAATTGCCTGCAAGTCTTCCTGAAGCTTTCACAAATGCTTTCTATAGCTTTAGCAGCAAAAGTGAAGCTGATTGGATGACAGCTGTTTATGGAGCCTGGTTCGATATGCTTGTTGATACAGGTAAGAAGACTGGCTCTCAGCTTGTTCAGGAATGGGCTAAATGGGAATATTCCTTACGCATAAATCTTATGTTTGATCGTCTCAAACGAGCTGGTATTGAATACGACGAAGCAAGCCTGACTCCAGAATTCATGGCTTTTGATTGTGATTGTGACACTGCTTCACTTGTTGAGGCATATCGCAAAATCAATGAACCCATGAAGGCTGAAAAGTCTCTTGATGAAGCTCGTTTAGACTTTATTAGAAGTTCAGCAATCAGCTATTCTTTTACAGCCGATGAACTGGTTGCTTATATTCTTGAATTGCGCATATACGCTCGTTATGCGCGTCTTAGTCCCGAACAGGGACGAAAAATCCTTCAGGAGGTGACAGCGCTGTGAGCTTAACCGGTAGAATTGTTACTGTAAATGGCAACATGGTTACAGCAGAAGTTAATGGTTCTGTATGCCAGAACGCGGTTGCTTATTGTATGCGCTCCGACGGAGTTAAACTCATGTCGGAAATTATTAGAATTAGAGGAAACCTCATTGATATGCAGGTTTTCGAATTGACCCGTGGTCTTAAGGTTGGCGATATCGTTGACGTTTCTGACGATCTGCTTTCTGTTGAATTAGGACCTGGTCTTATTGGTATGGTTTATGACGGTCTGCAGAACCCATTGGTTGAAATGGCTCAGCAGGTTGGTAATTTCCTTGAACCAGGCCACTATCTTAAAGCTCTTGACCGCACTAAGAAGTGGGCTTGGACTCCAACTGCCAAAGTAGGCGATGTTCTTACATCTGCTGAAAATCTTGGTAGCGTGAAGGAAAACATCTTTGACCATAACATTATGACTCCATTTACTCTTCGTGGTGAATGGACCGTTAAGAGTATCGCTCCAGCCGGTGAATACACTGTTGAACAGGAAGTTGCAACCCTTGAAAAAGACGGTGAAACTATTTCTGTTAACATGATTCAGAAGTGGCCGGTCCGTATGCCTCTCGGTATCTACAAAGAACGCTTGCTTCCAACCACCCCAATGGTTACAAAGCAGCGCATTATCGATACTTTCTTCCCAGTCATGCTGGGCGGCACTTATTGTATTCCTGGCCCATTCGGCGCTGGTAAGACTGTTCTTCAGTCCAATACAAGCCGCTATGCAGATGTTGACCTCGTTATCATTGCAGCCTGTGGTGAACGTGCCGGTGAAGTTGTTGAAACTCTCAGAGAATTCCCACACCTTTCTGACCCAAGAACAGGCCGCACTTTGATTGAAAGAACAATCATCATCTGTAATACTTCTTCAATGCCTGTTGCAGCCCGTGAATCTTCTGTTTACACAGCTGTTACACTTGGTGAATATTATAGACAGGTTGGTTTGAATGTTCTTCTTCTTGCTGACTCTACTTCAAGATGGGCTCAGGCTCTTCGTGAAATGTCAGGCCGCTTGGAAGAAATTCCTGGTGAAGAAGCATTCCCGGCATACCTCGAAAGCTCTATTGCCCGTTTCTATGAACGCGGTGGTATCGTTGAATTGAAGAATGGCAAGAAAGCCTCTCTCACTATCGGCGGCACAGTAAGCCCTGCCGGTGGTAACTTCGAAGAACCTGTTACTCAGGGTACTATTAAGGTTGTAGGCGCTTTCTTAGGCTTGTCATATGCTCGTTCATACGCAAGACGTTTCCCAGCCATCGACCCATTGGATTCCTGGTCTAAATACAACGGTATTATCGATACTGAAAAGGTCAGCTGGGCTCACAGCTTCCTGAAACGCGGTAAGACTGTTAATGAAATGATGCAGGTTGTCGGTGAAGAAGGTACTTCAATCGAAGACTTCGTTGTTTACCTGAAGTCTGAACTTCTCGACAACGTATATTTACAGCAGAACTCATTCGACGAAGTTGACGCTGCTTGTCCTGTTGAAAGACAGAAGTATCTCTTCGATCTTGTTTCTACTGTTCTTGCTCATAACTTTGCTTTTGAAAGCAAGGCTGAAGCTCGTGATACATTCTTTACGCTTACTGACCATCTTAGAAACTGGAACTACACTCCATGGGGCAGCGAAAAGCTTAAAGAATTGGAAACTGCCATCAAGAGCACTCTTGCATCTAAGGAGGCAGCTAAATGAATAAATACTACACTAAGATTGACAGCATAGCCGGTAACGTTGCTACTCTTAAGGCAAGTGGCGTTGGCTATGATGAACTTGCTGTTATCGAAGGCAAATGGGGCAAATCTCTTGCCCAGGTCATCAAGGTAAACGGCGATTCCGCTACAATTCAGATTTTCGGCGGCACACGCGGTGTTTCTACTGGTGATAAGGTTGCTTTCCTTGGCCATTCAATGAAGTTCAGTTTCTCAGAAGACCTTTTCGGCCGTGTTTTCTCCGGTTCCGGTGAAGCACGTGACGGTCGCGGTGAACTGACAGACAATATGGTTGAAGTAGGTGGACCGGCTGTTAACCCAGCTATAAGACTTATGCCTAACCGCATGATTCCTACCAACATTCCAATGATTGACGTTTTCAATACATTGGTTGAAGGTCAGAAGCTTCCTATCTTCTCAATTCCTGGTGAACCATATAACGAACTTCTTGCCAGAATCGCTCTTCAGGCTGAAGCAGACGTAATTATTCTTGGCGGTATGGGTCTTAAATATGACGAATATCTGTTCTTCAAGAATAAGCTGGAACAGGGCGGCGCTATGGACCATACAATTATGTTCATCCATACTGCATCTGACCCGGTTGTTGAATGTCTCCAGACTCCGGATATCGCTCTTACCGTAGCAGAACAGTTTGCTATCCAGGGTAAGAAGGTTCTCTGCCTCCTTACTGATATGACTAACTTTGCTAATGCTTTGAAGGAAATCTCCATTACTATGGAACAGATTCCTTCTAACCGCGGTTATCCAGGTGACCTCTATTCTCAGCTGGCTTCCCGCTATGAAAAGGCTGTTGTATTTGAAGACGGCGGTTCTATTACACTTATCGCTGTTACTACAATGCCTGGCGATGACGTTACTCACCCGGTTCCAGATAATACTGGCTACATCACAGAAGGTCAGTTCTATCTCAAGGGCGGCGTTATCGACCCGTTTGGTTCACTTTCTCGTTTGAAACAGCAGGTTAACGGTAAAACAAGAGACGACCACCGTGCTATCATGGACGGTTGTATCCAGCTTTATTCTAAGTGCCGTGAAACTCGTGAAAAGCGCGCAATGGGCTTTGAAATGTCCGACTGGGACAACAAACTGTTGAACTATGGTGACGACTTTGAAAAGAACATTATGAGCTTCTCTAGCAATATCGGTTTGTTCGATGCATTAGACCTCTGCTGGAAGCTTTTAGCTAAGCATTTCGAACCAAGAGAAACTGGTATCCGCTCTAACCTTTGTGAAAAATACTGGCCTAAGAACCAGGCTTAAGCGTGAGGCATTATGGCTGATAAAATCAAAAAAACCAGGCCTGAATTACTGAAGCAGAGACAGCAACTGACTCGCTTCAAGCGATTCCTGCCAACTTTGGTTCTTAAGAAACAGCAGATCCAGTCTGAAATTCTTAAGGTCCGAAATGAAGCACGCAAGCTAGATGAACAGATGGCTCAGATCATTGCTCATAGCGAAGAATGGTCACTGCTCTTCAGTGAATCTATGCCAGGCCCGGTAACTAGACTTGTGAAGGTAAAAAATATCCAGCGCGGTATCCGTAATGTTGCTGGTATAGACCTTCCTGTAGTCTCAGGAGTTGAATACGAAATAAGTGACTTCTCCAGATTAGCTACACCACCATGGCTTGATGCTGGTTTGGATTTCGTTAAGTCTCTTATGGAACTGCGTGAGCAGGTTAAGATACTCCACGAACAGGAAGCGCTTCTGCAACAGGAACTGCGCAAGGTAACTCAGCGTGTTAACCTCTTTGAAAAGGTAATGATACCTAATGCAAAGAGCAACATTAAGCTGATTAATATTGCTTTGGCTGAAGAACAGACATCGGCTGTATGTCGTTCTAAGGTTGCCAAGGCTAAGGCATAAGGAGAATAAATCATGATTACAAAAATGAAAAAGATTCTTCTTGCCGGCAAAATAGAAGATAGAGAAAAGGTTCTGACTATTCTGCGCTCAACAGAAACCGTCCATGTTGACGCTGCTGTTCCAGAAAAAATCAGAATTCCAGAAGCTCTAAGTGCAGAATATGACGATTGTGCCCAGGCATTGTCAATTCTTTCTCAGCTTAGTGTTGAGAATGATGAAGACTGTCTGGAAACTCCGGGAACTCCAACAAGACTTGTTGAAGAAACCTTGGCTCACAATAAGAATATTGCTGAACTTAAGAATAAGCTGAATACTGTAACCCGTGAACTTGAAGAAGTTAATAAGTGGGGAAATATCGGAATCAAAGACCTTGAAGTATTAAAGGAAGCAGGTGTTAATGTGGCTTTCTTTAAGGGTTCTGCAGGCAATATTGAAGAAATTGAAGCAGAATGTGCTGAAAAGGTTTCGGTAAAGGATTCTTCTGATATTATTGCTGCTTTTTCCCGCAAGGAAATTAAGGCATCTGAAAAATTCACCGAAATTTCTGCACCTAAGCGTGAAGCTTCTCAGGTTCTTGATGAAGTTCAGGCTTTGGGTAAGTCTATTCAGGATAATGAACATGCACTGCTTTGCTTGAAGCAGCGATACGATGACATTGAAGCCCATTTCCAGAAGCTTGGGAATAAGAAACGCTTCAAGGAAGTTGAAACAGGCGTTTTCTGCGAAGATAAGCTGTTTGTTTTAACTGGCTGGTGCCCGGAAGATCAGACTAAGGTGCTTCAGCAGGCTTTTGAAGAAGCTGGCGTTGCTGTAGGTATTGATTTCCTCGAACCAGAAGAAGGCGAAATGCCACCAACTAAGCTTGTTGACAATGCTTTCGGCTCAAGCGCTCACCCGCTTCTTAAGCTGATGGGTATGACTCCGAGCTATTATGAACCAGATACCAGCTTCCTGTTCATGCTTACTTTAACAATCTTTGCTTCATTTATCATGGCTGACTTAGGCTATGGTTTATTGCTGGCATTACCTCTTATCCTTGGCTATAAAAAGCTCATTGCTAAGGGAATTGATGCAAATGTTCTCAGATTGTTGATTCTGTTGGCATCAGGAACCGCAATTTATGGTTTAATCACAAACTCTGTTTTGGGTTTCGCACCATTCGGATTTGGTTTTGAACCAGGCAGCGGCGACATGGTTCTGTGGCAGAAGCTTTGCTTGTTCATAGGTGCTATTCACCTGACAGTTGCACATGTAATGAAAATTATGGGTAAACCAAAGAACCTGGCTATTATTGGCGAAATTGGCTGGGTTATATTCCTTTGGGCCATGTATGGATTACTTTGCAATTTGATTACAAACGAAGATCTTGGCATTTTCAGATTCTCTGCTCAAATATCTATGTTTGGCGCATCTCAGATGCTCTATGTATGGTTGTTTGAATTGTCAGCCATTATGATTTTATTCTTCACAGAACCTCAGAAGAATATTTTCAAGGCTGTCGCAGCAGGGATAGGCGCAATTGCCCAGAATGCATCCGGTGTATTCTCAGATATTCTGAGTTATATCAGACTTTGGGCTGTCGGTCTTGCTGGTGGCAAGGTTGCCGGTGCTTTTAACGATATAGGCAATATGGCAGCCGATAAACTCGGCGCTGTAGGTATTGTTATTTTTGCAGTTGTGTTCATATTCGGCCACCTGCTGAATATAATACTTAGCTGTATATCTGTATTGGCACACGGTGTTCGTTTGAATCTTTTGGAATTTACTAACCATCTCGGACTTGAATGGACTGGTCGTGAATATCAGCCATTCAAAGAAAACAATAAATAATTAAGTAAAAAAATCTAAGGAGTAATATAAATGGAAGCTACTACAATGCTCGCACTTGGTAAACTTTCTCTCGGTCTTATTATGGGTTTTGGTGCTCTCGGCAGCGCTCTTGGCGTTCTTGCTGCAGGTTCAGCTGCTTGTGGCGGTTGGGCAAAAGAAGGTAAGGAAGGTAAGCCACTGTCTGGTACTTTCACAATGCTTGTTGGTATGCCGGTCAGCCAGACTCTTTACTGCCTTATTTGCTATTTCATGATGTATAAGTTCGCTGGCGTTCCAGAAAATGGTCCAGTTCTCTTCGGTATTGCTCTTGGCGTTGGTACTGCTCAGTTCATCTCTGCTATGGCTCAGGGTAAAATCGGTGGCGCTGGTGTAAGATGCCTTGCTGAAAACGGCGGAAAAGGCTTTGGTAACATCGTAATGGCCATGGGTATTGCTGAATCAATCGCTCTCTTTGCTCTTGTTACTGCAATCCTCATTCTCACTAACACTGATGTTATGGTTGAAGCTGTAAAGGCTACCACTCAGGCTGTTGGCTGATAATATTACACAGACCAATTAGTTAAACAAAAAAGGCTTTCGTGAATCGAAAGCCTTTTTTGTTTTGTATTTATCTTAGCTAGTGACCATTGTACTTTTGTTTCATTCATTGTATACTAGCATAAAATAATTTAATAATCAGAGATAATGAAGCCTGATATTTATGGCGAAAAAGAAGATTTATATGCAGTGTAGACATGGTAGACAAATAGCAATCAGCATTATGATGTGTCTGATGCTTTCTGGGATAGTTTATGGCAATAATGCTTCTGATACCGCAATAGTTAATAAAATAACTGATTGTGTAACAGAGATTTCTTCTAATAGCATAAAATTGCCTCCTGTTGCTAGTGAAACTACTATGACTTCAGAAACTGTTGTTACTAGTGAAACGGTTACGGCATCTGACAGTGTTGATGCTGGTGAAGTGGTCGTAGCCTCCCAAAGCGTTAATGCTAACGAAACTGCTGCTGTTTCAGAAAATGTAATTGCCAGTGAAACTATTATTGCAAGCGAAACACTCATTGCTTCTGAAAGTATTGATGCTGCCTTGCCTGTAAAGTCTTCTTCTGTTTGGGATAAAACATCAGAATGGTTTTTTAATGCCATTGCTTCAGGAACATTTTCTATAGAACATATTCAGGCTTCAAATGCTTCAGCAACAGAGTCTGTTTTTGAATCTGTCATAAGAAACTCAAGGCAGATATTTGAAAATAGCTATTTTAATATTGTCAGAGAAGCCTTCAAGACTAAGGAAGAAATCTTTTCTACTGAAGTTAAGCTAGAATTAGCACCAGAAATAGATTTGAATTCCGTGAAAGATTTAAATCAAAGCTTCATATTTACATTCCCATGCCAAATGATGGATTTTCAAAGCTCTTGTGCAACAATCACACCTGGTTTGATAAAAGAAGAAACCTGGTCTTCTGATTATAAAAGCCTTCTTGTAGTGCCTGAAAAAATGAAAATAGGCACAGAATATACTCTTACTCTGGCTACAGCAACACTGAACGCTCAAGGCTATCCTTTAAAAGAAGCTGCAGTAATACATTTTAAAACATTTAGTCCTGAACCGGCTTCTATTACAATGGTAACCCCACAGAACAATGCAGTTAATGTGGGCACCGGCTCTACAATCATTCTTCATTTCTCGAAGGATATTATATGGGATTCTGATTATTCACCTGCTTCTTTTTCTGTATATAACGAAAGCTCTATGCAGTATGTTCCTTTATGCCCCATAACGGCATTTAACCAAAAAACATTGGCATTGATACCAGAAAATGACTTGGATATTGATTCGAAATATAGCGTTAATGTTTCTGAAGGTATAAAGACCTATGTTGAAGGCATTGATGAAGGCCAGCCTGAAGTAGCATCAGCAACATTTACGTTTTCTACTTCCTACTAAAATCATTTAAGCTTCTCTACCAAGCCAACGGCTATCGGCTATCAGCCGAGAAACAACAGATCCTCTCCTACACCTAGCCTTCCTCCATGTGGGGGAAGGTGGCACGCGTAGCGTGACGAATGAGGGAGCAGCACCAAGCCTGAACTAATAACATTACAATTTTTTTCGCCTTGCCTTCCTC
>JAZRWI010000096.1:0-34518 GCA_045599645.1 Candidatus Avigastranaerophilus sp.
ACATATTCCTCCTTTAGATTAGGTGGTTGGTCAAACTCTAATTTAAAAGAAGAAATAAAAATAGCAAATGGCTTTTTTTTACTGTCAAAAAATGGTTTTTTTAACCTGACCCAAAATGGCTAATTTAGCCGGGCTCTAACATTGGATTTGAATTGAAATTTTCAGACGAAAAATGTAGCCGTATGCCTGAAAATATTACTGATTTATCTGTTTGAAACCACCGATAATAACAGAGTTCTGGACAGATTCATAGCCATATAATTTTAAAGAGAATTTCATTGTGATATTAAAAGAACAACACCTAGTATTTATAGACCAACAGCTAATAATTCAGCTGCCAAAACGAAAAGTATAATTAAATTTGAATCTTTATTATTGCTTTAAAGCAATATAAACACCTGCGTCAAGTCGTCAAGTTTTTGTTGTTGATTTATGATAATATATTGCGCAGTTTTGTGAAATAATCTTGAAAAGCCAGGGTTTAAGAGCGTTAAAATGTATTTCGAATCCCGTATCTCGCTCCCGAAGCCACTGATTATTCAGTGGCTTTTTTCATGTAATTGATGTAATTAGTGTTTAAAAGCCAAAATAATAGCCATAATTTTTCATATTTTCTTCATATAATGTTATAATAGCATTATTATGAATATACTTTTTTTGCACAGGAATTTCCCATCACAGTTTATGTTTCTTGCGAGCGCTTTGGCTGCAAATCCTGACAATCACGTTATATTCATATCAAATAGTGCCTCCTACGATATAAGAGGTGTTAATAGAATCCTTTATAAAACCAAAAGAAAAGTTCCTGATGACTGCCATAAGTATCTAAGATTTTATGAAGATTCAATCATTCATGGTCAGGCAGCGGCCGAAATAGCAATAAAGCTGAAACAGCAGGGATTCATTCCTGATATTATATACGGTCATAGCTGGGGTCCGACCATGTTCATGAAGGATATTTTCCCTGAAACACCTTTGTTATGCTATTTTGAATGGTTTTATAATTCAAAAGGCGGAGATTTCGACTTTAACAAAAAAAATTCCTGTGTAGACGAACTAGCAAAGCTTCGTTCCATGAACCCTCATCTGCTGATTGATCTTTATAGCTGTGATGCTGGAATATCACCTACAAAATTCCAGCATAGCCAATTTCCAAAAGAATTCCGGTCTAAGATCAAGGTCTTGCATGACGGTGTAGACACTGATTTTTATTCCCCGAACGACAACGCAGAATTTCTGGTGAAAGACAAAAATATTGTATTCACAAGGAAAGACGAAATACTGACTTACGGTACAAGAGGTATGGAAGAATACAGGGGTTTCCCGGAATTTATGGAAGCTGCAAATATATTATTAAAGAAAAGACCGAACCTTCACATAATAATTGCCGGTAAAGATAAGGTTGTATATGGACCAAAGCTTAAAAACACCACCTATAAAACCATGATGCTGGGAAAACTGGACTTAGACATGAACAGAGTCCATTTTGTCGGGGGATTACCATATACGGAATATGTTAATTTATTAAGAGTATCATCAGCTCATGTTTATATGACTTATCCCTTCGTCTGCTCATGGTCTCTGACAGATTCCATGTCTTGTGCCTGCCCGCTTGTAGTATCTGCAACAGCACCTATAATGGAATTTATTGAAGACCAAAAAGAAGGATTATTATTTGATTTTTTCAATATTGATGAACAGGTTGAAAAAATAGAATATGCACTTGACCACAAGGATGAAATGAAAATAATGGGACAGAACGCGCGCAAAAAGATACTACGCAAATATGCCTTAAACAAACTATTACCCAAGCAGATCGAATATATTAATTCATTAATAAAAAAATAATTTTTCTATTGTTAAAATCTGTAATCAAATTCTATAGAGCCATTCCAGCCGGGGTGGCTGCCATCGCGTCGATTGATGACCGCAGTTACAGACAGATCGTTAACAAAGGACCTTCCAATACCGAATCCATATTCAAAATGATTCCTGATGTCCATGTCAGGCAAAGCAAATTCATTAGCTCTTGTAGCTCCGCCATCATTGATATAAGCAATATATTTGCCCTGTATAAATCCTGTCCAGTCTTTACCGAACTGAGTTGATAATTTAAACCCAGGGTCAATCTCAAGAAGATTCAAACTGTCTCTATTTATTTTTATCCCTAACTTAGATGTATAATCTTCAGACTTAACATATGTATATCCGGCATAAACATTCAACTGCAGTGCCCATGAATTCCTTAAGGCGTAATTATAACCGCCTTTTAATCCCAGACCGAACCAGCGGGTGTCAAATTTATCAGTTCCATACATGTTTTCGTCTTCATTCTTTAAAATACCGCCATTAATTGTTGATAAGAAGAAAGCATTACCCCTTGTAATTTCAGAGGTTAAACCAATAAAGCCTCCCTCCTGCTCAATCCTATTATCTGTGAATTTCTGTTTTCCACCCACATAACCAGCATAAACACCAAAGGAGCCATCATATTTACCCAAACAAAGCTTATCGGTATTATACCCTCCAGCCAGGGTAAATGTTCTTGATTCAACAGTATCAAAACTCTTAAATGCAACATTATCATTAAATGCCATCGTCTTGAACCAGGCATTATTGTGGGTTTCATGAGCAGATTCATCAGAAATATTTTCTGGCGAATTAACGTTTTCCATAGCCATTTCAGAAGTTTTTCCCGCTATGACTGCTGTTGTGTAAGCTGTAGCAGCAGATGAGTAAATATAAGGATTAACCTGGTCTTTTCCCTGTTTTTTATTAACAGAAATCAGACCGCTATCGGAATCATAGTCTGTAGTATAGTTAAATATCGGTGTTGCAATGGTCTGGCTATTGTGTTTGATTGCTTCTGCCAGTGCCGTTCTTTCCGGACTATCTTCAAAAGCAATAGGATTCAGTTTTACTTCTGAATTTGTGAGAACGGTATCAATCTTAGTCGGCATAACTAATTTCAAATCTATTTTACCATTACCAGACACAGAATCAGCCTTAATCTGATTCATTGTTCCATTCTCTACATCTGCATACAATTGCAGTTCCATGTCTTTCTGCAAAACTAATGAGCCTAGATTTGCAGGCTTAGTGACGTTATTGACGTATCTTAATCCGCCGTTATTTGCCACTGTTTTTGCAGAACTTAAATCCCCGTGTATTTCAAGAATCCCGCTATTCAGATTCAAAGTAACAGGGTTAGTTTCGCCCTCTTTTATGGAACCATTAACGATATTGTTGCCATCTGAATTTATAGTGCCACCAGAAATATTACCCTGAATTGCAGAGTTTTCATTCAGGACTAAGGTTCCGTTATCGTTTCTGATTTCTTCGACAAGTATTGTTCCTTTATTTGTTAAAACGCCCTGATTATTGATATTTTTTTGGACAATATACTTATTTGAAGATACATTTCCGCTTAAGATGCTGATTACGCCTGTTTCACCATTAACAGTTTCCAGATTTACATCGCCTTTGATATTAATGATTCCAAGATTGTAAATACCATCAACATCAGAAGCACCTTCAGGCAATCCTGTCTTATCACCGGAAAAAGTAATACTGCTACCATTATCAGCATACAGGCCCAGAATACCAGAGGCAGCATTATAAATTGCACCACCCAGGGCTTCACTGCCTTCTTTTCCTGTTATTACATAGTTTCCATCAAAAGTAATATTTTCGTTGCCGGCTGCAATATTGAGCTTGCCATCATTATAAATAGCACCGCCATAGGCATTACCATTTTTTGATTTTGCATAATTATTCTTAAAACTACCTACGATAGTAGCTATTTCAGCATCTGTATCATTATATATGGCACCGCCAGCGGCATCGCCATTCTCTGATTCAACATAGTTGCCTACAAAAGCATAATCAGTATCGCCATTTATGGAATCGTCACCTTGTTGAGCTCTATAGGCACCAGTATTCAGTCTATTAGATGCAAAAACCGTATTATTATCACCGCTCACACTAATAGAGTCAACACCAGTACCACCGATTATAGAAGAACCAGCGCCACCACCATGGATAAAAATAGAGTCGTCACCTGTGCCACCGATTATTGAAGAACCAGCGCCACCGCCAATAGAGTCGTCACCACTGCCACCGGGAGTCGTTGGGGTAATTGTTATGGTATCATCGCCGATGCCACCACCAATAGAACTGTCGCCACTACCACCGGGAGTTGTTGGGGTAATAATTATGGTATCATCGCCACTACCACCACCAATAGAACTGTCACCACTGCCACCAGGAGTGGTTGAGTTAACTATTATTATGGTATCATTGCCGCTGCCACCACCAATAGAACTGTCGCTACTGCCACCGGGAGTTGTTGGGGTAATAATTATGCTATCATCGCCGATGCCACCGATTACGTAATGATCTTCACCACTATTAATAGTAGTCTTATTGCCACCACCACTAACGGAAATTAAGTTGCCACCGATTTCAGAAGTTCCGGAAACATCTATCGCAAGAGTGTCTTTTCCTCCACCACCAGCAACAGTAATTTTATCTTCGCTTTTAATAATATGGGCATTACCAAGAATTGAGCCCATCCTGCCGGCATTATAAACAGCACCACCCTTGGCATCGGCATTCACAGACTTAGCATGGTTATTTTTGAAACCACCCAATATACTGGCTATTTCAGCATCTTTGTCACTTAGAATTGCACCGCCTAATGCATTATCATTTTTTGTCTCAATATGTTTTCCTGTAATAGCAAGGTCGATAACATCTGCAACAATAGAATCATTGCCAGTCAGTTTTTTATCACTATTATAATTACTGCCAAAGAAAGAAATGTGAGAAAAATCCTCTGAGAAGCGCTCAGTCATATTATCTATTACAGAATAGCTACCAGGATTCGTTACATTTTCTCCTGCATCATATGCGGCCCTGCTATATAGCTTGCCGTCTACAGGCTTAGTATAAATATAGTTAAAACCGCCTGTGATTTTTGCGATTTCCTTATCATCAG
Source organism: Candidatus Avigastranaerophilus sp. (assembly GCA_045599645.1). GTDB lineage: Bacteria > Muiribacteriota > Ozemobacteria > Ozemobacterales > Ozemobacteraceae > RUG334. The sequence goes on from JAZRWI010000096.1 coordinate 5,000, forward strand.
CAACTACTGGATGTGGCAATAAAGCCCCGGCAACAAGCGCGGCAGTTAAAATTTTACTATTCTTTTTTGAATTACGTAATTTTTTCACGATATAACCAGATTGCCTTAAAATGCGTAAATATGCAGTAATTACACTTTCTTAAAGTGTAACAGAGTTTTATATTCTTCGCAATGTTATATTTGCTTAATTTAAGCCACTAATCAACAAAATCATATTGGGAAATTCCGATAAGAATTTAGACATTTCAAAAAAAAGAAATTGAAAATAATATTTATTTTTTTTCAGTAACAATGTATGATAGAAAAAGAACTAAAGCAAATCTAGGAGAATTTGAATGAAGGCAGAAAAAATCAATCTTGATGAATATATCCAAAGCGGTGAAGGTTTTAACGGTGCAAGCTATGACTCTAAGTCAGACCCCAATGTCATGGTTAAACTTTATAATGAAAACTATCCATTGGAACCAATATATGCCGAATTGGAAGTCGCCCAAAAGGTATACAGCATAGGAGTTCCTTCTCCAGAACCAGGTTCTATAGTAACCGATGGTAAGCGTATTGGTATAAGATTCAGACGCATTGTTGGCAAAAGAAGCTTTTCCAGAATGTTTGCAGACGAACCCGAAAGAGTAGAAGCTTATGCAAGAATATATGCCCGCAACTGCAAAAAACTTCATTCAATTGAATGCCCAGATGGCATGTTCCCAAATGCCAAGGAACAATTTCTCCATTTTGTTGACACAAATCAAAACTTCAATGCTTCTGAAAAGAAAGTAATCATTGATTTCATAAATAGCGTTCCGGACAGCAAAACCGCTCTACATGGCGATATGCACATCGGCAATATCATCTGCACATTGCCAAAAGGCGCTCCTGTTGATTCTAAGTTTGATACATATTTCATAGACTTGGGTTATTTCTCTTATGGTTTCCCACTCTTCGACCTTGGCATGTTCCAGAATGTATGCTATGCCTCAAGTCCGGAATTTGTTCTGAATGATATGCATATTACCCAGGAATTTGCCCGTGAAGTATGGAAATACTTTATTGATGAATATTTCTTTGCTGACGATAAGCTTGGTGAAAAGTATTTTGGTAAAGGCAGCACACCGGAAAGCGTTGATAAAGCATTGCAAAAATACACTGCAGTAAAGCTTATGTTTGTTGGCTTCAATATGGGCGGCAAACTCCTTGATATTCATGAAGCCTATGTTCGCAAGGCTTTTGGAATATAAAAGAAAAGCCTGCGGCGTGAAGAACTTTCGCTTTGCGACAGTAATGAAAACTCGCCTTCGGCTAGAATGAAGACTTGCTTCGCAAGAGTGAAAGGCTGCCTTCGGCAGCCGTGAAACACGCCTTTCGGCGCGTGGATTTTAGCCGACGGCTTTCGTTGTTGGTTCTCTCGGCTAAAAGCTAATAGCTGCCCTCAGTGCGTGGTTTTGATAATTATTGCCGTATGCATGACATACGGCTTATTTTTTACTTGGAAAAAAGAAATTGTCAATACCATTTACCAAACCAGCAGCAAGCTTAGAAAGAGCTTCGTCACTAAGGTCTGATTTCTGGTTTCCCAATTCAATGTCAATTGACGGAATAAAGCTATAGGAGGTTTGTGTCAGGTCAGTATCTACACAGCCTCCTTTTCTTATTTTACATCCCTGCTCTGCTAATGCTTTTATGCAGCATTCCCCAAGGCGTTCACTTTCCTGCCAGGAAACAGCAACAGACTCAAGATACTTTATTCCATCAGGCACAGACAGATAGAAACAGCCTTTATCATAGTTTAAGCCATCGCCATCCCAATGAATAGCAATATGGCAATCAGCGACATTATTGCAGATAACAGTTCGCGCAATATTATCTAACTGAACGTCATCAGCGTCTCTAATCATAAGCACATCATAACCCTTTTCCAAAAGCAAATCACGAACTATACGAGCTTCTTTCAAGGTTATTACTGGCTCTGGAGTACCATCTGGGAATTTCATTCCGGAAGAAACAGCAGTAGCCTTTACTGCTCCTGCTGCGGTGCTTCCACCAGTTACCTTCGGTGTTTTATCAGGATGGCACCATGTTTTTACCTTTGTTCCACCTTCTGTGCCATGACCAGCGTTAATACCAACTATAATGTTCTTTCGTTCAGCATTCTTTGAAAGATACATAACGGCGTTGCCTGAATGTATCTCAGAAAAATCAGCATATTTCCAGGATGAATCAAGAACTATTTTTTCGCCATCGTAGTAAGTCTTTTTATTGTCTGCGTCCTGGGCAAAGATAGAACTTGCAGTAAAAGAAGCAACTGCAAAAATCAAAGCAATAGTCTTAATGTGTCTGAAAATGTTCATAGTCAGAAATCAGAAATCAGAAGTCAGAAGCCAGAAGCCGCCCCTGCGAGGCCTTCCTCCTTTAGGGGGAAGGTGGCACAGCGAAGCTGTGACGAATGAGGGCTACCGTGCTACACCTTTATACCAAGCCAATAAAATGTTTGTTTCAATAGGCTTTTTGCTATTAGCTGTTGGCTTTTGGCCGAGAAAAACAGCCAACAGCTTACAGCCGAGAAAGCAACCAGTCGGAAGCTTGAAGCTATAAGCCTGAAGCAGGACATTACTTATTTTAGTTAGTCTGTAGTTTACCTGCGTTTGTTTTCTGCTATATGAGATTGCTCATGAAACGATATATCAGCTTCGCTGATTCGATATGTGCTGCGCACTCGATATATTGCTTTGCAACTCGATATATCGTTTCACGACAAGAGAATATCAGCGGACAACGAGAGTGAATTCTGGGGTCTTGCCGTCTTCTGCAGTGATATAGATTGTTGATTTGGTGTCTTTACCGTCTGGAGTTTTACCATTTACGGTATAGAGATAATCGATGCCATTAGCGGTTTTGCGGCTACCAACGGTAAGTGGAGTGCCTAATGGGAACTTGTAGCTATCACAAGCAGCCTTGAAGGTCTTAACTTCTTCTTCTGTTACAGGCTTCTGTTCAGAATATGGTTCAAGAGTTTCGACAGTGCCTTCAATAAACTTATTTTCTTTAAGGAAACGGTCTAATTCTTCTGCTACTCTAGCAATACGAGCTTCACGAACACCATAGCCATTGAGGATTGTAGCATTTGGGAGATCCTTCTTGAGCTGTTCTGTGCATTCTACAAGGCCGCCACTACCGAATGTGCAGAAAGGAATAATTTTCTTTCCTTCAAATTTATTGTCTTTTACAAGAGTAATTACTGGGCGGGCATAGGTTCCAAACCATACAGAGAAGCCCAAGAAAATAGTGTCGTATTTAGACAGATCAGATTTAAGTGGCTTAATTTCGGGAAGTTCATTATTCTTCATTTCGTCCAAACAGCGTGCAACTGTCGCATCAAAATTGCCGTCATATGCCTTAACAGCTTCAATAGCTTCAATATCAGCACCTAATCTCTTCTGTAATTCTTCTGCTACGGTCTTTGTTACACCTGTCTGAGAATAATAAAGAACCAGGGTATTATTTTTCTTTACTTCATTTGTTTCTTCTGCAAAGCAGGTTCCACAAGCCATCATACAAGCCAAGAACAGAATCAGTTTTTCCATGTTTTATCTCCTTCAACGTCAAACATTACAGAATTATGGTTTTCGATTGTTGTTATTTTACCTCTGTAAGTGACTATATTCTATTTGTTTGTTAGAATATTTTCAAAAATAAAAAGCCCCCTATTCGAGGCTGTCTAAAAACTCGATTTTATGCATTCAAAACAAGTTTCTTCAAAAATCAAAACCCTCCCTACCCTCCCTTGAAAAGGGAGGTTTTTAGGAGACTACTGTGCATCGGGATTTTTACAAATTTCTAGTTTTGGGACAGTCTCATTCGAGGTGCTTCTTGGTTCAACTATTATTTGTTAGCGTCAAGCTGTTTGATTGTAAACTTACCTGATTCACCGACATTTACAACAACTGTGCCCGAGCCAGCAAAATAAATATTCTTTTTATTGGTATATTTTGTTGCTCTCTTCACAAATTTAGATTTAGAGCTATTCAATCTTCTATTGGTATTGTGAACAACAATATACTTCGGCTTCAAATATCCAAGAGTTTTTTCTGAATTATTCATTCCACCTTCGCTTGGATTTGTATAGCCGTGATGAGCAGCCTTATAAAGGTCTACTGCACCAACTCCCTTTGCTATTTCGTCAGCATATTTTTTGCTGCTGGTATTCTGCATATCACCAGAGAAGAAAAGCTTTTTACCATGAACAGTAGCAACTATACCAACAGAGTTTTCATTCTTTCCGCCACCGTTTTTCTTAGTGCCTACAAGTTCGATATTCATGTTACCGAACTTAAACTTTGTAGATTTATGCTTTTCAACAGTGTAAATAGTCGCACCGGCTTTTTTGGCAGTTTTAATATCGCTGCTATACTTTCCACCGTCGTTCTTCACATAGAAGGTTTTTATTTTCAAACCTTTGTTCACAAGCTTTGACAAACAGCCATCGTGGTCACCATGTGTATGGCTGATAAGCATGAATTCAAGCTTTTGGGCTCCGAGTTCCTTTACATATTTCCAAATACGGTTTGTATTGTCAACACCTAGGTCTGATGAAGCAATACCACAGTCTATCATTGCGAATTTACCGCCACTTTCAAGAATTGTGCAGTCTGCACCCTTTTCAACCTTCCATTTCTTAGGAACATCTGAAACGTCTAAGAAATAAATCTTTTCGCCTGTTGGCAAAGTAACCTTCTTGCCCTGCAATGTTCTTGTGCAGGTTTCTTCCTTGGCTGAAGCAGTATTCTTAGTAGCTGGCTTACTAGTATCTTTCTTAGTTGAAGAAGCTGTTTTTGTTTCTTTTTTTTCAGTGAGCTTTTCTGCTTCTTCCTTGGTAGTTGGCTGATTAAATACTACAACATTGGAATCCGTTTTCTTTGCTGTTGTAGCAGTCTTATCATCTGTTTTTGCTGTAGAAGCAGTCTTAGTTTCTGCAACTGGCTTTGTTTCTGCAGGTTTACTAGCCGCTACTGTTTTTGTCGAAGCATTATCAGTTTTTTTTGTATCTGTTTCAGTATTTAAGGCTGCCTGCTTAGCTGTTGCAGAAATATCAGTATTGGACTTGTTTTCAAAAGAGGCTGCTGGAACTGTATCGGTTGCTGAAGCTTCTGTTGCTGCAACAGTTTTATTGTCGTCACTGTCTTCGTCATCGGCGCCAGGATTGTCATCATCATGACTACCATCAGCGCGGGCGCTACCATCATCATTATCGTTGTCATCATCGTCATCTACAACTGGATTAGTAGTAACAACGGTATCTTCATCATCTTCTATAACATTGTTTAAATCAGCAACAAAGCCTTCAAAAGCCTTGTCGACAGTATCGCCGGTCTGGTCATCGTTTTCTTCTTTGTCATCACTCTTTGAATCAAGATCAGATTCAGTTTCTACTCTTGAATCATCGCAGTCTACACTGCCCTTCAAAACATAGAACATACCTTCATCTGTCTTAATCAGCCAGAATTTGTCGGCGTCAGCAATAATATCTACTTTTTTTTCTTCATCGATTTTTCCGATGATTTTACCATCTTCGTCATAGCAGTCTATATTGCCATCAAGAAGGAAGCCGTCTAACGGAACCGAATAATCATAGCCGTCTATAGCGACCCAGCTTGAATGGACATATGCCTTCTGGCCCTTATAATTAATTCTGAGCCAATCGTTTTCTGTATCAATAATATCTACTTCATCGCCCTGGGTCATAATACCGATAGTAGAGCCCCAAGGGTCTTTTCTTACATTAAGACTATAAGAAGTAGCAATACCAGTCTTATTACTTAATCCATTCATGCTATAAGCAATAATGGAAGGCTTTAATACACTTTCGACCTGAGCAGACTTTGCAGAGCCGAATAAATCTGTTCCATTGGCCAGAGCCTTACTGTTATCACCAGACTGTAGGCTTATTAATGTAGCAGCCAATATCGGCACGCCCAACATAACTCTATGAATTTTTCGCATATTTTCCCTCTATTTCAAACTGTGTACCAATTATACTATATTTATGTCATATAAGTTTAAGTTTTGTTAATTTTATTTTCTTTTATGAAACACAACCGTTTAATCAAAGCAAATTTGGGATGAATATGACCATTATCAGTATATATGTTTGTAATTTAATATATTTGTGTTATTATTAAAAAATACAAATATAGATAAGCAGGTATAAGGAATGAAAAGATTATTTTTGTTGTTCTTCGTATTAGCATTAATGCCAGCAACTCTGTTCGGTTATACAGAACAGGCTATGGCTTCTGTAAAGCCTGGAATCATTTCAGGTGTTGCAGCCCTCAAAAACATTGATGAATATGGTGGAATCACAATCAATGTATCAGTTCAGGACTTCCAGAACGCTGGTTTCAGATATGCCGACATGGTAAATGTTGATATTGCCGGCCAGAAGATTAAAATGCCGGTAGTTTCCAACTACAGATGCGCTACCTCTGGCGAACCAATGCTCATTATGCCTAGCAACAAAAAGCGCTGGATTTCTTTCCAGGCTGCATATTCTGATTTTGCAAACCAGTTCAATATTGCAAAGAAATCAGAAAAAGGCACTTCAATCGTATGGCATTCTGCAGAAGGCGTTAAGTTCCCATTGGCCGTTACTATTACAATGGCCGAAAAGCAGGGTTATGCAAAACAATATGAAGTATATAATCTTATCAGAACCTACAAGCGTGATGATTACAAGGATTTGACCGATGCAGAATTCTGTAATTTCAGAGAAGTAAGAACAGCAAAGATGGGAAGCGGCAGACTTTATCGTTCTTCCACCCCAATCAACACAAGACTTCAGAGAAATTATTATGCTGACAGACTTGCAAGAGCCGCTAAGGTAAAAACTTTCATCAACCTTTGTGATACTGAAGAAGCAGCAAAAGCTCTACCAACATTCGCAAAATCATATTATGCAACCCAGAAGGCTGTTTATCTTGCTCTCAATGTAGATATTACTTCTGAAACCTTCACCAGAGGCATGAGAGAAATGATTAAGGCAATGCTTAACAGAAACGCTTATCCATGTCTTATTCACTGTGTTGAAGGTCAGGACCGCACAGGTTTTGCATGTGCCCTCATTGAACTCTTCATGGGTGCAAGCATGGAAGAAGTTAAAGCAGACTACGTTAAGACCTTCATGAACTATTACGGTGTAAAAAGAGGTACTGAACAGTATAACGTAATTTCTAACAACATTTATCTCAACCTCGAAAGAGCTTTCAAGTCCAGATTAAATCATTTCAAGGGCTTTGAAAAAGCAAATACTCAGGAACTTGCCAAATCCTACATCAAGAGTCTTGGTTTCAAGGAAGCTGATTTGAACCAGCTTTGGGATAACTTAGCAAAATAAGTAAAGCATAAAAATACCGCTTCAATCGAAGCGGTATTTTTTTTGCAAAGGTTTTCAATCATCAGCAGAACTATTGTTCTAAAAACAAAACCAGGCTTCTGAAACATTCAAAAGCCTGGCTCTATGCTCTTAATTACTTATCCCAAGGATAAACGATTGTAATGGCTTTGTCACCCATGTCTTTATAGCATTCTTCCCTCATTTGGTTGTAAACGGCTACGAATCTGGCTTCAACATGATTATTAAAAAGAATTCTTATTTTAATATCAGCATCGGGAGCGGAAGCCAATTCCCCAGCATGTTCTACAACATTCTGGAAAGTTGAATGAGGGGCATAATTACCATCATCCATAGTCATTTCATGGAAAATCTGTCCTGATTCATCCATAACAGTATGATTCAAGACATTATTCTGTTCACCAACATGAATCTGTCTAGAAAACAAGCTTTTTACAGGACCCAGACCATAATTATATACAAGCGCTTTGTCTGCTTCTTCTGGAGAGGTCTTTGCAAAGCTATTTACAGTAGAACGGTAAACAACAATATCTCCACCATTCTGAGCCTTTGCATGTTTTCCTGAATCACGGCTTACGTCACCCAATCTGATAGCCAAGGTTCCAGCAGCGAGTTCAGACATCAGATCGTTATTTCTTTCAAAGCTTCTTCTGTTAAAGAAAATCTTATCTTCATGTTCGTTATTATAAGCTTCAATAACTCTATCAAGCTTATCAAAGCCTTTCAACCAATCGCTTTTGCTGCAAACGTCTCTTACTCCGCTGGTAGATTTGCTATGAGCGAAACAAAGCAAGCATGCCATATCAACATTAATGGTCATTCTTTCCAATTTATCACGATTAACCAAAACATTAATGGCTGAATTCAGTGCATGATTCTTTCTGATATCATTGCCATTGGAGGCCTTAACTGCTTTACCATTTTCATCAAAGGTTACATTACCATCTTTTGTAAGAACAAAGCCGCCCTTGTTCATTCCAGAATCGTGGAATATAGTGGCTGCTACAAGTGTTCTTTTTTCCAGGCCTTTTCCGAAATTAATCCTGTTATCATCAGCATTGTTGGCTTCTATGGTTCCATTTTTCTGCAAAGAGCCATTATCAATAGCCTTTTCCAAAACCTCAAGAATTTCCAATGATTTTTCGGCAACCATAGTAATGTGTTCCTGGGTGTGACCGGTAAAATCACATAAAAATTCGGTGTCAGCTATAGCAGTCTGCTTAGCACCAGCATAATAATCTTTTGTAATATCAAGAGTTAAATTCTGAATTATGTTTAAATGGCCAGGCAGTTGAGCAGCCCAACAAGCAGAATTAGCACATAAAAGAATTGAAAGAGCACATAATTTAATATTTCTCATTACTTTCCTCCGTTTACAACTGGAGCAATTACCAACAATTCATCATTAGCAGCAATAATAGCATTTTTTGGATTAATAACAACATCCTTTTCATATGGCTTTATTCCAACAAGTGTATAGCCATTCTTTTCATGCATCAAAGCAGCAACTTCAGAATAATTCTTTCCTGCATATTCCTGAGTTGCAAGAATGAAATTCAAGCTGTTTCCAGATTCTCTAGAAAGCAGGTCTTTAAAGAATGTCAGCAAACCTTCATGCATAGAAATTCTTGCTAGCAGCTTACCAGAAACTTCACCCTGGATTACAACGTCTTCTACACCACCCATTTTAAGATGGCTTGCGTATTCTTCATTATAAATTTCAGCTGAAGTATGAATTTTCGGATTAAGCTTTTCAATAGTCAGTGCAGCAAGTATTGTTCTCGCATCAACATCCTGAGTTGTTCTGCTGCCACTGCGTTCAGAAGTAATAACAGCCAAACGCGCCTTTTGAACACCCGCCTTATTAAGAGCAGACATGCTGGTAAAATCTTCATTCAAGATGCTTATTCTGCTGGTATCAAGGTTATGCTGTTCCAATTCTTCCATCATACCTTGCTTTTCAGAAATAATAAGTATTTCTGATTCTTTAAAATCCGGATCAAGAAGAAACTCTCTAGCTAGAATGATTGTTTTCTGACCAAAGCCACAAATAATAACATGCTTGTCTAAGTCTTCAGGATTAATATGTTTATGCATTGTAGTCTCCTTGAGTTTATCCATCATAATGGCAGAAATAGTACCAGTTAGCATTGCAAATACGCCCATTTCAAAAATCAAAAGAATCAGAAATACAATTTTACCACCCAAGGTCTTTGGAAAATCTGCGTATTCGCCTGCCATTAACGAGAAAAGAGATTTCCAGAAAGCATCTGCGTGGGTTGCAATAGCGGTATCTTCAACACCCATTTCGAACTGTGACAAACCCACAGAACCAAAAAAGATTGCGAATAATGCAAAGCTTGAAATGATACCGATTTCAGTCAAACGACCTTCAAAAATCTTACTTAAAAATTTAAACTTGCGTGTAAATTCCGAACCAATAGAAAATACTCTGAATAGTCTTAATACACGCAGAATTCTTAAAACACGGCCTAAGCGCAATATTCTGAATATTGGAACGCTTGAAACAGGAACAACTGCCAGAATATCTATCCAGTAATTACCTAGAAAATACTTCGTGCTTGGGCTGACAATCCATCTAAGAAAAAGTTCTACGATAAAAATCCAAAGCAGGATGTCATCATTTACGAACCTTACATATTCCAAAGCACGTGGCGACAAATCAATAAAGGATTCTATAACAATCAAAGCGACTGATAACAGAATCAGCAGCATTATTGTAAACCCAAATGGTGCTGAATCGACAAAGTGCTTCAGCCTGGGGACTATTCGCTCTTTATATGTTTCCATTTTTGTAACTTCCTGGCTCATAATGACGTTATTTTATTTTAAAAACTTTCTCAAATCAAGAAGAATATTGTCTATGCCATTAAAGGGTATTTCTAAAACTTGACTTATTGTCTTACAAAACTTATTATTTGCAACATTAACAGCATTGATAAATTAATGATAATTGCTGTAAGAAAGGTTATAGACAAGTGATTCCTCTTCTTAATAGAATAAAATTTGCATTATGTCTTCTAGGCGTTTTCCTGATTATTGGTGGTATATATTCATACATTAAGTATAATGAAACCCCTGTAAAGCTTGAAACCTTGAAACCAGGTGATGTCAAATCCGGTAAGATGGTTGAAGGCCAGGTAACTTTTAACTTTGGTGTTTATGAACAAAAAGCCTCTACCCATTATGGATTTGTAGACAAATCTTCTCAGAGAGTCTACTTTATTATTCCTATAGAAAATAAGTTCATGGGTATATCTGTTAAATCAAATTCCAAAAGATTTCCAATCTTTTCAGCACAAACCCAGAAAACCTTTGAATACTATAACAACAATGGTGCGCTTCCTACCCCAATACGTGTAAATGGCAGCATTACAGCCATGAACAAGAAAGAAATCGGATTTTTCCAGGAAGCTATTCAAAGAACTAAGCTTACAGAAGGAAATGTTAATGATGTAATAGTTCCTTATTACATAGCCTGTGATGCGTTCTCTGGTTATTTAACAATGTTTATTGCCGGTATAGTAGCTCTTGGTTTGGGTATTTGGGCGGTTGTTGCAACAAAGAACGCTTGACCATTAACCTAGTGGGGAAGTGAGGAAGTGAGGGAGTGACCACAGCCACATTTTTCCACACCACTGTAGAAAATCTGATTGTCTGGAAGTGTTGATATAATATGAAAAACAATAATAAGATTGAAGTTACTGTTCGTCAGAAGCTGTTTGAGCTGCAGGATACCGGGTATCGTAGTTTTACTGCTAAAATTACACCAACACTTGAAATTGATAATATTATTGGAATCAGGACCCCAATATTGCGCAAATTTGCTGCAGAATTCGCTAAAAGTGAAGAAGCCAAAGAATTTCTAAAGATATTGCCCCATAAATATTACGAGGAAAACAACCTTCACGGTTTTATCATTGAAAAATGCAAAGACTTTGATGAAGCCATCCGACTGACAGATGAATTTTTGCCTTACGTTGATAACTGGGCTACTTGCGATTGTGTAAGTCCAAAGGTTTTTAAAAAGAATCTGCCGGTATTGCAGCAAAAAGCCAAGGAATGGATGTCTTCAAAGCATTGCTGGACTGTTCGCTATGGCATAGAGATTCTGATGAGCTTCTTTTTAGACAAGGACTTTGATAAGGCTTTTCCCAAACTGGTAGCCAAAGTTAAATCCGATGAATACTATGTAAAAATGATGGTTGCATGGTATTTTGCAACTGCCTTGGCAAAGCAACCAGAAGCTATAATGCCATATTTCGAGAAGAAAATCCTGGAACCCTGGACTCACAATAAAGCAATACAGAAGAGCATTGAAAGCTACAGGATTCCAGATGAGACCAAAGCCTATTTAAGAACGTTAAAAATCAGTAGCGCTGTTCAATCATAAGCAGAACAAAATTAATTATTGCTGTATATAAAACAGAAAGCAGACTGACTGCTATATTTGGTCCATATGCTTCTGGATTTCCCATATTTCCCAAAGCAGCAATTAATGAAACAGAAAAAATTACCATGCAGATTGGTAACAAAGATTTTCTTGTAACACGAATCCTGTTCTTTGCATCTTTTTTTCTATTAACAAAGTAAACCCCGAGACAAAAACAACCAAGCACTAACATAGTTGGCAAATCAATAAACCATGCCAGGTTTGCTCTTAACATAGAAAAATAAGTGGCAGCAAATGCAGCTACAATCAATACAATTCCTAATACGCGGTCAAATAGCGATGCTTGCTGGTTTGCCTGATTCTCCTGGAGTAGATTAATCATGTTCTCTTCTGCTTTTTGAGTATATTCTTCTTTTGGAATGCTCTGGCCGGCAACAAGTTCATTAACTGATATTTCAAGCACCTTGCACAATTCTGCAAGTATGCTTGTGTCTGGTAAACTGGCACCTGTTTCCCATTTTGAAATTGTTTTGTCGCTAACATTTATTTTTTCTGCAAGTTCCTTCTGGGTTAATCCCTGAGTTTTTCTAACAGACTGTAAAAATTCACCTATTTTATTGCTCATCACATATCTCCTTGTTGATGAAATTTTATTTGTTTTCTATTTTTTAATATATTTAAAATCGCAGAGAATTCAACCTACGCAAAAGAGAATCGCTCTATGAACCATGGAATTCTCTCTACAGAGGCTGTCTGAAAACTCGATTTTATGCATTCAAAACAAGTTTCTTCTAAAATCAAAACCCTCCCTACCCTCCCTTAAAAAGGGAGGTTTTTAGGAATCTACTGTATATCGGGATTCTTATAAATTTCTAGTTTTGGGACAACCTCTCCAGAGGCTGTCAAAAAATCGATTTTATGCATTCAAAACAAGTTTCTTCTAAAATCAAACCCTCCCTACCCTCCCTTAAAAAGGGAGGTTTTTAGGAATCTACTGTATATCGGGATTTTTACAAATTTCTAGTTTTGGGATAGCCTCCGCAAAGTTCGAGAGTTGTTTTACCAAGCAATTATGTTCATATTTTTCATGCTATTAATATAGATTTGATTATGGTTTCTATTTTAAGAAAATGTTAAAATAGCTATGGAGAAAAATATGGAAAATCTGATAGATAAACTCACCGAAGAACATAGTCTTAGCATTAAAGAATATGAATTACTAATAAAAGCCTACAATGCAGAATTGGCAAAAAAAGTTGCAGAAAGAGCAGTAGCCCTGCGCATGATGCATTATGGCAATTCTGTTTTCATCCGTGGACTTATCGAAATCAGTAACATCTGCAAGAATGACTGTCTGTATTGTGGCATAAGACGCAGCAATAATAAATGTGAACGCTACAGACTTACAGAAGAAGAAATTTTCGAATGTTGTAAGAGTGGCTATGAGCTTGGCTTCAGAACCTTTGTTCTTCAAGGTGGTGAAGATGCTCATTTCACAGATGAAATCCTGTGCCCATTACTGACAGAAATAAAGCAGGCCTGCCCTGGCTGTGCAATTACGCTTTCTCTTGGGGAAAGGCCATACGAAAGCTATTTACTGCTTAAGGGTGCTGGTGCCGACCGATATCTTCTAAGACACGAAACAGCCGATAAAGAACATTACCAAAAGCTACACCCCTCGGAAATGTCTTTTGAAAATAGAATACAATGTCTGAAGCAGCTTAAAGAATCAGGCTATCAGACTGGTTGCGGCTTCATGGTTGGTTCACCCTTCCAGACAACAGAAACACTTGCCAAGGATTTAAAATTTGTCGAAGTATTCAAGCCTTCAATGTGCGGAATAGGTCCATTTATCCCGGCACCATATACACCTTTTTATAATAAGACAACAGGCTCCGTAGATTTTACCTGCTATCTGCTATCACTTATCAGGTTAATACATCCAACAATTCTGCTACCGGCAACAACAGCCCTTGGCACATTAGATCCAAAAGGTCGCGAAAAAGGAATCCTTGCCGGAGCGAATGTAATAATGCCAAATCTGTCACCAGATTCAGCCCGCAGTAAATATAAAATTTATGATGGCAAAACCTCAAACAATGATATGGCAACAGATTTGACATCATTGAAAGCCAGCATGCAAGCCATTGGCTACGAAATAGTAACCGACAGAGGGGATGCAATAAGCCTCAGGAATTAGGCAATACCTTAAGGCTGCGAGCAAGAATACCGTTAAACTGAGCTATAGCCATGCCATAATTAACTATCGGCACACCACTTTCGTTGGCTCTGGCAATTCTGTGCTTCATTTCAGCCTCATTAAGCATACAGCCACCGCAATGTATAATTAGTTTATATGGTGATAAATCGCCGGGGAAATCGTTTCCAGAAGTGAAAACATATTCAGGCTTTGCACCAGAATAATTTTCCAGCCAGCCAGGAATTTTCTTCGAACCGATATCGTTGCACTGTCTGTGATGAACACAGCCTTCAGCAATCAATACCCTGTCTCCGTCCTTCAGATTCTTTAATGCTGAAGCACCAGCCATAAGTGATTGAAATTCGCCCTTATATCTAGCCATTAAAATAGAAAAGGACGTCAAAGGCAAATTCTCTGGAACAATTTCTGCAACCAGCTTAAAAACCTGAGAATCTGTAATGACCAGTGCTGGTGGTTCCTTAAGACTTTCCAATACAGCCTTCAATTCATCAACCTGACAGCATACGGGAACACAATGAGAATCCAGCAAATCCCTTATCGCAATCTGTTGAGGCATGATAATACGCCCCTTTGGTGCAGATTCATCAATAGGAATAACTAAGATTACAGTTGACTTCGGCTTTACCAGGTCAGCAACCAGATGCTTTTCTTTTTTAAGAGCGCCTGCAAAAGAACCAAGGGCTTCTTTCAATGAATTTATACCATATAAAGTCTTTGAACTGACATATACAACCGGTGTTGTTCCATTTGCAACTATAGTTGGAATCTCAGGCAGAAGATCAGTTTTGTTATAAGCTATCACACATGGAAGCTTGCGGGCTTCAAAGCTTGAAAGCAAATCCTTATCGAAATCACTCAAGCCAATTGTTGCATCTACTACAAGAACAGCAATATCGGTCTGGGAAACAATCTGCTTTGTCTTTTCAACACGCTTCAGCCCAAGTTCCCCCTCATCATCGAGACCGGGAGTATCGATGATAACCACAGGCCCCAAAGGCAACAGTTCCATAGAACGCTTAACGGGGTCTGTGGTGGTGCCTTTAACATCAGAGACGACCGATAAATCCAATCCGGTCAAAGCATTAACCACACTAGACTTACCTGCGTTTCTCATTCCAAAAAAGGCTATATGAATGCGTTCTCCACTGACCAATTCATTCAAACCCATTTAGAAAGCTCCTTAGAATCTGAAGTCTCTGCGATTAGAGTTTCTTATTGCCTGAATATTGTCTGCTGCAATTCCCCTAACCTTCGCATGAGGAACCTTTTTGAGTTCTTCCTCAACCATTTTATAGCCAACTTCCTTAGTCTTATCAGAAGCGTAATCTTCGAGATATTCAGAGAGAGTCATCAAAGCATTGGGGTGGCAGCAATTCAGAATCTGTCCGCTTTTGCAAAGACTCATAAATCTGTCGCCGGTTCTTCCTTCTCTGTAACAAGCAGTGCAGAAGGAAGGAATATGGCCGTTTTCCATAAGCCAGCGAACAACTTCATCAAGAGAACGCTGATCGGAAACATCAAACTGTTCGGTATCATGAGGTCGTTCTTCTGCAGAGTAACCAGCATAACCGCCAACAGAGGTTCTTGAGCCACCGCTAACCTGAGAAACGCCTAATTTAAGAAGCTTAGAGCGAACCTGTTCTGTTTCACGTGTGGAGATAATCATTCCAGTGTAGGGAACTGCCAGTCTGATACAAGCTGTGATTTTTGCAAATATTTCGTCTGAAATAGAGTTATCAAAAGCATTTGGATCAATATCGTCAGCATGCTTTATTCTTGGAACGCTTATTGTATGAGGACCAACTCCGTGAACAGCTTCCAGATGTTCCGCATGCATCAGCAAACCGGCAAATTCGTATTTGTAAAGTTCAAGCCCAAACAAAACGCCTAAGCCAACATCGTCTATACCACCTTCCATAGCACGGTCCATTGCTTCAGTGTGATAAGCATAGTTGTGCTTTGGCCCAGTCGGGTGCAGCTTTTCGTAGCTTTCCTTATGATATGTTTCCTGGAAAAGGATATAAGTGCCAATACCGGCTTCCTTAAGCTTGCGATAGTTTTCAACAGTTGTTGCTGCAATATTTACATTAACTCTGCGGATATCGCCATTTTTGTGGTGAACACTATAAATAGTCTTTATGCAATCAAGAATGTATTCTATCGGATTATTAACCGGGTCTTCACCAGATTCGATAGCAAGGCGCTTATGCCCCATATCCTGAAGAGCAATTACTTCAGCTTTTACTTCTTCCTGAGTAAGTTTCTTGCGACAGATATGCTTGTTCTTGAAATGGTATGGGCAGTAAACACAGCCGTTTACACAGTAGTTTGAAAGGTATAAAGGAGCGAATATTACGATTCTGTTACCATAGAAAGCAAGTTTGATTTCTTCTGCAATCTTGTATATTTTTTCGATTACAGCAGGATCTTCACATGCTAATAAAACAGATGCTTCGCGATGAGTAAGGCCAGCACATACGTGACCTGTTGGTGTTTTCTGGGGACGGGCTTTTTCTAAAATCTGATTGATAAGCTCAATATTGTTCTTGTTGGCTTCTGCATAAGCAAGAGTAGCCTTGATTTCTTCGTCGTTGATAAATTCTTCAGCGCGCAGAGACTTTGGGTCAAAAATAGCCATATTATTACCTCTTCTGGGTCAGTTATTACTTCCCCGTTAGATTTTGTTCTTAGACATTGTGAATTTTATCACAATCACTTCATGCCGTCAAGCTAATATAAATCTAAAAACTAGGTAAAACTTTATAAAGTTGTTGAAAAATAATCGTGGGAGTACTATACTCTTGTCGGTATCTTACATGTGAGGTCATTATGGCTTTTAAATCTGATATGCTTGATGTTATAGCCTGCATAGAATGCGGCGGTGACGTTGAATATCTCGAAAAGTCTGATAAACTCAGATGTAAAAACTGCCACAAGGAATACAACCTCATAGATGGTATTCCAATGATGGGTGGCATAGATGACAGAGCAGAAAACTCTGAAATCTATAAATAAGTAATAAACCGGAGTTTCGACTAAATAAGCCAAAACTCTGAAAATAAAGGATATTCTATGAAAGAGTACACACCAATAGCTGATTTCAAGAATCACGTTGGCGAAGAAGTAACCATCGCAGGCTGGTGCTATAACAAGCGCAGCTCTAAGAAGCTTCACTTCATCATCGTAAGAGATGGTAGCGCAATGTGCCAGTGTGTTGCATTCCTGCCAGGTCTTTCTGCTGAAATCGCCAAAATCTGTGAAGAAATCAATCAGGAAACCTCTGTTATAGCAACAGGTAAGGTTAAGAAGGATGACCGCCAGGTTGGTGGTTATGAACTCGAACTGAGCGATATCAAGATTGTTTCTCAGAGTGTTGATTATCCAATCACTCCAAAGGAACACGGCGTTGCATTCCTTATGGAAAACAGACACCTGTGGCTCCGCTCTAAGAGACAGCATGCAATTCTTCGCATCCGCCATCACATTACTATGGCTATCCGTAATTTCTTCAATGAACGCGGATTCATAAATGTTGATGCTCCAATCTTCACTCCAAACGCAGCTGAAGGCACTACCAACCTGTTCGAAACCACATATTTCGACCAGAAGGCTTACCTCTCCCAGAGCGGTCAGCTTTATATGGAAGCCGCAGCAATGTCTTTTGGTAAGGTTTACTGCTTTGGCCCAACATTCAGAGCTGAAAAGAGCAAAACCCGCCGCCATCTCACTGAATTCTGGATGGTAGAACCAGAAGTTGCTTACATGGAACTCGCAGAAGATATGGAACTTGCAGAACAGTTCGTTGAAAGCGTTGTTCAGCATGTTGTTGCCAACTGTGAAGAAGAACTCAAGACTCTTGAACGCGATGTAGAAAAGCTTAAGAAGATTAAGGCTCCATTCTACAGAATGTCCTACGACGAAGCTTGCGAATTCCTCGCTAAGAAGAAGGCTGAATATGCTGCTTCTGATGATGAAGAAAAGCGCAAACTCGCTGAAGATATCCTCAAGGGCGGCGTTGGTGATGACCTTGGTGCAGCAGACGAAACCTGCATCGGTATCAACCATGACAAGCCAGTTATGATTCACCGCTATCCAAGTGAAGTTAAGGCCTTCTACATGAAGGAAGACCCGGAACATAAGGGCCGCGTATTGTGCTTCGACATGATCGCTCCTGAAGGCTACGGCGAAATTATTGGTGCCAGCGAACGTGAAGCTGACATCGATGTTCTTACCAAGAAGATTGAAAAGCAGGGCATGAGCCTTGAACCATTCAAATGGTATCTTGACATCCGTCGCTACGGTTCTGTTCCACACTCTGGCTTCGGTCTCGGTATCGAACGCACAGTTTCTTGGCTCTGTGGTTTGACTCACGTTAGAGAAACAATCCCATTCCCAAGAATGATGGATAAGATTTGGCCGTGATGCTAATAAAATAGTCCAAACAGATAAAAAGCCTCTTGAATTAAATTTCAAGGGGCTTTTTATTTTGTATTCAATTTCTCATATTATGTGGGAGTTTTTTATTTTAGACAAGCTTGTAAAGGCCATTACGAGGATTGAGTTATTTCAGGAAATCATTTCTGTGGGTTGGTTCGATGAAATTGGCACCGCGGCTGTTAAGATCGGCCACCTTCAGAGCCACAAGATTTATATCAGAGTTCATTAGAGCAGCTATCTGGGCAACGTCGTAGCCTTGAGTTATATAATCGATAATTTCATCATCAGGCAATGAAATCTGGGCTGCAAACATATTTGCTTCGTATTCCATACGATTGTTGACCATATCAAAAAGATTAAATTCCTTAAAGCCGCCCGCAACCTTGGCTTCTTTTCTATGAAGCACATCGTGGCCTATTTCATGCAACAAAACAATATTATGCATCACAGGGTGCAGGTCTTCTTTGATGAATATAAAGCGATTGCGTTCAATGATTTTATAAACACCCTTCTGACGATTAAAAGCGCGCGGCAAAACAATAATGCCCAATTCTTTTGCTAATTCATCAGCATTGGTTGTGTGATAGCGGCTTAGTATCTGCTTAACTTTTGAATGTATGGTCATGGGAGATGTATATCTATAAAAGAGAATTAATGATGGAATAAAGCGGATTAGAATAAATCAGGCTGTTGGCGTTGTTGGCATGGTTGGCGTTGTTGGCGTCGTGGGCGTCGTGGGCATCGTGAGCATCGTTGGCATGGTTGGCATGGTGGGCGTCGTGGGCATCGTGGGCATTGTTGGCATCGTTGGCATGGTTGGCATCGTTAGCATGGTGGGCGTCGTGGGCGTCGTGAGCATGGTGGGCGTCGTGGGCATCGTGAGCGACGTGGGCATTGTGAGCATCGTGGGCATGGTGGGCGTCGTGGGCGTTGTGAGAAGATTATTTTTTGGAGGTTTTTGCGTATTTTTTGTTTCGCTTCTTGGCAAGAATATAGGCTTCCTGGATGGCGAGCATGAGCTCGTCCATGTCTTCCTCGGCCATATCTCCACCGGCAAAGAGACCAGTTACCTCGGAAAGAAGCTTTTCGGCACCTTTTTTACCACGGTAGCCGAATTGTTCTTCGGCTTCAGCAATAAAGGCTTCTTCTTCCTGCAAAAGATAATTTATATTTACTTCAAGAGCGTCTGCAAGGCGCTGATAGCCTGCAGTTCCACGTGGGCGTGACTTATCGGTTTCATAAGAAGTAATAACTCTTCTTGAAACCCCTACTCTTTCAGCTAATATATCCTGCGTGATATTTAATTTTGTTCGTGCTGTGCGAACCTTTTCACCAAAAGTCATTTAATACCTGCTTCTCAAATTTAGGAAGTTTAACTTCTCAAATAAGTTGACTTTAGAAGTTAAACTTCTTATTATTTAGATATAGGAAGTTTAACTTCACATTCAATATAATCATAACTTCTCATCATGTCAAGAGAAACAGATTATGGAAAGAACAATATTACACTGCGATATGAATAATTTCTACGCAAGCGTTGAATGCATGCTAGACCCAAGCCTTAAAGGCAAAGCTGTAGCAGTAGCGGGTTCAGTAGAGAGCCGTCATGGTATAGTGCTGGCTAAGAACTATAAAGCCAAAGCTGTAGGCATTGCTACCGGAGATGCTATATGGCAGGCAAAGCAGAAATTCAACAAAGTAGTAATCGTTGAACCACACTACGAACAATACATAAAATTCTCAAAGCTTGCCAGAGAAATATACAGTCGCTATACCAACCAGATAGAGCCATATGGCATGGATGAATGCTTCCTTGATGTAACAGGCAGTCAGAAAGCTTTTGGCACAGGGCTTCAAATAGCCCACAAAATAAGACGGACAATAAAATTTGAGCTTGGTCTTACAATTTCCGTTGGAGTCAGCTTCAATAAAATATTTGCAAAGCTAGGCAGCGACTTAAAGAAGCCGGACGCTGTAACCTGTATAGAGAAAGACTCTTTTAAGGAAAGAATATGGGGACTACCAGCCTCAGATCTTCTAGGTGTCGGCAGAGCTACCACCAGAGCATTAAACAGGTTTGGCATTTCAACAATAGGTGACTTGGCTAATGCCCCCAAGGAACTGATACAGAGGCGGCTAGGCAAAAACGGATTAGCTCTTATAGCATTTGCCAACGGAGCCGACTGTTCACCTGTTCATAGAACAGATTATGTCTTTCCAATAAAGAGCATTGGCCATGGAATAACTACAATTCAAGACCTCGAAACAGCCTCAGAAGTTTGGGCGGTAATGATAGATCTGGTTCAAGACATTGGAACTAAGCTGCGTAAGCACAAAAAGAAAGCCTGTGGAGTTGCTATTGCCATACGCAACAATCAGCTTTTCTATCAGGAATGGCAGTGTAAGCTTGATGCCCCCACTCAAAGCTCAAGCAATATAGTAAAAGCTGCTTTTATATTATTTCAGCAAAGCTATACATGGGAATTCCCTATAAGAAGCCTGACCTTAAGAGCAATAAACCTCATAGAAGAAGACCAGGAAACGCAATACGACTTATTTACAGATTACGAGGCTATTAGAAAGCGTGAAAGACTTGATCTTACAATAGAAGAAATAAGACAAAGATTCGGCAGGGGGGCAATAAAAAACGCTATATTGCTTTATCCTAGCTTATTGCCGGAAAGCCGTACAGAGATAACAATGCCTACAGGAGTATTCAGATAATGGAAAGAATAAAGATTTATGTTGATGTTACTGTAATGAACGATAAATATGGGCACATCAAGCCGTTATCTATAACCTGGGAGGATGGTCATGTATATGAAATAGACCGTATAAAACGAGAATGCAGGGCTGCTTCCACAAAGGTTGGAGGCTGCGGGGTCAGATACACCATTATGGTCTTAGGCAAAGAAACCTTCTTATTTCATGAAGACGACAAATGGTTCGTAGAAGGAAAGAATATAAGCCATTAATGCAAAAAAAAAGCGGTTCGCTTAAGCGAACCGCCATTTTTTTTAATTAATTATAAGCCAGCTTTCAAAAGAGCCTGATAGAGGCTGATGTTAGTGCGATATTCTTCCATAGCAGCCTTAGCACCTTCGGTATCACCCTTCTGTGCGCAGTTTACATATCTCTGATATGCTGCAGTGTAAGCATCGTAAGCAACCTGAGAGTCTTTTATATCAACAGTCTTCTTTTCTTCAACCTTTGGAGTATCATTCTTAACTGTAGTAGTTACTGTAGTGTCGTCATCCTGAAGACCATTAATGAAAGCAGCAACTGCATCGCTTTCTTCCTTAGCAGCAGCTTCATCAACGGCACTCTTACTTACTGTTATAGTCTTACCATTGGTAATTCTATCAATAAGTGCACCAACGCCCTTAACAAGCAATCTTGAAACAAGACCACCACCGAGAACGCCGATAGCAAGCATTGGGAAACCCATACCAGCGCAAAGGAAACCACCAGCTACAGCACCAGCAACTGTTGCAACATTAGCAACACTTGAAGTACACCAATTAAGGAGCTTTTTACCAACAAAGAAACCGGCAACACCACCGATTGCCATACCAAGAGGACCACCACCGACTGCAGCGCCTACAACAGCACCCATAGCACCAGCTGCCAAACCACCAACGTTAACAAACAAGGTTCTAGCGATACTGCCAACAGCACTAAGAATGCCGGCATTAGCCTGGTTCATTGGAGAAACGGTCATCCACATAGTGAATACCATTGAGAGCACCAAAAGGATAGATAATCCCTGGCGTTTGTTGTAAGTCATAGTCATCATAATGAGACCTCCTGCTTTTTCTTATGAAAGCTTACTTTTTACACGCATCTTATAAAGCGGCTTATTTTATACTATTATATTCATAAAAAAGCAAACCCGCAAGGGTCTGTACACTATTTTTTTGTACATTCCCTTACGGGTTTACTTTTATTTGTAATAATTTATAAATTATTACTTATCGTTTTCCTTGTTGATAAGGAAATCTTCAATTTCGTCAAGCTTCAGGCTTACTTCATGAGTAATAAGATCGCGGTTGAATCTTGAATAAGCAAGTTCAATACCATGATCCTGAAGTCCAAGAGTCCATACACCACCGTTGAAGCTACCTTTTTGAACAACTTCAGCAGCCTTAACAAGTGCAATGTCGATTCTCTTGACAAGACTTGCAGCAACCTTACCTGGTGCAGTCTTGCTCTGGTCAGTATCAACACCGATGACACAGAAATTACCACGGCGTGCAGCATTGATAAGACCAATACCACTCTTACCAGCAGCATGATAAATAATATCAGCGCCAGCCTGATTGAGTTCAGCGCCGACTTCTTCTGCTTTTTCTACTGCATCAAAAGCTTCTGGAGTATTACCAAGATACTTGGAAACGAATTTTACTTCTGAATTAACAAATGAAGCACCATTTTTGAAGCCTCTTTCAAAGCCGGCAATTACTGGTGAATCCATACCACCCATGAAACCAACACAACCGGTTTTGCTTACGAGAGCTGCAAAAGCACCTGCGAAGAAAGAACCCTGTTCTTCATCAAATAGAACAGAAAGAACATTCTGGGCAGAAACAACAGAGTCGAGAAGAACAATCTTAGTATCCGGGAATTCGTTGGAAATATGTCTAACAGCTTCATTAGCGAAAACACCAACAGCGCAAACCATGTCAAGCTTTCTTCTGCAGAAGTATCTGAGAGCTGGTTCAATACCACTGATAGAACCTGGATCTACAACTTCAACAATGCAGCCTTCCTTGCGAAGAATCATAGCGCCTTCGTAAGCAGCGTCGTTGAATGATTCATCATGCAAACCACCGGTAGAAAGAACAAGACCGACAGTGAGAGGAGCAGCCTGTGCAGAGGCAGCAAAAATGGTCACTAACAAAGCGACAACTAATAACATTCTCAATTTCATACTATCACTCCATGTAGTAGTATCTTAGTTTCATTTAACTTAAGTTTTTTTAGTTTACACCAACAAACAATAAAAAACAAATATTCCGTTTTAAGTTTTTAATTTATGACATAAAAAACAGCACCTTAATAATATAAATTGATTATAAATAATAAAATTGCTATACTAAATCATTGACTAGTCTAATTTGGGAGCATTTACAATGAGTGTCAACTACGAAAACAGAATAGCTTTAAACCCTGCATTAATAGTAGGTCTTGGTGGAACAGGCAAAAAAGCCTTGATGAATTTCAAGGAAACTTTTTTAAATAGCCCACAAATAAGAAAAGCCTATGAACAATGTGGACAGACAGAAACAGCTCTTCCTGATTTTATAGATTTGCTGTGTATAGATACAGATATTTTTGACTCAAACCAGCCTGAAAAAGAAGAAGAAAAATCTGCTGTAAAACTTTCTGAAAGTGAATATCATCAGATTAATATTCAGAATGCAGGCCAGATAACCAACAATCTGGATACAGACACCTATGGTTATCTCTATGAATGGTTCCCACAGAAGTTAAAGACTCATATTGGCCAAATTAGTCAGGGTGCTCACCAATTTAGATTCACAGGCCGTTTTGGTGTTTTTGTAGACGTTCAGAAGATTTTTATGCTGCTGAAGAGCAAGATCAGCAAAATCATGGCTCGTGGCAATGTAAATCAAGAAGATATCATTGTTCCATTAACCAATAAGCAAGGGCAGATTTTAACCCCTGAATTCTATGTAGTAGGTTCAATGTGCGGTGGTTCCGGCGCTGGCATGTTCATGGATATGGCTTATTTGCTCAAGATGGCTTATTATCAGCTTTCCGGTGGCAAAGGCAAACCATCAATCATTGGTATCGAACTCACTCCTGAAGCTTTCACCCAGATTGCAATAGACCCGAATGTAAACTCAACAGGCAGAATTGAAGGAAATGGTTATGCTTCACTGGCAGAAACCTATTACTTCATGCATAAAGAAAAATTCCCGCCAACCCAGTCAGCCAAGGATATCATTGCCCAGGACCGCCGCAACAAATTCATGGTCAATTATGGTCCAATAGGCAAGAGCAATGATACTACCACCTTTGGAACCATTGCAGAAGAACCTCCATTTGATCAGTGCTACTTGCTTGGCACAAGCAATATGGATGATATCCAGACCTATTATGCAATAGCCTCAGAACTAATTTTCACAAAGCTTGCAACTCAGCTCCGTCAGGCTCAGAACTCAATGCTGGACAATGCTTCACAGATTCTAGGCCAATATAGCTCAGACCTTGAAGGTAAGCAGCTGAAGTGCTTCAGCTCAGCAGGCTTCAAGAGCTTCTATTATCCGTTGGATATAATCAGAGAGCTTTACACCTATAAGCTATCAATGGACGTAAATTACTGGCTCAAGCTCTCTAAGGACAGAATCCTTCTTGATGCCATGGTTCAGGATTTTGCCGAAAACAATCCAAGCATACTGGATTTGTCTCCGGAAGGCTTATTAGCTCTCAGCAAGGATATTATCAAGCGTAAAGAATACTGGGACAATCCTCGTTTCCATACAATAAAAGTATCCAACCGCCAGAAGGAAAATGAAACTGGTTCCGCATATATCTTGAGACAAATACAGGAAACGGATGCTGACAGAGTCAAGAAGGATGATATCAGGGCCCAGGTTCGCATAAAATTTGAAGAAGCAGCTAAGAAAGCTGGTGCACACCTTCAGGATAAAGTTATCGAAATCATCAATGACCCGGACCTTGGTGCTCAGGTTTCAATAGACTTTTTAATCGCATTTGAAAAATACCTTGTCAGATATCCAAAGGATCAGCTTGTTCGCAAATCTCAGGAAATCAAGGCAAAGCTTGATAAGGAAAAACGTGAATATACAGAAGTAGCCATTCAACTAAAGGACGAACTCAGTGGCTTTATGGGGCTCAAGAGCAAAATTGCAGATGTATTCAGGAAAGCCAAGTTAGAAGAATTCCGCGACAAGTTGCTCAAGGAAACCAGAGAAGCAATTGACATGGAATACGAAATGTTCTGTATGACCTGCGTAGAAGACTTCCTTAAATATCTGAATGTTCAGGCTCAGAATATCCGCAAAAAAGTTGAAGTATTCAACAATAGGCTTATTCAGATTTCCAAGGATGGCAATCTTGAACGCCAGTATGAACGCTGCCTTGAAAAAATCAAGCCTTATTCCAAAGTTCAAAAATTTATCAGAACTTATATATTTGAAGAAAGAGATATTGAACCTTTCTACAAATATCTGCTCGGCGATTTGTCCAACAATGACATCGAAGGCAATTTCCTTATAAAGCTCAATCTCAAGGAAAATTGGGACAAATATACAAATCACGAAACCAATACTCTTGAAGAAGATATCGTAAAATATTGTCGTGAATCAATTCAGCGCAGATTATTCGGTGGTATCGAAGATTTCATCCATTGGAAGGATTCAGTAAAGAAGGGTTACAAGAAGAGCCTTGTAGAAAGCCTCATGAACCAGTCTACCCCATTAGTTACACTCAATGACCGTGGTAACAATCAGCCACAGCGCATGAACATAGTAACTCTTGGTATTTCTGATGAAAACAGCAAGCTTACCGAAGAAATCAAAGAATCCTTACGCAAGGGCGACATCGGTGTTTCTGTTGCCCCAACAAGGAATCCTTATGAAATCAGTCTTCTCCAGACTCTCCATGGTATTGCTCCATATAATCTGAGCTCAATTGCTCAGTGGCATAACCTTTATAGAAAGAACAATGCCAAGATTAACTGTCATGCTATTCTCAACAATGACGCTTACCCGATTCTATGGTCTAGCTACAGCCTGATTCCTGCCAAGAAGCTTGAAGAACACTACATGGTTTATCTGCTTCTCCGCTACGAACTCATGGCTGACAATGTTCACGGCAAGCATGGTATTGAATACAATTCAGAGCTTGTTCAGTATGAATTGTGGTATCAGCAGGACAAACCACAGCCAATCGGCAGAACCCTCATTCAGTTGTTTGACTATCTGAAGAGCAACACAATGGGACTCTACCTGATAAGAACAGTCTACAACGAATATTGGAAGGCTCTTCCATTCCCGAAACAGGAAGAATTCGTTAACAGATATCTGCCGTTCATCAGCGCCAAGGTAAAGAAAATCGAAGAAGCTATTGAACAGGAAATCAAGCAGAATCATGAAGTCAGAGCTTCAAGCGACGAATTGCTTTCAATCAAGCGTGGCATCCAGAAGATACTTCAGGATTATCATGACCAGTTTGCAATGATTCGCAGTCAGAAGCAGACCACAACCTTAGGTTAATATAAATAGAAATTCTGGCAGGGAAAAGATAAACAATAAATTCCCTGCCACTTATATATGAGATGACTTTAGCATCTCAGGAGGCAAAAAAATGTTCAAGGAACGTGTATGTACAGTATTTTGCTTGATTGCAATACTGGTTTTGGGCCTATGCACAAAGCTCAGCGCGGAAATCAATTTTGATTTCGCATTACCACTTTTTAAGCAAGAAGAAGTAAATTTTGAAAAAACCAAGCCAACAGATTACAATCTTCAGCTTTTAAAGAAATATATTCTTGAACACGAAGGCGATGTCCTTGCACAATTTCATGCTATTAACAGATGGTTTACCCTTATAAAACTGTCTGATACCCCGCGTCATAACGAATTACTAGCTGCGGGAAACAAATATTTTTCAACAAAAGACAAAAAGAAAGCAACTACAGAAGAAAGGCTAAGAGAAATATTCTACTCCGGTCTTCTTTTGCAATCTGATAAAACAGAAGATCCTGAAAATAAAAAAGACCAGGAATTCGAAGAACTTCTTCTTGATAATGAAGATGATTTAGCAGAAAACGCTGATTACTGGATAGCCAAAGGCATTATATTCAATGCTCTTAAAGACCGTCCCAATAACTATTTTCATCTGATGAAGCCAGAGGAAGACCTAAAAGCAGCTTTAACAATCATTCCTAAAACAGCTCATTACTACTATGTAATGGGACAATGCTTCAGATTTCTTGGTGGTGGTGAATCAGCCCTATTTCTAGCTATTGCCTCCTATGAAAAGGCCTCTTCACTTGATCCACGCAATCAGAAGCTTCAAAATTCTCTCCTCAGCATTTACATGGGTCTTCACGAAGATTACCAGTCCAAGAACAAACAAGAACCATTCTGGCTGGAAGAAGCAGTCTATAAAAAGATTCTTGAAATGTCTCCAGGCAACCCACACGCCCTTAACAACCTTGGCTATCTGTATGCCGAATACGGTGTAAACACCCAAACAGCCCAGGAATTATGCCAAAGAGCAGTTGATTATTCTCCGGAAAATCCAGGCTTCTATGACAGCCTTGGCTGGGCAGCTTTTAAGAACAGAAATTATGAACTGTCTGAAGAATCATTAAAAAAATCAATTGAACTACGCAGCAATGTGTATGAATCCCATAATCACCTTGCTACCGTATATTATGCAATAAAACAGCTTGATAAAGCAGCAGAACAGTATGAAGAAGCTATAAAGCTCAGACCAGATTCTGCAGAAACCTTAAACAATCTAGCTTATCTCTATACTGAACAGAACAAAAATATTCAGGAAGCATTGAAAATGGCTGTAACAGCTAATGAACTAGAACCCAACAATGCTTCTTACCTCGACACATTAGGCTGGGCATATTATAGAACAGGTGATTTAGAAAATGCTCTTTCAAACCTGCTGAAAGCCAATAATCTTGTCCCTGGACAAGGTGAAATCCTACTTCATCTTGGTAGAGTATATCTTGATAAAAATGATTTTGAAAGTGCTTTAACCTTTGTGAAGGAAGCCTTTAAATCTGCACCAGGAATGGATGACCCAGACGAAACCCTGTATCTGACAATCCGCCTGAAAGCCTACCATGAAGCAATGGCCGATTATCACGGTCTGCTTGGTGAAAAAGCTGATAAAGAAAAAGTTATAAATATACTCAATGGTATTTCCAGACTTTATCAAGAAGAAGGACTTTACGAGAAATCCATTGAAATAACAAGAATATGCTCTGACCTGCAAAAAGGTATAAAAACTCTCAATGAGCCTTTGCTTAGCAGTTACAAACTTCATATCACTGCTATAAAAGAAACTGACATGAAATCCAATAAAGCATCTTCAGAAAAACTTTCCAGCGAAGAAAGCAAGGGTGACAATGAAGAAGCAGACGATGAAGCAGAAGCAAATGAAGACGATGAAGACGCAATATTAGAGCCCAAGGAAGAAACAGACGAATCTACCCCAACAGTTCCTGTAGCTCCAAACCAAGAACCGGCTGATAATAAAACAGAAAAACAAACCTCTACAGATTCAAATCTGATTACTCTTCCAGCTCCAATAAAGTATCCTGTTGCAGTATCATTCTGCCCTGATTTTTTCAAATTCTTAGGCCAATATATGCCTAAGTTCAATGGATATAAGGATTGCAATATAACGATATTCATCGACAGATTTATTGCACCTTCAGCCACAGCTATAACAAGAATAGAATCTGATAAAAACAATGCTGTAGAATTGCAGAACGCAGTAATAAAAATGTTTGGCTGCAAAAATAGCCAACAGCAGGAAAAGCTATCTGAAAAATCACAGATAAAACTGATAACAGGTGATTATTACAGTATCATCAGCAATAAAGCAGTATATTTCTCAAAGGTTCCATTAACTAAAGAAATAACAGACAGTCTCGATGCTGTATTACCATATAAAAATGGTTGTATGCTTGAATTGTATCTTGATTGGAACGAATTCAAAGCTAGAATTCCCCAATTACTTGCAGGCTTCGTAAGCAACCCGATAGAACCGTTCACAAGATTGCAATCAAGCTATAGCTACACTGATGATGTAATCAATGAATTCATTATTGGTTCAACAGGAAAAGCCGAAGACGACGCATTTATGAAGAAATTGGCCAGACGACTGTTCCAATTCAAGCTTGACGCAAAAAATATGAATCTTTCTACTACAATAAAAATGCAGCAGGAAAAGGATATGATTTATATTTCTACAGATTTTGAGGAACCATTAACATGGTTAAGCCAAAAGGTCGATTTGTTAAATAG
>JAZRWI010000097.1:0-16978 GCA_045599645.1 Candidatus Avigastranaerophilus sp.
GCCAGAAGATACTTCAGAGCGTTTTTACCATGGCTTTGTATTAGGAATGCTCATAGACCTGAGAAAAGAATACCAGATTCTCTCAAATAGAGAAAGCGGTTATGGCAGATACGACGTTATGCTTGTTCCTAAAAAAGAAAACCAGAACGCCTACGTCATTGAATTCAAGGTTTTCAATTCCAGGAAAGAAAAAGACCTTGAAGAAACAGTAAAATCAGGTCTGAACCAGATAAAAGACAAAAACTATGACGCTGATTTGCTCGCCAAAGGCATCTCAAAAGACAGAATCTTCCACTACTGCTTCGCATTTGAAGGCAAAAAAATTCTTATAGGCTAAGAGTGAAGTGTAAAACAAGAGAAATGCTTCAAGAATCTCTGCTTTTTATGTAAAAACAGAGATAATGCCTTCAGAATTGTTGTAAGGATCTGAATGTTAATCAATGTTAAAACATCCTTTTAAAGCTATTTATAATAAAGATTCTAAGATATTGATTTTAGGGTCTTTTCCTTCTGTTAAATCAAGGGAACAGAAGTTTTTCTACGGGCATCCACAGAATAGATTCTGGAAAGTAATGGCAGCTGTATTGAATGAGAAAATTCCGGAAACCATTGAAGAGAAAAAATCTATGATGCTAGCTCATGGAATTGCTTTATGGGATGTAATTGCAAGCTGTGAAATAACCGGTTCTTCAGATTCTTCAATAGAAAATGTTGTGCCAAATGATTTATCACCGATTTTTAATAAAGGAAAAATATTAAAAGTATTCTGTAATGGTTCAAAATCATTTGAATTATATGAAAAAAATACTTTTCCCATAACAAAAATTAAAGCAGAAAAATTGCCGTCAACAAGCCCGGCTAATGCTTCCTGGAATCTTGAAAAATTAATAAAAGAATGGAAATCAAAATTAGGAATTTAATTATGAAAATAAGAAAATCCACAAAAAATGATATTCCAGAATTATTAAATATTTTTCAGGCTGCAAGAAATATTATGCGAAAAAGCGGAAATATGAAGCAGTGGCCTGTCGGGACACCTTCGGAAAAAACTATTTTAAATGATATAAATAATGGAAATAGTTATATTATTGAAAATTCAGAAAATAAAATAATAGCGACTTTTGCATTTATTTTAGGAAAAGATCCTACCTATAGCTATATCGAAGGTGGAAAATGGCTAAATGATGAGCCTTATGGAACAATTCACAGAATAGCCAGCAATGGCACAGAAAAAGGCATTATGGAAATTTGTCTGGATTATTGTGATAATTATGTTTCAAATATCAGAATTGATACTCATGAAGACAATAAAATAATGCAGCATTTATTAGAAAAATTCCATTTTAAGTATTGCGGAATAATTTATTTGTTAGACGGAAATCCCCGTCTGGCTTACCAGAAAGTTAAATAATAACTAACTACTTTATCTCGAAGTTTGCGCATGGTTGGGAAATTTGGCATATAATAGTTTGCGCACTGTCTAGTAATTTGTTATAATTTACTTTGCGTATTGTTGGGAAAATTGTCTTATATTAGTTTGCGTATTGTTGGAGATTAGGTGCTGAAATGCTGATAAAAAGAGATGTATACGATAAAATTCTAGATTGGAAGAAACAGTGCAATGGAGAAAAGGCTCTTTTGATAGAAGGAGCCAGAAGAACCGGCAAATCAACAATAGTTGAGCAATTTGCTAAGAATGAATATAAGTCATATATTTCTGTTGATTTTAGTAAAGCAAGCAAAAGAATTAAAGATTGCTTCGATGATTTGACTAATCTTGATGTGTTTTTTCAGACTATGTCTTTGGAATACAATACCAGACTATATCCTAGGGAATCCTTGGTGATTTTTGATGAAATACAGAAATTCCCAAAAGCTAGAGAGGCAATAAAGCACCTTGTGGCTGATGGACGATATGATTATATCGAAACCGGGTCGCTTATTTCCCTAAAGGAAAATGTTTCTAATATTCTAATTCCATCAGAAGAACGAAAGCTTAAAATGTATCCGGTAAGTTTTTGGGAATTTATGAATTACATGAACGAAGAACTACTTCTGGATTATATTACCCAATGTTATAAAGATAAAAAGCCATTGGAACAAAAATTTCATGCAAAAGCGATGCGTCTCTTTAAGGAATACTTGCTCGTTGGTGGTATGCCACAGGCTTTGGTTGCTTTTAAAGAAAGCGGTAGGGATTTTGCTTTTGCGGATTCTGAAAAAAGAGATATCCTTAATTTGTATAGAGATGATATTAAAAAGGCTGCAAAGAGATATAACTCCAGGGTTTCTGCTATTTTTGAAAATATTCCTGCATACCTTTCAACTCATGAAAAACGAATTGTTTTAAATACTGTTGAAAAAGGGGCAACCTTTCATCAATATGACGATCCTTTGTTCTGGTTAAATGATTCTATGATTTGCAATTTATGCTACAAGTGCAATGATCCGAATGTTGGTTTTGCGTTGAATAAAAACGAATCGTTCGTTAAATGTTACCTAGGGGATACGGGCTTACTTGTAAGTTTGGCATTCAGCGAAAATGAACTTGCAACAAATAATCTTTATAAGCAGATTATGGAAGATAAGCTTTCGCTGAATAAAGGTATGATTTATGAAAATATGATTTCACAAATGCTAACGGCTGCTGGTAAAAAATTATTTTTTTATACTAGATATAGCGAAGAAAAACATAGAAATGATATTGAAATAGATTTTATGATTTCCAACGATAGCAAAACAAAATTTAAGATAATTCCTATAGAAGTAAAATCTTCAAAAAATTATACAAGTATTTCCTTGAACAGGTTCTACTCTTCTTTTTCTAAAAAAATAGCACAAAGCTATATTATTCATCCAAAAAATTTATTTGTAGATGAAAAAATAATTAGAATGCCACCGTATATGCTTCCATTAATCTTGTCTGAAGTTTCTTTGGCTACCAATAATAAAATCACACGTTTCTAATCTCTAAATTCGGCTTGTTTCGCATCACTGCAAAGTAGGCTTTTATAAACACCATTGGAGTTATATTTCTTATTGACTGTCACGGCGGCGAGGAGAATCTGACCATATTTTGGTCTGGTATTGAAATTGTTTGCTTTTTTATTTATTATTATTTTGCAGAATAAGGAGATAATATAAAGCTTTCTATTTTGGTTGTAGCAGAAGTATAAAATATGGCTTCTTGAAGGTTATCTGGATTTTGTATTACTCGCTTTATAAGTAATAAACGAAGAATATTTAAGAAAATATATCTCAAATATTCTTTTTGAACATGATTACTGAGAATAGGATTATATCAAAATGAATGATAATTCTCTGACAAATTATCAGAAAATGCTGCTGAGGAATGCTTATAAGCCTTTTGAGGATGAAGAAGAATCTGTTGATGAATTAGAAAAGGTAAAAGGCTTATCTGAAGAACAATTGGAAGTTTATAAGGCTATGAGCCAAGAAATCGAAAGCAAGCCTTTGCCAATGTTTTCAAAAAAAAGAAAGGATTTCAAACCTGAGGATTTTTATGATGCAGATGGAAATGAGGTAGAAAAACCTATTGAGTCACAAGAGGAAACATCTGAAGATGCTGCTAGGGACAAATTAGAAAAAGAATTAAAGGGTGTTTGCCTTTCGTGTCGTTATTTCTATGTAACCTGGGACCACAAGCTACCTAAGGGCTGTAAGTTTTATGATATAAAAACGGATACGATGCCTTCTGAAATGGTGCATAAGTCATTGGGACATGATTGTAAGCATTATTTTAACAAGTTTTCTAAAAAATTCGATTCAATGTTTGATGACATAACTGGTATTAGCAATAACGAAAAACAAGATTAACAGATAAAGAATCAGCCAGATAAAACAATAATGTAACTCTGTTACAGCATAATATTTCTGTATTATGTATAATTGTTTTACTATGATTGGTGAATAGGTTTATAATTACTAAAATTTTAGGAGAATTTGAAATGTTTATTACAGATACAGTTAAATATATTGGTGCTAATGATCATGAATTGGACCTTTTTGAAGGTCAGTATGTTGTTCCGAATGGGATGGCTTATAATTCATATGTAATTCTGGATGAAAAGATTGCTGTAATGGATACTATCGATGCCAGTTGCGGCGAAGTATGGATGGAAAGCCTTAAGAAAACTCTCGACGGCAAAAAGCCTGATTATCTTGTTGTTCACCATATGGAACCAGATCATTCTGCCAATATTGCCAATTTTATGAATGAATATCCTGAAACTAAGATTGTTGCTTCTGCAATGGCATTCACAATGATGAAGAACTATTTTGGAACTGATTATGCAGAAAACAAAATGGTTGCCTCTGAAGGCTTCAGGCTTAACCTCGGTAAGCATGAGCTTACTTTCATTACTGCTCCAAATGTTCACTGGCCAGAAGTAGTCTTAAGCTATGACAGCTATGAAAAGATTCTGTTTTCTGCCGATGCTTTTGGAAAATTTGGTGCTCTTGATGTTGAAGAAGACTGGGCTTGCGAAGCTCGCAGATACTATGCCGGTATTGTGGGAAAATTCGGAACTCAGGTTCAGGCTCTTTTAAAGAAAGCTGCTGCTTTGGATATCCAGAAAATATGTCCACTTCATGGTCCGGTTCTCACAGAAAATATCAGCTACTATGTAAATCTGTATAATACCTGGTCTTCCTACGGCGTTGAAAGTGAAGGCGTAATGATTGCCTATACTTCTGTTTACGGCAATACTCAGAAGGCTGTTGAAGCTTTGGCTCAAAAGCTTATTGAAATGGGTTGTCCGAAGGTAGCTGTAAATGACCTTGCTAGAGGCGACATGGCAGAGGTAGTGGAAGATGCTTTTAAATATGGGAAAATCGTGTTGGCCACAACAACCTACAATGGTAGTATATTCCCATTTATGAAGACCTACATTGATTCTTTGGTTGAACACAGTGTTCAGAACCGCACAATTGCTTTTATAGAAAATGGTAGCTGGATGCCGACAGCAGCAAAGCAAATGAGATTAATGCTTGAAAATAGCAAAAATATCACCTTCGCAAATACAACAGTTTCTATAAAAGGCGCTTTAAAAGAAGAAAATATGGCTCAGATTGATAAGCTTGCTTCAGAATTGATATAAGCATCTAACAAAAGAGTGGTGATCAAAATTTGGAATTTAATGTGAAAATTACCATAGAACCAAGCAACATTAATTTCAAGTCTTGCAATACTGGGACCCATATTATATATATTATTAATAATAAAGCCGCGTCAGGTGACTGATGGACTAGGGCGTAAGCCTAATTTAATTAACGGTGAATGTTGTTTGAATAACACTTCTAAGATGGATATTGCTGGCTGACCTGGAGGTTTGCTAACAATATCAAGCCTCCGGGATTTGCTGTCTAGTCGAACAAACTTAGGAGGATAAAATGAAAAACGACTATATTATTCGAAAAGAAACTGAATCTGACTACTTTGAAGTAGAAAACCTTACTCGTGAAGCTTTTTGGAATGTTTACAGACCAGGCTGTCTTGAGCATTTTGTCTTACGCAGATATCGCAGCTTACCTGGCTTTATTCCTGAATTAAGTCTTTGTCTCGTTAAAGATAACAAGATAATAGGACATGTGATGTATGCTCATTCTGAAATAATATCTGATAGTGGTGAACACATTCCCATAATGACCTTTGGTCCAATCAGTATTGCTCCGGAATTCAAGCGAAAGGGCTATGGCACTATTCTGTTGCGTTATTCTATGGAAAAAGCAAGACAGATGGGTGGTAAAGCATTGGCAATCTGTGGAAATATTAATTTCTACGGGAAATCAGGCTTTGTTGTTGCCAGCACAAAAGGTGTTCACTACTACGCTGAACCAAGAGAAAACGAAGTCCCCTATTTCCTCATAAAGGAATTGGAAGATGGTTTCTTAGACAATATCAGTGGCAGCTACAAGGACCCGGATGGCTATGACTGTGAAGGAGTAGACATCGATAGCTTCGATGCTGAATTTCCACCCAAGCAGAAACAAAAGCTTCCAACCCAGATTTTCTCATAATTAGACCATAAAGGCCTTCCTGCATTTATGTGTAGGAAGGCTTCTTCAATATTTGACACCTATAATTACTCGGGTTAGACTAGAGTTGTAAACAAATAGTATAATATTTATAGGCTGTTTGATATGAGCAAAAAAGTTTTTAATTGGAATAATTGTTTAGAATTGTTGAAGGCTGATGTTGATTGCAACCATTATCAGAGATTGGCTGCTTTGTTTTATTATGCCAATTATAGATGCGATAAAAACGTAATGGTCAGGATGGTCGATGACACCTGCTTTGAGATTGAAACTGAATTTTTATATAATAAAAAAACAGGAAAATTATTGTTTGAAACTGATGGTTTTGATTTTTGCGAGAGAATTATTGAAGTAAATACTGTTAAAAAATTAGTAGAAAATATAAAAAAAGAAAATCCGACTGCAGCAGCAATAATAACATTTAATGAGCTGACTTCAGAAGCTTTGAAGCTTGCTAAGAGCAATAACATACGAGTGATTTATTTCCACCCGGCTGAATATGAAAAAGGTAAAGAAGACTGTCTTTTGTTTGGCTCTGTGTATTCCCGTTTTGAAGAATTATCAGCAAGACTTGTTTATGATGAGGAAAAGGCTTTGCCAACAGAAAAAACTGTGGCAACCAACAAAGAATTATTAAAAGTAGGCGGAAAAGTCTGGCCGTTGGAATTATATATAAAAAATGAAGCATTACTAGCTAATGATAAAAGCGATGGAAAGCATTGTATAAGAGTTGCAGAAAATTCAATTTTGGAAACTCTAGAAGGTTCATTAAATGTAAAATGGATTGAATTAAAATATGAAATCAAAACCTCCAGAAAGTGCTACCAAATACCGGTTGAATGGGTTTGCACTCTGTTTGATAAGAGCTGGAACTGGGATTTGTATATATTCGAAGATAGTAAAAACGAAGAAATAAGCAGACAGCTAATTATCACAGATATTAATAATCTCGTTTTTGAGGAAATTCATAAAAAGATTATAAAGAAAAATATCAATTGATTTTATTTGCAGGTAACTTTTGAGGGGGTAATTTTTGTGCTATAATAAGTCCATATACTTTTGTTTAAACTGTAACAGATGAAATAAGGAGTTATAAATGAAAGCATTTTTTAATGTATTAGAAGACTTAGCTCAAAAGATTTCATTCCATGGAAAAAATAGCAGAATTAATTTTCGTAGATACCTTGCTTATGGTTGTGCCGCAATGATGGTTCTTCCTGCTTGTTTCGAAGGTAATAAAGCATTCGGACAGGATTATGCAGACAGAGTATTTACCAATGCAAAAGTTTATTCAATTGCTTTTGATGGAACAGAAACCCGTGCTGAAGCTGTTGCTGTTAAGGATGGAAAGTTTGTTTTTATTGGTAAGGGCTCAGATGCAAAGAAGTGGATTGGAAAAGATACACAGATTACAGACTGTAAAGGTGGTAGTCTGTTGCCTGGTTTTACTGACGCACATATGCATATTGCCCAGTCCTCAAAATTTTATGGTGGTGTAGGTTTTAGTGATATTGTTCCGGATATTGATAAGGATACCCCAGAAGATGTTATTAAAAGAATGCAGAAGAAACTGAAGGATTTTGCTGAGTCTCATAAGGATGACCCTTTAATTCATGGTGTTGGCTGGGATAGAAGCTGGTTTGCCGGACGCCTTCAGGGAATTATTAGACCTATAACCCGTCATGACATTGACGCTGTGATTTCTGATAAGCCGGTTGTTCTTGGAAGCTTCTGTGGGCATTGTGTTTTATTAAACACCAAGGCTCTTGAGGCTGCTGGTCTTACAAAAGATTCTCCAAATCCGGAAGCTGGTATTTTACGTCGCGAAGCAGATGGAACACCTGATGGATATATTCAGGAACCTGTTGCTTTTATTCCTATCGTATCTAAAATTCCAAACATTGAATTCAATCTTGAACAGACAAAGAATGCTATCAGGGTTGCATTTAAAGAAACCTCATCTCAAGGCTATACGCTGATTTGCGATATGCAGCAGTCTCCTATCGGCTATGAAGCATTAAGTGAAATGGCTAAGAATGGTGAGTTTAAAGCTCGTATCCGTGGTGTTCATAATGTTAATGATTTAACAAGAGAAGAAGATTATAAACTTGCTCTTGAAAATCGCACAAAATATGATGTAGACGATCTTTTCGTATGTGATACAGCAAAATATTTTGTTGATGGTAACCTTTCTTTGTTGACTCCTTATACTAAGGAATATTGCGACAGAGAAGGCGTTCCTTATGATTTCAGAGAACCATTACTTTGGAATGAAGAAAATCTGAAAGATTCTATGAAGAAATTCCGTGCAGCCGGGTTTAATATTCATGTTCATGCAATGGGTGACTATGCTGTTCATGCAACTATTGATGCTATGGAAGAAGCTCAAAAAATGAAATCAGAACGTAAGTGCACTGATGCAGTTGCCCACATTTCTTTCGTTTCTGAAGAAGATAAAGCAAGAATGAATAAACTTGGTATTATTGCCAGTATTCAGCCTGTTTGGCAGAATTCTATGGGAGTAAATTCCTCTGAATATATATTCGCGTATGGTTTGGATAAAATTAAAACAATATGGCCAAATAAGAGTCTTATGGACAATAATGTTGTTTGTGCATATGGTTCAGATTTTCCTGTAAATCCTACAAGTGCTCTTAGTGGATTAGAAATTTCTCAGACCAGAAGATATTCTCATTTTGATGCTGAATATGAAAAATATAAGGACCTTCCTGCGATGAATCCTGCAGAAAGATGCTCACTGAAGGAGGCTTTAAAGGCCCATACTATTAACGGTGCATACCAGTTTCAGGTAAATGACATTACAGGTTCTATTGAACTTGGTAAATCTGCTGAATTAGTAAGATTTGATGTGGATATAGAATCTATTCCTGTAACTGATTTGTCTCTTCTCAAGGTTCGTGAAACAGTTCTAAAGGGTAAGACCATTTATATGGCAGAATAATTTAAATTATTCTAAAATACGGTTAATAACAGCAGCATAGTTTTCTACTATGCTGCTGTTGCTTTTGGTTTGCGAAAATATTTCTATTATGATAAATTAGATGATGATGTTGATATGAGCACTTTGAAAGGGTGTTTGCGAAATGCATTGCTATAAATGTGGCAGAAATTGGAAAAATTTGAATGGAGTTGGTCAGACTAGGTTCTGTCCTTTCTGTTTAGCTACTTTGATTGGTGAAATTCCTGTTGATAAGATAGCAAAACCATCACAGGTTATAAAAGATATCGCTGAAGGTAAATACGGCGAATACACAATTTACAACCACGAGAAGTGCAGTAATTTGTTTTCCAGTTTAATACCTGAAAAAAAAGATCGCATTCTTTTAGAGATATTGCTTAAACTAGGGGTTGTTGAGAGTTTCAACAAAAATAAAAATGAATTAAGTGATAGTGATAAAGAAAAGCTTATTCAAAGCGTTCAGATTAGCCTGATTAATGATTATTTTTCTGAAAAACGCTTAAAAGAAGGTTTATCCTGGTTTGCAAAGGCATTGTTAGATGTTGATGAACATCAGATTGAAATAGAAAATGTGCCAGATGATTCCAATAAAGACAAGACTTCGGCAAGCTCTCAGACAATAGATAATTTATTGGTATTTATTAAACAAATGTATAACATTGAGCTTGTTCGTTGCCCTGCAGGCTCCTTTATGATGGGTAGCCCGATGAACGAGCTTGGCCGTTTTAATTGGGAAGTATTTCATCAGGTAACACTTAGCAAGGATTTCTATATTGATAAATTCCCTGTAACTCAGGCTTTATATCGCGCTATAATGGGAAGCAATCCGTCCAAATTCCAAGGGGATAATAACCCTGTTGAACGCGTGAACTGGTTTAAGGCAAGAGAATTTTGTGAAAAATTAAACGACCTGACCAATTCTATGAGACCGGTTGGTTACAGATTTGATTTGCCGACCGAAGCTCAGTGGGAATATGCTTGCCGTGCGGGGACAACTACTGCTCTCAATAGTGGAATGGATATTACAACCGAAACAGGCTTTTGTCTTAATCTTGACAGAGTAGGCTGGTATTTTTTAAATTCTGGTGATAAAACTCATTCTGTAGGTGCTAAAAAACCTAATGCGTGGGGCATTTTTGATATGATTGGTAATGTGTGGGAATGGTGCCGCGACTGGTATGGAGATTACCCTTCAGGCCATTGCATAGATCCTGAAGGTCCTGCTACCGGGTTTAAGCGTGTTGGTCGTGGTGGTGGAAGAGACAGCAGTCCAAGAAATTGCCGTTCTGCTAATCGTAACTATGATGTTCCCGACAGTGAAGACAGCCGTCTCGGATTCCGTTTGGCATTAGTGCCGATACAAAATAAAAGTGCCATCTAATTTATTGTTCGGTTTTCTTTATCAGCCTTAATCTGTTTAGATGGTTCTAAAAACTTTCATCTAGCAGAAATTTTCTAAGATAAAGCACTATTCGTCTATTGCCGAGATTCTAAAAATGTCTGCTAGTCGGCTGTTTGGTCGGGTTTATCCGCCTTCATCCTGTTATCCGTTGCAAAAATACTGCTAAAATGATAAAATCACAGCTAAATTATGTCACTGCAAGTAAATAATTTAAGTAAAGCTTTTAGCGTTAGAACGCTGTTTTCTGGGGTAACCTTCTCTGTAAATCCTGGTGAATGTGTTGCACTTGTTGGTAATAATGGTACTGGCAAGTCTACTATGATGAAAATCATATTAGGCATAGAACATGCTGATACAGGCACTGTAACAAGTCCAAAGGATGCTAAGATTGGTCATCTGCCTCAGGAAATTTTTCTGTCTGAAAATGGTCAGTGGGAAACAGAAAAAGAAACATTAACCCTTTGGGAATTAGCAACTCAGGCTTTCGATAGTCTCAAGAAAATCAAAGAGCGCATCGAAGCTCTTGAAACTCAGATGTCTGAAGGAAATCTTGAAGAAAGAATTCACGAAGAATACGAAAGACTTATTGCTAATTATGAAAAAGAAGGTGGTTATACCTGGCAGGCAAAGACTATCAGATTGCTTAAGGGCTTTGGTTTTCCAGAAGACCGTTTTCATGAACCACTGAAGAATTTCTCTGGTGGTTGGCAGATGAGGGCATATTTTGCCAGACTTTTGCTTACAGAACCGGATTATTTGCTATTAGACGAACCTACAAACTATCTGGATATTGCTTCAATTGCTTTTCTGGAAGATTATTTGAGCAATTATCAGGGTGGTATTCTGGTTGTATCTCATGACAGATATTTCCTTGATGAATTGGCAACTTCTGTTGTGGCAATAGTTCCTGAAGGCTCAAGAACCTTCAGAGGCAATTACTCTGCTTTTCTGGAAGCACGTGAAGAATGGGCTGCAGAAGCTGCTGCTGCTCAGGAACGTCAGGATAAGGAAAGAAAAAGAATAGAACGTTTTGTTGAACGCTTCAGATACAAAGCAACAAAGGCAACT
This sequence comes from Candidatus Avigastranaerophilus sp., assembly GCA_045599645.1. GTDB lineage: Bacteria > Muiribacteriota > Ozemobacteria > Ozemobacterales > Ozemobacteraceae > RUG334. Next base: position 11,508 of record JAZRWI010000097.1, read on the forward strand.
CAGGTTCAAAGCCGTATTAAGACTTTGGAAAAAATGACTGAGATTGCCCAGATACGTTCCTTGCCAAAGCTAAGCTTCAGGTTCCCTGATTGCGAACCCAGTGGCGAAGTAGTTCTTCGTGGCGAACATGTTACAAAAGCCTTTGGTAATCATCAGGTCCTGAAGGATGTAAACTTTGTAATTAACCGTGGTGACAGAGTGGCAATCATCGGCGAAAACGGCGCAGGTAAGACTACTCTCGTTAGGATTCTGGTTGGCGAAGACAACCTTTGGGGAGGCCGCCTTGAAAGTGGCTATAGAACTCACTTAGGATATTTTGCCCAGGATGAAGAAATCAGCTTTGAGGGTGAAGAAACCATTGAAGACAGAATGCTTCGCGAAGCACCATTTGATGCTGTTCCAGAAGTAAGAAATATTCTTGGCGCATTCCTGTTCTCTGGTGATGATGTTAAGAAGATGGTAAAAGTGCTGTCTGGCGGTGAAAAGAGCAGACTTGGTCTGGCTAGAATGATGTTAAGACCATGTAATGTTCTGATTCTCGACGAACCAACAAACCATCTTGATATAAGCAGTCGCGAAGCTTTACTTAATGCTTTGGACGATTTCCCAGGTACAGTAATTATCGTATCTCATGACAGATTTTTCCTGGATTCACTTGCAACACGTATTTTGAGCATTGAAAACGGAAAATCAATTTTATACGATGGCAATTATAGTCAGTATATGTGGGCTAGAGAGCGTCGTTTGGCTGATGAGGCTGATTCAGCTCAGGCTCAAGGTGATAGCTCTGTTGCATCAGCAGAAAAAAATTCTGATGCCAAGCAACAGGCCAGAGATACTGTAAAACAGCAAAAACAGCTTTCCAATAAGCTTCAGAAGCTTAAAAAGGATATTGAAGCAAAGGAAAACGAAATTGCGGAATTGGAAGCAAAAATCAGTGAAGTTGAAGGTCAGTTGGCAGCACCGCCTGAGGGTTGGTCACCTGCTAAGATAGCAGAGGTTGCACAGCAGCATTCGGCTTTAAACGGAAAGCTTGATGAAGCAATGCAAGCCTGGGAGGATTTGAACTCTGAAAATGAGCAAACCTCTGAAGAATTGAAAGCAATTAGAGAAGGCAGATAATGGCAAAAACAGCTCATGAAAATGATTCTGAAGTGTTAGAAATTACACGGCAGGAAATAAAAGAGCCGTCTAAATACAAGGTTTTAATGCTTAATGATGATTACACCACAATGGAATTCGTTATTGATGTGTTAAGACAGGTTTTTGGACATTCGGCTGTTCAGGCAACTTCCATTATGCTCAGCATTCATAACCATGGCATGGGACTTTGCGGAGTATATACAAAGGAAATTGCGGAAGCTAAGATCAATAAGGTGCACAATGCGGCCCGTGCTAAGGGTTTCCCGCTAAAGTGTGATATGGAGAAGGAATAAGCAATGATTAGTCAGGATTTAGCAATAATTATTCAAGCGGTTATAGAAGAGGCTTCTAATGCTAACTGCGAATTTATTTCTGTAGAACATTTGCTTTATGGGGTTCTCCATGACGAGTATGGTTCCAAAATCCTTGAAAGCTGTGGTTGCGACACAACTAAGCTCGAAACTGATTTGAAGAAATACTTCAAGGAAGAAATACCCAAAATAGACCCGATGTCTTCAAATGTTCCTCAGCCAACCCCAGGGTTTCAGCGTGTTTTGGAACGCATGATGAACAATGTTGCCAGTTCTGGCAGAAATGAAGCTGACGGCAGTGATTTGCTTGTAGCAATTTTTGATGAAGAAGAATCTCACGCTGTTTACTTCCTGAATAAGCAGAAGGTTAAAAAGCTTGATGTGTTAGAATACATTGCTCATGGCGGTAAAAAGAAGAATACTGGAAAACGCCGTGGCATCGGTATTATTGTCGAACAGCATCAGATAAGACCACCGATTGGTGACGATGAAGATGGACCTGGGGTAAGCGATGATCCTCTTTCTGCTTATGCTGAATGTCTGAATGATAAGGCTGCTAAAGGGGAAATAGACCCGTTGATTGGCCGTTCTCACGAAGTAAATCGTGCTATCGTTGTTATGAACCGTCGTCGCAAAAATAACCTTATTTTCGTCGGTGAGCCAGGTGTTGGTAAAACAGCTATTGTTGAAGGTATTGCCCTGAGAATTCATCAGGGAAAGGTTCCGGAAACCTTGAAGGATACAAAGATTTATTCTCTTGATATCGGTTCCATGCTTGCCGGTAGCAAATACAGAGGTGAATTTGAAGCCCGTCTGAAAGGTGTTATGAAGGCTATAGAAGAAATACCTAATGTAATTCTTTTCATAGATGAAATTCATAATATTATTGGCGCAGGTGCTACAACTGGTGGTTCCATAGATGCTGCCAATATTCTGAAGCCGGCCTTAGGTGCAGGAAAAATCAGATGTATAGGCACTACAACCTTCGAAGAATACAAGAACTTCGATAAGGATAGGGCCTTCTCTAGACGTTTCCAAAAAATTGACCTTTATGAACCGGATTTGGCAGAAACAAGAAAGATTCTGACCGGTTTGGCACCTGTTTATGAAGCATTTCATAAGGTAAAATTTACTAATGGCGCTATAAAGGCTGCTGCAGAGCTTTCTGCAAAATATATTAAGGAATCATTCTTGCCAGACAAGGCTATAGATGTTCTTGATGAAGCAGCTACAATAATAAAGCTAAGGAAGAATCCGGAAGAACGCATTGTAAAACGTGTTCATATTGAAAAAGCTGTTGCAAAGATAGCTAAAATACCAACTAGACAAATCTCCTCCTCTGACCAGGAAAAGCTTAAAAATCTTGAATCAGAACTGAAGAGCGTTGTTTTTGGTCAGGATAAGGCTATTGAATCAATTGTTCGCTCGATAAAGATCGCAAGAGCTGGCATGGCTGGTGCTAACAAACCGATTGGTTCATTCTTGTTCACTGGCCCTACAGGAGTTGGTAAAACAGAAGTTGCCAAACAGCTAGCAAAGGCTTTGGGTGTAAATTTCCTTAGATTCGACATGAGCGAATATATGGAAAAGCATGCTGTTTCGAGATTTATTGGGGCTCCTCCAGGTTATGTCGGTTTTGATCAGGGTGGCGCACTTACTGATTCTGTAAGAAAACAGCCTTATTCTGTTCTTCTTCTTGATGAAATTGAAAAGGCTCACCCGGATATTTTCAATATACTTCTGCAGATAATGGATTATGCTACATTAACTGATAATGCTGGCAAGAAGGCTGATTTCCATAATATTATACTTATTATGACATCTAATGCCGGTGCCAGAGAAATGGCCAAGGGGTCTATCGGGTTCTCTAAGAATTCTAAGGATGCTGAATGGAAGGGAAAGGAAGCTATTGAAAAGCTGTTCTCTCCTGAATTCAGAAACCGCTTGGATGGCATAATCAACTTCAAACCGCTTTCTGCTGAAAATATTAGAATGGTAGTTGATAAATTTGTTGGTGAACTTAATCTCCAGCTTGCAGAACGCAGGGTTAAGATTCTTCTCGATGAAGCAGGAAGAAGCTGGCTTGCAGAAAAGGGCTATGACCCGGTTAATGGTGCGAGACCACTTGCCAGAGTTATTAATCGTGAAATCAAGGATGCTCTTGCCGAAGAAATTCTATTTGGTAAGCTAGAAAAGGGTGGAACAGTAACCCTTAGTAAGAATGCTAAAGAAAACAAGCTTAAATTTGTTTTCAAGAGTATTTCTAAACCGTGTAAAAAAACGGAAGCAAAGAAAAAAGAAGAAGCATAAACAATAAGGTCTCGGGTTAATTTACCTGAGACCTTATTGTTTTATTCAAATATTGAATATAAGACAATTTTCTTTGTCTGAAAAATAATAAAAAAATAGTTAAACATTTTTAGACTTCTGTCGATGAGACGCGTGACGTACTTTATACGCCCTTAAAAGGATAGTGTCAAAACACTGAACTTTAAGTCTTTCTTGTCTATAAAAGGAGTCTGGTATGAAAAGAAATACCGCTATAGCTGCTATTGCAGCTGCCTTGCTTATTGGCTCTGGCGCTTTTGCACAGGGCTATTACGGAGGGAATACTTCGCAGGCGCAGCTCAGACAATACGGCTTCTCAAATGCAGCACAGTCTGCTGTATACGGAGGAGTGCCTGCTAATTATTCTGCTGTATCTGCAGACGTTGCAGACAGCGAAATGCTGCCTCCTATCACTATGAGCGATTCATCTAATACACCAAAACAGATGAGTCTGCCACCGATAACAGTATCTGAAAATTCTGGTTCAACAAGAACCAGTAATGTTGCAAAGCCTGTAACTGCTAAGAAAAAGACTTCAACCAAAAAGTCTTCCAACAAAAACAGCGAAATTTACTCTCAGAGTTCTGTCTCATTGCCACCGGTAACAACTCTGCCTGTTCCTTCCAGAACAGTTCTTCCACCATTGTATTCTGATACGATGATGACTGTTCCTGTAGAAGAAACTCCAACAAGAGTTCTTGCATGCAACATGGGTGGGTATACAGGTCTTATTGAAACAATTTCTGCTGATGTCAGCAAAGCTGGTTCGTTCAAGCTAGGCTTCCATTCGAGTTGGTATGATATTGACAGAGTATATGACCGTTCTCTTTCTAACAATGAAAGCGGTGACATGCTCTCGATTCCTTTGTATTTCAACTATGCTGTAACTGACGATCTGGAAGTTGTTTATACCATTCCGATTGTTGACTATACAATTAAATCAAGAATCCTTTGGAAAAACGACATTTCTGAATCCGGTTGTGGTGATTCAACTCTTGGCTTCAAATACAAGATTTTTGATAACCCAACCTATCAAACTCGCGGCGCTATCGGCCTTGGTTTCAAATTCCCGACAGGTAATGATGACAAGGGGCTGGGAACCGGTGAAACAGATTTCACTATTTATACCGCATTTTCTAAGAATTTCGAACGTATTGTCGCTCACCTGAATCTTGGCTATACAATGACTGGTGACCCCAATACCAGATTTTATCCAGATGGTCTTGCCGACAAATTCTTCTATAACATCGGTATTGAATACCCTCACACTCATAATGTCACTGTTATGGCAGAAGTCGCAGGTGAAGACTGGGGCGCTGAAGGCAGCAAGGTAGACGTTATTCCTGGTATCCGTTACAGTCCGACAGAAAACTTCTCTTTCGAAGTTGCTGTTCCAATTGCTGTAACCAATGACCAGCGCTATGGCTACAATTACCGCCTTGTTCTCGGTCTTAACACTTTCTTCCAGTAAAAACTCCTTTAATATAAAAAGAAACACCGTCTCTGCGACTAGCAGGGGCGGTGTTTCTTTTTCTGCATTTATTCTTTATTCAGGGCAAACGCAAACTTTTTTCTTTTGTAGTGCAGATTATGGGTTGTACTTTATTTTAGATTGTTTTATGCTTGAAATGAAAATTATAAAAAAGGAATTCAAGCATGATAAATCAAGGTCCGTTCTTTGAAAGCTTC
>JAZRWI010000098.1:0-28124 GCA_045599645.1 Candidatus Avigastranaerophilus sp.
CAATTGTCATTAAAAAATCTCCTTTTTTATAACGATTGCGGTTGGTAGCCACAATCACTATATCAAAGGAGATTTCTTTTATCTAAAGATTTTTATTCTCACCAGCTCAGCTGGTGGTTTATTCACGCAAATGCGCACAAAAAAAATACCCAGCCGGTTGGCTGGGTATTTTTTTACTAACTTTTAATTAGTCGTTGTCGCCTTCTGGGATAACTACTGAGCTGATGTCCTTGTCTGGATCAAGAGCAGTAATTTCGCGCTGAGCATATTCGGTATAAACCTTATCATCAGCAGAAGTTACTACTAAGCCGTCGAGAGCGAGGTCATTAGCGATATCTTCGAAGTCTTCACAAACGTTCTTATACATTCTGATTACATCATTGAGTTCGCCAACAACGTAATTTGGATGATATTCGCTGTTAGAAGTAGTAATACCAAAGATGTGTCTCTTGTGGCCTTCATTAGAATCATCGGCTGCATCCTGGAAATCTTCTGCTGCATCTTCGTAGTGATTACAATAGAATTCCATTTCATCGTATGCAGGATGAAGTTCGCTCAACCAATCCATGAATGTGCTGCCCTTAACATCGAGGAAAGAGCCCTTCTTCAAATACTTATTGAATTCTTCATTTGTGAAATCAGAATCGAAGTTTGCAAGAGCATCTCTCTTTTCCTTAAGAAGCTGCTGCATCATAGTAGCAGTATCAAGGTTGTGCTTAATGGTGTCTACGAGCAATGTGCATTCAGCACCCTTCTGGGAAACTGAAAGTGCGTCGTAGGTGAGACACTGGCTAATATCAGACCAATAAATCTTTACGATATTTCTTGGTGTTGGATCGCCATTATTGTCGTTCCACTTCCAACCGAAAGCCTTCTTAACAGCTTTGCTCTTCAAAATGTCTTTACCCTTGCTCTTGTTATCTGGAGTGTTTCTGTAACCATCACGGATAGCCTGAAGAGCTTCAGCTCTGTAAGTAAAGAATTCAACGCTGTCTTTCAAGGTTTCAATAGTCTTAGTAGTTTCCTTGGTAACTTCTTTAACCTTCTTAGTAGATTCTTCAATTACAGCCTTGAAATACATCATTTCCTTAACGCCAACAAAGAAAGAGTCAGCGTTGAAAGCCTGCATAAGAAGATCTTCGTTCCAAGCCATAGAATCAATACCAACCAATGGGATATAGTTCCATGGAGACTGTTCAATTCTGAGACCGATAGTCTGATAGAAAGCATCGTTTGGAGTACCTTCCATTTTTCTATTGGCAGTTACCCAAGACTGGTATTTCTTCTGGAGACAATAGTCCGGGCAGCAGAATACTTTTTCGATGTTGTATCTTTCAACGTTCTTGTCATACTTGATTTCGTTAATCTTGTCGCCAGCCCAGCTGATGTAAGTCATTGGGTTGAGAGCATGACCAACCTTACCCCAGAAGCCACGGTTTTCAGCTCTAACAGATTCTTCTTCTGTTGGCTTCCAAGCCATATAATCGGCCTTCATCTGCCAGAGTTCCATAAGGCGGCTGAGGCTGTAATCCGGGAGCTTGAATACAGAACGGTTGTAATAGCTGGAAAGAACGCCCTGCTTTTCCAATTCGATGAAAACTCTTGAGCTGATAGCTTCCTGAGATTTGTCATCGTAGTAAGAATTTTCATTCTTGTTGTTAGCAAGGAATTCATAAGCCATATCTTTGTAAGCACCGTAGTTCTTTTCGGTTACAAGGTAAGCTGCTGACTTTTCTTCTTCAGTCAACAAGGTTCTGTTGTCGTAGTATGACTTGAATTCCGGGTCCTGAGTGTAAAGATACCAATAAGAATTCTTATAGGCTTCTTTCCACTGCTTGTTGTATTGACCAAACTGGTCAAATACTGCAGTAAGGCACATCCATACGATTGCGATTACGCCGAGAACCTGACCAACAACCGGGATACAGAACATTGCAACAAGTGATGCAACGCCAAGTGCAAGGCTTACATAGCTCTTAACAAGACCGTAGGTAGCATAACGACCACCCTGTCTGTCTTCAGAGGTAATGATGTCGTAAGAATCCATTGCAATACCGATGATAGTCAAACCGATACCAACAGTATGAGCAATACCCTTAGTGTCGCTGATAACCTTAGCACCCTTGTTAGTGCAAATCTGGTTGTCCTTAGAAAGATGTTCGTTAATCTTCTTAATGGTTTCTTTATACTTAGCATTACCATCAGCGCCAGTCTTACGAGCAACCCAGCGGAGGTATGATACAAAGCCTTCACCTACTTCACAGCCAGCCTTGAAGCCAACCGGTGGGCACATATGAGAAAGGAAGGTATTAGCAGTCTTGGCTGCATTACCGAATGCCTTACCCATCTTTTCAAGACCAACAAAAAGATTGCTCTTGCTCTTGAGCCATTTGCCAGCATTTGAAACAGCTTTGCTAGCCTTGCTAGTCAAATTGGTAAGACCAGGAATACCCTTAGCGATAAAAGCTATGGCCAATGTTGCTTTGTTTGCAGCAAAACAAACCATAGTCAAATAATCTGGTGCCTGGCTGAGCTGAGTCTGAACTTCGCCCAAAGCATTGTAGAAAGAGAATACGTCAGTACAACCGTCATCCATCTGTGAATAAGCACCACTGATGGTGTTCATCCATTCGCCCCATGCTACTGCTTCATCAATATTGTTAGCAGTGATGGCGTCGTCAGAACGACTGCGGCCTCTGAGAGAAAGCATGTATTCAAGATAGTCTACAGGCTTTTCTACTTCTTCGATATCGATGATACCATCAATACCATCAGTATCCAGATTTTCTACCACTGGACCTTCTACTTCAGCAACGACCTGGGCCATATCATCTGCTTCTGCAGCGCGAACCATTTCAATTGCAAATGGTTCAAAAGCCATCAGGAACGAGAGTAAAAAGATCAAATACCTTTTTGTTCGGCTATGAAACTTCATACGAACCTCCGTTTATATGCATCACTCTTGAACGAGTGTACCCAATATACTAAGGACTATTTGAATAAGTATAACAAATGATGGGCAAAAGCGGAAGATTTTTAATCAAAAATTTTAAAAATTTTTAGAAGGTTATAACCACTTTTGTATTGCATATAACAGCGTCGTATCCATCGCCATCCAATGTCTTAGAGGAATGGACCTTCTTAATTTCACCGTCAATCATTGTATCGGTACCAATAAACTGAGAGAAAATAACGCCACCTTCGTAATATTTCCCCTTAATTTCTGCATCGATATCTTTGTGAGACAAGAAAAATTTATATCTCTGGTTTTTAGAAGACGGAGTAACAGTTACAGCAAAACGTTTATCAAATTCCTTGCTTGGATTATACGACTGAATGTCGTCATGCTGCAGACCAAACTCCAAGGTTACACGATTATTGACAGGTCTCTGAAGTTCAAGAATCTTAGTCTTTTTGAATTCATCTTCCTTGTCGTCATAAGTGTCATCTTCATTAGATTCTTCGTAGGTTGCATCAAGAATGTATCCCCTACTGAATTCATAACGAAGCTGGAATGACTTCAACCAGTCTTTCAGTTCTGCTACAGATTCATTGTTGCTGCTGTAACCTTTTTCGTATTCAGTAGTAAAACTGAGCTTTTCAAGAGGATTATAGCGCAATTCATAGGTAGAACGGTCATTTTTGGAAATCTGCTTTCCTGTAGTCTTGTTGTTAACATCACGTCGGCGCCAATCAACATAAGCAGAAAGATTCTTAGACATCTTGTAATCTGTAGTGCTATTTATTGTTATTTTTTCTACCGGGTCTTCATAGCGTATAATCTTATCTTCTTCAAGAATCTTATCTGGCAAGCTTGAAGGAAGAATATATTTTGAGCGGTCCAGCGCATCATCTTTTGCAATTTTCGAAGTATTTTCAACCTTGTATTTGAAAGTGGTTCGGAAATCGTCGTCAGGTTCATAGGTCAGCTGTGAATCAGCCAGTTTATCGTCAGATCTTGAATTATTGAAATAATCATCTTCTCTACGGAACTGGAATTCACCTTTGGCATTAAACTTTCTACTAGGTTCATAATTCAAAGCTAGTTCATAGTTAGAGGTTTCAGAACGATGACCTTTAAGAACAATTTCATCATCGATGGTAATACGCGAATAACCAGCATTCCAAGAGAATTTATCACTGACTTCACTTCCGATATTGAAGTCTATTTCGATAACTTCAGAATCAGAAGCAATATTTACATCATCCTTATATGAAGTTCGTTCTGCCTTGGTCTGCGTTTTTACAGAACCAATGGCTTTATCGAAAACAAATGCAGATGTATCTTTTGTAAGGTCAGAATTAATATCTGCTCCATATTCTTCATCTACCTGACGGCCGCCACGAATTTCAAAACGGTTGGCATCGTCCTTTTCCCAGATAAAACCACCGTTGAATTCTTCGAAATCAACCTTTGATTTTGTTGGGTCATTATCCAGATTGGTCTTAGCCTTTTCTCCGTCAGCAAAACCACTCCAATAGGAGTCGAACTTATAATTGAACTTTGCCTTGCTGCTGATGATATCGTCGACCAGACCGCGTTCGCCAAGCTCTATAACACCATCTTCGCGGCCAATAATCTTAAATTTGCTATCAATTCTGTCATAGCTGGCAGAAGCATCAACCTTTTCATTTTTCCCATTAAGAGTAAAACCACCAGCATAGCCGGTTATTGTTTTATCTGATTCAAGTTCATTAGAATTTCTATTTGGGTCATAAACAGACATAGCATATTCACCATTAATGCTAAAACCACGACCAAGACGCCAATTTACATCAGCCTCATAAATATCATGTGACATAGGATTAATAGTGCCCGAAGCATTATCAACATCTGCTGAAGACTTAGGTGAGCTATGATCAAGCTCTTTAATCCAGGTAAGAGCCACACTACGGCCTTCACCGTAAATATATTCCTGTCTTGTGCCAAACATGTTTCGTGTATAAGCATTATCTTCATCATCAGATTCATATTCGATGACAATCCAATGAGTTACTTCTATTGGAAGAACCGCTGGGAGGAATTTGATAACGCCGTCTTCATAATCAACCTGGTAATCAGTTCCGCGAATAAGCTGAACACCGTCTATATAAACCTTTTCGGATTCCTGAATGATAGGAGCAGCCAGCATTCTATATTCCTGCTGAGAACCGGCACCTCTGAATTTTTCACGGCGTGACAAGCCTTTTGATTGAGCATATAGGAATGTTGAACGCCAATGCTTGTTAATGTAGCCCTGAGCCATTACCCCACGAACTTCCTTGCTGTAAAGAGCATATTTAGTGCCTTCCAGAGAAACAGGGAAATCGCCCAAAACAATTTTCCAGCCGTTACTATCAATATTTACTGTAAATTTACGGTCCTCGTCGTCTGAATCATCAAGAACAGCATGAACAGTTGAATTAGCATTAATATTGCCATCTACTTCCAAATGCAGACTCTGAGTCAGCTTATCTCCAGGATAACAATCTGTATGTTCAGTTGAAAAATGGCCAACATCACCACTTACCTTTGCTTTCTTAAAATCAAAGGTCTTGGTACCAGAAATATCTATATTATGTTTATCATACTGATCTTCTGCTTCATCCCAGAAGCGCTTTGCATAACGAATTACCTGAGAAGAAGGAGTATTTATCTTCCCATTCTTTGCATTGCTTGATTCTGCTTTTCCATCATCAACAGCTACAGTGTCTGCTGTCAGAATATTTCCATCTTCGTCTTCGTCGCCAAAGAGTTCTTCGTCACTATCGTTTTCTTCTATATATGGAATAGGTTCTTCGTCTTCAGTATTATTAGAAATAGGCTTAGCTTCTGAACATTTTGGGGAAGAAGCTGACGTTACTATTTTCTGTGGTTCCGGAGTTTCGCAAGCCACAGGCTCTGGTTCTGGCTCGGATTCTGATATAGATACAGGTTCTGGCTCAGAAACAGAATCTGATACGGGTATTGGTTCCGGTTCCGGTTCTGATTCTGATATAGATACAGGCTCTGGCTCTACTGCTGGAGTAGGAAGAACAATCTTCATGTCAGCATCCGGGCTATTATCAACAAAATCAGCTTCAACAGCCATACAATCTGCTGTCAGTTCTTCGTATACAGCCTTTGCTTCTTCTGGTGTCAAAAGCTCTGGTTCCTGGGCAAAAACAGAAGTGGAAACAAGCAATAGCACTAAAATAGCACAAAGCACGCGCTGACATAATCTGCCACCGCGCCCTCTGAACAAGGCTATAGCTGTAAACTGCTTCATTCTCCTCTTGGATGAGCCTTTCTGTGAGCTTCCTTCAGATCCTTCGCCGTCAAATGCGTATAAATCTGAGTTGTAGAAACATCTACGTGACCTAGTATTTCCTGCACTGCCATAATGCTGGCCCCGCCTTCTAAAAGATGAGTTGCGCAGGAATGCCTGAAAACATGGGGTGAAACATCATGGTTGATTCCAGCCATGATGGAATATTTCTTAATGATCTTCCAGATACCCATACGTGACATTGGCTTGCCATAAGGGTTCAGGAAGAGGGTTCTTTCGGTTATATCCTTGCAAAGCTTGGGTCTGCCATGAAGCAGATACTCATTAATAGCCTCTAATGCAAAGCCACCTACAGGAACAACACGTTCACGACCGCCCTTTCCCTCAACGGTAAGAAATTCTGCAGCAGTATTGATGCTTGTCATGGTAAGGCTGATAAGCTCAGACTCACGAATGCCTGTTGCATAAAGAAGCTCAAGCATTGCCTTATCGCGAAGGCCAAGATAAGTATTGGTATCTGGCTGCTGCAAAATGCGTTCTATCTCTTCTATTGTCATTACTTTGGGAAGAGGTCTGCCAATTTTAGGTCTTTCCAGCAAGGCTGTTGGATCGAAATCAGTAATGCCTTCCCGGAGCAGGAAGCGATAGAACCCCTTAAGTGCTGAGGACTTACGGGCCATAGAGCGTGGTGAGAGCTCTTTGTCGTGCATGGAAATCATAAACAGGCTGAGCATGCCTTCAACTGTGGAATCTGTAACGGTTCTGCCACGTCCGGCGGCGAAATCGAACCAATCCTGCAAATCTCGACGATAAGCTTCCAGGGACTTGGGCCTCAAGCCCTTTTCCACAGATAGATAGTTAAGAAACTGTTCTAGCAGTTCTTCTGACATGTTTGCTCCTAATGGCCTATTTATGTTTCTAATTGGCCGTGTCTCTACTACTATCGACCGTTTAAACCTTTTTATTTAGCACAATGCACAATGCATAATTCATAATTCATAATGCATAATTCATAATGCATAATTCATAATTCATAATTCATAATGCATAATGCATAATTCATAATTCATAATTCATAATTCATAATGCATAATGCATAATTCATAATTCATAATTCATAATGCATAATTCATAATTCATAATTCATAATGCATAATTTTTTTGCCTACAGCATTAACCTGCTCTCAGTCAATGCGAAAGCTAGAGTGCTAAATATTAGAGATGCCTTAAACCCTCCTTCTCAAGGAGGGACTAAGGGAGGTTTTGATTGTAGAACAAAGCATTTAACATTTATTCAACAAGCTAAAAGTAGTATGACCCAGAAGAAAACCCTCCCTACCCTCCCTTAAAGAGGCTGTCTAAAAACTCGATTTTATGCACTTAAAACAAGTTTCTTCTAAAATCAAAACCCTCCCTACCCTCCCTTAAAAAGGGAGGTTTTTAGGAATCTACTGTATATCGGGATTTTTACAAATTTCTAGTTTGGGGACAGCCTTTAATAAAGGGGGTAAGCAGACCAGCAACCTATAACATTCAATTATGAATTAGATGCAATATCAAAGTCACAATAAGCAAAACCATAAAAATAAATCTAAATAATCGTTAAAGAATTTATGAAAGGTGCCGAAGGTGGGAGCTGAAAAAGTGTAAAAGCTTGAAAAATCAAGACTCTCGAAAGGAACAACAGTTCCATGAAAAAACATCGTAATATCATATTAGCTAGTGCCATGATGCTCTTAGCATTAGCTCCAGCCAGCTTCGCACAAAGCTACGAAGACGACTACATGGCTGCACCACCATTGAATGACGGTTTCTATATTGAATCCAATAGTTCCATGAGTGCAGACAACAGCTGGTCAGGCGGTTCTGTTACTACCGGCTACCAGACCTACACAATCAAAAAAGGCGATACTCTTGGCTCTATTTCCAAGAAGTTTTTCGGCACCACAACAAAGTGGAAGCTTATTGCTGAAACCAATAACATCAGCAATCCAGGCGCCATAAAGATTGGCCAGGTTCTCGAAATTCCGGCAACAAAACTGGAAAGAGGCGAAGGCACTGTTATGCGCCAGCAGCCCCAGAACAATTATATGAGCACTGGTTATGCCAACAATCAGGCAATGATGTATAACAATAATGTTTACACACCACAGGTAAGCTACAATTCTTACCCGGAACCAGTATACCAGCCAATCAGCGCTTACGGCGGAACCATAGGTTCCAGCTATGATGCCATGCCGACTGCTCCGGCTCCAAGCAACACAGTAACTGACCTGCCATTGCCACCAGTAACAAGCAATGACGACGCTGTTATTTATTCTGATGCAGGTCTGCCTCAGATAATTCTTCCTGGCGACAACAACAGATTCAAACTTAAAAACGAACAGCAGCGTGATGTTACATTCAGCGGTCTTACTGGTCTTGTAAACACTTTTTCAGCTTTCACACTGGGCGATCATAAATTTTCTACTGCTATTGGTTTTGAATGGAATTCTATTGAAAAGCGCGAAGGCAACAGACTTGTTGCTGGTGAAGAAGGCGATTATTACAGATTTCCACTCATTCTTACATATTCTGCAGAAAACTTTGAAGTTGCTTTCGTAGTTCCATTCGAATCCTACGATGTATACGCTCCCGTTACTTATAATTTCAGAGACGGTACTGATTCAGGAATGGGCGATTGCGAACTTCGCTTCAAATTCTCTTCTCAGACTGATGATATGGCAACCTGTATCGGACTGGGCGCTTTCTTCCCAACAAGCGACATTGAAATCGGTGATACAGAAAGTGATAACGCCTGGGAAATCTTCGGTGGTATATCAAGCAAACGCAAAGAAGGTGGCAACGTTCATCTGAACGGCGGCTACAGAGCATCTAGCAATGACAACACCGGTCATGACGGTATTTTCGTAAATGCCGGCTTTGATTATAAAGCTAATGATTCATTCACATTCATTGGTGAAATCAATTACTTCGACAGTAATCATGCCGGTAAAACCACTGATCTGGTTCTTGGCGCACGCTACCACGTAAAGGAAGGTATGTCACTTACTCTGGCTGCTCCAATAGCCTTAGCAAACGATGCATTCTTCGGTTACGATTATCGTATCCAGGGTATGCTCCAGTATCATTACTGATAAACAAGTATAAAAAAGCCCACGCAAATGCGTGGGCTTTTTTTTGCTTCTTAAACCTTACTCTTTATTTTATGCGTTCGCGTTTTTCTTCAAGAGTGCGGATATCAAGAGTTCTACCTGTAACAGCAATATCCAGGAAGAATTCGCGTGTATTATTAGAATAGTCTGTAGCTCTGACCTTCAAAGTGTAAGGAGTTACTTTGTTGTCCCTGTCTACGTTTTCCTGACGGAAAACATATTCTATCGGTGTTCCCATTGAAGTTACAGGATTATCAAGCTTAACTCTCTTAGGACTGTTCTCATCCTCAAAGGTTACTTCAAAGCTCTGAACGCCACAATTCTTTGTAGTATCCATGTAATCGATATTATCGAATGCACGTGGATAGAAAATGATACGAGAGTTCTTCTGACATACAAAGCCGTTCTTGTTAGCAGTATCCATTACTGTTGAAACAGCATTTACACCATCTGAACCTTCCTTCTTACCCTGCAGATAGAGGGCAAACAAATTATCTATATCATCAAACTTCTTGTATAAATAGCTTTCGCTAATAGCAGTATTTTTATTGATATAAGGTATTTTGTTTACAGGTATGCCAGCGTAGGTTTTATCATCAGTTCTGTTGCTCATATTATTCAGACCACCAGCAACATTTTCTGATGTTCCAAAGATATGATAACGGTTAGTTCTTGTGTCGAGAACAACAACCTGAATTTCAGGAGCGGTCTTGTCTTCGCTCTTAAGATGACTTACAGCCTGCCAGTTCTTACCATCCCAGTTAACCTGCTTTACAAGGTCCTGTGCGAAGTAAGGTGCATCTGGGCCATTTGTATCGTTATTAGCAGCAAGTTCTTCAACATTTTCCTTGGTCGGATCCATAGCATAGTTCTTATCAGCTATATTTTCCGGCTTAGCAGATTCAGTTTTCTTCGGTTCATAACTGAAAATATCAGTAACATGAGTATTGCCTGCTTTATCTTTGAAAACAGCAAATACAGTGAAGTTATTGCCAGAGCCTTCAGTTTCATGCCATGGCTTTGGATTCTTAATTTCAAATGAACCAGATATTCTATTGATAGAACCAATAAGTCTCTGTTCTGGATCTGCAGCGGAATCGGCACGGATTTCCCTAGTCAAGGTAACACTATCAATCTTAACAGTTTCAGCCTTGTGCCAGAACCATTTTGTATCATGAACATAGCCGTTAAACAAAGACTGACTACCATCTTTATTGGTTGATGGCAGGTCTACCAGGCCGACACCCTTCAAATCTTCTACAGACTTCCTTTCAACCATCTTATAGTCATATACAGGATAGTTATAGAAGAATGTCAAATCCATCTTATCATTGCTCTGGGAAATATCCTTGTTTTTAGACAGCTTTTCATCACCAGCCGAGCCAGAAAGAGCGATATCATTAGCAAAATACGGATTGGAATCGACCAGATCAATGTCAAAGGTAAACTTTGAAGTCACACTCTCACTCTTATCTTCTTCAAAGTATTTTGGTTGTTCCTGTTCACCTTCTGCTCCATAAACCTGAAGGCTAGAGGTTACAGGACCACAGTCGTCATAAATCTTATAAGCGGCATAGCCAATACCATCAGAAATCTTACAGACAACAATACCTAAGCCAACGCTACATTTTCTTACAGCACCGGCTTTTTCATAAATAAAGTATTTTTCATCTTTTGCATCAAGAACAATGGAAGAATTATCTGTATCGTCTTCTTCGTCGTCCTTTTCGTCGTCTTTTTCATCGTCCTTCTTTTCGTCTTCATCATCGCCAGAATCAGAAGCTGGAGATTCCTTATCGTCTTTATCTTTGTCTTTATCGTCGTCAGAGGAATCATCGTCAGTAGGCATAATAGAAGGTTTTTCAGAATCTTTAGCCAGCGCATATTTTCCAGAGGTAACTCGTTTGTATACCTGTTCTTCCCAAATCCAGTAAAGATTGGTAAGGTTGTAACCAGCCGGCGGAGAGTTGACCATGATTTTAACGATAGCATTGTCTTCTGTCTTAGTTAATTCGTCACCACCAATAGAAGGTGTTGTAAAATTAACATAGAAGCTACAATCACTGTCGTTACCACGGGCAGCGTCATCAGCCTTAGGATCATAGCCGATACCTTCAGCATGAATCTGCTTTTGGTTTTTATTTTCAACAATATAAGCCCTGTAGTTCTTTGGTTCAGGATTTTTCAAACCAAAATCTATGTCTTTCATGTCTACGCCAGATTTTCCAGGCAGATAACGAACAATATTATTAGGGTCGCCAGTAGCACAATAACCCCAAGTTGGTTTCGTATTGGCAGCGCCTCTGTTGACTAGCTTAGCAACCTTCTTTTTACCGTCTTCAGATGGTTCAAGCAGGAAAATGTCATTTTTTACGTCCTTCATATTCCAGTGTGGACCAGGCAAATAAGTATCGATAGCATCAATACCATCCATGTCATTTACCTTGGTTGCTGAAATAGTAGGATCATCAGCATATTCTTTCAGTGTGCCACCAACAATACTGAAGCCTAAATCGGTAGCACCCTTTGCAGCAAAGGATTTATTAAAAATTAAAGCAGGACCAACTCCAGCAACATCGTTGATTACGCCTTCAAGATTTCCGTATTCTCTTGAAAAAGCTTCACTGGCGTCTTTTCTATTGCCACTAAGAGTAAAATATTCACTCATGGCCTGCAGCGGGAAGAAATAGTAACCACCGATTTTACCAATTTCTTTATCTTCTTTAATCTTTAATTCAGCGGAATAAACATAGTCATACTGTTCAGCCTTGTATTTAAAATCTTCAGAATCAACAGGGTTTGGGTTATTGTGGCAGACCGGGTCCCATACTATTCTCAGCTTAACCTTACTGCCTTCTGGAATAAGATAATAGAAAGAAGCATCGTTGGTGCCCTGAATAAGCTTTACAGCCCCTTTTTTCATGGCCTCATCAATAGTGATTTCGTTAGAGCTGCCTCTCAAGGTAATACCTACTGGCATTGCGGCTGCATTTGGATGAGCCGGCAATTCACAAGCAAGCATATTGCCTGCAGAAGCCAACAGCAGTGAAAACGCTACCAAACTCCTCTTTAAGTATCTCATAAAACAGCTCTCCTTTTAATTACAGCTAATTTTTAGTTATTACCTGTCAACTGAACAACCTTTTCAAGTCGTTCCTTACGAAATTCCTGATTGCCCTTTTCCATTTTTCCTTCACCAATAGAAACAATCTTTGCAGTAAGAACAGTCTGCCTTTTAGCAATGTCATTATATGCACTGACAACATTCAAAGCTTCAACATGATACTTAGTCATGGATTTATCAAGTCTTGGAGCAGGTATTTTCCATGGAATTCCAGAACCTTCTTCTGTATTGCAGTCTTTTACAAACAATTCCAAAGCCTTGGCATCAACCAGACCTGGAGTCGGTTCTTTATCTTCGGAATAAACAATACCCTGGAACGGGCAATAACCAAGACCTAATACACCAGCATCATAAGCATCCTGCGGGAAACAGCTAAGTTTCAAAAGAACATGCTGTGCTGCGGACTGAGCGAGAAAATTAACTCTCAGGAAATGGAAATTGGTTATATTCTGCTGTTTTGATTCCTTGCGGAACATAAAAACGCTGGAAGCCATAATCATGGCGCCCAGAATAACCATCAGAACAACAGGGATTGCCATAGCTCTGCGGGAGTTCTTTAACACTTTATTCTTCATTAAACTCTTCAATGTTAAAATACCTCCTTCCGTAGAGTACTAGCCTGTTTTTTTCAGGATAATTCTTTTCTGTAGCCAGACGCCAGCTTATCTGAAGATAAATATCAACCAGCAAGGGCTTGTCGTTATCCGGATAAAGCTCCTTAAGATTCATTGTTATCATCTCATTTTCAACAATTTCGCTATTCTTTTCAGCACCGCCAGGACACCCCTGAGGCTGATGGAATTTCATCTGCGGAACCTTGAATTCTACATACTTGTTTTCATGAGGATAAACAGTATAGATACCCTTAAAAACATTGCCCTTCTTATTAACTTCCTTTGTGCTACCAGCAAAAGTGCATGGAACATCTGTATTAGCATGTTCAAGAAGATTTTCCGGTTTCACAACATACATCAATCGGTTCATTTCTTCCTTGGCAAGGTTACCAGCCTCTGCTTCTGCTTCCTGTTCACGGGTTCCGCGGCTGGAATACGTCAAAAGGCCAAATATAGGCAAAGCAGCAACCCCCATCATTGCTACTGCAATGAGGATTTCTGCAAATGAAACAGCTAAACGATTACGTTTTCTAACTGCTCTTAGTATCATCAAAGTTCCTTCTTTACTTTTACTTCAACCTTGGCGCCAGTCTGTGCCGTAGTATTCAAATCAGGCTGGGAATGAGTCTTGTCATAGCCAAAGACTTCAACATTAACCATTGTGCCAGCGTTTTCTTCTACATTAATATTAAGCTTACCGATGCCTTTCATAAGCATCTTGTCTTTAACTTCGCCTTCATTTTCTGCAGAACCTTTATCGCCAATATAGGTTCTATTATAGATTATTTCGCCTTCTTTACAGCTAAGGGTAGCTTCAAACACACAACCAGTATTGGTTGACTTGTTAAAAGGCTTACAGATATACCATTTAGCAATTGTTTTCCCTGAAGCAGCCATTGGATCAATGGTTGGTTCCTTTGAAATCTTAAATTCAAAGCCGTCTTCTTTTACGCCGGTACCATTGATTCTAACCTCAGAACGATAGGAAGCACGCTGCATTTCTTCACGCATATAGGTTAAACCATTACGCATTTCGTTCTGCATATTCAAGGACTTTGTGCTGCGCTGAAAACCGGTTGAAACACCAGAGAAAATTTTGTATACAGCACCACATACCACTACAAATAAGATAGCGGCAATAGAAACTTCGATAATAGTGAAAGCACGTTTGTTTTTAGTAATCATGATTATGTCTTGTACACAATAATTATATCCTAAATATGTGTTTTATGCAAAAAAAATGTCGGCCTGGTCGGCCGACGTGAATACCACTTCGTGGTGTGAAAACTTGCTGCGCAAGAGTGAATACCACTTCGTGGCGTGAAAACTTGCTGCGCAAGAGTGAAATTGTCCCTTTCGGGACGTTGATTTTAGCCAACCGCTTTCGATGCATTCTGCTTTTATCAGAAGTTAATTTTAGCCAATCGCTTTCGATGCATTCTGATTTTACAGAGTACATATTACTATTGAAGCAAAAGCAAAAACGGCAATTTGCGAAGCAAAAACGGCGATTTGCGAAGCAAGAGCCTAATGGCTAAAATCAACGCGCCGAAAGGCGTGTTTCACACCTGCCGCTAAGCGGCGGGTATTCACTCGAGCGTAAGCGAGTTTTCACGACAGGCTTCGCCTGTTTTTCACTACTGCTGCAAAGCAGCAGTTTTTCACGTCGGCGCGACAAGCGCCGACATTTCTTTTGCTCTCCCTACAGCACATTTACAATTCTTTACATTTTTATTTGTCTAACTTTGCTTTTTCAAATGATTACTCAATAAGAATTCAAAAAATTTCATATTATAAAGGAGATTTTTATGGGCAAACTTTCTGAATTATCTACAAGTTTTGGAATAGAAATTATTGAATTTTGTGGAAGACTCAAAAACAGCAATTTTTTCTATCCAAACATAAGTCAATTAGTAAGAAGTGGAACAAGTGTAGGAGCAAATATTTCTGAAGCAAACTATGCAGTCAGCCGGGCTGATTTCATAAACAAACTACAGCTAGCACTTAAAGAATGTAATGAAAGCTATTATTGGTTAAGTATCTTTTCCAAATCTAAAATAATTAAAGAAAACGAATATCAATCAATAATCTCAAAATGCAACAAAATCCGTTTTCTCTTAATAACTTCCCTAAAAACCGCCAAAACCAACGACAACTGTGCCAATAAACGCGATGTGCGAAGCAAGACTAAACAACGGCAATTTGCGAAGCAAGTCTAATTAACTGCGATTTGCGAAGCAAAAGCAAACAACGGCGATTTGCGAAGCAAGAGCCTAATGGCTAAAATCAACGCGCCGAAAGGCGTGTTTCACACCTGCCGCCAAGCTGCAGGTATTCACTCGAGCGTAAGCGAGTTTTCACGACAGGCTTCGCCTGTTTTTCACTACTGCTGCAAAGCAGCAGTTTTTCACGTCGGCGCGACAAGCGCCGACATTTCTTTTACCATTCGTAATACTTATGCTTACCACTTATATCCAACGCATTCGACGGTGATACCAGAGTCGTCCCCTGATGGAACGTTGTAGGCCTATCCTGATCTGGTTTTATGGCTTTTTCCAGTTTTATACCATCAAAGTATACTGTCGATGAAGCAGTTTCACTTTCCTTGCTTTCAGACAGCAGTATTCTGACTCTTTCTGTTCCCAACAGATTCTCTGGATCAAGAGGATCAGATGTTGATGACGGGAAAATTTCGAAAGCAAAGTATACTCTGTAGAACATCAATGTGTTGCCAAATTCGTCTTGAGCAGTAACCGGATCACCGCTTATGCCATAAACCGGCTGTCCATTAGGAGCGTGGAACTCAAACGAATTACTTACTGCTTCAATATTTTCATATATCGGACTGTCTTTAAATACAGAATAAACACCAGGACTGTTTATTTCAGGCCTACGTTCTTTATTATCTATTCTTACAGACAACGCCGCATTAGGAGTACCATCTTCATTGTATCTTACCACGCTCAGATTTGCATAGGTTGTATCCGGAGCATCTGGTAAGCCTGGACATACCCACGCAGATACGAAATAAACAGAAGGTAAATCATACCAGGTTGATGTAGCAACCGGCTGATGAACTGTTGAATCAGGAACAATATCACCAGAACTGTCAGTGATAACCTTTACAGTTATCGGTGCAGTGCCCTGAGTAACCAGATTATATTCCAGACTCATATTTGCAGGTCCGTATGTGCCTAATGCCTGAGTATCAGGAACAGTAATCCTGATAGTGTAGGTTCCAGTTTCGCCAGCAGCAATAGGAACTATCGGAGCAACAACACACTGGAAGCAGCTTTGAGGCAGCGTATGACCTTCTGCATCAACAAGTGCTGCCGGTGGCAGTCTCCAGACAAGCTGATTATTATCTAATGGTGCATTACCAGTATTAGCGACATAATAGTCTATGTCACGGCTTTCACCTGGTTTCAGGCTAACTTCAGTTTCTGAAGGAGTAAGAGTCATGCTTAGTCTTTCAGGAACAACGTAATGAATCTGGAGGTCTACGGAGTATTCACCTTCATCATAGAGTTCATCCTTGTCGTCATCGTCAAAGAATGTCCATGTAGCAATGTAGGTTCCTGGAGCGGTATTAGGATCAAGATTTACCTGGAAATAGAAATCTCTAGAACCGGTTATTTCCTGTGGAATAGGTGTTTCCAAAGAAATATAGGTTGCACCACAACCAGCAGGAGCATTCTTTTCATAGGCGCAGATTCTCTTGAGACTAGCTGCAGATTTCTTTGTTACAGTAACCTTATCCCTGTTTTGGGTTTCAAGGTCATCAAATACCAGTGGATTTGGAGCTACTGTCATTTCCTTGATACCGTATTCAACATCAAGAATTACAGAATCTGAAGCAGTCAAACCACCTGAAGTTACAGAAAATTCGAGAGGACCAGTATAGTGACCACTAGTCATAAGTGACGGACCAAGACCGACAGTAATGGTAGCCAATGCATAGTCACCAGATGTAGTGTATGGTCTCAAAGTCTTAGATTCTACACTTACTGAAATCGCGCTGGCCGGTATTTTACCACTCAGGTAAGTCAAATCACTGATAGTAGGAACTATAGCACCTGTAATATTCACGTTACCTGTGTTATAAAGTCTGATTGTAACAGTTACAGTAGCATTGTTTGTTACCAACGGTGTTGCCAGAGTGGTTATATCAACAGGATTTATAGAATCTTCACGAATAGCCAGTTTCGGTGCTGATTCTACGGTTAACTTAACATCCTTGCTTGCAGAAGCTTCACCTGGGTCAAGAATCTTATTACCGTTAGTATCACTCCAGGCTGTAATCTTGCCTGTATATACACCGGCAGGAGTACAGTCAGGGATATCTACAGCCCATTGTCTGGTCTGTTCCATACCAGCCTTCAAGGTTCCGATGTTTTCAGATGGCAGGAATACAGAAGCCGTAGCCGATACAGTATCGCTGCTCTTTGTAAGAACAGTACCGGTAGCAATGATACTTGTTATTGTCAAGGCACCGTCGTTCTTAACAGAGAAAGTAGCCTCTGTTGAACGTTCGCCAGGCTTGCCGGTTACATTATTGGAGTTCATGTTGATGACCATCTTCATTTCACCAATCTGCAGCCATACCTGGAATTCGTCGTAGCATTCCTTTGATTTGTCAAGAGCACCGTTCGGTGGCTGAGGATTTTCATAATCACCGCCATCGTCATTGTATATGCTACAAAGCGCAGTAGTTATATAAACACCGTCAGGAGTTCCTGCTGGAACAGGAATAGTCAGCTTAACACTGAACTGAGTCTTCTTAGGCGCTTCATAAGGCGAAGTCGGGAATTCAAAAAAGCTTGGATTCATAGGTATGGTTACAGGAGTTGTTACGTCCTTCTGAACAAGCTGATTTGTTTCAAACTTCAAGGCCTTCAATGGAACGTTACCAAGGTTATAGCACAGGAATTCAACCTGGGCGAAGGTATCTGAAACATCACTGCTCATGCCGGTTACAGCAACAGGCTTATCAATAACTTCAATCTTTTCTGTCGGTTTTACATAAACAGTTAATGGTATGTCAACATGCTTTTCTTCATTGTTCAGAGTACCGCTTTCGTCATCATCGCTATAGAATTTCAGCGTTGTGGTATATGTTGCGCAATCAGTACCTGCTGCAATGAAGATTTCAAGGTCAAACACATCACTTTCACCCTTAGCCAACGGGCTCTTCAGAGTCCCTGGATATATCTGAACTACATCAGGAGCTATTTCATAGGTAATGCCGTCTTTTACACCAACCAATTTGTCGTTAGTCATCTTGATGCGTGACAATTCCATACCGTTATTGGTAATTGTAAGCCTGCTGAATCCAGGAACAACACCGGTAATTGCTGTTATAGAGGTTTCGATCGGTGAAGCAGTAAGAGTAGCCGGTGTGATAGTGAAATCAAGGTCACCAACAACCATGATTACGGTAAAGGTGTCATAAGGTTCTATGTCGACAGCGCTTGAATCATGGATATCGTTATTATTTGCATCTTCAAAGATCTTGAAGGTGACAGAATAAACGCCCATCGGAGCATCTGGACTTATTGATGCATGGAAGGTTGCCTTACGATATTCCCTTATGGGAACAGGGCCCACATACATAGGATAAGCACCCAGCAGAGCCGGTTCAGTAAAGGTAAGATACTGAGTAAGAGAACTGACTTCAGGTGCTATCTTTACACGGGTAAGGTCACGGTTACCGCCACTGAAGTAATTTACAGTAAATTCTTTTGTAGTAGCGCCTTTTGGCCAGCTACCCATGTTAACTGTTTTGTCTTCATCAACAACCTTAATAACCTTACATTCGTTAACGTATGTTCTTACCGCAAATTCATCGGTCACTTCACCAGAGTCATATTTACCGTTTCCGTTGCTGTCGCAGTATACAAACATGGTACTTGTATATTCGCCCTCTGGCTGGAAATAAGGAATAGTAAGAGACGCTCTCGTCATTTCAGATGCGGCAGTCATAGGATTAGTGATAGTGCTGGTATCAATATTGAAATAAGTATCACTTATTGATTGCTTTACACCACCAACAACAGGCCCATTCAGCAACGATTTATTGGCTCTTATATTATCAAGGTCATAGTTACCTGTTTTCTGGATTGTTACATTCTGTTCCTGCATTGCACCGCAGACAAGACCGAATGCCTTGTCTTCCGATATCGGGTTGGCAGGAACACCGAACTCGATAACATCCGGACTTACAGCCATGCTCTTTTCATAGATAATAATCTCATTAGAAACAACCTGATTGGCAAAGACATCATAATCTGGCTGATGATCAGATTCCCATAGATTTCTGTTATGACCACCAGCAATATATGTAGCATTACTGCTCTTCAGCCTGAATTTACCTGAGCCACTATATTGGGTTGCTTCAAATACATATTCGAAAGACTTCTCTTCTCCAACTCTCAAAGAGAATGTAGCCGGATCAGGTCCTGATATCAATTTAGCATTGCCTAAAGATGTTACGTCCTTTATCAATTCATAAGGAGCAATCTCATCAACAGCAGCACTCTGAGCAACAGTACTTCTCAAAGTAAGAGAAACCTTAAACTGGTCTCCAACATATATTTTTTCCGAATCGTCAATAGTTAGAGTGGCCTGAAGCCGTGGAATATCCTGCACTCTAAAATATTGCATAGCACGCATACTACCATGAGTGTTAACAGCCGTGTTTGTCGTATATTCAACAGTAATAGTCCATGTGCCTATTCTAGCGTTGTCAGGCAATACATAACTGTGTTCACCTTCGCCATTTAACTGAGCAGTAATCAATGGCGAATTGTCAATCTGACCATTAGGAGTAGTAGCATTATAATTTATATTTAATTCGCTATTATATATTCTTATGCGGTAATAGCTTTGATTTGGTGGAATATTGAAAGCTAGAATATTGATGGTCTGACCGCGGCAGAAGTCATTGCGAATATAGTTATAATCTCTATCTGAAGCCATTTTTATCCCAATAGGATAAATGGTCCAAGTTTTATTAGCAGACGTGGAAGTCTTTATACCGGATTCTGGCCAGTTCTGGTCATACCACAATGCTTTAACATTGATTGTATCCAGACCAGTTGCGCTATCATAATCAACAGCAACATCAAAGGTTAATGTTACTGATTGGTTAGCTGCCAAAGGAATTTCAAAAGGTTCTGTGTAACCAATTAATTCCTGTTCATAAGTACCAATAGCAGCCGTAAAACTGGCAGCATTCACAATACCTGTAGCACGGCCGGCACCATCGTTCTTCAGGGTTGCTGTAATTCTAAGATTCTTCTGATTCAAATATACATTTGTCGCCGATAATGTTATGTTTGTAAACACAATATTTGGCGGATTCTGAATATTACAAATGCTAGATGTAATATTCGGAACAGAAAGAGACATACCGGAGTTCTTGTCGTAACCGGTTGCAGAAGCAGTCAGGCTTACCCTGCCTGTTCTGGCTGCAATAAGCTTAAAGGTTGCCGTAGCCTGGCCATTACCAGGCACTTCGGTAAGTCTTGGCGAGAAAACAGCTTCCGTCGGATTATCCGGGGCAAGAGTAACATCGCCATTTGTTCCACCATCTAAGTGGTTAATTCTGACTGTGTCTGTCGGAACAAGAGTAGCGTTAGCTATTTCTGCACCACCAAGATTTATATATGTAAAAGAAGCTGTAATCGGCTGACCAACTGTAGCATACAAAGGCAATGTAAAGCTTGCGGTCATTTCTGCAGGAGCAACAATTTCAAAGAAGTTTTCGCAGCATACGAACAGACTCAGCGGGTCTGTAACAGATACTTTATAGGTTCCACTCAGACAGGTGCTATCCAAATCAAGTTGAACGATAAAGTAACCCTGACCGGCTGTAATCTTTGGTTTTGTGGTAAGAATTTCTGTATTTGAAGAATCATACCAGTGAACTATGTATTCTGTATTTGCAGCAAGATTTTCTACCTTCGCATAAACAGTCAATATGTTAGAGCCTGACGGCTTGTTAAAGCTGTCTGCTTCTTCATTACAAGGACCGTCATTATAAGTATTAACCTTTTCTGCATAAATAGTCCAGTCAGCCGATGGTATATCATCAACGCTGCTGTCTACAAGGTCTGTCATGGTATTGTTTTCTATGCCATAAATTGTTGCAGTGATTCTATCAGTACCTGTTGCAGAATCTGACTTAACATCTATGCTGTATTGAGCTTCAGCGATAGTTGCACTATCTATGGTAATAGCCGTTTCACCGCTGCTCATTCTTAAATTTTCATAGCCCTTCGCACCGTTGGTAACAGGCGTAAATACAATTTTACTTGTTGTAGAAGCAGGATACCACTCTAACTCTGCTTCTCCCTCATTGGTTGCACTAACAATTATCTTATTATTCTTCTGCCCTCTGTAAAGTGTTGACGACGCAACGATGTTATACAGGTTGAGTTCTGCAGGCTTCTGAATGGCCCATACATGTGGGTTATCTGTTCCCAGAACAGACAGAGTTTCGCCAGAAAGTTTATTGGTAGCCGAAGCTGTTGCACCTATAGTGTCAGAACCGGAAGCAGATTCATTTGAAATATGAACAAGATATTTTGCTTTCCTGGTTGAATTACCAGGAATAACAGCGGCTGATGTGCCCGTTGCTATTGTTCCTGTTGCCAAATCATAGCTAGTATCAAGAGTAAAGGTATAAATACCGTTCTCATAAGTCGGGAACAATTCGTTCAGCAGACAAGGCGAATCGCCTGTATTGGTGATTGTTACATAAATGTCATAGTCGAAACCCTTGGTAACCTTCGTATAAGCAGAATATACTTCATTTATTATCAAATCTGACTTTGATTTTACTGTCCAAGTAAGAGGAATTTGTGCGCCATTGTCATACAAAAGCGCTGAAGCAGTAGCATAAGCATCAATCGTGCATTCTCCAGTAGGAGCGTCATCTGCAATATCAACAAGATAAGAAAGTGTAGCCACTTTCTGTGAGCCAATGCTTATAGGAAAACTAGTGTCTACAAGTCTTGCAGTATGGCCGCCAAGAGTGAAGCTCATTTCATTGCTGGTCAAATTTACTGCATCAACACTGAGATTCTTGACAGCAACCTTCACTGGGATATTCTTCTGTCCCTGTGAAACCTCTGTTACAGCCTGATTATCAATAAAAGAAGTAACAGTTTCTACGCTGATACCACCGAATATGAAACGAACTTCCTGAATGGAAACATTACCCGTTGCATTGGAGGTTTTCATGAAGTCAGCGCGATACTGTATATATCTACCGTTGACGCTTCCTTCCGGGAATATAATAGTTCCGATAGCATTTGCTGAAGTAACTTCAGTAGAAGTAGACCAATCAGTCCAACTACCATCAGGCAATGGTGTATCACCTGTTCTATAAGCCAACAGAATCTTTCTAGCACCAGTTACAGTAGCGTCATATTCCATACCAATCCACTTTGGAGCGGCGACTCTTGTATCGAATACCATGGACTGGAAGTGAGCAATATCATAACTAGTGCCATCACCAATAATCGGACCATAGATAGTAGTATCTTCAAAGGCATTCATACACTGATAGAATGCCGTAGGATTCTTGTTAATACCCATAATTAGCGGCGCATTAACTAACCAATAATTATTGTCACCATTTGAAATACCACATGTTCTATGTGTTACATTAACAGGATTACCAGTACCACCAGGCCCGAAGAGACCGATTGTACTCAAATATTCATATCTGAGTGCAATATCGCCAGTTTCATAGAGAACAGCCTGAAATCTATAAATATCGTCTGTATAAGAATAGTTATTAGTTACCCAAGTATAAAGCAATCTGTTCGGACCAGTATAGTGATCTTCAAAAACTCCGGAGTCGGCAGGAGCCAGACCGCCTGAGCCATCGGTAGAGTTATTGGTTCTGTGGTCAATCCAGATTGGTGTTATTAACCAACCCCAACCATTACCATTTCCCTTAAATTCATTGTAGGTATTTGAATAGTCACTGCCACTGGTTCTGTTTTCCGTAGTATCATCCTGCGAAGTGGTACCTGTTGTACCTCTTCTAGCAAGAACACCATTAGTTGTTAAATGCCAGCGGGTATTACTTCTATCAACACCAAAAAACTTGAACTTACTTAAACCAAGCTGAGCAAAAGTATACCTATTTCTCAAAGAAAGGTCGTCGCCTACCAGATTACCTCCCGCATTGGTTATTCTATGAGCTTTTAAAGTAGAGACTGTTTCTATGCCAGCAGGCATGTCTTTTCTAGAATAGAATGGTGTCCACGCATTCAGTGAATTTGCTTCTGTATTATTCACAAATCCCTGAGCAACATCGTCAAGCACAGTACTGCCCCAGTAGATATAGTAAGTACGGGTGCTTCCCTTAGATATATTAACAAGGAAAACGATATATGGATGAGCAGTAGTGGAATTGTTCGGAGTTGTCAGATTAAATCTTTTGCAAGTATTACCCTGGTCATCCAGAACTCTGAATTCTCTAACATTAGTCGGTCGTTTTCCCGCAGGAATATCAAAGTCTACAAGGCAGGGTGCGTTAACACGGTCTGTAACATCAGGTTCTGTAATAGTTACAGCCATGCAGTATTTGTATTGATTGCTGGAAGCTGCAGCTGTCGGTGTCAACTGGCCGCCCTCAGTATCAAGCTTATCAAGAATTCTTGCGTTATTAAAGAACTCCACAGCACTAGTGTCTTTTACAACAACGTCTTTTCTGGCAATAAAGCCGTCAGAACAACCGCTCAAAACCTGATTCTTCTGCTGATTAAAGCCTCTGACAGAGAAATAATATCTTGTTCCGCTTGCCAGTTCCGGGGTTTCAATACCAATACGATTAACAAGACCTACGTCAGTCCAACCCACGGTTTCTGTTCCATAGGGAGTTGTGCCTAAGGCTACTTCGTAACGGACTGCTCCTGAATCATCTTCAAATTCCCAGTTTGCTTCAGCTCGGTTATCAAAGAAGGAATATGTAATATCCTTGCCGCTCCAGCCGTCGCGGACTTCCATCATTGCAGGAGTATAAGCAGTAAAATCGTTACTATAGTCAATAACAGTTGCTTTATTACCATCCAGTGAATAGGTAGCTTCAACAGAAGCAATATAGTGACTGTTGTTTACAAAGAAAACATTGTCAACATTATGAGATGTTGCTGTAGGATCAGTAACAACAGCTCTGCCTACTTCAGCGCCATCCTTCCAGAGAACAATCAGATAGCTTTCAATAACAGCGCCTGGAGCAGATATTACTGCCTGCCACCTGATATTAACACTGCCAATGTTAGTGCCAGCAGAAGACAAATCTTTATCCGGCAGGTCTTTATTTACTGTTAAAGTAATAATAGCCAGAGGTGTTTTCTTTACGTGGTTAGATTCAGGGGATTCCAAGCCAGAAGCATTAAAAGCCTTTACATAGTATTCGCTTTCTTCACCTGTGGGTGCTGTAATATCATTATATTCAAAGGTTGTAGAAGCAATACTACCAACAAGCCTGAAAGTAGTTTCTGTTCCTGATTTTCTATAAATATTGAAACCACCGAAATAAGCACTAGGCACCGGCGTGTAATTATAGTTTGACGCTATGTTTATTGTAACCGGCAAATATTTATTTGAATACAAAGTTGCAGTGATAGTAGGCGGTAGCGTAGGAGCCGGTAAGGTAATCTTGCCATTGACTTCATTAGAATAGCCTGATTCTTCAGCCGGGCTTGAGTTGTTTCTCGTTGTGACAACGTAATAATAAGTTACGCCTTCAGTTGCTGTAGTATCAGAATAAGAATAGGAAGTTCCACCACTCTTATTTATCTGGCTAAGCAAAGTATAAGGTCCACCTGCTGTTTCACTACGATAAACATTGTAGCCACCGAACAAAACATTCGGGCACTGAGCAGTTTCGCTGTAAGTCCAGGTAAGCTTAAAGCCACCATAATTTTCTAAGTTAGAAATAGCAATGGTAGGCGGAGCAAAATTGATTACACCATCAGCTTCATTAGAATTGTCTGATTCACCATTAGAAGTGTTGCGGGTAGTTACAACATAATAATAATGCTTGCCAAAAGCAACAGGAGTGTCGGTATAAGTTGTTGTATTTCTATCATTAGTCTGACCAATCTTTGTATAAGGGCCGCCTGCTGTTTCACTGCAATAAATGTTATAACCAGCAACCTTTGCACCATACTTAGTAACTGCATTCCAATTTAATACAAGACCGTCATAAGCAGCATTTGGCGCTACTCTAAGATTGGCAGGCGCATCAAGAGTACCAACCTTTGCTATGTTAGAGGGGCCACCTTCATGATCCCAGCCCATTTCTGCCACATAATAATAAAACACATCACCATCAGCAACGGTAAACCAATCAGTATAATTGTTGCCAGAAACATAGCTGGCTCTATTTTCCCATGGACCATCTGGAGTTGTGCTTCGATAAACACTATAACCGCCATGATTTGGTGGAAAAGATGTCGGTTCTGTCCAAGTCAATCTAACTTGGCCATTACTAGGAATTGTAGCAGTAAGATTTTTTGGAGCAGGCATCAAAACGCCACTCATTGCCTGTGACCAACCAGAAGTACCTCTTGGAGTAGTGCAGGTTACCTTATACCAATAAGTAGTACCCGCGGTAACATTTACATCATAATAAGCAGTAGAGCCATTCCCCGCCGTTCCTATCAGGGTATAAGTACCATTTTCAGAATTGCTTCGATAAATATTATAACTGATTAAATCAGGAATATTTTTGTCATTCCATGTAATAGCTATGGCATCTTGTCTCCGCACGGGATCATATCCGCTAGTTACTCTTAAATTTTTCGGAGGAAACAGGAAATATTGGGCTAACTCATCAGACAAAGGCGCCCAAGTATTGTTACCGTCATTACTATAAGTTACTCTATAATAAAGATAAGTATTGTCTAATGAATCATTATTTACGTCATTGTCTGTGGCAGAAGTACCTGTTGACCAGATAACTCGATTATAGTTATTCGAACTACTTCCACCAAATACTATATATGAACCCCCAAAACCGGGTGCAGCATTCCAGGTAATCTGGTTGGTACAATAATAACCACCAGATTGAACTTGCATTTCACCACGCACATTAGTGACAGGGGCTAAACAATTTATGCTAACCTTAAGAGATGCCGGTGATTCACGGCCATCAGAACCAACGTCTGTTATATAATACCAGTTAGTTCCGCTAAGAGGTGCCGTATCAGTATAAGTTGTTGTATCTGCGTCATTTATTTCAGCAATCTTAGTATAAGTTCCATTTTGACTATTGCTTCTATAAATTATGTATTTAGAACATGTATCCGCAGCGCTTGTACTTTTATTCCAGGTAAGCTTGATACCATCAATGATATTGTAATTACTACCAGCAATATTTCTGCTAGTTGTAGTCAATTGAGCCGCAAGCCCGGAAGGTGATAAAAGACATGAAAAATAGTAAACTTCCATGTCATACCCTCTTGTAGCATAGTTTGCATAAATTTTTGCTCTATAGGTAGTATTTGCATTTAAATTATTAGCTGTGGCACTCGATTCATAAGTCGCATTAGTAAATGTATTTGTATAAAGAGTAGTACCAGTATTGTTTGTAGAAGTTCTTGGCGCCTGATACAAAAAAGTTATTGTACAATTATAACTGTTAGTGCCTCTATATTTGAAGCTAAATTTTGCATTTACACTACCGGCTGGTGTTGTGAAATCCTGATAAACAACACGTTGCGTATTATTATATATATTCAAATTTTCGTTATAATATAAAACCGAGGCATTACCATCACCTTGAGTCCAATTGGTAGTGTTTCCATTAAAATCATAGTTTAGTAAAAATTCCAGTGCGAGGGCGGTATTAGTTGTGGAAGCAAAAATCAATAAGAGAATAAAGAATATGTATTTGAAATAATTACCCTTAAAATTTGTCATGCCGCGCCCCCATCTATAATAAACGCACTGTTCCGTGCAATGAATTTCGAAACCAAAGCCGTTCTACAAACAACTATTCAATATAATTTTATCACAAAACAAGCTTCAGCCGCAAGAGTCGAGCTATTATCATGTTTATATGTTTATAAGCTTAAATCTGAATGTGAACCTATTCTATGCAACAATAAAATAAGCATTTCATTACGGTATTCATATAAAAGAACCCAATCACTTTCAATATGACAATCTCTAATGCCTTTACAATTAATCAATGCGTGGTCTCTATATTTGGGTTCTAGTTGTTCGCCATTGGATAGTTTATCAACAACCTCTAGTAATAATCCTATATTGCGATTCTGCTTTTTAGCTAATTTAATGTCTTTTTTAAATCTGCTGGTTAAAATAACCTTATATTTCATCAAAAGCTTTCCTTAATTCATCCATAGAAGAATATTTTTTTGTATTTGGATCTGAAGCCAGTTTTCTACCTTCTTCTATAGCATCAATCGTTTCTTTATTTAGATGAGTCAAAACAGGTTGAAAAGGTAACCCCTGATCTCTGACAGTCTGTCTTAAAAAAATATTTATTGCTGAAGTCATACTCATGCCGAGTTCTTTAAAAACCGTTTCAGCAGATTCTTTTAAATTACGTTCTACTCTTACATTAATGCTTGCTACTGTCATTTTTCCACCTCTTTTTTATATTATAACGCAAATATGTTGCATTCTGCAACACACATTCCATAAATCAAAAGTAAAATAACTTTAAAGAACTTTTCATTTTAGTTCCACTAAAAATTTCAATTAAGTCATAGAGACCTTAAAATATAGAGAATAAGCTTATTTCTCCTATTGCAATCATGAAAAAAATGTGGTATATTTAGTGTAACTGTTTCACTAAATATTGGAGAAGCTATGTATTTTAATACCACAGTCAAAATTCCGGAAATCAAAGGAAAAATCATTGCTAAGAAAAAAGGTGATACAACTTATATCCTGTATCAATATGACAGCCTATACAATCCTGATAAACAGT
>JAZRWI010000099.1:0-34140 GCA_045599645.1 Candidatus Avigastranaerophilus sp.
GTTGTATCAAAGAGCTCTTCTTCTTTTACAACATCATTACCATTAAACACAATGCCGTTAATAATGTCTGCGAAGACATCATTGTGAGATTCCAAGGTCTTCTGGGTTATATCTTTCTGACCCATTGAGCGGACTCCTAAAATTAAATTATAAGCACATAACAATATCTGCGCAAGTGACAGGTTGTTTTAAACGGTGCTTATGGTATTAACAGCAACTCAATGGTTAATTAAACTGGTATTCACAAAATATAAAATATTTGCTGTTCTCAATACTCAGTATAACAGAATTTTCAAGAAAAAAGTCGCTTGTTAAGCGACATTTTTAGAAAAATTCCATAAAAAAATCCCTCGGAGCGGGTGCTGCCGAGGGATTTTGTGATTTAGCTAATTATTAGCGGAAGTTGCCGCGCTTAGCGTATTTGGTGTGGAGGAGGTGATGAGACTTTTCGCCACATGGACCTTCTGGGAGAACCTTCTTGTAGGTTTCTACTACAGCCGGGTTGTCCTGAGATTTTCTGCGTGGGAGGTCTCTGTCAGCCTTGTAGAGGCCTTCAGTTCTGCGAGAAATCTTTTCTGCAGTATTGAAGTCGATTGGCTGACCGCCGCCGTTTACACATCCGCCTGGGCATGTCATAACTTCGATGAACTGGTATTTGCTCTTACCGTCAACGATTTCCTGGCATACCTTATGAGCATTAGCAAGACCGTGAACAATAGCAATATTCAGGTCAACACCTGCTACATTAAGCTTAGCTTCCATGAGGCCTTCACTGCCACGAACAGCCTTGAATTCAAGTTCGTCTTTACCAAGAGACTTCTTAGTAAGAACTTCTGCTGCATAGCGGAGAGCTGCTTCAGTAACGCCGCCAGTT
The DNA here is from genome assembly GCA_045599645.1 of Candidatus Avigastranaerophilus sp. Lineage (GTDB taxonomy): Bacteria > Muiribacteriota > Ozemobacteria > Ozemobacterales > Ozemobacteraceae > RUG334. The sequence continues at coordinate 875 of JAZRWI010000099.1, forward strand.
ACGCCGAAGATAACGCCGGCACCGGTTCTTTCACCGAGAGGCATATCGTAATCTTCTGGTTCGAGATTAGCGAAGTCGATACCTGCTGCTCTGATCATGCGGGCAAGTTCCTGAGTAGTGAGGACTTCGTCAGTGTCGCGCTTGCCTTCTGTATATTCGAATTCAGGTCTTCTGATTTCGAACTTCTTAGCAGTACAAGGCATTACTGATACTACAAAGAGGTCTTCGTTCTTAACGCCAAGCTGTTCTGGAAGCATTTCGCGCATCAAAGCACCCATCATCTGCTGTGGAGATTTGCAGCTAGAGAGGTTTGGAAGGAGTGTTGGATAATACTGTTCAATGAACTTAATCCAACCTGGGCAGCAGGATGTGAACTGTGGAAGAACTCCGCCTTTGGTTACGCGGTTAAGGAATTCGGTTCCTTCTTCCATGATAGTCATGTCAGCTGCATATACAGTGTCATAAACCTTTTTGAAGCCGAGCTTTCTGAGAGCTGCAACCATCTTACCGGTGGTTTCTTCGCAGTTTGGAAGACCAAATTCTTCACTGATACCAACACGAACTGCTGGAGCCATGTGAACAACACAGGTCTTAGCAGAATCATCAAGAGCCTTCTGAACGGCACAGATGTTCTTCTTAACAGTGATAGCACCTACTGGACAAACAGCAGCACACTGACCACAGTTGATACATTCGGTTTCAGCGATTGGTTTGAAGAAAGCTGGAGTTACAACGCTGTTCTTACCGCGGCCGGCGATATCAATAGCGCCAACACCGTGGATTTCCTTACAGAATCTTACGCACTGACCGCAGAGAACGCACTTTTCTGGATCTCTAACGATTGCAACAGAAGAATTATCGATTGGATGATGTTCAGCAAGCTTTTTGAAGCGAACTTCGCTAACACCGAGCTTGTGAGCGATTTCTTCGAGTTTGCAGTGACCAGCCTGGTCGCAGGTTGGGCATTCTACCTTGTGAGCTGCAAGAAGGAGTTCTACAGCTACTTTGCGAATCTGGCGAAGTCTTGGAGTGTGGGTTTCAATCTTCATACCAGCTGCTGGAGCAGTAGTACAAGCAGTGTTTACCATGCGGGCGCCGTTTGGCATGATGTTTTCAATAACGCAAAGGCGGCAGGCACCGTAAGATTTGAGAAGTGGATGATAGCAGAGAGTTGGAAGGTCGATTCCAGCTTTTCTGATTACTTCGAGAAGATTTTTTTCGTTTTCAAAGGCAACTTCTTTACCGTTTATGAAAAGTGTTTTTTCAGCCATTATAGTGTTCCCCCATTAGTTGATAGCGCCAAACTTACAAGTCTTCTTGCAAGCGCCGCACTTGATGCACTTATTTTCATCAATCTTGTGTGGATTCTTTACAGTGCCGCTGATAGCCTGAACCGGGCACTGCTTAGCGCACATTGTGCAGCCTTTGCACTTAGCTGGATCAATCTGAGGAGCACAGAGTGCAGTGCACTGATGAGCCGGGCACTTGTGATCACGAACGTGTGCAATGTATTCATCTCTGAAGGTCTTAAGAGTAGAGAGAACCGGGTTTGGAGCAGTTTTGCCGAGAGCGCAGAGAGAACCGTCGGAAACAGCCTTTGCAAGTTCTTCGAGCTGATCGATGGTTTCCATAGTGCCCTTACCAGCGATGATGTCATCGAGGAGAGCAAGCATCTGAGCAGTACCTTCACGGCAGAGAACGCACTTACCACAGGATTCAGCCTGTGTGAACTTCATGAAGAAGCGAGCAATCTTAACCATACAGTTAGACTTGTTCATTACAACAAGGCCACCTGAACCAACGATTGCACCGTATTTCTTAACAGAGTCGAAATCTATCGGAACGTCAAGGAGTTCTTCAGTAAGACAAGCGCCTGATGGGCCACCAATCTGAACAGCCTTGAATTCGCTTGGTGGGAGTGGATTACCCTGGTCATCAGTGATACCACCGCCGATATCGAAGATAATCTTGCGGAGGGTGGTTCCGAATGGAACTTCAACAAGACCAGTGTTAGCAACCTGACCAGTAAGAGCAAATGTCTTAGTACCGGCAGAACCTTCAGTACCCATATCCTTGAACCACTTAGCGCCATTTCTAAGAATCAATGGAACACAAGCAAGGGTTTCAACGTTATTGATAACGGTTGGTTTACCAAAGAGACCGCTTACTGCTGGGAACGGTGGCTTAGCTGTTGGCATACCACGCTGACCTTCTACTGAATGGATAAGGGCAGTTTCTTCACCGCAAACGAATGCGCCGGCGCCTTCCATAACTTCGATGTCGAAGCTGAAGTCAGTACCGAAAATGTTGTTGCCGAGAATGCCAACTTCGCGTGCATCAGCGATTGCTTTGCGAACACGCTTAACAGCCAGTGGATATTCAGCGCGGCAGTAAATAACACCGTGGTTAGCCTGAATGCCCTTAGCAGCAATCATCATACCTTCGATAACGCTGTGCGGGTTACCTTCCATAACGCTTCTGTCCATGAAAGCACCTGGGTCGCCTTCGTCAGCGTTACAAATAACATACTTGACACCGTCAGCACTCTTGTTGGGGAGTGTGAGCTGCCATTTTTTACCTGTTGGGAAGCCAGCGCCGCCGCGGCCGCGGAGACCTGAATCAAGAACTTCCTGGCAAACTTCTTCAGACTTCATTTCGCAGATAGCCTTGCGAGCGCCTTCATAGCCACCTTCAGCGATGTATTCTCTTACATCTTCCGGGTTTACATGTCCGCACTGCTTGAGAGAAGTTCTCTTCTGAAGCTTATAGAACTGAATTTCTTCAGCATTTCTTGAATGCTTACCAGAACCTGGTTCAACAAAGAGAAGTCTGTCGATAACTTCGCCGTTCTTAAGGGTTTTTTCAACGATTTCCTTAGCGTCTTCCGGTTTAACCTTAACGTAAAGAATGTTTTCCGGCATGATTGTAACAAGAGGACCCTGCTGACAGAAACCATGACAACCGCTCTTAGAGAGGTAGAGGTCTTTCTTTGCGCCGCCACAATCGTGGTGGTTAGCTTCGATTCTTACGCTGATACCAGCTGCTTCGATTTCTTTCTGAAGAGCTTCAATAACTTTAAGAGAACCGTTAGCAACACAGGCAGTACCTGCACAAACTACAACACGGCGATTTTCGATGTTGGCTTTGTAATCTTCTGTAATTTTCTTAAGATCTAAATTACTCATTTGGCGGCTCCTTTTTCTTTAGCGATGATTTCATCGATGTAAGCGATAGCTTTATCTGGAGTCATCTGGCCATGAACGTCTTCGTTGATAACGATAACAGGAGCAAGACCACAAGCGCCAAGGCATGATACAATTTCTAATGTGAAAAGCATATCATCAGTAGTAAGCTTCTTTTCGTTAAGATTGAGCTTCTTCATGATAGCATCAATAACAGTCATAGACTTCTTAACGTGACAAGCAGTACCGTTACAACACTTGATAATATATTTTCCCTTTGGAGTGAGGGCAAAGTGAGCATAGAAAGTAGCTACGCCGTAAATCTGGGCTGCAGAGATTTTAAGCTTCTTAGCACAAAGATTAATAGCTTCTTCTGGAAGATAACGATAAATTTCCTGAACTTCCTGAAGAATAGGAATCAATTTACTTGAATCACAATTCCACTTTTCAACGATTTCGCTGACTTTAGTCAACTTAGCGTCATTCTGGTCGGCCATTACACGACCTCCTGTTAATTTTTTGTTCACGGTCTTGTGAAATTTTTAACAAACTCAAAAATAATAGATGAGTAAGACCGTCGATAACTATATGACTATTCGGCTAATTCGTCAACCATTTTTAATTTTTTCTAGTAAAGCCTTTTAATCGTATAATTTGATAGTTGATTCTTGACGGTATATATCCTGGTATATTATAATTTATATAAAGCGAGGTAAGGAGTCATGCTGGCAAAAGTTTTTGAAAATGGCAGAAGCCAAGCAATACGCATCCCTAAGGAATACCGTTTTGAAGAAGACGAGGTCATAATAAATAAAATAGGCAATGTTGTTATGATTACACCCAAAGAAAAAGGTTGGGACATTTTTTTTGACAGCATTGATTTGTTCCCTGATGATTTCATGAAAGATGGAAGAACCCAGAACACGGTCCAAGCGAGAGAAAATCTGTGAAATACATGCTTGATACCAACATTTGTATTTATGTTATAAAGAATAAGTCCCAAATAGTTAAAGAAAATTTCTTAAAACATAATATAAATGACATTTGCATTTCTTCCATCACCTTTGCAGAACTTATGCACGGCGCAGAAAAGAGCCAATATCCACAAAAAACAAGAACAGCTATATATAACTTTTTATCACCACTAAAAGTTTTATCCTTTGACTCAAACGCTGCTATTGAATATGGAAAAATCAGAACTTCCCTTGAAACCAAAGGAATTCCAATCGGCCCGATGGATATGCTCATAGCAGCTCATGCAAAATCATTAGGTTTAACTATAGTAACAAACAATACTAGAGAATTTGAAAGAATTATAGATTTACAAATAGAAAATTGGGTATAAATTTTGAATTTAATAAAATTAGCTTTATGGAGAAGTTCAATGGAAATGAATATCAATTCTGTTACAAAAACTGTGGTTGCTAACAGCTATAAAATCTCTGAAAAAATAAAAGATGATTCTAAAACATCAAAAAAAAGCGAAGAATCAAACGGTGTTAAAGACATTGTAACTATTTCTCTGGAAGCTACCCAGAAATTTGAAGAAACCAGATCTTCCGAAGAAAAAATCACAGTCGAAAAAAAACAAGAAGAAGCCTCCTCTCATGCCAGCGATGCCCTCAGTGAAAAAGCAGCAGCCGTCTCCCATCTTGACGAAGACTTAGCAAACGCCAGAAAATCAGCCGAAGGAATGGCTGAATCTTTCGATGCCATGCGTAAGGCTATGGTTATTGCAGCAAGAATGTCTAAGGGTGCCAAGGTCTCAGGGAAAGACGAAGAATTTCTGATGAAGTTCGACCACAAGATGTATATGACTGCTAAAAGCGCGCAAAGCATAGCAAAAACCAAGGAAGATTTATCAGACGAAGACATCAGCGGAGACGAAGAAGAAAATTCAAGCGAAGACAGCGAATCATTAGCATCAGCGGCAGGTTCTGGCATGCCTGCCGAAGCCCCGGCCGAAGCAGAAGCCCCCAGCGCAGATTCTGCCCCGGAAGAAAGTCTTTAGTCTATAGTCAGAAATCGAAAGCCAGACAATCTTCTATAGAAGTAGATTTACATGGGTGATTCTATAACCCGCATTCGTCACAGCTGCGCTGTGCCACCTTCCCCCTAAAGGAGGAAGGACTATCTAAATTTTTATAGCAATGGATGTATATGGATGATTTTATAGGCTTGTGGCTATTAACTTCTAGTTCTTTGCCGAGAAACCACACTACCCCGTATGGGAAGCAGCTAAAAATTCTCCATTCTCAATTTTCAATTCTCAATTTAGGCATTGGCTGCGACTTGGTTAAAGCAGCAGAAAACACAATAGGTGTTCTCTTCTAGGCCGCAGGCCGCCCTCCAGCGAAGCGGCCCTCAGAGAATATGTATGCCTTGTTCTTTGCAGTATTCCAGCATTCTATCAGGCCATACGCTTACCTGAACTTCACCGATATGCTGCTTTTGAAGCAGAAGCATGCTTAGGCGTGACTGGCCGATACCACCACCGATTGTCTGAGGCATTTTCCCTGCCAAAAGAGCCTTATGCCAAGGCTGCTTTGCCTTTGCCATTGCTTTTCTTTCAGTCAGCTGTCTTGTAAGTGTTTCTGGGTCTACTCTTATGCCCATTGAAGAAAGCTCAAAGGATTTTTCAAAAATCGGATTCCAGACGAGAATATCGCCATTCAAGCCGTGATGACCTTCAGTAGTTGGAGTTGACCAGTCGTCATAGTCAGGAGCACGACCATCATGTGGCTCGCCATTAGCAAGATTTCCACCTATGCCAATAAGGAAAACAGCACCCAATTCATGACAAATTGCATGTTCACGTTCTTTTGGCTGCAAATTCGGATACTTAGCCAGCAAATCTTCACTGTGAATAAAGTGAATTTTGCGAGCTAAGAATTTATTGAGGCCATAACGGCTGCAAATATGGTGTTCTGTGGAAAGAATAGCAGAATAAATAGTTTCAACTGTTTCTTTAAGGTAGTCCAGGTTTCTTTCATCTGAAGCCATAACCTTTTCCCAGTCCCACTGGTCAACATAGATTGAGTGAATACCCGTTTCTATGCTTGTTTCGTCAGGACGCAGAGCGTTCATATCGGTATAAATACCTTCACCGGCCGGGATACTATAATTTGCCAAAGCGAGACGTTTCCACTTAGCCAAAGAATGGACTATTTCAAATTTTTTGCCATCTATTGCTTTGACCTGAAAAGTTACAGGTCTTTCTTTTCCGCTCAAATCATCCTGTAAACCAGTGCCCATTTCAACATACATTGGAGCAGAAACTCTATGCAGACGCATGCTGTCTGCCAAGGTATCTTCAAAATGTCTCTTTAATTCAAGGATTGCACGTTCTGTTTGCAATAGAGTAAGTCCGTTCATTATTTGCCGCCTTTTTATACCGTATATATAGCTATATTTGTGGTTCTGATTTTATTCTGTATTGCTAAATTTTGCAATACCCTATTTTCTTTTGTAAATGGCTTTACAACAAATAGAAATAATAATATTTTACATATAATACCAATTAAGAAAGCTAAAAATATGGATACAACCAAGATAAATAACATGCCTCGCTTCTGGGTTCCCACCTTGTATTTTACGGAAGCTCTACCCTATGCTGCCGTAATGATTCTAAGCACTGTAATGTATAAAAATCTGGGACTTAGCAATACAGACTTAGCACTTTATACCTCCTGGCTGTATTTGCCATGGGTTATCAAGCCATTGTGGAGTCCTTTGGTTGACCGTTTTGGAACTAAACGAGGCTGGGTTATCTTAACCCAAAGCTTAGTTGCAATCGGGCTTGCCTCCTTAGCTTTTTCTCTTTCAGCAGCTTTCTGGTTACAAGCTTCCTTAGCCTGCTTCTGGTTAATAGCTTTTGCCAGTGCCACACACGATATTGCTGCTGATGGTTTTTATATAATAGCCTTAGATGATCACCAACAGTCTTTTTACACTGGAATTAGAAATACTTTTTATAGAATAGCAACAATATTCGCTCAAGGCGCCTTAGTTATCCTGGTTGGTTGGCTGGCAAAAGAATACGATATGCAGAAGGCATGGTCCTTTACATATGGTATATTGGCTATCGTAATGCTCATACTGATAGCAATTCATGTATTTTTATTACCTAAGGTTGAACAAACCCAAACAATAGTAAATAAAAATGCAGGTTTCTCTGCTACCATCAAAACATTTCTTTCAAAACCACAGCTTATTCCTGTTTTGATATTCATACTTTTCTACCGTTTTCCTGAAGCTCAGTTGGGAAAAATATCAAGCCCGTTTATGCTAGACAGCGTTGCTTCGGGTGGAATGGGCCTTTCTACAGAAAATGTAGGCTTTATCTATGGTACCATCGGTATGATTGGTCTAACTCTTGGCGGACTCTTAGGCGGGTTCCTGGTTGCCAAAGACGGTCTAAAAAAATGGTTGTGGCCTATGGTAATGAGCATTTCTCTACCAGACGCTGTTTACATTTATCTTGCTGCATATAAGCCAGATAATCTTCTCATAATAAATAGCTGCGTTTTTGTTGAACAATTCGGCTATGGTCTTGGTTATACAGCATATTCACTATACCTTCTTTATTTTTCCAAGGGTGAAAATTCCACTTCTGTATATGCAATCTGCACAGGAATTATGGCTTTAGGAATGATGCTCCCAGGCATGATTTCCGGTTATATGTGCGACCTGCTTGGTTATTATAAATTTTTCTGGTGGGTTTTCCTCTGTTGTCTGATTACTGTTGGAGTAAGTGCCATAATTAAAGTAGATCCTGAATTCGGGAAAAAATCCAAGCAACAGTAGTTATTGAAGAATCATTATTGCTACTTGCGCATAGATAATGTAAAATATTATCTGTAAATAATGCGGAGGTGTTGGTTATGTCTGAAAACAATTCAAAAACAATGATTTTGCAAATGCTTGCAGAAGGGAAAATTACAGTTGAAGAATCTGAAAGATTATTAAATGCTGTAAATAATGAAAACAATAGTAGAGAAAAGTCTTCAGACAATGGAAATCAGCAGTCTTCCAATAGCAGTTTCCCCAATATTCCATTTCTGGAAGCCACAAAAATAGGTTTAAACCTGAGAAATATGGTTCAAACCGTTCACGATACGGTTCAAAAAACAATTAAGCAAGTAGAACCACGCAGCAAAGACCTGAAGGAAAAAATGCGTGAATTTGGTGGCTGGATGGAAGAAGTAGTTGAAACAATGGCCTCTGAAATCACAAATCATAATGGCTTACCAGCCGATAGTATGAGCGTTGATTTTATTGTTCCTGCTCCCAAAGGAACAGAAAACTGCAAAAGCTTTATTATTGAAAATATTTATGGCGAAATCCATATAAATGAAGGTCCGGAATTTAAACTTCTTGTAAACGGTCAGATCAGCAAAAATACCTTAGGTGAACTCCAATCCTCTGAATGGTTTTCAAACAATGCTATTAAAATCGTAGACGACAAAATGCACATTGGTTTTGACTCCAATACTCAGATAAAAGCATTAATAGACATTAACATAACACTTCCAACAGGTTCTAATGTCGTCTGCAAGACCATTAATTCAGCAATTAAAACAACAGGTATGATCAATATCGATGCCGTCAAAACAGTCAGCGGAAATGTAAGAATCGATGCCTCAAAATTGGAAAATACAAAAATAGAAAGTGTTAGTGGTGTTATCCAGATTGTTAATGTCAAAAACATCAATGCCAACATAAACACAACCTCTGGTGATTTATTAATAAGCAACAGTAGTTTAAACAAAATAACAATAAATACAGTCAACGGCGATTTAATTATCCACGATTCTGAAATAGTTATTGAAACAGAAATAGAAGCCATCACAACATCTGGCGATATAACGATTGAAAAGCTTACCGGTCCTTGGAAAAATATTGACGCTAATTCCAGAAATGGTCAGGTTTTTGTTGAATGGAGAGGTAATCCTTCACCGCTTAACAAACAAAGAGTCAATATTACGACAGGTGGAGAAGGTGCTAAATTGTATGCAGATTCAGTCAGTGGAAATGTTAAATTCCGATGCTAAATCAAGCCTGTCTTAAATCGAATCTGATTATACTATCAAAAAGGTCAATCTGATTGACCTTTACCTTTACATTCATTCCTGGAGCCACATCAAAATTTGGCTTTCGGCAATGTCTGAAAGCACAGAGAAAATCCACATAGAAATTAACTTCTGTCATACTGCTATTATCAACAATTACACCGTCAAAAATAACTTCTTTGTTTTTCTGCTGCTGCTTCAAATATTTAAGCATAAAATAACGTTCTCGATTTCTCATGGCATTATCTGCATGACCAACCGAAATATCAGAAATCATTACCTTTTGATTAAGGTCGTTCTGGTCCATAATTGGCTGACCATTGATAAATGCTTTTATCTGTCTATGCAGCAGCATATCAGAATAACGTCTGATTGGCGAAGATATCTGAGTATAGCCTAATATGCCCAATGAAAAATGCTTACCAAAATCAGGACCAACAACAGTTTTCTGCATAAGCTTCAAAGTATTCCAGAAAATAATCGGATTAAATGTATCACATTTTTCAATTTCCGCATCAGGATTACCGTCCTGACAGCGATAGAGACAAGGAATATTATTCTGCCTGAACCAACCGGCAGCAGCATGATTTGCCCAAATCATAAATTCAGCAATCATACCAGCGCATAATTCATCACGGTTTTCATGCTCAATAATTATTTCTTTATCAATTACTTTTATTTCTATTTCGGCCTGTCTAGGAAGCATTACTGCACCATTAGCAACACGACAAGCCTTTAACTTTTCAGAAAATTCATAGGCAGAACGCAGCCATTCATCTGTTTCCAGCATTTCATTAGCAGTTGGATAATCAGTGCCTTTTTCAACTTTTATTATTGATTCCTGAATTTCAATTCCCTTATATTCCATTTCTGGAGAGAACTTAAGAATAAAGCTCAACGCTATTCTTTCTTTACCTTCATCAAGGCTGAAAAAGTTTTCACTCAATATTTCCGGAAGCATGTGAATGCGCAAATCGGGCATATATACAGAGGTTCCACGACGACAGGCTTCTTTATCAAGAATAGTGCCAGGCTTAACGAATTCAGTCGGGTCTGCAATATGAACCCAAAGCGTATAACCTTCATCTGATTTTTCAAAAGAAAAAGCATCATCTCTATCTCTTGAACCAGGTGTATCTATTGCCCATGTTTTAAGATTAGTTAAATCAACACGCTTTAATGCTTTTACATCAGAATTACAGATTTCTTCAGCTTCATTCATCTGTTCCTTAGAAAAGGCTACTGGTATTCTGTATTTAATTAAATCAAGATTTTCGTCTTCATCAAAAATACCAGCATTTATCAATGCCTGAAAAACTTTTCTATTGTTGTTTATATTTGCCTTAACCAAAGCATTAGAGATGCGTTTAGACAAATTAGCTTCCTCACCCTGAGCAGCAAAATCCTTTACATCTTGAATATAATTATTTAAGCATTCATCTACGATGCCATTATCCATGAGATTTTTTAGAGCATCAACGAGAATATTTTCTTCTTTTTCCTGTAATTCTTTTTTCTGCTGTAATTCAAGAGCCTGCTTCAAAGAAGCATCATCTACAGGCTGAAATGTATTGTTTTTACTTTTAAAATAAATATGATCTTCACAAAGACGTCTTAATAAAGCTGCAATAGAATCGTAATCTGAAGGGTCGTAAAGAAATTCGGCAATTTCGTTTAATTCATAAAATTTTGGGTCTTCTGCTAATAATTCACGGATTTCAGCCAAATCTATTTTTTCAGCAATTTCTTTTCTAGTATTATTATATTTATTCAAATTCTGTTTGCATACTTCTCGGTCTGAAACAGTTGTTAAAGCACGGCCAGAAGAAAGCAATATCTTCTTTTCTGAAACATTTGTTTCTTTTCCGTTAGCTAGCAATAATCTTACATTTGTTCCTGAAATGCTTAAAACAACAGCAGCTTCTGGGATAGTACCTTTTGCAATAAATTCAATAATATAACCACTAGAAAGATTCATTATTTTCTCCGATTTAACTATTTAAACGATTTTCAGGAGCTTTCTTATTTCGTTTTTCAAGCATATTCCCAAACCATTGACTTAATTCCAAAGCACATTCCATAAACTCCGGATCCATTTCCGGATCATAATTATCAAATGCAGATTCGTCGAATGGCATTTCTTTTTCTCTAACGCAGGAATTATCTTCTATTATGTTCCCAATAAGAATTGAAAGAATATCAACAGGTTTACCCCATTCTGCCGCTTCTTCTGCTACAGCCATTTTCTTTGGGACATATCTGTTCATAGAATTAAAAATATTTTCTGCACAAGAAAGCTTAGTAATATTTTCTTCAGCATCTGTATGAAAATTTTCTCTCCAATTTTCAAGAGCTATTAATTCATCTGACTCATTGGCAGGTATTTCTGCAGGAGAAATATTAATTATTTTCCAAGCCAAATGACTTCTTTCGCCTTTACTCCAGTTGAGAATTTCTTTCCAATCACCAGAAGCAAGATTATTAAAATCATTTCTTAAATTAATATTAAAGCGTTCTATTCTCTTTGCGTCAGTGCCGTACCTTGCCTTTGCATCTGAATTCTGTTTTGCAGCTATTAATTCACTTATCCAGCGAACCTTTGGATAAATATGGATAAAGAGGAAAGGAATTAGTCCATCTTCATTATTATAGTTGTTAAAAAGATTACATCTTACAACATTTACAATTTCATCAACCATAGCTAGTTTTTCATATGTAAATGTGTCTGTTGTGGCCATATTAGAAGTATTGATACTGTCTATATCAATAAATACATTTTTTTTACTTGGATAAACAAGTCGCTTCAGCTTCATATCAAGATATGCCAAAGCGGAATTAAACATTATAGCCTTTCCTGCACAAAAATCCTCAAGCAAAATAAGATACATTTCAGCCATTATCTCATAAATCTTCGATTTACGGTTCATGCTAGCTTCTCGCCACTTAGAAGCAAGAATTCCAATATATTTTCCGCTGGCAAGAACAAAGAGCATAGCTGTTTTTGCAGAAGGAGACTTTATAAAGTTATTATAAGCTAATACCTGAGCGTCATTTTTGTTTATTTCAGCCATCTTTTGACCACCTTTATGCATAATTATATAGTCTAATATTTAATCTTTCAATAACTTGTTTTTACCATAAATCTTATGTATGTCTCTCTTCACTTTTATTGCTCTATAAAGGAGTATTGTGCTACAATTTAATGAAGTAAGCTATTGCTGTCCAACCAAAATAACAGTTCAAAAATGGCTCATAAAATTGCACTCTCATGAATAATAAACAAAAAGCATTACCAGCATATCTTCTGCTAATATTATTTCCAGCTGTATTTGGCTTATTGCTTTATTTCACGGTATTAAAAATAGACAAAAACCATGAAATTGAAAATATAAAATCAAAGCTTTCTGAACGTGCACTGGATTTTATCGGTAAATCAAATGCTGTAGATTATTTTAAGCCTCATTTCAAGCAGTTAAATAAAAGTCTTTTACCTTTTATTGACGATGAACCGAATCAGTCTGGAAGCGAACAGACAAAAGCTGAAGTTACCCAAATAATAGAAGATTATTGCAAAAAATTAAATGAAAATATTAGAGTCGCTATTTTTAATAAAGAAGGAAAACTGATTAATACAGATAATCTTCAGGATTTTGAAATCAGATTTTACCAATGGGCATGGTATGATATTCACGGTTTTCCCAACCCTCATTATAACGGCAGACGAGCAGACCAAGCCCTGATAATGGGAAGAGAATTCAATGACGAAGTAATGTATAACCAGCCTGAGGTATGTATTCCAACAAATAGTCTTGGAAAAACAGGTGTATTTTACTTCTGCAATGGTAACAAAGCTTCAAATGGCATAATTATTTTTGTTGAATATAAACGTACAAATCTTGAAATTCTTGAAGCCAAAAGCAAGGATTATTCAACAGCAGACCAGCCTCTAATTTTATATAGTAAAAACGAAAAAAAATGCCTTTCCCCTAATCTGAAATACAAAGAATTAAGCTATGAAGAAACCTCTAGTGATAAATTCCTTAATGGCTTTTTAGAAGATGACATGGTATGGAAAGGCTTTAATGCTGATGATTATAAGCTTCTTGCCGGGCAAAAGCTTGAAAATCCAGAAAAATACAAAAACTTATTTAATAAAGCAATATTCATTTTTATATTAATATTATCTGTAGCTACTATTTTCTTTTTCAGGAATATAGCCAATCTTGGCGGCATACATATTTCCATCAGGTATAAGCTTGTTTTTATTTTTGCATTAGCAGTCTACATGCCAGCTTTAAGCCTTTGGGTTCTTTCTTATACGAGCATTCATGACCGTAGAACAGCCATAGAAAATGATACCAAAAAAGGAATGCTTGAAGTTTTAAACGAAATAGATTTAGGGCATCAGGCTTCAATAGAAGATGCCAAGGAATGCTATCATAAACTGGACAGATATATTGAAAGTCTGAGTGGGAAACCACTTCCAACATCCTCTGAGATAGATGCAAAAATCAGAGAAATTTTAGGAGATAGAGATTATTCAGATGTATTTAACTGGTTAGATGTCCGAACAAGTGATTTAACACAGGTATATACAAATCATAAAGAAGAAAGTAATAATCGTCTTAAGCCTATAGGCAGAATCCTAGCCCTGAATGGAATCGAAAAATACTGTCCAGAAAGATTGGCTAAGGCAGGTTTAAAGAAAAGCCCTTCAGACATATTAGTCGGCGACTTTATGGGAAACCCGATAATAGGCTTTTCTAGTATTTTCGAACGCCCGCACGAAACAATATTTCAATATTTTGAAGGTTCTGGAATCTATTGGTATTGGAATTATTTTTCAGATGAAAACAATCCTATTGCATTTTATATTGGCAATACAGCTTTGCGATACACTACCATGAGCTATTTCCGTTCTGTATTAAAGAAAAGATATAACTACGAAAATGCAAACCTGAAGCTTATTTGTTTTCAAACAAATGTAATTGAATATATTCCAGAGATAGCATCTAAGTATCCGGATATTTATGCATTAATAGAAGTCTCTAGCATGAACCAAACCATAGAAACAGCAACAGTAAATTATCTGGATAGCCAATATTACTGCATCTGCATGCCTGGCAACAATATAAAAAACTGTTACCTTCTCTGTCTATACCCACTAACAGAGATTGATTACAAAATAGAACAAATACGTTCTACTATTTATTCAATAATCATGATATTGCTTGTCATATCAATATTCACAGCTTTATTACTAGCAAGAACCTTTATTGTTCCAGTAAACGAATTAGATAAAGGTCTTACTGCCCTAAGAAAACGCGATACAGAAACAAGAGTTAATATTGAAAATAACGATGAATTAGGACAATTAGGAACCGCCTTCAATCAAATGATGACAGAAATCAAGGATATGCTGCTTGCAGGAGCAGTCCAGCAATGTCTTATCCCAACAGGCGAATACAAAATAGAAGGCTACGACTGCAGAGTTTATAATCAAATGGCAACAGACGTTGGCGGCGATTATGCAGACATATTTGAGCTTCCTGGCGACAGATTATTAATAGTCATAGGTGACGTAACCGGTCACGGTATTTCCTCTGCCTTTTTAACAGCAATGGTAAAAGGCTCAGTATACAGATTTGCTCATAAAGATACGCCTCTAACAGAAATTGTTACACAAATAAGCAACATGATTTTTGAATTATTAAAGAAAAAGAAGCTTATGACATTCTGTGCAATAGTATTAGACAAACTAACAGGGGAAATATCCATGTGCAACGCAGGACACCCCTACCCCATAATACATTCAGGCAAAGGCGTAACCAGAACAATTGATGAAGACGGTTTTCCATTGGGAGTTTCACCCAAACGCAGTCGTCACAGCGTAGCAAATGATTCCTTAAAACCAGATGAAACCTTAATATTATTCACTGATGGTTTTCCAGAAGCAGAAGACGCTAATGGCAAGGCCTATAGCTACAAAGCCTTCAACAAATTCATAGAAAATAGCAGCATAGACTCTGCAGAAAGTCTTGAAAACGAATTGAAATCAGAATTTTTAAGATATCATGGCAATGCAGAATTGTCTGACGACGTCACGTTCATTATATTAAAAAGACTCAAAAAAGAAGCTTCTATACCCTCTTCAGAACAAGACAGGTAACATCGTCGTCAGGTTCCGTTCCATCAAGCCAAGAGTCATATTTATTAAATAAAGTATTTAATATAAATTCCGGATTTTCTTGCGGCATTTCAGATAGGTTTTTCTTCAAGCGCTCATAGCCATATTGTTCAACAGTATGACCTGTTACTTCAATAAGACCATCGGTGTAGAAAACAATTGTTTCGCCTTTATTTATTGTAAATCCGTCTGTGCGTTGACGCTTCATTGATTTTACAGCCCCCACAGGAAAGCCTCTCATCGAAATTTCAGTAACATTTCCATCTGCAGCAAGCTTCATTGGGAAGTTATGACCAGCATCAGTAAAAACGGCTTCACCTGTTGAAAGGTTAATTATTGTAGCAAATAAAGTTACCATTTTCTTTACTGGTGCTTTATTGAAATATGTATTTATTACAGAATTTAAATCATCAAATAATTCAATTAAATTTCTAGTTTCCTTCAAGCCTTGATAAAGAACAGCTTTTACGATGGCCATAACTAGTGCAGAAGCAACACCGTGCCCAGAAACATCTCCAATAATTATACAAAGATTATCTTTATCCAGTTGCATAACATCAAAATAATCACCGCCTACAGCTGATGCCATCCGGTTATTAAAAGAAAGTTCATAGCCCTCCAGCTTAGGTAAAGCAGTTGGTAAAAGTGCTTCCTGTATGCATTTGGCCAATTCCATTTCATTAAGATCGCCAATCATTTTATTAAAATTGATTGCCAAATCTCCAAATTCGTCATTTTGAAGTGCTTCAATTCTAAATTCTGAATTTCTGGCTTTTAAGGCTTTTACACCTTCTCCAAGCTGTTTAATTGGATATAGGAAGGTATCAGACAATATCATGCCAATAATACAAGCCATTATAATAAACAGCAGAATGCCTGCAACTATGATTCTTTTTGTGGTTTTTAGAGCATTTTTAATATTTTCATAAGGATAAAGCGCGTAAAAAGAATAACCTCTAAGTTTTTTACTTTTTACAGCAGTAAGCAGATAATGCTTATTACCGATATTTAAATGGGTTTCAATATTGCGTTCCATAGACTGGATTCTTCTAGCAGGAACCTTAAGCAAAGATGTAAGAGAATTATCCGGGAACCATTCACTATTTTTATCATTGCAAGCAAAAATAAGGTAATCCTTTTCCTTTGGATTATTCTTGCATTCGAGAAGTCGCTTTGTCAGATACTCTTTCAATACTTTATCTGTCAGTCTTAGAATAAAAACATATTCGGTTTCGTTATTTTTATTCTTTCTGAAATCCCAATATTGATAAAATTCCATTCTTCCAAAAACGAAATCCTGGACATTATCAGGTCTTATCCAAAAGCTTGTTAAGCCACATTCCGGGCTCATCATAGCACTTCGCAAACCTGGATCAATGCTATCTGTAAGATTAGTATTAAGCATGGAATCAATGCAGCATTTTGCAAAGGCCTCGGCAACTTCATTCATACCTTCAAATAAAACAAGATTATTTTTTTGAGAAATTAAAGAAGCATCTGATGCTAATCTACGTTCAATATATCCTAATTCCAGCTTTTTTAAGCTTTCATTAAATTCAGCTTTAATATTTGAATTTTCATTGTAATAGAGAAAATCATCTGCAATTTTCCTGAAATCATCTCTGAAATAATTACCAGAATGCCCCAACTCACGGTCTATATTAAGCAATAAATCACGACCATTATTCCATGCTTCTGCCTGAAGATTGTTATGCATGTCTTCTATATATTGATAACCAATGAAAGCAAAACCCATTACTGGTGTAAACACAGCTATCAGAAATAGACTGACAAGCTTTATTTTTATTGAAAGATAAAAATTTCCTTTTTTCTTAACAAATATATAAATTCCTGCAAAAAGCAGACTAACGAAGCAAACTATCCAAACAAAGACTCTGTGATATTTATCATAAATAAGTGCCTTGCTTCTTAAGCCCCCCATTAACCAAATACGGCCTAATTTCAAGTATTTCCAGACGAAACCGTTATAGTCTAAGTATCTGTTAGTTTGATCTATCAATACAATTCTTGTAAAAATATTATCGTAATCGGTTTTATAGTCGTCTGTAGCAAAAGGTCTTATTTTTCCGGAATAATCCCTGGCAAAACCTTTATCAAACTTAGTTCCATATCTATCCAATATATTGTTCAATCTAAGCTCAATAGATGGGATTTCCCAGAAAACAACCATTACCCCTTCTTTGTGGTTATTAGCAGCATTCATCCAATATACATAGCCCGGCTTAGTATTAACAATTATTGGGAATAGCCTATCGCGACCATCAATAAACTGACCTAACCTGAATTCATTGCCAAGAAAGCCTTTAAACTGCTTTTTCATGGCATTGGCTCTATTGGCATTTTCTTCGTAGCTAGAATCCTGGGTTTCCCATATTTTTTTTGCAATAAACCTGGATTTAAGCTTAAATTCGTCTGGAGTTACCAAGTCCCCATTTCTATCAAAAACATAGATATCAGGTTCATATCCTAGTAAAAACCGGAGGCTTCTATAGTAATCAGAAAATTCATCTATATTGCTATTTTTCTGTCCAAGCTTATACCAAACCCCTCGTCCAACCTTTAACAAAAAAGATTCTGGAGCAACTTCGCTTTCAATATCAAATAGATTATTCTCTAAATTTTCAGACAGAATGGCTATATGCTTATCACGTTCTGTGGAAATTACATTATGACCAAGATATAAAGCAACAAGCATAGGCAATATAAAAAATAGCCCTATTGGGGCCCCATGCTTAATAAAAAGAGAAAACCATCTCTTCATCAATGCCATAATATAATACCTTATTTCCCGAATACTATCTCTAATAGCTTAACTTACCATAAAACGTAATAGTTTTTTATCTTTATCTAAAACTTTACATTTCTTTACATTATTTTTTGTCTAACTTTCGTTTTTAAAATGATTACTATATGTGCAAAGGGAAAAGTTGCACGAAATTATAAGAATCTCAAGGAGATATAAGTTTTATGGTAATTAGTTTAAATCGTGTAATCGTAGCCGGCAACCTCGTTCGTGACCCAGAATTGAAGACTACTCCTTCAAATCGCAAGTTCACAACAATGACAATCGCTTCCAATGATTATTGGCGTAACAAAGACGGCGAATATTCCAAAAAGACCTCTTACATCAGCCTCGTTGCATGGAATCGTCTTGCAGAAAACTGCGCTAAGTATTTAAGCAAAGGCAAATGTATCATGGTTGAAGGCAAGCTTGATTCAGACAAATTCACAGACAAAAATGGCCAGGCCCATTATTACACTAGAGTAACATGTTCTAGCGTAGTATTTCTTGAAAACACAAACAAGAGCACCTTGGAAGGCAGTAATGAATCAGAAAATGAAGATGTTAATTTTGTAGAAGAACCTGCTCCCAAAATTCCAACAAAGAGCTATAAGCTAAAGAAAACCTCTAAAAAGATAGCCTCCGAAGACTTAGAAGCACCAGCAGTAATGTAATTAAAGGGGGGGAAATATAATTATGATGTGCTGTAATAATTGCCCATTTAATCCATCAAACTGCAACAATACTCCCAAATGCGATAATCCTATCTGTAAGAATTCAAATAGCCATTGCTCAGAAAGCTTTTGCGCAAAGAATATCGGAACAAGATGCTTTATGGACTACTACGTAGTAGACCATCTTTACCAGGAAGACGAATTAGCAGAAGGACTTGTTTTCGAAAGCTTAAGAACTGCTCTGGTCAGCCGTGATAGAGCATTGTTATTATCTTTATTCCAAGCTGCAAGCGAAGAATTAAGATTAAAAATGTGGAGTTGGCTTGAAGAAAACGAGCCAAGAAGCCTTTGGTTATTAAACCCTATATTTGCCGCCAATGGATTGCCCCAGTTAGACAGTTTCATGGGGACAGGCAATCAACGCACCAAATACGTTGATGCAATAATATCAAATCAATACAGTGGCGGCTATTATAAATCAACTTATGTAATGTAGGGGGAAACCATGAACTGCAAATTATGTCCTCTAAATATTGATTCCAAATGCTTTAAAGCTAATATGCTCAGCAAAATACCACTTCATTTTCGTAGTATCTTTCTCTGCAATAATGATTGTAGTCAGAATCCTCATAAAGCAACGCTTTGCAGCAAAGATTTATGGGTATTGACCTTCATCGGCCAGAAGGAAGAATTTGCTATGAACAATGCAGTCAGCACAATGGTTAATTTAGTTGAAAATGGCTTTTCAGAGCTATTGTGCAACCTTTTCGAAAATGCACCATACGAAAAAAGGCGGGAAATGTGGAAGAAAATAACCACAGCTTATCCTGATCGTCTATATATGTTTGATGCGCTTTTTGAAAAGCAGTGTATGGCACCAATAGAAGATGCAGAACCAGACGACACAAATTTACAGCCCTATCAGAATTGTGTCATGTTCCCTAACCTGGCCTATGAAGCAGCCTGAGTTCTAAATGTGTAAAATAGAGAAATACAAAATATCAGTTATTATCTCCGGCGGTCAGACAGGTGCTGACCGCGGGGGACTTGATTTTGCAATACAAAGCGGAATTAAGCACGGCGGGTGGTGTCCCTTAGGGCGTATAGCTGAAGACAAAGTGATTCCACCCCGCTATCTTCTTACTGAAACCAAAACTACGTTGTATCCTGCCAGAACAAGAATGAACATTAAGGATTCTGACGCAACCCTAATATTCTCATCCGATATAAATTCCAAAGGAACTATGTTAACAACCAGATTCTGCATAGAATGCCGAAAACCTTACTATACAGTTATCATGAACTCCAAAACAATAAATTCATTAAAAAATACAGAAATAAGAAATATAAAAAAAGAAATTCTCCTATGGTTGCATAAGCATAAACCAGAAATATTAAATATAGCCGGGACACGAGAAAGCCACTGCCCAGGCATAGCAAAAATAGTAACAAAAATACTAAGTAATATATTAATAAAATCAGAAAAAGAAAAGGAGTGGCCGCCAAAAAGGCCGACCACTCCCAATCTTAGCTTTGATTAATTATCTGTTGATAAGATCTTGAACCTTTTCGCCAGTAACTTTATTGATAAGAGTAGCTATTGGCTTTCTTTCCAGACGAGGTGCTTCATTAAGCTTTCTGTAAGCAGCTTCCAATGCTGGCTCACCTAATGCTTTAACACATTCTGCATATCTACCCTGGATATATTCATTTTCTTCAACATCATATTTTTGAACCAGCTTTTCAACTACTAATTCCGTACCAGATTTCAATTCTATAATTGCGTCAATAGCAGCCAATCTGATACCAGGACGTTCTGAATCAAGCAGGTTTACAAGACTTGGCACTGCTCTGTCTGCAGATGGGGAACCAATACGCATCAAAGCCTGAGTGCAGTTTGCTAACATATCAAGATTCTGCATATTGATGCCTTCAATAATGCAATTCATTACACTTTCAGACTGAGAACCAGTATGCCCCATTTCCCATATGAGTTCTTTCTTGGTTTTCACATCGCCTGCAGACATAAACTCAGCAGCTTTAATTTCTGCTACTTCATTAGCATAGCTTTTCAAGAAAGATTTATCATTGCGATATCCAAAGGTATTTTCGTTAATTTCTTCTTCCAATTCTCTAATATCAGTAGATCTTTCTTTTTTAGAAGGCTTATTGCTAGAGGTTTCAGTAGTAGAACCAGTGTTTGCACTTTCTTTTTCCAATGCAGCAAGTCTGGCTCTTTCCAATTCTTCCTTCTGTTGCTTAGCATATTCTTTTTCTGCTTTTTCAAGCTCTTTCATTTCATTGCTTGCTTCAGCCAATTTTTTGAAGTATTCATTTTCCATTTTCAGAATAGCCAAAGATTTTTCTTCATCACTATTTTTAAATTCTTTAATAATCTTGTAAGCTTCAGGTATTTCACCTTCAAAATATTTGTATATTGCATAGAAAAGCTTTGAGTATTCTGCTTTTTCTTTTACTTTCAGTTTGTAATAAGCGACACCGTAACGAACAAAACCTTTATCATTGCTTAAATACTGAATATTGTATTCAACGGCCTGTATAAAGATTCTAAAAGCCTTTTCTTCTTTATCTTTGTTATCTCTTTGAGCGTCAGCAAGTTCAAAAAGCCATGCGGCCTTTTCATTATCTGTTTTGAAATCTTTTATCTGGGTTATATCTGCATCGTTAATAGCTTTTTTCAGGTTTTTAATTCTTATTGCAAGATTGGTAGCTTCTTCATTGAGCTTAGAAGCTTTTTCATAGGCTGACAAAGCCTTTTCAAGCTGATTTGTACGCTGATAAGCCAAACCAAGATAGAGCCAATAATTGAAAACATCCTTCAGTTTTTCTTGTTCAGCTTCCAAAATATCTATTGCAGGTAAATACTGTTCGTATTTATACATATCAAGAACCAATGGAAGTATGCTTTCTGAATCATCCTGAGCATAAGAATGACCAACTGAAACGAATATAAGCAATAAAGCCATTAAAGCAGGCAATAGATATCTTTTAAAATTCATATGACCCAACTCCTGTAAAATTATCTATCTAATAATAGCATATACAAAAATAGCTGTCTTATCAATAGACAGCTATTTTTATTTAATTATCAAGCTTTTAATCTAGCTATTGTTTCTTCGCGGCCAAGAACATCCAATATACCAACAAGTTCTGGTCCATGGCAGGTTCCGGTAATCTTAACCCTTATTGGCATAAACAGGTCTTTGCCTTTTACTTCAGCTACCTTACCAGCAGCTTTAATAGCAGCATTATAGCCTTCTCTTACCCATTCGCATTTTTCAAATTCTTCGGCAAGAGCAGCAAAAAGCTTCTGAGACTTTTCAGTTGCTATCATAGAAGCAGCTTCTTCATTTTCTGGCTGGCTGGCTTCAAAGAATGTCTTTGCAACATCTGGAGCGTCAGTAAGAAGAGTCATCTTTGGTTGAATCAAGCCAACAAGCTTCTGCATGATAACAGGATCATCAAGACGCTTATCGTCTGGCATAGCTTTTTTCAGCAATGGAGCAACCATAGGAATGAGTTCTTCAACTGGCAAAGCACGTAAATGCTGACCATTTACCCAAAGAAGCTTATCGTTGTCAAAAACTCCTGGGGATTTGCTGATATGACCAAGTTCAAAGCATTCAATCAATTCTTTTACAGAATAGATTTCACGGTCATTGCCTTCGTTCCAACCAAGAAGAGCCAGGAAGTTAATCATAGCATCCGGCAGGAAGCCCTGTTCTGCATATTGGCCAACAGCAGTAGCACCGTGACGTTTAGAAAGCTTCTGCTTATCTGGTCCAAGAATCAATGAAGCATGACTGAACTTAGGTGGTTTATAACCCAATGCTTCATAAAGAATCAATTGGCGATGAGTATTTGTAAGATGTTCTTCTGCTCTGACAACGTGGGTAATACCCATAAGAGCGTCATCAACAACAACACAGAAGTTATAAACCGGCATACCGCTAGAGCGAAGAATAATGAAGTCGCCCAATGTTCCGGCTTTCCATTCAACATGACCGCGGACTTCATCGTCAAGAGCGTAATCTTTCTGAGGAACACGAACTCTGATGGTATATGGTTCACCAGCATCAATTCTGCGCTGAGCTTCTTCTCTGCTCAGATTGCGGCAGGTTCCATCATAATGAACGCTTCTATGTTCTTCTTCAGCCTTTTTGCGCTTTTCTTCAAGTTCTTCGTCAGTACAGAAGCATGGATAAGCAACACCCTTGTCCATAAGTTCATGAGCTAATCTCTGATATATTTCAAGGCGCTGAGACTGGAAATATGGACCCTTATCGCCCTTCTGCTGTTTCAAAGGATCGATACCTTCGCCATATAGTGGACCTTCGTCCCAGTCGAGACCGAGCCAAGTCAAATCATGAAGCATACCATTTACTGATTCAATGGTTGAACGGGCTTCGTCAGTATCTTCAATACGAAGAACGAACTTACCGCCGGTCTTTCTGGCCCAAAGCCAGTTGAAAAGAGCTGTTCTAGCTCCGCCTACATGCAAATAACCTGTTGGAGATGGCGCAAAGCGCACGCGAATTTCTTCAGCCATTTAAATAATATTGCTCCCCATAAAAATTTGCTCATTACCATTAGAAAGAGCATGACCACAATGTCCGAACGCGGCAACAGCAATACGCCCTTCACCGCGGACTATAGCAACTTTAAATCCACCGCCCAAGCCTGGGTTAATAGCATAGCACTGAGTATAAATATCTCTGACAGCCATACTAACAGCATACTTTTCACGAGTGTCTTCACGAATAACAGAACGGGCAATAGCAGCAACTATTGTTGCTTCCCTCAGCTTAATCGGAAGCTTTTCGGAAGTAGCGCCAACCTGAGTAATAGCGGCACGATATCCCTTGTTTGAAACCTTCTGAAGCCAGTATTCTTCCTGTTCCGGGTCTTTTGTCATAGACAGATAAATTACGGCACATTCAGGAGTAAGGACCTGTTCTTCATGGTCTTCAACTAAGTCTTTTACAATATCCTTGTAGGTTACAACGCCTACTAATTCATCATTATTATCAACAACCGGCAATGCTTCCAATTCGCTAGCAGAAAGCAAAGCAGCGGCTTCCCTAACACTCATGCTATAATTGACTCGCTTAAACTTACGAATCATGAGGTTAGATATTTTTTCGTTACTGTCAACTTCGCCAATAGCGGCCAAATGAGCAGTTGTCAGTATCCCGATAATCTTTTTTTCAGAATCAGTAACTATAATACAATCCGGCTGTCGTAAAATTACTATTTCCCGAATTCCAAAAACTGTTATATCCTCAGAAACAACCACAGGGTTGCGATCCATAATCTCTTTTACTTGTAAACCCATAAAAAACACCTCTGAATAAACTCTTGTTATTCAGCTTTCTTTTCACCTATTCTACAAAATACGATTCTGCCGGCGCTAGTCTGCAAAATATTATTAACCTTTGCTTTAACGACCTTACCAACCATTTCGCCACCGTCTTCAACAACAACCATGGTACTGTCTGACATAAAGCCAACGCCCTGCTGTGGTTCCTTACCCTTTTTAACAACTTTTATTTCTACATCTTCACCGCTTGCAAAAACAGGCTTTAAAGCGTTCGTTAAATCGTTCAGATTTAAAACCTTTATATTTTCTAATTCAGCAATTTTCTTTGTGTTATAATCCTGTGTAATAAGTGAAGCCTTTAAATCAGATGCGAGTCTGACAAGTTTGCCTTCAACTTCTCTTACTTCTTCAAAGTCATTATTTATAACAACAAAGCTGTCGGGGAATGCTTTTTTCAAGCTTTCAACAGTATCCAGACCTTTTACCCCTCTATTTTTTTTATCAAGATTATCAGAGTTTGAAAGAAACAACAATTCATCGATAATAAAGTTGGGAACCAGAATATTACCTTCGATAAAGCCTAATCTGAACAATTCGCCGAATCTTCCGTCAACAATAGCGGTAGAATCAACAATCTTCGGTGAAACCTTAATTTCTTCGCCTTTTGCCATTTTCTGGTATCTTTTGTATCTCAAGGTTATCTTTACACCAAGATATGCAAAAAGAAGATTGAACAGAATTGGCAATGTCAGGTAAAACAATGGTATAAGGCTGCTTATATATTGATCGTTAGAGGTAAGCTTCCCTGCTTCCTTAAACATAATTATGTAAAAAGGAATGAGCAACAGGTTTGCAACGACCATACCGAGAGTAAACCCCATGGCGCTCCATGCCAGTTCGTATACGTTGGTTTCTTCTATGCGTTTTTCCAGCCAGTCGTTAAGTTCGCGGCCAATCATTGAGCAGATAAGATAGCCAATAAAGCCTAATAAAGCAGCCAGAACAAAATATGGGTTTTCCAAAGGAATAGCTTCTTTGACTATATCAGGATAATTGTCTACTGCTGAATATGCCAAAGAAACGCCGGTAATAGTACCAGCCAAAACCAATATTGTTCTAAGGATTTGAAAAATCATTTAATTCTACTCCGAGGGTGACAGAATATCATTATTGAGACGAGATTTCAAGTATATTAGGAACACTCGGAATAAGTTAAGAAACCTTGCGATGCTTGAATATTCTTAAAATAATTGTCAGCAGATAGAAAACACCGGCTATAACTATAGTTACAGCACCTGAAGGAAGATTTGGTTCATAGCTGATTACCAGGCCTACAAAGGTAAAAATCATGCCAAGACCAGTTGCGCCAGCCATGATTTTCCATACTCTGTTAAAAAAGTGGGAAGAAATAGCTACAGGCAAAGTCAGTAAGGCAATAACCATGATAATGCCTACGACATTAACAGTTAAAACAACAGTCAAAGCGGTCATACACAGCAGAAGCAGGTAGTAGAATTCAACATTAACCCCTCTGGTGCGTGCGTATTCCTCGTCAAAGCAAACAGCCACCGTCTGTTTATAAAACAACGCAGTAAGAATAATCGTCAGCAAATCCAGACCGCCGATAATCCAAAGCTCTTCACTGGAAACCATCAGTATATTTCCGAAGAGGTAATTCATTAAATCTTCGTTATAACCAGGTGTTTTATATATAAATAAAACCCCCATCGCCATACCAACAGCCCAAAGAGCGCTGATGATACTATCCTCGCGTTCCTTAGCCTTCAAGCTGACCCAGCCAATAACAAGAGCAGCAGCCAAAGCGGTAATAATAGCGCCATATACCGGTTTTAGCCAAGTGAGATTATATACAACAGAAAAGTATCTTGCTGCACCTAAGCCGCCTAACACACAGTGAGAAATAGCAGCAGCAATATATGTAATTCTGCGCAAAACAACATAAGTACCGACAACGCCACCGCCGATGCTGCATAAAATTCCAGCAAGAACGGCATTTTGCAGGAATGGCAATTCAACTAAATCTTTTAAGAATGATGACATATATGCCCCTTTTCACTGCATCTATGGTCGTGTCTGATTAAATGAACATCAAGGCCATACATATGCTGCAAAGAATCACCTGTCAATTCAGAAACAGGATGAATCTGCAGAGTTTTTCTAACACAGATTACACTTTTTACGCGTGATGAAACAAAACCAATATCATGAGAAACGATAAGAATAGTAAACTTCTTATTCATTTCAGCGAACAGATTGTAAAACTGTTCTGTACCGTGAACATCGACACTAGCAGTAGGTTCATCCAACAAAAGAAGCTCAGGCTGAGACATTACAGCTCTTGCAATCAAAGCTCTCTGCTTCTGTCCACCAGATAAATCCGCAAAGCTTCTATGGATAAAATCCTGCAGGCCTACTGTTTCCAAGGCTTCAATAGCCTGATTTGCCTGTTCCTTTGAATATCTTCCAAACCAGAAAGACTTACAAAGGCAGCCCATTAAAACAACGTCTAAGACGCTGACTGGGAAATTAGAATCAAATTTTGAAAACTGAGGGACATATCCTATTTTTTGTCGCTGTTCATCCGGAGAACCGCCAAAAATAGAAACTTCTCCTCTCAAAGGCTTGTTAAGTCCTAGAATTAATCTCAAAAGGGTAGTCTTGCCGCCGCCGTTTGGGCCAACAATGCAGCCGAAATCGCCTTTATCGACTTCAAGATTAATATTTTCAAGAACGAGATTTTCACTACCATCGTAGGAGAAATCAACGTTTTTAAAGCATACAACAGGATTTTCAGATGACATCTTAATTAGCGGGAACAGCAACCAAATCTGCCATTGATTTCAGATTCTGAATATAATCCTCAGCCAATGGATCGATTGCAACAACCTTTCCTCCAATAGAATCAGCTATTGTCTTTGCAGTAGCAGCAGGAAACTGCTTCTGTACAAAAATAACTTTAATACCTTCTGCACGACAATTTTTTATAAGCTCAGCCAGCTGTTTAGGAGCTGGTTCCTTACCTTCTATTTCAACGGATTTCTGAACTAGCCCAAACTTATCTGCAAAATATCCGAATGCCGGATGGAAAACAAGCATTGTCTGGCCTTTATATGGAAACAATGTCTTGTT
This sequence comes from Candidatus Avigastranaerophilus sp., assembly GCA_045599645.1. Taxonomy (GTDB): domain Bacteria; phylum Muiribacteriota; class Ozemobacteria; order Ozemobacterales; family Ozemobacteraceae; genus RUG334. The sequence goes on from JAZRWI010000099.1 coordinate 28,283, forward strand.
TAATTCATCACTCAAGGAACTTAATTCCTGTTTTAACCCTTCGAGGTTAGCTTCTATTAAAGACTGTAATTCTGGTTTGGCTTCTTCAAAAGCTTTTGCCATATTTCCAGCCATAATCAAAGCTTTTTCCGGGTCCAACCAGAAATGAGGATCTTTTTCACCCACCCCATGATGACGAACTTCTTCGTGATGGTGTTCACCCTCGTCATGATGTTCATGATGCCCATGTTCTTCATGATGAGTATGCTCTTCTGTCATAATACGTTTTTCAATACCATTATCTGAGGCAATAATCTTAAGATTTGGACAAAGACTAACAAGCTTGCCAATCAAAGCCTTTTCAAATGGAATACCGACAGTGAGAAAGATATCTGAACGGGACAATTTTCCCATTTGCTGCGGCAAAGGTTCATAGGTATGAGGTGATTGCCCTGGTCCTATTAAAACTTCAACATTGCCATTTTCTCCAAGAAGCTTCTCTGCAAAATACTTCTGGGGAAGAATGCTGACAAATACGCTGAGTTTTTCGCTTTGGGCAAGTGCAATATTAACAGACAGACATAAGAAAACAAAGACTAATATAAGTCCTCTGAAATTCATGCTTTTTTGTCCGTTCATATTTACCACCTACCCTTTTTAGCTGCGTATTATATCGCGAAAAAGCAACTTGAGCAATAAACTAGATATTAGTTAGCTTCAAGAACCTTTCCGGTAACTGCATCAAGTTCGTATTCATACTTCTTGTCGTTGTAGAAGAAGTCAATTTCATAAACAATAAGGCCATCGTCTCTATCAAGTTCACACTTGAAAGAATCAATCTTGGCATCCGGTTTAATACCAGCATTATTAAGAGCAATGCTTTTTGCCTGGTCAACACCTATAAAGCCATTATATGGTCCCTGCGGTCCTTCAGTCTGATCTGCTTCCATACCGATTACAGCGCCAGTAACAGCGTCAATATCAAATTCATATTCGGTATTTCCAACGATAAATTCAATTTCATAAACAGGACCAGATTGTTCTCTATCAATCTTTGCACGGCATATAGCAACTTCATCAGCATTAATGCCAGCCTGTTCATAAGCTATTTTAACAGCCTTATTCTTAGGAATATATTTTACATAATTAGCATCATGCTTATCTGCATCTTTATAAAATGGCTTACCTTTAGCTTCTGCAACAGTAGCCAACAGACCGAACATTAAACATAAAGCAACTATCTTTTTCATAATATTTACCTTTCTTGGTTTCAATCAAAGATAGCCCTCATGGCATCCCTGACTGTTTTGACTCTTATTATACCACGCTCATCATTAATTTCGGTTCCTTCAGCAACAACAAATTTTTTGAAACCGAAACGTCTTCCTTCAGTAATTCTGCGATTAATCTGAGCAACAGGCCTGATTTCGCCAGCCAGAGTAATTTCGCCGACAGGCATGACATCAGGTGGAACAGGTCTATCGTGAAAGCTTGCGACAAGAGCTGTAGCAAGTCCCAAATCGCCACCAGGCTCGTTAAGCTTCATTCCACCAGCAACGTTTGTAAAAACGTCTCTGTTGTAGAATTTCATACCAGCATGCTTTTCAAGAACCGCCAAAATAAGGCTCAGTTTATTATAATCGACGCCGGCCACTACTCTTCTTGGAACTTCCAGGAATGATTGCGTTACCAATGCCTGAATTTCTGTAAGAATACATCTAGAACCCTGCATAACAGGTGTCACAATAACTCCTGAAACATCTGCCCGATTCTGACTTACAAAAAGATCTGACGGGTTCACGACAGGGCTTAAGCCCTTTTCTGTCATATTAAATACAGCAACCTCGCCTGTTGCGCCATAACGATTCTTGAAAACTCTAAGAATTCTGAAATTAGAATTGATTTCACCTTCAAAGTAAAGAACAGTATCAACTATATGCTCAAGAATTTTCGGGCCTGCTATGGAGCCTTCTTTTGTTACATGCCCGACAATGAATACAGGCAGATTTCTGTCTTTGCCATACTTGGTAATAATAGCTGCACATTCCCTGATTTGGGAAACAGAGCCAGGAGTTGCTTCTAACTGGGGGGTATAGACAGTCTGGATAGAGTCAACAACAAGCATTCTTGGCAAATAAGAAGCCAGGCCGTTTAAAGCCGAATCAAGATTCTGTTCAGATACGAGAATAATGTCGCCGCCGTTTCCAATGCGAAGTCTTTCCGCTCTCAGTTTAATCTGTGTAGCAGATTCTTCACCAGAAACATAAGCAACTGGCTTTATATTAACCCCTAAACGTGAAATAAGCTGAAGCATGAAGGTAGATTTACCAACCCCTGGTTCACCGCCAATAAGGGTGATTCCGCCAGGAACAAGTCCGCCGCCAATCAATTCGTCAAAAACATCTATACCAGTAGGCCAGCGTTTTGTGTTTTCAACAGCAACGTCATTCAGAGTCTGTATTACAGAAATACTACCAGAGGTCTGAACAGGCATGCGTCTTTCAGCAGGCTGCTCAACTTCCATTTCCAGAGTATTCCATTCGCCACAGCCAGAACACTGCCCCTGCCATTTGGGGAAGCTTTGGCCGCATTTCTGGCAAACATATTTTGTCTTTGGTTTAGCCATTATTTTTTCCAATTAAAATTTTTTCTAAAGATACCATAAACGACCTAATTTTTAAATAAACAAAACTTGTTCTCAAAAAGTTTGATTAGTCGCTTTTAGTGAGAATATGTTCTATTTCATCATAGTATTCGGAAGATTCCACAACCTGTCACTTCCAAATAATTACTAAAAGCTATTTCTCGCTTATTTGCTGCAAGAATCTTATATGGTGGCACAAATTCAGAAAAGACAAGATCGCTATAATTCATGTTCTGGGTATTTTATATGCCGTATTTAATATGATTGTAGCAATATAGTGGGTATTGATAAGTTTTTAGGTTTACTCTATAATGCAAGTTATGAAAAGAAATTACTTCCTACTGACAGTATTATTTACAATATGCTTTATCAGCGTGGTTTACGCAGACATAACTGTGCCGAGTCACGTTTATAATTTTTATACTTCACTAGCCAAAACCGGGAAAGGCGATCAGGATTTCTTCAAGCCGGAAGGAATGTGTTTTTCACCTGATGGCCGTCTTTTGGCTGTTACCGACACCCACAACAACAGATTGAAGCTTTACGAAGTTAATGCCGACGCTCTGGCTACAATGCCGCTTTCATTGGTAATGATCTATGGTGACCTATGGCCATGGGACAACATGATTACTCCTGGTGATTCAAACGATAAATATCGCGAAGATGACTATATAAGCAGTCGATACCCGGCACCTAATTATCTTGCCGGTAGAGCCTATCAGCATGGACAAAGCAGAATCAGAAACGCAGACAAAATTCCTATGGACCATTTCAATCTGCCTACAGGTGTAGGCTGGTTAGGCACAGCAACAATGCTTATAGCAGATACTGGCAACCACAGAATCAAAGCTATGAAGCTCAATGGCGAAGTCAGATTCATTCTTGGACAGGAAGGCTGGAAGGATGGTTATTTCCATTACCCGCTAGGTATTGATGCAGACTGTGCAGGAAGAATTTACACCACCGAACCGAGAGGCAATTACCTCAGGGATTTTCCATTGGATTGGGGTCAGAGAATGCGTGTTCAGGGTAATAGAATACAGATTTTCGATACAGACCTTAAGCCATCGCAACGTCTTGGTCACATGCACCACATGAGTGGCCGTGATTATCGTCAGTTCAAGAATCCCACAAGAGTCTGGGTTGATAACAACGGTGACATTTACGTCTGCGACAACGGCAATCACAGAATTCTGGTATTTGAAAATACCATGCAGAAAAAAGAAGAAATCATCGAATGGGAACAATACAAAATGTATTATCCCAATAGTTTTGACGTTGCCAAGAATGGCTGGATGGCCATTGCTGATACCGGCAATCACAAAATCCTGATATTAGACCCACAAAGAAAGCTTAGACAGATTATAGGCGGATTTGGCACAGGTAATGGTAAATTTATTAAGCCTCATGATGTAAAATTCGGACCAAATGGTGACCTTTACGTATTAGATACCGGTAACGGTCGTATACAGATTTTTAAAGGCATGTATATAGCTGACCAGTTTCCAAGATGCCCGATTCCAGAACCAGTTGTTCAGCAACCTCTCGAAGAATTGCTGCCACCACCTGTGGTCAACAAGCCCAAGGATTCATTCTAACATAATTCCTTACAACAAATCGGTTTATCTTTTTATCATACAAGTCCCTTTTTATTTAAATATTTTCCGGGGGCTTATTTCAAATAGCAAGGGTTGGATTTTGAACCTACGAGCCCATAAGCATAAACAATTTGACATTGATATCAAAACGCAAAACTTTTAATTTTTGAAAGTTTTGCGTTTTGGGGTTATAATATATAGAGGTCAAATTATGTATATTAATCGTCCAAAATACCTAGAAAAACTTATTAGATATAAAGATAAAAATATTGTCAAAATCATAACCGGTGTAAGAAGATGCGGCAAATCTGTATTATTAAAAGAAATATACAAAGATTTTCTCGTAAATAATGGTATTTCTGAGGAAAAAATTATTATCATTTCCTTTGATTTAAAGAAATGGGAATCATTAAGAAACTCAACAAAGCTATATAAGTATCTGACAAAGCAGATAAAGAGCGAAGGCAGATATTATATTATTCTTGACGAAATCCAGTTGGTAGACGGTTTTGAAGATGTTGTCAACTCTATTAAAAGCGAATATAACACAGACTTATACATAACTGGTTCAAATTCAAAATTCTTGTCTAGCGAAATAAATACTATTTTTCGAGGCAGAGGTATTGAAATAAAGGTTTTTCCATTTTCCTTCTGTGAATATTACGAATACAAAGGTATAAACAAACAGGACGCCTTCAAAGAATATGTTTTCTTCGGCGGTTTACCATTTGTTGCCCAGGAAAGTAACAATAAAGATAAAGCGGATTATCTGAAGATGATTTGTGAAACAGTAGTAACTAGAGATATGATAGACAGATATGCTATAAAAAACGAAGCACTATTTTCATCTGTAATAAATCTTCTCTGTTCGTCAATCGGTTCCTATGTTTCTGCTAATAAAATAACAAACACACTAAAAAGCCAAGGTTTCAAAACAATAGATAACGAAACAATCACTAGATATCTACAACACATTTGCGACGCGTTTCTTTTTTACAAGGCTGCCCGCTATGATATAAAAGGTAAAGAATATCTAAAAACCCAGAATAAATACTATGTCTGCGACTTGGGAATCAGGAACTCAAGAATTAATTTCAGACAGACCGAAATGAGCCATATTATAGAAAATATAGTTTACTTAGATCTGCTTCGTAGGGATTATATCGTTGATATAGGTAAAAATCATGATAAAGAAATTGATTTTTTGGTAAAAAGTCTTATTGATAAAACATACTATATCCAAGTATGCTATTCACTAGAAAATACCCAGACAAAAGAAAGAGAATTGTCGGCTTTCTCAAAATTAGATGACGGTTATAAAAAAATAATAATTACCTTAGATAATTCACCTTTTACTAATCTAGGAAAAGGCTACATACAACTGAATCTATTAGATTTTCTTCTTGACGACGATATTTTAGAAAAAATTTAGAACAGTCTCAAAACGCAAAACTTTTAAAATTTAAAAGTTTTGCGTTTTATCACATAGTAAAAAAATCTTTCTGCTTGTTTTTGAAACGTAGTAACATAGAAGCCCTTCCCAAAATCAACGTATTTCTTGGAAAAAGTAATATCAGGCTTGCGTATTTCTACTGTTGAACCATGGTAAACGGTTATTGCCATGACCAGCCTCTTTC
>JAZRWI010000100.1:0-17803 GCA_045599645.1 Candidatus Avigastranaerophilus sp.
CACATATATTTCTGCTTACTATCAAGCTTTTTATTTGTGATACCAATCAGACCAGTTTTATCAATATATATTTCAGAATTGATAGACTGTTTAAAACCTTCGTTGTTTGGATTCAGATAAATGCCCATTTCTTCACCTCTGTAAGCATTATACCATAAATGTCACAACTAATAATTCATAATTCTTGAAACAAATAATTTAATATACGAATAATTATCTGACATATAGATATGCTCAGTTGTTGTGACAGTAACAACAACTGTTTTTATGAGCAGCAGGCAAATCCACACACAATTCAAACAACCCCTCAAAAAGCTCTAAAACAAATCAGAATGTGTACCTGTTCGCGAAAGAAACAAGAACAAATCATTACCATTTATTCTATACACAAGAAGCCAATCCGGTTGAATATGACACTCTTTAAAACCTTTATAATTGCCAGATAATTCATGTTCCTTGTATTTTGCATCTAGAACTTCTTCGTTTGCTAGTTTTTCAACAACATTATTCAGCAGATTTAAGTCATAACCACGTTTACTTGCTAACTTCAAATCTTTTTTAAACTGGTTTGAAAGAACAACATCAAGCATCCTTTAAAACCTCATCCATTGCTTCCTTAAAATTAGAATATCTTTTATATTTCTTGGGATTTGCCTGCATTTCATAATATTCGTTCAATGCAGCAATGGTTTCGTTGTTAGGAATTTCCTGAGTGACAGGGAATGGTAAACCACGAAGTTTTATAGCCTGCTTTAAAAAAATAGTAATAGCTGTTGAAAAATCCAAGCCTAAATCAGCAAACAACTGTTGAGCAGAACTTTTAAGATCAGCATCAAGACTAATATTAGTATTAACCTTCGCCATATATTTATTCCTCACTTATATTTAAAACATACACATATTATACATATAACGCAAGCATAAATAATCCATGATTTGAGAGTCGCTGCGCTGGAGGGCGTCCTAAGTTAAAATGCCTATGAACTTTTTAGGGAATTGTGCTATAATCCGCACAACGCAATAGTTTGCCATAGAAAATCGAAGTTAATCTGTGGATTCAAAGAGGTAAAAAAATGAGAACAGTTGAAGAAATAAGAGGCATTCTAGAGAATGCCATAAACAGTAGAAAAATAAATGCAGAAATAGACAAGGACAGAGTATTATTTCCAACATCATCAATCAGCAATTCACCTCTTAAAATAATATTTATCATAGGCTTATTATTGCTTATTGTATACTTCAAATTAGGAAACCGGTTTCCAATACCATCATATATTCCAATAACCGGCATTGTAATGGTTGCAATCGGTGCAATAACCTTCGCAACCAAGGATTATTCCGTATATGACTTTGGCCGAGGTAAATTTTATTTCATCGCCATGCTCAAAGGAATACAATTATACAAAAGCCCTGAAACAGACGTCAGAGAAATTGCCGAAATGGGAACTACAACTGTTTTCATAGCTCAACAACCAGACCCATACGTAAAAACAGTAACAATAAACGGTGAAACAGCAACAAACGAAGTTACCCCGCAATTTGCAACAGAAATCATTGCGCTTCTTTCTTCTGGCAAAACAGTAAAGATTATGGAAAGAACAAACAATTCCATTTCATATATAGAAGACAGCAGACGCCTTGATATACTGTGTGACATTCTTGAAATACCAGCAAAGCATTGTGACAAAACCCAAATGCTCAATATTACTGATATTCCGGGCGAACACAAAAAAACATTTAACATAATCAAACTAACAGAAGATAAAGCAACAAAACTTAACATGGAACTTAACGGAAAAAGCAGCCCCAAACGCGTAGCAATTATTCTATTAACAGGTTTTCTGCTAATCGTAGCTTTTTGTCTTTACTCTATATACATGCGCTGAAAAATTAAATAATTTATAAAGAATGCTGTTTATAAAATATTTCTATATCAATCAATAAAAATAACATTTACTTTTACATCATATTACTCATGCTAGAAGACATATTATATGAAACAAAGGTAGTTTCTCAGCCTCATTTACACAGTCCATTTGTTGTTGTCATAAAAGACCCTTTGGCCGAAATTACCAGTAATTTCTCACTTAAAGATAGTCTTAGAAGAACATTTATAGAAGACAACAGATGGGAAATGTATCTCGAAGGCTTGCTGAATACTATTCTTATTACCCTGGCATCAGCCTTCATGGGCACCATACTTGGAGTTATTGTCTATGCGATTGCTATCAATACAGGAAAATGGTTTAAAAATATTGTAAAGAATATTTTTACCATTCTTCACATAACACCTGTTGTTGTTCTGCTTCTGATTTTTTATCATATCATCTTCAGTTCTGTTGAAATCAATTCTCTGGCAGTCTCAATAATTCTGTTCACCTTGATTATGTGTGGAACAGTATACGACCTTACGATTGTATCTGTTGATGCTATCGATAAAGGACAATGCGAAGCTGCTATCGCCCTAGGTTATACTAAACTGCAAGCCTACCTGAAGGTTATAATGCCACAGGCTCTGAGGCACTTCATTCCTTTATATAAAAATGTTCTGGTAGATTTGATAATGGGTACTGCCATAGTAGGTTATATCGCGGTGCCAGACCTCAGTAAAGTAGCAGATATTATCAGAACAAGAACCTTTGACGCTTTTGTTCCACTATTCTCGGCAGCTGTCATTTATATAATTCTCGCTTTAATGCTGATTTGGTTAGTAAATCTGATTTATAGAAAAACAGACCCTAGAAAAAGCAAATGAATGAGCTTAGGCTATGCCAATTCATTCACAGCCGTAGGCTCATTCATTATATCAGTACCCTGCCCACGCCAAGTAGCACAAAATCAAAACACTCAATTATGCATTATGAATAGTGCATTAAAGAGCGAGCACAAGGTTAGGCAATGCTGCCCCCAAAAAATCACTTATCAGCAATCTCGATACCGCGGAATTTCAAGAGGAGGCCTGTGGCACGAAGCAAATCGGTCTTAGCTGTAGTAAAGCTTACAACAGCTTTGATTTTTGCAAGCTTAGCTTCTGTAAGATCACGCTGTGCCTGAGCAACCTGAAATGCTGTAGTTTTACCAACGTCGAATTTTACGTTTTCAACTCTGAGTTTTTCTTCCTGACGTTGTGTTGTAGCATTTGTAGCAACAAGCTGTTCCTTGGCGCGCTTAATTTCAATGTAGGCCTTGATTACATCTTCTTTTATAATCTGTTCAAGATTCTTTATAGAATCTTTCTTCAGTTTAACATTCAGATTGGCTCTGTTAAGCTTAGCTTTTTCAGCCCGACGTTTAGGATTATACTGATAAACAAGTCCCACAGCAGAATCGAAAGGTTCCTTGTGATTCAAACTAGGTTCTGAGCCCTTAAAAGAATCAGAATAACCTGTTTTTCCTAATGTAAGGAAAAAATCAAGCTTTGGAAGCATGCCATTCTTGCTTGCTACAACATCAAGCTTATTCTTTCTGAGTTCAAGTTCAGCCTGACGAAGTTCCGGTCTGAGAGTCAAAGCGTCGTTTATACAATCCTGAAGATTATAATCGTATTTATCTAATTCTCTCAGCTTTGGAACACTCTTTAAGCTTGGACGTTTATTCCAGAAATCATCAGAATCCGGGTTGATACTGCGAAGAAAAGATACAGCAGAGGTTACAACATTACTTTCAGCATCAATAAGGTCTTCCTGACAAAGAGCAACTTCTGCATCAGCGGCCGCCAATTCAGACTCTGCAATTTTACCAACATCAACACGCTTCTTTGTTTCTTCACGCTGCTGCTCAGCAAGCTCTAATGATTCCTGAACAATCTTTAACTGTTCAAGCTTCATGTAGTAATCCCAGTATTTCTTTTCTGTTTCACTGATTAAATCAAGAACATACCCGTAAAGCTCATACTTGGACCAGTCAAGGTCAAGTTCCGCTTTTCTCAAGCTTACAAGATTTACCTCACGGCCTGCACCGCGCATCAATGGAGCTGTTACATCAATACCAATGCGGCTTGCATAAAGGCTGGACGGGCTGTTAGTCTTGCTTCTGTTAACTGATGCACCTATTGTAGTCTGTATGCCTGAAGTAGATTTATTTGATACTTCAACAGAAGCTGAAGTGCCATGATTGCTACCGGGCTTGATAACGTCATTTTGGTCAATACTCTTGCTATGCTTGTCTGAAGCCTGAATTTCAGCAGAAATAGAAGTATCAAATTCTGCCTTTGCTGATTCTACATCTGTTGCATAAACCTCCGGGTCTAGCTTTTGCATACTCAAAGCGATGTTATTATCAATAGTCATGCTTACGGCATCTCTGATAGAAAGAGTAAATGAAGCATTATCATTCTTTTCAAAGATGTCACATACGCCAAGGTTTACTTTTCTATTTATTTTTTCTACTTCATATGTAGAGAGAGTAGCGGAGTTATCTTCCTGTGCAATTAAAGTTATTACAGGCCTGGTTCCAATATCTTTCTGTTTAATGTTCCTGATTACATCGAGATTAACTTTTTCACCCTTTGTAATTACAACCTTGCCATCAACAATGTCTTCTTCTGCAAAAGCAGGACTGCAAAGTGCGGATAAAGCCAATATCAATAAAAGACTTTTGTTTTTCATGCTTCTTTTGCCTCCTTTTTCTTTCCGAAGGCTTTATCGAATTCAATATAAATCAACGGAATAATAAGTAAAGAAATGAAAGTAGCGCAGGTGAGACCACCTATAACAACTCTTGCCATAGGAGCCTGCATTTCGCCACCTTCGCCAATTCCCAATGCTAACGGAATGAGACCGAGAATTGTAGTCGAAGCAGTCATGAGGATTGGTCTGCAACGGTTGGAAGCAGCTTCCTTGGCGGCCGCAATCAAATCCATGTCTGGATTCTTTTTGCGAAGTTCGTTCATGTGGTCAACCAAAAGAATTGAGTTATTAACAACGATACCACCAAGCATGATACATCCAATGAAGCTTTGAACGTTGAATGTAGTTCCACTGAAATAAAGCAGTGGCATAACACCGATGAGAGAAAGAGGAACTGTTGTCATAACAATCAGAGGGTCTCTAAAGGATTCATACTGAATAGCCATTACCATGTAAACAAGAACAATAGCCAATATAAAACCGAAGGCCAATTCAAGGAAAGCTTCCTGCTGATCTTCGTAATCACCAACCATTGTAATAGCAAATCCTTCTGGCAATGGGATTTCCTTTATCTTGTCCATTACATCATCTATGACGAAACTCAAAGAACGGCCTTCAACATCAGCAGAAAGTGTAAGTATGCGTTCCTGGTTACGGCGTTCAATAATTGTCGGACCCATTTTGCTTTCAAGTCTGGCAACGTTTCTAAGCATAACAGGCTTACCAGCAGAATTGGTAATGACCATGTTCAGAATTTCATCAAGATTCATGTATTCAGCATCTGTAGCTTTTACAAGAATCTTGTATTCATCACTGCCATCACGAAGGTTACCAGCGCTTCTACCAGACATCATAGTTTCGAGGAATGTGGATATAGCATTAACAGTAAGCTTCTGGTCAGCGGCCTTTTCACGGTCAATTACGATAGTGCGTTCAGGAACCCCTTTTTCACGTGAAAGCTTAACATCTGTGATACCTGGAACTTCCTTAACAAGCTTTGCAACTTCAGCACCGAGAGCATCTGCTGTTTCGATGTCGTAACCACGGATTTCAACCTGAACTTTATCAGAACCGGAACCCATACGCATCATAAACATACCCTGACCTTCACGGGTTCTTATAACAGTGCCGGGAATACCACTGAGGTCTTTTCTAAGTTCTGCAGCAAGCTGTGCACTGCTCTTACTGCGCTTGTTTGCGGCAACTAAAGGAATACGGATATCGCCAGTGTTAACAGAATTGCTTCTACCACCGCCAACATTAGTAAACATATTTTCCTTTATGTTACCAACCTTCTTTTCGATAATATCTTCAACTTTTTTGAAGGTTTCATCAACAAGAGTAAGTCTTGTACCTTCTTCCATTTCAACGGTAACTCTGACTTCACCTTCATCAGCAGAAGGCATGAATTCTGTTCCTATTAACTTAATCAAGCATATAGAGAAAGCTAATAGACAACCTAATACAAAGAATGTTGCCGTTCTATTATTCAAAACCTTATTAAGAAGCCAGTCCTGTGCTTTCAGAATAATTCCGACCAGACCATCAGAGAAGCGTTTAAACCATCCCTGTTTCTGGTTTGCTTTTTCTTCCTTAGTTACAACCTTCTTCAGGAATACAGAGGTCATCATAGGAACGATTGTAAGAGAAATTGCCATTGAGCAGACAAGAGAGAAGGCGACAATGTAAGCAAGCTGTTTGAACATTACACCGGCAACACCTTCAACAAAGAGCAACGGCAGGAATATAACAACTGTAGTAAGAGTTGAAGCAAGAATTGACATAGCCACTTCAGCAGCGCCATCTATAGAAGCCTCAATAATCGGAACACCGTTTTCCCTGTGTCTGAAAATATTTTCAAGAACAACGATTGAGTTGTCTACAAGCATACCGATACCGAGAGCAACACCACCGAGAGACATAATATTCAGGGTAAAACCGAAATAATACATTAAAGTGAAAGTTGCAATGATTGATATAGGTATAGCAACAGCAATAATAGCAGTGCTGGCGAGGTTTGCCAGGAAAAGCTGAAGAATAACAACAGCAAGGATACCACCGAGAATAGCAGAAGAGCTTACGTTATCAACAGAACGCTGAATATACTTAGAGCTGTCAACGATTGGGTTAAGCTTCAACTGAGGAATTTCGCGGTTAATAAGTTCAACTTCTTTTTTAACAGCCTTAGCAACATTAACAGTATTTGCGCCGGACTGCTTGCTAATAGAAATACGAACACCGGGCTGGCCGTTAATTCTAACTACGCTGCGCTTCTTTTCCCAATGGTCAACAACATCTGAAACGTCACAGAGACGGATAACCTGCTGACCATTAGTAGCGATAACGAGGCGGTCAATCTGTTCTACTGTTTCAAATTCACCAGGAGTTCTTAATCTGATTTCATAATTACCTGATTCAATCATACCAGCAGGAAGATTGATGTTTTCTGCTTTGATTCTGCTTACAATCTGTTCGGGGCTTATATTTAAAGCCTTGATTTTATCTATATTAAGTCTGACCTGAATTTCACGCTGGTTACCACCCATTACATCAAGGGAAGCAACACCGTCAATTCTTTCAATGCGGTATTTTACCTGATTTTCAATCAAATCAAGCATCTTAACCGGGTCAAGATTACTAGATGCACCAAGAACAAGAATTGGCGTAGCATTTGAGTCGAATTTACGGATCTGCGGCCTGTCGATATCATCAGGTAATCTCTTAATAATACGGTCGATACGGTCACGAACATCGTTTGTGGCAGCATCAAGATTGGTTCCCCACGCAAAGGAAATACGAACAGAGCTTTTGCCTTCGCTTGAGCTTGAGGAAATTTCTTCAACGCCTGAAACAGCTGCAATAGCCTGTTCTATCGGCCTTGTAATAAGAGTTTCAATTTCTGTCGGGCTGGCATTTTCGTAGGTTGCAGATACGCTTATCATCGGGAAGGTCATATCTGGCATCAAGTCTACTGGCAGCTTATAAAGGGAAACAAAACCAAAAATAACTACCATCAGCGTAACCATTGTAACACCGATGGGGTGTCTTACTGATTGACTGGATAGTTTCATTTGTTAGCTACACTCCCGTTAGCTTTTTCATCAGATGGAATTCTGATTGCCATACCATCTTCAAGAAGGTGTTGACCAAGAGTTACGACTCTGCCGCTAATAGCAGGTTCAATAATTTCAACCTGAGTTGTGCTCTTAAAACCAATGGTAGCTGGAACAAACCTGGCTATCTTTGCTGCTTCATCAACAACAAAAACACCATCCTTGTCATTACGTGTAACCAAAGCTTCTATCGGAACAACTGTAGTATCCTTATGGGTTCCATAAATAACTCTGGCACTAATAAACATACCTGGCTTCAATTCATGGTTTTTATTATCAATAGTCATTTCAATTCTAGCCTGTCTAGAGGTTTCATCCAGCATCGGAGCAACTCTTGAAACCTTAGCCTTGAAGCTTCTTCCAGGAAGAGCAGTCGGAAGAATTGTAGCATCCATATCTTTGTAAATCTTGAAATAATCGCGTTCAACAACATCAATAACGATTTTTAGATTATCAATATCAATAACAGAAATAAGCGGAGTATTTGCATTAATCATAGCGCCTTCATCAAGGAAGCGTTCTGCTACAAATCTGCTGTTAGAACCACCATTCCAGGAAGCGTCTACTCTTGAATGGTCTAATTTCAGCTTTTCCTGAGCTAGTGATGTTTCACTCTGAGCCAACTGAGATTTATTTACCATGTGCTTTGCTGAACGGGTTTTAAAATCAGCACTGGCATTTTCTACTTCAACTTCAGAAGCAACCTTCTGTTTACGCATTGTCTGAACACGTTCATATTCTTTTTTGGAAATCTGGAGTAATTCGCCGCTTTCATTATAATTAGCCTTAGCAATTTCGAGAGCTGATTCAGCCTGTCTTACAGCAAGAATCAATTCTTCGTCGTCAAGCTCTGCAACAATATCACCATTTTGAATGGTATCGCCTATATTAAAATTAATCTTCTTTATACGACCAGAAATCTTTGGAGAAACCTGAAATTTTGAATCTGCTTCAATAGAACCTGAAAAAACTCCTTCGTCATTCATGTCGCCATGAGTAACATTACCAGTCTCGATAGCAACAACAACCTGGCCGCCACGAGCGCCTGCCTTTTTCTTATCACCGGCAGACTGTTTAGTAAATAGGGACATAACTCCCCAAACGATTGCAGCACCAACAACAAAGGCTATTATTAATTTTTTCATCAGAAAACTCCAAATAACTAAAATCTAATAAATTTGAAGCATTGTACATCAAACAAAAGCCACAAAGCAATAGCCCAAAATATTATCAAATGTAAAGAGATAAATCAGCGCGCCCTCCTAGCGAAGCGCCCTGGTAGCCGAAGGCGCCCTTCTAGCCAAAGGCGCCCTCTATATTACCTATTGCATTAATAATTATTTTATTTTAGTTTAGTAAATAGGAGTAAAGGGCTATGAAAAAAATATTAATCATATCAGTTATTTTGCTTACATGCTTTTGTCAGTTTTGTTATGCTGATGACGAATGGATAAGCTATAAGAATTTCAATAAAATAATCCTTGAAAAAAAAGTTGTTTCACAGGCAGATATTACACTTGTCGGCCTTTTTATAAAAACAGGAAACAAAAAGAGCAATTTTTTTCAAACAATAAATATTCCTCTTAAATTATATGACACACCAATTACCTTCAACCTTAATACCAACAAAAACGAAGAAAAAACACATATAAATTCCTTAGCCATATCTGGCAAAATTAATCTTAGCTCCACAAAAACTGCTAGCAAACATTGGCTCTATATAGAAATTCCGGAATTAACCTCTGAAATAAATTATCATATAAATTCAGATACTTTTACCGGAAATGCATCAACAGAAGCCTACATAAAATCTAATTTTTTATTTACAACAGGTATTGCACCCAAAGAGTTAACCCTTTATTCAGACCGATTAATGCAACGCACTTTTGATTTTACATATAAATGCAAAAATATTAATAATCAAACTATTAATACAGAGGAAATTTTAAGTGTTACGGTTTTTGCAGCCTTAAATTCTGTAACCTATACAGATGGAACTTCCTGGAGTCTCGAAAGTCTGGTCATTCCTCAAAATGTTTCCACCGCTTACACTCAGGAAAAAGACAATAATATTTCTGGAAACAACGAAAATCCTACAAAACCACAAACTATTTCAGACCAGCAGGAAACGAATAGTGAAACTACTGCAAAACCGGCAAAACCGGATGAAAAAACTAATTCTATAAATGCTTCAAATTCACTTACATCAGAAGCTCAAAATGAATCCAATGACGATTCAAAGAAGCTTTATTTTATTGCTAGCCTTATTTTTATAGCAGCATGTATCTGGATAATTGTCAGAGCAAAAAAATTAAATAACGCTGAAACAAATACAATTCATCAAAATATGGAATTAAAACAAGAATTAGAACAAGAATCAACTACTCAAAATCAATCTACAGAAGAAATCAATCCTTCTGTGGAAGAAAAAGAACCTATAAAAGAAGAAAAAACAATCATCGAAGAACAACCTCATGAAGAAGTTGAAACAGAAAAACCCACAATTCCAATAGAGCAAACTACAGATTCTTCAAAAGAAGATTTAAGTAATAAAATCAAATTCTGCCCAAATTGTGGTGAAAAAATATTCGAAGGCGCTGCCTTCTGTGCTACATGCGGCACAAAAATAGAATAAAAGAGAGTAATATTATGAGAAAATATTATTTAATGCTTATAACTCTATTAGCCTTTCCAACGTTTGCACATACAGAATCAGTTAATCTGGATTTAGAAATCAGTTCCGGCATTACCCTTGAAATGCTCAAGTGCCCGGCAACAAAAAACGATAATAACACTAACAATGATTTTTATATAAGCAAATACAATACAACCCAGGCGCTTTATAAAGAAATCATGGGAGAAATCCCTTCAGATAACCTGAAGAATGATTCACCAGTAGAAAACATTTCTGAGACAATAGCATCTGAATTTTGCGAAAGACTCAATGAAATAACGAGTGATACC
Organism: Candidatus Avigastranaerophilus sp.; assembly: GCA_045599645.1. GTDB lineage: Bacteria > Muiribacteriota > Ozemobacteria > Ozemobacterales > Ozemobacteraceae > RUG334. Next base: position 10,706 of record JAZRWI010000100.1, read on the forward strand.
AGACCTGAAGGTTATGAATTTAAGCTACCTGACGAAAATCATAAAAAACTTGTATCAAATAAATTTTCCACAGATTCATTTTCTTCAAACTCCGGTTTTAGAGTAATACTTATTAAAACAACAACAGAAGCAACAACCACTCAATTAACTGTTGAAGCAGCTGTTACACCCACTTCTTCTAACGAATCCACAGCTGACGAAATCGACCCGGCCTCATCGTTCCCTGCTAACCATAAAGCTGGTGAAAAAATATCCATTGCAGTAAAAAATATTAAATTCCCATTAATATGTTGTCCTGCAGGAACCTATACTATGGGAAGCCCGGCTAGTGAACCCTGTCACACAGATAGAGAAGTTCAAAAACAGATTAATTTTGAAAAAGAATTTTTTATTGGTAAATACGAAATAACTCAGGGACAATATTTTACAATAATGGGCAATAATCCATCAGCAGAAATAGGTGATAAATTGCCTGTTCACAATGTCAGCTGGTCAGATGCACAAAAATTCTGCGAAAAGCTTAATGAATTAACTCAAAGCAGCAGACCAGAAGGCACAATTTTCGCGTTACCAACCGAAGAACAATGGGAATATGCTTGTCGTTCCGGATACACAACAGCTTTAAATAATGGTAAAAATCTTGTTAATCTAAATGCTGAAGACCAGGTATTAAATCAATTGGCATGGTATGAAGCAAATTCCTCAGAAAAAATACAGACGGTAGGAAAAAAGATTGCCAATGCATGGGGAATCCATGATATGCATGGAAACGTCTGGGAATGGTGCAGCGATAAAGGCGCTGATATAACATTATTTGGAAAGCAGCATAACACCAGAGTTGCCAGAGGTGGAAGCTTCAAGACAAAAGCTAAGGAATGCCGTGCAGCAAACCATAGGGAATTCAGAGAAATACCGGCACAGATAGATTTTGGATTCAGAATAGTCCTGTTAAATCAAAATTAATTTCCGCCAAGGTCTTCATCTAATTCGGAATCTTTTCTTGGTGCAGAAGCACTATCATACTTCAGAGAATCTGCAGCACCAGTAATAAATACGACTTCTGCGCCCAGATCATCATCAAGCTCTGCATCGCTTCTTGGGGCCAATTCGTTATTGACAGCAGAATTCTGAGTTTTTTCCGCTTTCGAACTGCCAGTATTTTTTGAAGCTGATTTTTTGTTTGGTTTTGCCTTAGTCTTAGATTTTTTATTGGCAGCGTTCGTATTTTCTTTAGGCTTTACTGCTTCTACAATCTTAGGCTTTTCTGCCGTTTTAAAAGATACTTTTGTTCCATCAGCAAAAGCAAGAGAATGAAGAGTAGCAAATAAAGTAATAGTGACATCCTTAACTTCGTTTGCTTTGCCTTTTCCAAACAATGGTTTACCAGAACCAAAATGAATATTATATTTAAACACTATTAAATTATCAGAACAGTATTTCAAAGCGGTAGGAATTTCTGATAACTCGTTGGCTAAAATAGCATCAATTGTTTCTTTTTTATTGGTTACTCTTTTATTAAATTTAAAAGTTCGGTCTGTTTCACCTTTTTCGACAATATAACTACTCAAAGTGCTTTCAATACCATTAAATTTGCTGCGCAGTTTAGAACCGTATTTTTTGTCAGGTGCAAGTATAATCTGAAAATATGAAGTCCAATAAAAATAATTTTTTGCCTTTAAATGAACATTCTTTTTATTGATTGTTGCATCATATTCGTAGGAGGGTCTGTTTTTGTATTTTACCCGCAAATCAGTGCTACTGCTTGCATATAAGACTACATTTTTATCAAGGGATACAAAATCAGCCCAACCCTGAGCATTAAATTCCAATCCAACAAAAGTCATATTAACTTCTGTAAGATTTTTCATATCTAACACAGATAAATTTATCTGAGAATTCTTTTGTGGAGCTTCTTTTTTATAATTACAAAAATCAGTATCAGCAAAAATAATTTGAGTTAAACTGACAAACACAAATAAAAACAGTATTATTTTCTTCAAAATATCCCTCTAAATTCAAAACTTTTATACTCTGTTTAACAAACATTTTCTAGCAAAGGCCGCATCCACGGACCTTAACCATAAACAGAATTAATCAGTATTTTTAAAGCAGCAAAAAAATTGAACTTAATTATTTTTTAAATATATCGTCCACTATTTTTGCAAATTCCTTGAAAGGAATAGTATCACTTAATTCTGACAATGAATCAACGAGCCCTCTGTAATGCCATTCGTGCTCTTTTGGATCTGAACAGTGGAATATATTCCAGAATTTTGGCCCAATAGCATTATAATCTCTCTGAATAGCACGAGCATTAGAAAGCTTATCACTTAAAGCAACTATTTTTGCATCGTAGCTGGCTCTTTTGATTCTGTTAATAGCAGCCTGTTTGCGTTCATGCCATGATTCTTCTTCTGATTTTCCTTCTACAACTTCTTCTGTTTCTGAACCAACCAGCGAGGCTATTCTTTCACCGAAATTAGCACGAATATCTTCAATAGTATAATCTGTATCTTCCACAACATCATGCAGAACTGCGGCAGCAAGAATTTCCTGATCAGCAGTTATTGTAGCTGCTATTTCAACACATTCCATCGGATGAACAATAAAAGGAAAACCTTTACCGCGTCTTTCTTGACCAACATGAGCTTCAATAGCAAATTTCATTGCTTTATCAAGTAAGCTTGTATCAATTTTCTTTCCCATTATTTTTCTCCTTTATCAATTATTCCTGCTTGTATTGCATGTTTTATTAAATTTTCAACAGTTTTTTTATTTTTTTCCTTTTCACCAAGAAGTGTATCGTAAAACCACAATAGTTTTTTTGCCGGTGATTCAGAATTTTTAAGCAAATAAATTACACATAAATACCTTAAAGGTATATTCGATGCAATTACGTTTACATCGCTTTTTCCCATCTGGGTTAAAGCCAATTTATACGCATCCTCTGAATAATCTTGACGCATCTTTTCAACATCACCAAGATTTTTAAATCCCATTTTTACCAGAAGATCTAAGTAAGGTCTTTTGCTTGCATGATAAATTTCTGCAGTATTTATAGCAGCAATTTTATAAAGCAAGGAATCAAAAGGTCTTGATAATAGATAATTCTTAAAGCCTTCACCATCTAACTGAATATCCTTAAAATCTCCACCAGCAACAAGATCTTTAACTCTTCTTCTATAATCTTCCAAACCAACTCGGATATAATCAAATTCCTTATCAGCTATTTCTAGTAATCCTGCTAATCTATTTAAATTTCGCAGATATTCCTTTGGAACTTCAACATCAGATTTATATCCGGTATCGTGATAAATAGTAGCCCATACATGCTGTAAAGCTGAACGCATCTGAACTTCGAACCAAAAAGTATTTATTTCAGGATAATCCGGATTAAAATAAACTTCTTTTGGAATCCTGCAAACATAATGCAATGACATATAACCAAAAGAATTTAGAGCAGCTATTTTCCTTTTATCAACACTATTATCACGGTCTACTTCAAATAAGTTTTCAATAATACTGGAAACCTTGTCAACCTGGTCGTTATAATATGTTACAATTCGTGCTCCAACCAAGTCGGTAATATCATTTATGGTTTTATATTTATGGCCTTTTAATTCAAGTTTACCAACAAAACTTTCTTCTTTTTTAACGCGAGATTCTGTGACTGTTACTACAACACATTTTTCCGCCAAAGCTTTGTTTATTAAATCTAAAACAACATCCTTTAGTATTTCTAAAACAGGAAGTCTCTTTTTATAATCTTTTAATATTTTTTCACAATGTATATCCATTAGAGCACCACAAAACAATTACAAAATAGAATTATGTAAGCAAGCTAAAGCATCAGGAACCTTTTCTTTATTAACAGCAATAGAAAATCTAATTCCACTATGCTCTGCAATAATACTATCATAATCAGTTGCTATTTTAAAATACTTATCAACAAGAACTGTGTCAGTAGCCAATCCGCACCCAACCAGAGATATTGTTGTTAGTTCAGTAAAATACTGTATATTTTCTACTCCCCAGGCTTCTGACATTTCAAAACAGTATGTTATAGCTTCAAAAGCCTCAGATTTATCAAAACCGAACAGAACAGAGTTATTTTTTGCTTCACTTAACACTATCTTGAAGGGAAGTTCATTTTTATTAACAAAATCAATGATTTTATTAGAATCAATACACACTATGCGCACAAAAATAAATTTATTAGAACAGGTTATGCTTTTTACAGGAACAGAATCATCACCGTCTGGTCCAACAACACTGCCTTCTACATTAGAAAAACTTGAACGGACATGAATTCTTATGTCAGAATCCTTAGCACTGGAAATAGCGCGTGGATGAAGAATACCATTTCCAAAACGAGCTAAAGTAAGCATTTCATCATATGTAAGATGCCATACCTTGCCAGCTGTTGGGATAATTCTTGGGTCTGCAGTATAGACACCGTCTTCATCTGTATATTTTTCACAAACCTTTTGATCCAATGCTCTAGCCATGACAACAGCGGTTAAATCAGAACCGCCACGTCCCAGAGTCGTAAGGTCACCATCTTCCGTGATTCCCTGAAATCCAGCTACAACAGCAACAGAACCTGGTTGCAAAAATTCCTCAAGCTTTTTAAGCAAGCCAACCTTGGTAATATAATATTCTTTTTCAGAAATTTCAGAAAACAGTTGTAGATTAAAAGCATTAAAAGACCTGGCTCTAATTCCTAATTCAGATAAAGCAGTAGCCATCAATGAAGCACTGACCATTTCACCTGTAGCCATAACATGGTCCATTTCACGCCTTGTTGGAAAAGTGGATATCTTGTGGACAAGTTCAATCAGTTCGTCTGTTGTATCACCCATGGCAGAAACAACAACTACCATCGGGTATCCTCTTTTTGCCTTTTCAGCTATCCTGACAGCAGCATTCTTTATGCGCTCAACGGATCCCATGGAAGAACCGCCAAATTTTTGTATCAGAACCTGCCCATTCTTAAACATATTATCCTCTGTCTATGATTCTGAAACATGCCTTTAATGAAGCTAGTTTTATGTTTTTATTTATAGCTTCAAGTGTTTTATTTAGCTGTGTTCTAGTGGTGTAATCCGTACAGATTATAAATAAGTTCCCATCTGTTGTTTCATATGAAACATCCGGCTGATATATTTCATCTATTTCAACTCCGGCAATTTCAAAAGCATGTAATAATTCAGCAAGTGTACTTGTAAGATTCACTATATTAAAACGAACATAAAACCTGCTTTTTAATTCTTCAATATTCTCTGCTTTTACAAGCTTCTTCTTAGTATTCACTCCAAGCTGGTCGATATCTCTTACAATACCTCTTACCACTGTTTCAGCTGAAGCGCCTGGGCAGGCATAAACATGAGACTGACCATCTGCTGTTTTTGCATATATAATTTCAGAACCACCACGTGTCTGAGCTAAAAAATATCTTTCCGGTATAAGACAAGGCTCTGTTATAGCTTTCAAAGAAGAACCATCATACTCAGCTATCCCAAGTAATCGTATGGAATTACCCTGATTTTTCGCAATATCAATATCTAGCTTTGATATATTATTTATACCAACACAAGAAATCTGTTCTGGTTCTATAAAACAGCCAAAAATTTCAGCTATTTGCAATACCAGACGATTACGGCTAACAATACCGTGCAGACTAAGATTGCTATTATCATCTGTTAAATCCTTCCAACGAGCATCACATATAGCTTCCTCAAAGCTACTGCTTTCTTTTTCCATTGTGGAAAGTACAAAACCAGCAAAAGCATCATTTTGAACAAAAATCTTTACCGGCTTTGAAATACAATAATCGCAAAGCATATTCAAGAAAGGAAAAGTGCCACCTATGGCTGCAGAATAATATGTATCAGCTTCTAATCCATTCTTGATACGATTTATAGCTAATGTAGCATCATTGGTTATTACTTTCTGAGGCAAACTTCTAACAGGATTACCATTAAAAGAAACTCCAGTGTGAACGAGAGAAAAAAACTCATCCTGATCAAATGCAGACCAGGCATTGTCAGAGTTTTCCCTTCCCAGCAATGGAAGCTTCAAAAGATCTTCACGACCCATTCTGACAAGAATTTCCTGAAGCTGATTTTTCCACCCTGGCAGATTTAGAAAACCAACATTTTTCATAATTTATTCTAGTAAAAGTATTTTGTCGCCTCTAGCTATATTATCTTCTGAATCAACAAAAAATTTGGCTACTTTACCAGATTTATCTGAAATGATTTCATTGTGATTCTTGCAAGCCGAGACAATTCCTATAACAGAACCCTTTGATACATAGTCGCCTTCTTTTACAAAAGGTGAAGCCGTTGGATTTTTAGAGCGATAAAAAATTCCAGCTAATGGCGAAACAACTACTTTTTCAGGGTCATATTCCGGTTTCGAAACAGATTCTTCATTAACTACAGTTTCGTTATTATTATCATCAAAATTGGTCATCATTGAACCAAATGGTAAACCAACAACTGCTGGTTTATTTTCTATGTGCTTTTTTACTTTTAAACCGAATTTTTCTGTATCTAACTCTAGTTCGGCTAGTTTGTTTTCAGAAGCAAACTTAACTAAGCTTGAAACTTCACTCAGTATTTCTGCACTATCTATTGTTTGTTTTTGTTTGGACATTTGTTTTCCTCACTTGTCTGCATTATAGTATATACGTTTCCATTTCTAGAATCAAGATAGAAGATACTAGGTATTAGGTATTAGGTATTAGGTATTAGGAATTAGGAATTAGGAATTAGGGATTAGGGATTAGGGATTAGGGATTAGGGATTAGGGATTAGGGATTAGGGATTAGGGATTAGTAAATAATAAACGCGAAGCGTCATTCATTCTTTCCCTTCGCATAGAGGCTGTCCTAAAACTAGAAATTAGTAAAAATCCTGATATACAGTAGATTCCTAAAAACCTCCCTTTTCAAGAGACTGTCCCAAAACTAGAAATTTGTAAAAATCCCGATGTACAGTAGATTTCTAAAACCTCCCTTTTTAAGGGAGGGTAGGGAGGGTTTTGATTTTAGAAGAAACTTGTTTCGAATGCATAAAATCGAGTTTTCAGACA
>JAZRWI010000101.1:0-53397 GCA_045599645.1 Candidatus Avigastranaerophilus sp.
TTTAATAAAATAGGTTTTATCTATATAAAAACAGTCGTTCTGTCTTATTTGTTCAAAACTTTGAGCACCAATGGCAATTGCTTTTTTCATTCCGTCACCCCGCTTTGTTATTATAACACAACAATCAGTTCATCGCTACAACTCACAACTTGTCGATAAAATACTGTTAAACACCGATAAAGCACCTGAATTTTCTAATTTAAAATCAGTTTTAACATTACAATTGTGCTTTTAACAGATGAATTTGATATAAATCTTCTCTATCTTATGTTGTTAGAACTGTCGCAGTTGAAATAAAAGCAAAAACTTTGGAGAAGTTTATTATACTATTTATTGTTTACCAAATTTAATACAATTGCTGAGATATTTTGTAACAACTCTGGACTAAGTTTTTTTAGATTTTGTTCCAATTCAAAAATTTCTTTTGGTTGACAAGAATCAGTATCAAAGAATTGCTTAGGCGATATTTCCAGATAGTCACATATAAAAAAGAAACTTGCCATTGAAGGTAATGATTTTCCCATCTCAATATTATTAATATAGCCAGGATTCTGTCCAATAGACAAACTCATGTCTCTTGCTGAAACACCCTTTTGGTTTCGCAATTTTGCTAATCTTATTGAAAATTCTTCACTATACATAATTTTTCCCTTGTTGCACATTGTAGATGATATAGGAAGAAATCATGTCGCATTAGATATAATAAATTTATTGACCTATCTGATTAAATATGATATTCAATTACTTATGTAGTTTTTAATATTATATATACAAAGGAATTCTTTACATAACACTAAAAGGAAATGCTAGCCATCAATAATCAACGATAATATCATTATCGCAACATATAGTAGTATGTTCAATTGCAAGGTGTGTTCCTAAGTTGTCGAGTGTATATATTAAATTTGATAAATATTGGCTTTATTAAGCGTTATAAAAGGAGGATATATGTCTGACTCTTCAGATGGTTTCAGTTGCTTTGGGTGTATAGGTTCTATAATATTGCTATCTGTTGCATATTATGTTATTACCTCTATTATAGAATATTGGTATGTCGCTTTGATAATTACAGTAATTATACTTGCTATAATAATCAAATCTACTAGTTCGGAAGAATACAAAAAAGCAGAGAAAGAAAGATTAAGAAAAGAAGAGGTGCTTAAATTTCAAGAAGATAAAGAGTTTGCAAGATTCTTTCCTGACGTTGAAGATAAGTATAATAGCGTAATGTCTGTCTTAGAGGAAAGCAAAAATAGTGAATATTTGGAATACGTTCAAGACATTTATTTGAAAAATAGAGAACTTTTTACAAAATTAAAAGAAATAAAAGTTAAAGCTGGAGAAGCAAAAAAATTAGCGACAGACTTAGAAAGGCAATTAACTGGAACCCAAGAAAACAATGAAAAAAATAAAGTGTCAGAAAAGCATTATGAAAAAGCAAGATTAAGATTTATAGAATACAAAGAATATTATGAAAAAATAAAAGAAACGATAAATGGAACTGCACAAGATTTCCTTAATGTTAAAGGTGATTTAATATTAGGCGAATCAGATGGTTCAAATAGTCTTGAACAAACAGATAGTACATTAAGTTCATTAAAGGCAAAATCAGAAACAATTAATTATATGTTAAATAATATGCCAAATTACGACTAATCAAGTCTTTTATATTCTTTAGAACTACGAGTTTCATTCTTAAAGAAATATCCACCCGCATAACGGGTGGTTTTTCATTTTAGGCCATAGTCCTAATAAGTGCCGCAGTATGGACAAAACCTAATTCTCCCATCTGAAATGATATTACTTTGGCAGGTCTTTTTTTAGCCTCGTTAGTAGGCGGTTTGTGGTTTCCATTAACCAGCATAGTATATAAGCAAGCAATTAGGGGAAAAGAACCACGGATAGCAAGAATTAACGAATGATATTATAATTTAAGAGCTTCTTCAGGAGTTATTACTGGTATTTCACAGTTAGAGTAATCTTTTTTATTCCTGGTAACAATATAGTCAAGCTAGTTATGATAGGCTGAGCAATACTGAACAGCATCTTCAAAATCTTTCCAGTCAAGATTAATAGCTGAATGAATATCGGCTTCATCAACTGCACATATTTTTATTATCTTAAAAAGCTTTTTGAGCCTCTCCATTACGGTGCTGTATTTTTAAAATGTTTGAAACTGATATAAAAAATATCTGTAACAGAAGAAGCAGATACATAGCAAATATAATCTGATGAGTTGGCTCTTTTCAGAATTTCAAAAGTTGCTTTATAGAATTCTTCTCTCTTTAAAAGAACATCTAAAACTATGTTTGTATCAATCAGTAATTTCATATTTACTGAGTCTTTCGTTGCGAAGTTCTTCTAATGATAGCCCTTCGTCTGGAATGCAGCCAAGCAAGGAATTTAAAATTTCCATTTTGTTTTCGTTGTCTTCTTCTTTTATTGTTGTGTTTTCTACTGGCTTAACAATTATTTCAAGCTTATGATTTATATATTGCTTTGGCAATGCAAGAATAGACATTAATTTCTTAGCATCGATATATCGTTTAACTGCTTCCATGTTTTCACCTCTAATTAATTTTACAATAAAAGAAAAATAACTGCAAATAACGAGATTTTGTAAATCTGTAACGAATAACAGGATTGTAGAAATACCACGGAAGTTTGACAGTTAATTCCATTCGTTGATGTTTCAAAGTCGCTCTAGCGGCTAATTTTTTCACAAAAATATTTTTATAAAAATTCGTTCTAACCTTTATTGGAGCGAATTTACACATTTTAAACGGTCAAAGCTGGGAACATATTTTGAATAATACCCAATAATTGACAAACATTTCTTTAAACTAATTCATATAAATCTAATCAGACTCTGTATAAAAGCCACAGTATTGTGGTATATTGTATTTATTAGAGATTAATTTTTTTGAGGTGAAATATGCTAGGTAGCGTTATTGGTGATGTTGTTGGCAGTTTTTATGAATTTGATAATATAAAAACAAAAGATTTTGAATTTTTCCAAGAAGAAATGGCATTTACAGATGACAGTGTTCTGACACTTGCAACAGCAGATTGGTTGCTTAATGGTGGTAATACTGCAGAATATTATTAAATATGCCAATAAAGATTTTCAAGCTTTGGTGGCTACCTTCGAAGCCAAATACAAATAAGTCATTATCTTCGGCGATTGCCGCGGTTGACTATCATAATCAGGCGAAGGAGCTGCAACACACTATTTATCATGGCTGCAACATAGGTTAAAGCAGCGGCTGTCAAAACGCTTTTTGCAGAACCAAGTTCGTTGCCTGATAAAATAGAATTCTTTTCAAGAATCTGTAGAGCACGGCTTGAAGCATTAAATTCTACTGGCAAAGTAATTAACTGAAAAAATACTACGCCTAAGAAAAGAATTATACCTATCTGAGCGAGGCCATTATAGCCAAGAGCAAGACCGATTAAAATAACAGGCCATGAAAGCTTTGAACCAAAGTTTGCAACAGGAACAGAGATTGCACGAAGATTCAGTGGTGCATAGCCTACTTTGTGCTGAATTGCATGGCCACATTCGTGGGCAGCAACCCCTAAGGCAGCTACAGAGGTTGAACCATAAACGGTTTCAGATAATCTCAATACTTTTTCTGTTGGGGAATAATGGTCGGTAAGTTCTCCTCTTATTCTTTCTATACGAACATCATTTATACCTGCTGAGCTAAGGATACTTTGAGCAACATCCTGTGCAGATAAGCCTCTTGAATTACCAACACTGCTATATTTATTAAATGTATTTTTTACATTCCAGGAAGCAATCATGCTGATGATTGCGCCAATAGCAATTAAAATATAGGTTGAGTCCATGCTCAAACCGATTCCCATATTAAGTAAATCCATTTATGCTACCTCAGTGAAAATTTGATTATATAAATAACAAAATATCAGGGATTTAGCAACGAATAACATACCCAAAACAAATAAACAAATAAAACAAACCTTTTCAAGCTTAGATATATCATGCAGTTTAAATATAAAAAAATAAATTAAATTATTTTCTTAAAAATTCAAGCCAGGCTTCACCAAGGCAATTGAAAACATCTGCTATTGTCATGGCATTTTCTGAATATTTATTTTTAGCAATTTCTCCTGCTAACGAATGCAAATATACCCCTAGAGCTGCTGCATCTATTATTTCTTTACACTGCTTTGAAGCAGCAAGACCAGCAATTAAACCAGCTAATAAATCTCCACTTCCACCTTTTGCCAAACCGCTATTTGGTTTATTTAATACCATATTTTTTATAGAATCGGAAATTATTGTAGACGCTGATTTCTGCACTATTACAGTATTATGCTTTTTTGCAAATTTATTTGATAAATCAATTCTATTTTCTAATTTTAAATCAAGGGATGAATATTGCAACAAGCGCGTAAATTCAGCAATATGAGGAGTAATAATTTTTCTTGCTTTGCATTTATCCAGAATTTCGTAGGCCTTTTTTTCTGCAATCATATTGAGCGCATCAGCATCAAAAACAATAGTATTTTCGCATGCTTCAGAAATATTCTTCAAGCACTCAAGTCTGGAATCGCTTTTTCCCCAACCGGAACCGACAAGTATCGCATCGTAGCCATTGCACAAGCCGACAGCCTGCTGCTTAGACAAATAAAAGCCACCATCTTTAGCCGGATAATAACGTAAAATAATTTCGGGTGAAATACAAAAAGGCAAACCGCCTTTTAGGCTATCAGGCAAAGCCAATGTCACAATTCCGACGCCTGAGCGTAAAGCTCCGTTAGCAGTCATAATCCCAGCACCAGGATAGGCTTCAGATCCTGCCATTATTAAAACTTTTCCAAATGTTCCTTTATGACCATCAGGCCTTCTTGCTACATAAATCTTTCTACAAAGCTGATTTGTTAATTCTTGAAAATCCATGACAATGTATCCTCTCTGTATTCAACAAAAGCTTTCATTATTCGTTATTCAATTCGTAAAGGTTCAATAATGCAATAATTAAAGGTATTTTGCAAAGGTTACAGTAGTGCCTTCGCCAGGACGGGACATATAATTAAATTCATCGGTCAACAGCTTCATAAGGCCAAGACCACGACCACGGGTTGAACAAAGGCTTTCAAGATTTTCCGGAACCCTGACAGCAGTCATATCGAAACCGCAACCGCCGTCTTTTATGCTTATTTCAAGCTTATCTTCATATATAGAGAAAACAATATCAACCTTGGCTTCTGTTTTTCCTTCAGCGCCGTGTTCTATTGCATTAACATAGGCTTCATCAACAACCAAAGCCAAATCAAAAACATCTTCTTCATCAAAACCCATATGGGTAGCTATTTCTTCTGTATTTTTGCGGACAAGGGCAAAATATTTAGGGGTATTCAACTTTAAAATAACCTGATTAAGCAGCTTTTTTTCGCTCATATATACCCCCTTTTGAAAAAGATTTACTATTTCTTTAATAATACCACATTTTAACCCAATTATGGTGGAGTAAAAAAAATACCGCCTGTTCAAGGCGGTATTCTTTTTTATTGATTAATAGCGATAGTTTTCAGCTTTATATGGGCCTTCAACCTTAACGCCAATGTAATCAGCCTGAGCCTTAGTAAGCTTAGTCAGCTTAACACCAATCTTTTCAAGGTGAAGTCTTGCAACTTCTTCGTCAAGTTCCTTTGGAAGAATATAAACATTAACTTTGAGCTTGTTCTGCCAAATATGGAGCTGAGCAAGAGTCTGGTTAGTGAATGAGTTGCTCATTACAAAAGAAGCATGACCAGTAGCGCAGCCGAGATTTACAAGGCGGCCTTCTGCAAGAATGTAAATGCTGTGACCGTCTTTATAGGTCCATTTATCATACTGTGGCTTAATGTTAGTGCGCTTGATTCCAGGCCATTTAACGATTCTAGCCATCTGGATTTCATTGTCAAAATGGCCGATGTTGCAAACGATAGCCTGGTCTTTCATCTTAGCACAATGTTCTGCAGTAATGATGTCGCGGTTACCAGTAGTAGTGACGTAAATATCTGCAACACCAAGAGTATCTTCAACGGTCTTAACTTCGTAACCTGCCATAGCAGCCTGAAGAGCGCAGATTGGGTCGATTTCAGTAACAATAACGCGAGCCCCAAAGCCTCTCATGCTTGCTGCACAACCCTTACCAACATCACCATAACCACAAACGCAAACAACCTTACCAGCTATCATAACGTCAGTAGCACGCTTGATACCATCGGCCAAGCTTTCGCGGCAGCCATAAAGGTTATCAAACTTAGATTTGGTTACAGAGTCATTAACGTTGATTGCCGGGAACAGGAGTTCCTTGTTTTCAAGCATCTTATAAAGTCTGTGAACGCCGGTAGTGGTTTCTTCGCTTACGCCCTTAACATGCTTAGCGATTTCAGTCCATTTGCCTGGGTTTTCCTTGATGCTCTTCTTGAGGAACTTAATAAGTTCAGCTTCGTCTTCGCCGCTTGGCTTGTGATTAAGAACCTTTGGATCCTTTTCAGCTGCAACGCCCATATGAATCATAAGAGTAGCATCGCCACCGTCGTCAACGATCATATCTGGACCCTTACCATCTGGCCAAGTGAGTGCTTCATTAGTGCACCACCAATAATCTTCAAGGCTTTCGCCCTTCCATGCAAAAACAGAAACGCCAGCCTTAGCGACAGCTGCTGCTGCGGTATCCTGAGTAGAGAAAATGTTACAGCTACACCATCTAACGTCAGCACCAAGTGCAACGAGAGTTTCGATGAGACATGCAGTCTGAACTGTCATATGGAGAGAACCCATAATGCGGGCGCCCTTCAAAGGTTTCTTTTTGCCGTATTTTTCACGAAGAGCCATCAAACCCGGCATTTCATGTTCAGAAATTTCAATTTCTTTTCTGCCGAGAACGGCGAGATCCATGTCTTTTACTTTATATGGCAGTCTAGTTGCTGTCTTCTTAGCCATTGCTATCTCCTAATTTATCAAATCTGCGTATCGCAGATAATTTTCTTGGGGGTTATTATATCATCAGTAACCCTAAAGTCAATTAATTACAATTTACAATCATTGGGAAGCGAAAAGTCGGGAGTCGGAAGTTAGAAGACAGAAGGCAGACAGAAAACTGAAATAATTTGAATAAAAAAAAGCAATGCCATGGTTAGTGACATTGCTTTTTGAGTCTTAGAGTTTAATTAGAAGTTGTCTTTGCGAACTTCGAAATAGCTCTGTGGGTGATTACAAACTGGGCAAGTCTGAGGAGCTTCAGTGCCAACTACGATATGACCGCAGTTTCTGCATTCCCAAATAGTAACACCGCTTTTCTTGAAAACTTCCATAGCTTCAATATTATGGAGAAGCTTTCTGTAGCGTTCTTCATGAGCCTTTTCAATTGCTGCAACGCCTCTGAACTGGGCTGCCAATTCCTTGAAGCCTTCTTCTTCAGCTTCTTTAGCCATACGTTCATACATATCAGTCCATTCTGCATTTTCGCCCTGAGCAGCAGCAAGAAGGTTAGCCGGGGTATCACCTAATTCGCCAAGAGCTTTAAACCAAAGCTTAGCGTGTTCCATTTCATTCTGGGCAGTTTTAAGGAAAAGTTCTGCAATCTGTTCGTAACCAGCTTTTTTAGCAACAGAAGCAAAATATGTATATTTGTTTCTAGCCTGAGATTCGCCTGCAAAAGCTTCTCTCAAATTCTTTTCTGTCTTAGTTCCAGTATATTTACTAGCCATATCCAATCTCCTTAAAATAAAATTTAATAATAAATAATTAGCACAGAGTTTGTGCAAAGTCAATCTCACATTGCTTTTAAAACATATTAAACTCAGAGAATATTTAATTGATTTTTTCTTAAGAAAAGTAATGAAACAAACACTCAAATATATTGACTTATTCACTGTCATAGACCATAATTAGCCTTATGGATAATAAAACCAATATACAAAATCTGCCACAAACTTTAGATTTAAATCTCTGGTTAATGCTCTCATTAGCTTCAACCAATGAATTAAATCGTCAAATTGCTTTGGAAGAAATGTTAACCAATGGTTATACTTCTGATTTTGATAATATATTAAAGGAATTGGCAGAAAAAGATCCATCACTTAGCTGCAGAAATCAAGCAAGCTGGCTAATAAAAACCAAAGAAGCCAAAAAAGAGCTTAAAACCTTAATTAGGCAGTTAGATGTAAACCCAGAATATATTGCCCAACAAATACAAAAAGGCAACTTTGCCCATATCTCACAGTGCTGCCAATTACTTAAAAAATCTCCATCTGAAGACACGTTAAATAAATGGCGTCAGGTGATTCAAAACAGTAATGCCCCGAGATTAATAGAAGCTGGTCTTAACATATTAGGAAAGTTTGGGAATCAGACTGATACCCCATTAGTAATAAATCACCTTAAAAGCCAAGATTCTCAGGTAGTTTGTTCAGCACTTTCCTTTTTAGCGCAAAAAGACCAGGCTACCTTCAAAAAATGTATAAGATTTGGTCTAACCAATAAAGCTGCTAATATTCTTCTGCATTCAGTCCACCTTCTGAGAACTGCAGATGAAGCAGAAACAATAAAATATCTAAGCAATTTAATATTAAATAAAAACGCATTAGTAAGACAGAAAGCTCTTCGTGAGCTAATGCTGATAGATTTTGTTAAAGTTCAGGATTTATTCTGGCAATATATTGGTAGAGAAGATCAGGCCTTCTTGCTTGTAAAAGCTGGTTATCTGGTTACTTTTAATCCAAACCCGCATTATCCATTCAAAATTTATGATATTTTATCAATTTCCGCAGGACTAAAAAAGCACATAATGCAGCTTATCCTGAAGCAGAGCCTTGAAACAACCCAAGCCGCAGGGGTTCTGAAAGATAAAAACATAAATACCCTTATTGCGGAAATTCAGCAATACATAAATAATAAGAAAACAGAACAGCTTATCCGTGTTTCTGCTGCTAACCTAAAGGCGTCTGAAAGCAATATCAGATTATCTGCAATAGATGTCCTTTCACAATATATTTCACATCCTCAGATAAGAGCACTTTTGGAAAATCAGTTAAAAATTGAAACAGATACAGATGTAAAAACTGCTTTAATAGCCTTATTTGAAGACAACACTGAAGTTGCTTCAGCTAATACCAACGGAAACAATAATGATTCTCAACAAAAGCCAGAAGCCACTGTCGAAGTTGCACAAGAACAAAAAGCAGAATCAAAAGATTCGCCAATCGTTTTCCCACCAGCAAACGATTTTGTAAAATTACCAATAAAAGAACAACGCGCTTTGCTGAACCAAATCGATTGCATCGAAAAATATCCGATTGCCAAAAAAACACTTGTTGATTCAGTCGATTTTGCAAATCTAAAAAAAGCGACTTTATTAGAAGTCTTAAAGAAAATAGGTGCATATGGTAATTCTGCCGACGCAAAGGCGATTTACCACATGACAAAATCCAAAGACAATTCTGTAGTAGCTCAGACAGTAAAAACAGTAGGAACTATTGACCTAGACCTTATATTGCCAGAATTAAACATATTCTTAGCTCATGACGACCCAAGAATTAAATCTGCTGCATTTGAAGTATATATATTAGCAGATAAACCGGCAGCTGTTCAGTATGTAGCTACTATGCTAAAACAAACCAATATACCTATAAAGCGCATTGGTATTTCTTTGCTGCCTCTATTGGATTATCCTTCTGTAGAACCCTTGCTCTGGTGGTTATTAAGTCATGATGACAATGTAGAAATACAAGATCAGGCCGGATATATGGTAGCTGCAAACCCAACTCAGGAAGGCATTAGCCGATTATATGAATTTACCCACGACAACAATGGAGAAATGAAGGAAGGCTTTTCTGAAATGTGGTCAGCAGGTCTCACTTCAGCAGAAAGCGTATTCGGAAAGCCAGCAAAAGCAATAGAAGAAGATTGCTGGAACAACATGCTAAACGATAAGAATGCTGAAGATGCAGAAAAATCTGATTATAAATTCAAATCAGTTGTTGGTGAAAACGAAGAAATAGCTGCTGAATTAGAAGAACATTCCGTAACACCCGACGGTAATTTCTTAGAAAAAATACTTCTATTAGTTTTTACCTACAAAAAGCAGTGTATTGCCGGAGCCTGTATATTAGCTCTAATTGCTTACCTGACCTACGAACCGGATGAGCAAATACAGCATTCAAGAAACAAGGAAGTCGCCTCTGAAGTTAATTTTGTTCCTAGAGAAGCCTCTGACAAAACAACCCAGGTTGGCGGCGATGATTGGCAAGGGGCTATCAGAAGCGGCGCCAGAGAAATACTTAACAGTAAACAATACGCTTCTTTGATGCAAAGTGCAGCACAAGAGCAGCAGGATTTCAGAGAAGAAGCAGAAAAGAAACAAAAAGAATACTTCAGAGAATTAGCCAACGACCCTACTGCTGATCAGGAAGACCGTGACTGGGCCGCTGCAAACCTGAACGATGATTATGCTGACGGTAAAAAAGCTTTTTCTGCAAACAATTTCAAAGATGCTGAATATTTATTAGAAAGAGCAGCAAATAGTGCTTCCTTGAACACCTACGGTAAATTAGATGCCATGCAATCACTTATGGAAATCTATGCCACCAGGAATGATAAGCAAAGCTGGGAAAAATGGCTTGGAAGACTCTTAAAAGAATTAAAAACCGTGCCTGAATTTTCAAAAATAGAAGTTTTTGATCATATGGACCAAACCTTAGGCCAGATAGAATCTATTTCAGACAGTTTAAAAAAGAATCCTCAAGCTCAAGCAGAAATGAAGGAAGCAATGAAAACCCGATACAAAATGAATGAACAGGAAGCAGAAAAGGCTGTTAATGATTTGATGGAATTTAAACATCCATTTAACGCCAACAACCTTACAAACCATTAATTATTAAACTAATTACCGAGTAATCGTTAGGATTTATATTTCCAGTTTCAGGATATCCATTCGCTTTTGTGCCTTAGTTACATCTATATCAGCGAATTTTGCAGGCAAGAAGCGTTTATCGGTACATTCGACAACAGCAGCAAGATCCATATATTCAAGGCGTGCAGAGTGAGCCATAGGACGATATGATTCCATAGCCTGCTTTACAAAATAACCCATCGGTTGCTTTTCTGAATTATCTTCCTGCAATTCATACATTCTGGAAGCCATGATTAAAATACCTTCCATTTCGTTACCACCGATATCCAACTCATCATCGAATTCAGGTATTTCATCTTCAGCCAGTTCTACCTTATTTTTCTTGGCTAACGCCTTAAACATATCCTTTTTGTCTTCCTTTGTCTGAGGAGCAAATAAAGGAATATGAACGTCGAGACGACCAACACGCTTTAAATCGACTTCTAATAAATCAGGTCTGGAAGTAGCAAATATCCAGAATATACGACCACGATTACGGGTATCTGCCATTTCTCGGGCTAGCATTGCATAAATTCTGCCGTTAACACCGGAATCTCCACCATTACCGTCACGTTTACCCGCTACCTGGTCAGCTTCGTCTATAAATACGATAACCTGCCCCATAGCATGCAGTATCTTAAAAATAGCTTCTAGATTACCTTCTGTGGCCCCTACCCATTTGTCTCTGAAATTCTTTAATTCGACACATGGAACGCCACATTCACCGGCAAAACATTCTACGAGGTAAGTTTTACCAGTTCCTATGCGGCCACTGATAAGATACCCCATAGGCAATGCTTTTGTTTTACCACGCTTCATCAAGGAAGCATCCTGACGCATCCATTTCTTTGCTTCTGTATGTGCGGCAACATCATCAAGGGTTCTTTTTGATTCTACAAAAGTAATTCTACCTGCAGCTGATTTTTCAATCATTTCCTTCTTAACATCACGAAGAAAATCCATTGTTAAACGCTTCTGATTTTTAATAGCACGTTCAATAAGGTTCTGAATATCAAGATAAGAAAGCCCTTCAAGCTTCGAAGCCAAAGAAGCTCTATCCAAGTCACAAATAGAATCGAAATCCTCAACAGAAGCAGTTATATAATTTACAAAGTCCTTAACCTCTGTTGAACCAGGCAAATCCACGCTAATTTTAGCTAAGCGCGGATTTTCAACCAATTCAATATTTACATCATTTAGATTTTCTGCAACCAGGCAAGTACTAATAAAAGCACTATTGATGTTTGGATCCGAAGCCCAGTCCTGGATACGTATCAAGGTTTCTATCGTTTCAGAACTAGTATATGCAACTTCAGCTCTTGGAAGCAAATACTGGGCATACTCGATTATTACCGCAATTCTCATTGGATTAGATACTAATATCCCATTAGAATTTGTGGTAGAACGAATAAGACCATTTCTAATAAAACGGTCTATTATAGCCATAGCTTTGCGAGGTTCCTTAGGCAAAGCGTTTTCAGAGTCTAAATGATTAGTTAACGCTGCAAAATTCGTCTGATGATATGCATCATGGGTTTTCAGAAAAGCATAAAATAAATCTGAGCCCTTCAAAGAGCGGATGCCATGACCTCTATCATAGGCAATGACTACTTCAAAAGGCGCAAACATTACATTGCTCAAAAAATCTCTTAAAGCAAGACGCTTTAAATTGTCATCTTCATCTCTATAAGTAACCCAGTCATCAGTATTACCGTATAGTAAAAACTGGCTAATAGATCCACTTTTAAAGATTTCGGCCATTTCATTGGCCCATGATGGCAGACGATTTTCCATTGTATTATTCTCTCATCATTGGTCCCATATTTCTCTGGGCACTTTCTGGAATTGCTTCAACGCTATCTGGAAGGATTGGAGCTGGACTAGAACTTGCCATATCATTCATAGCCATGAATTCAGCAAGAGCTGCATTGCCCAAAGCATCCATTTCTGCTTGTTTTACAAGACCAGAATTATCTTCCAACAGGCTTTCACCACCAGATACTCTGACTCTGCCTGCAGCAAGGTCGTGTCTTTCATCAATGAGACCAGAAAGACGATTCAAGCTGTCACCGTTAGAACCGAAACCAGTAAGCATGCCTTTTGCAGTTTCCTGAAATTCAGCCTGAGCTTCAAGCATCTGAGTTTTGCTAAGCTTATCCTGAAGCTTCATAAGCTTCATTTCTGCTTCCTTCAAAGAAGAATCTCTAGTAGCTTCAAGCTTTCTATAGTTGGCTTCAGCCATTTCAAGCTGCTGTCTATTATCGTTTAATCTTTGCTTAAGATCCTGATACTGCATAGCAAGCTGACCGGCAACCTGAGTATTTCCTACACTTACGTTGGCTTTTATCTTTGCAGATAGTTCTTTTTCCTTAGCTTCATCTGTTTTTACAGTTCTTTTCAAGCGTTCAACAAAAGCAGCTGAACGAGCTAAATTTTCATTATATTTGCTAAGCAAATTGCGCAAATTTTCTTTTTCATTTTCAATCAGAGCTTCTGGATTGTCTTTTTCCAATGCTCCAATAAAGCTACCAAAAAAACCTCTAATCAAAGCCATTAAGCGTTTAAACATTTAATCAAACTCCTTTTATTTTGAGTCATCCATATTTTATTGTTTTTTTAGAATTAATTCAACTACGCTTTTCAAGAATATCAAGAATTTCTGCACAACATTTTTCTGCTCTTATCCGAATAGAATCAGCTTCAGCAGTTATTTTATCTACAAATTCTCTATCCTGTATATCCTTCATGTTTATAAGAACATTTTTCCAAGCACCCCAGATACCTAGCTCAAGAGCTCTTGCACCAACCTGCATATCTGATTTTGAAGCAATATTACCAACCTTAGCAGCTTCAATCATCATATCCCAGGCGCCATCACCTATTTTCATAGTAGACAACGGTATTTCAATTGCTTTTTTGAGGCCAGCCTGCATTCTTTCAAATCTTAGAGCCTTTTCAGAATCTGTTTTCTGCGGCAATCTAACTGCTTCAACATAATCATTAAATGCATTAGTATCAGCATCAATCATTGGAATCAAATCCATGGCTGTTTTGTGCAATACTGGAATAATTTTTCTTAATGCAGCGTCATGTTCTTCAAACTTTCTGACACCATATGTCAACTTTGCTACCATTGAACCCAAGCCAGCGCCAATGGCGGCAATAGAGGCAGAAGCGCTTCCACCGCCCGGTGCAGATGTTCTGGCATTGATAGCTTCGATAAAGCCACGAGTTGTCAAACCAGCTAATGGTTCATTAGGTTCTTCCTTAATCAAATAATCAATGATTCTTTCTTCTGGCTTGAACTGAGAAACGGAGCTTAAACCAAGTCTGTCTATAACAAGCTTAATCTTCTGAGCTTCATCAATTATGAAAAGATTTTCTTTTTCAATATAATAATCAGCAGCCTTAAGCATTGCTTCCAAAGGAACAAGGCCAACTAATTCTGAACCAGCAACACCGACTTTAATAGCAGCAGCTTCTTCTTTTACAGCTTCAAAAACATCCTGCAATGCGGTTACATTGTAGTTGTTTAAATTGAAAGAGCACTGAGCCATACCGTATTCATCAACATACCAGCCAAGGCCTTTCAATTCTTTAAAGCGACCAGGTTCATCCGGTCCTCTTCCGATTTCGCGCAGATTCAATGCGATTCTATGAGCCTGATTGCTTGTCCCAAGAATATTTACATTATATGCTAACAGGAAAAATCTAGCACCAGTAACAGTTGCACCCCATGTGGGAACAAATTCTGCCGGACCAAAGTCTGGCTTCCATTCTGGTTGTATGATTTTTTCGGCAAGGCCTTCATATTCGCCTTTTCGAATCTGTGGCAACTTTTTACGATATTCTTTATCCTGAGAATATTCGTAAAGATACATCGGGAGACCAAGTTCTTCAGCAGCACGTTTGGCAAAACGCCTGGATACTTCCACGCATTCGTCCATTGTCACATTAGCAACGGGAACGAATGGACAAACATCCATAGCGCCCATTCTTGGATGTTCACCATGATGCTTTCTCATGTCTATTAGTTCCTTAGCAGCCTTAGCACCAGCCAAAGCACCTTCTACAATTGCATTTTCATCACCAACAAAGGTATAGACTGTTCTATTAGTGGATTTACCGGGATCAACATCAAGCAAAGTCACCCCAGCAACAGATTTTATTGCATCTGCAATAGCATCAATAACCTTTTGGTCACGGCCCTCAGAAAAATTTGGAACACATTCGATAATCTTTTTCATATTCATTCCTTTTAAGGCGCAAATTCAAAGCTCAAACATCAATCATTCATTTACATTATACCCTTTGTTTAATCTTGCCACAATAAAAAACTCCCCTGAACACAAAATATTCAGGGGAGTCTTTAATTCAAACTATTAACGTCTAGCAGTTGTAGTTTTCTTTTTAGTTGTAGTTTTTTTCTTTGTGGTGCTTCTAGTGGCTGTTGTTGAACTCTTAGACTTAGAAAGCTTTGTCCATACAGCGTAATTATTACCACTTGTAGCAAGCTTATAGCTCTGATCTTCTGGGCACCAATCTTTTCTGCCGAGCTTCATAGCAACTTTGCCATCAATAATTGCAGCATAGAGATCCTGTTCTGCCTTGACAATCTGAACCTGGCTTGTGCTCTTGATTTTATTTGCTTTTCTAACAGCAACAAGCTTCTTAATTTCGTTCTTCAGATTCCAATCATAAACGTGTTCGTAGAAGATGCATGGAATGCCGGGATGTGTAAGAATGTAAGCATAACCCTGCATTACTTCATTCTTTGGGAATGGCCAATGATTCTGCTTAGAACCAGTATCATGGTTATCCAAGAAGGTTACGGCCCTTGCTGGCCACCAGCCAATCAAACCTGTTGGCTTGCCGTCATTGTCTTTTAAGCGCCAATATTCGCCCTTTACAGCAACCTGAAGGATACCCTTGGTAGTGAAGTCGAAAACACAGCCAACATCGCTCTTGCTTCTATCCAACCAGTCACAAAGCTGCTGGCGATGGAAGTTCTGATCATTGTTGAGAGTGCTTCCAGAGAAGCCCATGTTAGTCCAAAGTTCACCGACAGAAAAAACCGGATTGGTTCCAGCATCGTATTCACCATTATACTTAGCGTCATAGCCCTTAACGTAGTCATATCTCCAGGCTTTAAAACCGAGCTTCTTAAGCCAGCTCATCCATTCGATAATATCTGCGCGAACCTGAGCATTGGTATGGTCAATATCTGGAGCTGGTGGGAAGCTGTCACCGGTGTCAGATTTACCCTGACCACCGAACTGGCCATTACAAATAGCCCACTGTTCCCATTTTGCTTTTCCTGAAGCGAAATTGTAAATATTCCAAATACCGTTTTTATCCTGATGGCTAGCGCATCTATGGTTAATAACGATATCTGCTACAGGAGAAATACCATTTTCATTCAAGGTCTGGAGAGCACTTTTCAATGATTCAACATCACCATAGAATGTTTTGTTTTCCGGAGTTCCTAAATCATAATAGTCACCAGGCAAATAGCCCTGATCACTAACAGAACGAGATACTGGTGGAAGCCACAGGAAATCAACGCCAAGAGCCTTCATGTCTCCAGCTTTGCTTTCGAGATTTTTATACCAGTTACCTTTATTTCCACCAGCTTTGCAATCCCAACCAAAGCCCTGCATTATAATACCATTAGAAACTCTGGCAGGTGGGTCAGCAACAACTGGAGTAGTCATTACAAATGAGAACAAAGCTGCTATACCAGCTGAAAAAGCAATAACTCTATTTGTGAAGTTCATTTGAAATACTCCCTTATTTCTCTTTCGGTGCTAAAATTATACTCAAAAACGGCCGAATACGCAAACTTTTTAAAATTTGCTCTAACTATGAATTGGAGAGACTCAGAAGATTTTAATAAAAAAAATTATTTATTAATTATATATCCTGGTTGGTCATAATCACGAATGATTGTACCTGTTGCTGTTGGATTTACAATTATATTTCCGTTAGTGTCTGTGGCAATAATGTAACCGGAACGAGAATAATCCCTTATGGATGTACCCTTAAGAGTCGGGTTTACAATTGTTTTGCCAGAGTTATTCTCGATCTTGTAGCCAGATTGAGAATAATCTCTAACAGATGTACCTTTAAGAGTCGGATAAGCAACAGAATTACCCTTGTTGTCTGTTTCAACCTTGTAACCAGACTTAGAGTAATCCCTAATGCTTGTACCTTTCACTGTCGGATAAACAACAGAATTACCTTTTTTATCCGTTTCAACCTTGTAACCAGATTTTGAGTAATCTCTAATGTTTGTACCCTTAATAGTTGGATAGGCAACAGTGTTGCCTCTGCTATCCTTTTCGATTTTGTAGCCAGGCTTTGAATAATCACGGATATTTGTACCTTTTATAGTTGGATAAACATAATC
Organism: Candidatus Avigastranaerophilus sp.; assembly: GCA_045599645.1. Taxonomy (GTDB): domain Bacteria; phylum Muiribacteriota; class Ozemobacteria; order Ozemobacterales; family Ozemobacteraceae; genus RUG334. Next base: position 17,320 of record JAZRWI010000101.1, read on the forward strand.
TGCAGCAGCCAAAACTGTAGCGCAGCTTACGCAAGCCAACAACGCATATACTATTCTCTTCATGACTAACACCTCGATATAGCTTAAATCACAAAGGCATTTTCAGTATGCCTTCCATAACCTTATTGCCTTCTTCGTCATCAGCAGTAGCTTCAGCAACATTATCCTTAAACATCTGAACAAATGCCATAGCCCAGTGCTTGTAAATACCAAGTCCTGGATAAGATGCTGCTGAAAGAACTACCTTTGGTGCGCCTTCTGGCATTGGTCTTTCTTTTACAGCCTGCCCCAGTTCGGTAATAAAATTATTTATGGTAGAAGCACTTTGCGATGCAATGCTCTTTAGGAAATTACCTGGATTTGGAGAATATAAAGCACTTTCGCTGATTTCTGCAATATGGTTTTCCAGCTTCAATCTAGAAGCGCCTTTTATAAATTCCTGAGAAACTTCTGCAAACCAATCAGAAGACAAGCCTGTCTTCTGCTGAAAATCTCCATCCTGACCCAGACAGCTTAGCTGTTCCTGCCATCTGTCCAGTACAGCAGCAGCAAAAGCTGCACCTTTCTTAACAGGCTTCTTAGAGGGTGCTTTTGGTGTTTCCTGAGTTTTTTCTGAATCACCAAATACATCAAAAATATTTTCATCAAATATAGGAGCAGCTTCCTGTTCAACTTCTACGTCTTCTTCATCCATTGTAACCATTGGATTTACAATGGAATCATAAATCATTTCTACTGTTTTGCTGGAAATAGAGAAACGATCGACATCAAGAATCCTTGGCAAAGCATATTTATTAATCATAACGGTCTGGAGCTCTTTTATTAGCTTCTTTGCACGTTCTTCAGCCAGTCCTCTGGCCTTAGTGATGTCATTTCCAATGTAATATCTCTGCAGATTTTTTTTGGTATCAGTGAAGATAAGCTTCAAATTTGATGCCAACTGATTTACCTTAGTATTTGAATCAATACCTGCCTTAAGCTTTTCAACCAGATACTGAATTCCCGAACAATCTGGAGAAGCAGCTTTTTTCCAGGATTTTTCCGGATCAGCAAAATGGCGTTTAACACTTTCATTAGCCATGTATTGAGCAAAGATTTCATTTAACTGGTCTTCGTCGCGAACAAATTCATGGCCGTCTTTACCCCTGACAAATACAGTCTGGTCAACACCAGGATTTCTTACCCAATAGCAATTCTTAAATGGTTCATTTTCTGTCCATTCGTTTACCCAATCACCATCGCGACCCATAAAATCTTCGAAATTGGTTTTTAAACGGCTATCCCATCTAACTGAGGGGTCTTCACCTCTTTTACGAACCAAATCCATATCGAATTTTGTAAAAACATGGAACAATAAAGGAGTCTTACCTGTTCTGCTCTGTGGATCACGCCCGTGACTCCATTCGACCCATTTATTTACCATATAGGGTAAAGATTTTGCTTCCTGATTGCCACCTTCCTGACAGAGTAACAAAGCAGTAACATCACGGTCATCAGAGAATCTATCAAACAAATATGCAACCTTACCACGTAAAAATACTTCAACTAGTGCGTCATGAGACTTGGAAATTCTGTTTTCATCATAAATCTGGGCTCTTGAACGAGCGCCTGGGAAATCCAGAACGTCGAATTTTTTCAGAAGAGTTGCTTCATCCTGAGTATTAGCTTGAAGAACCAATTCACCTGTTAAAGCACAGAGAGTGGAACCATCCATCTGGAGCTGTCCACCGTTTGCCAAGGCCACAATGCATTTTTTGTTACCAGGCATCATCAACTGTGATAATCTCTGAACGTCTATAATGCTATTAGTTCTAGGCAATAACGCGTCATTGCAAACTCCGATTACTTCACCACCCAGATTTCCCAGTTCTTTATACAGGAATCTGAACAATTCAGTAATCTTAGAAAACTTACCCCAAAGCCATTCCAGATATTTTATCTGACATTCTACAGGCAAAAGTCTTATTTCGTTGTTAAGTATGCCCCAGTAATTTATATCATCCAGCATCTTTACAAACTGGTTGTGGAAATGCCTCTTAACATAATCCTGCAAATCCCAGACATCATCTTCGGAAAGAAGAGTTTCGCCACCCTTTGCGGTAGCACTTTTGAATGACCCTTTCAATTTCTGTAATTCGTCAGCAGTTGGCATAAAATCAGACTGACATTCAAACAGAAAACCATTCATGAATATTTTGATAATATCAGTAATATTCAATAATCTGATAAAAGCAGAGCAATTAGGAATCTGCTTGTAAGGCCTTATGGTAAATCTAGTAACAATAGCTGTGCTTTCACGGCCGCCAGCAGGATTAATTTCTTCAAGATAATCCCTGGCTTCAGGCTGCTGTCCAAAGTTGCTTACCCAAACCGACAAAGCCTTGTCGTTACCTCTTACAAGTTCAGAGGTAAGATATGATTTACCGCACTGACTAGCGCCGAAAATGCCTAATGCAACAGGTCTATGGGCAGATTCACGTATTCTTTTTGCAGTAGTCAGTTTTTCGTGCAAAAAGCGTTCCATGCCCTTTCTTACCTGAACATCCTTCAGATATTTTGTAGTCCATTCAGATGCATTTTCAAGCAGATTACTGACATTATCAGCCATTTGAATAATTTGTTGTTCTTCAGGTCTAAGCATACCTTGCTGCATCATTAGTCTCCTACAATATCAGTTGCATTTTCACCAAATTCATTTGCGAATTTCTGCAATCTTTTTTTCATTTCTTCTTTGCCTTCTTGAGCACTCAACAAACATTTCTTCAAATCTTCAGGAGAATGCTGTGAGAACAAGCATTTGCAAACCGGGCACAAATCTTCCGAGGAAGTATTACCAGAGCCTTCATCAGACTTAATGCCTGCAGAATTATCAGCATAATCTGAATCGCCATTACTATTATCAGCTTCATCAGAATCATTCTGGCGACCAGCATCATCGCTGTCGGTATTACTTCCATTCATATCGCCGGACTCATCATTACCTTTGTTAACATCATTTTGATTGTCGGAATCATTGTCATCAGCAATATCAAAATCATCGTCATCACTGTCTGTAGTATTTGTATTATCGGTATTATCGGTATTAATACTATTGTCATTATTGTCAGTAATGCCAGATTTGTTGGAGTTATCACTAATATCTGTTTTATTGGTATTATCAGTATCAATATCAGTGTCATTGCCATAGGAATTTTTGCTTGAACTACCAGCAATTCCGCTGCCAGTACATTCTGTGCATTTTCCAGTCCGCTGATACTTTCCTGTGCCGTCACATTGACTGCAAGAAGCACCGGACGCAGTCTTGCCTCTACCATTACAAGAACTACATTTACTGCCAGCCTTTCTAATACCGCTGCCACCACAACTCTTACATGGATTGCTTTTTTTCATTGACGCAGAAGAGCCTTCGCTGGAATTACCACCATTACCTTGTCCAATTCCAGCACCGCCTTCCTGACCACCAGCACTGCCATCAGGGCCACCAATGCCACCGGCACCACCATTCGGACCTCCGCCAATGCCACCAGCACCGCCGTTAATTATTGTGGGACCACCGGCCATGCCAGCCATTTGTCCAAACGGATTTTGGGCGTGTGGAATAAATCTAAGAAGCAACAATATGATAATTATTATCAATAAGATTATAGCCAGCCATTTAACCCACCAATATCCGCCTAATCCCGCCATAGCTGTCTTCTTTTCTTCTTGCTTTTTTACAGGCTTCTTAGGCTTAGCTACCGGTTTAATTTCTTTTGATTCTACTTTCGGTTCAGCTTCTGGCTTAGCCTCATTTTTTTTAGGTTCTTCATCAGGTAAATCAGTAAATAGAGGGGAAGCAACAACAGTCGCAGCGCCAATTGGAGGAGTCTCAGGTTCAACCGGTTTTTCTACTATTGGTGCTTCAACTGCTACAGCCTTTTCTTCCGGCTGTATTGTCTTTATTTCGTTAATAAAAGAATCCCAATTTGGATAAATACCAGAACTGCCCATCAGGTTATTGTCATCGCTATAACCCCATTGCACAATGGTTGGCTTTCCACCTACAATCCAAATCTGGTTAGGATTCGGTTTCTTGCCAACGATGGATAGGAACTGAGAATAATCGTGTTCTTTACCTGTTTTATCCCTACCATCAGCAACATATCTGCTGATACGGCTGAATGCTTCTTCAATAAAACCATCAACCTTCTGCTTATCCAAATCAGAAAGCTGTGAATAATGAACAGGCTTACCAGATAAAGATGAAGTCCATTCTATATTTGTATTATCTGTAGAAAACCCATCTATTTCTGGTCTGGCAAATAAATTTTTATATTTATCAGAGGGCTCAATAGAATGCATTACAGACTGTAAATGTCCATAATACTGATGAACAATCTGATTTCTGAAGCGTTCGGCTCTAAAGCCATGCGTATCTGTTTTTGTTACTGTTATCATGTCAAAACAACTCCAGCATAGGTTACACGATTAGTTCCCTTGGCAACAACCAGGAATCCACGCATTTCTTTTATTACATTTCCGGCTGAAGCTCCAAGCACACGTTCGTGCAGAGTTGGATTAAAACCTTCACCTTCCATGGGAATAAAATTATAATTTTCAGATAATGAAGACAAATAATTTGCTACTGCTTTTATAAGCTTTCTTCTGGCAATCCATTTAATACCGGCTATACCATCAAGAAATCTGTCACCAAGACTTTTCAAAACAAAAAGCTTTTGTTCAGGGGTGCCATGTCTGATAAATTTCTTACATGGAACCAAGCCGAGAATAGAAACAGCGATATATTCTGCAGATGTTTCATCGGCAGACTTTGTATATTCTACCATTTTGCTTAAAGCTTCAGCTTCAAAGGGATCTCCAAGCTTCTGTTTTTCCAAGAGCTGAACCGCAGAAATACTATTATCTTTTGAAGGAATTTCAACAGGAATCATAGGAGCAGAAACACCGGGAGATGGCTCCTTAGGCTCATCACAAAACAGATTGCTTACAGATACGGTTTCCTGTGGTAGAGCGGTCGGCAAGCTTTCATTCTTTACAGAATCGATAGTAGTTACAGCATTTTGAGTCTGCTTAGATTTGTATTCAGATATCATTTCACGAACAATTCTAAGTTCTTCTACATTTAATTGTTCTGTTGAATCTGGTTCAGGAAATGAAGGCAGAACATCATTATGGTTCTTTTCCTGCTTCAAAAGAGGGAAATCAGGTAAATTATTATCCATAGTATCCTCCATTACAAATCAAAGCATCCGCTATCAAGCCAATACTGATCAGAAACCATAGTTTTTAAGTTAAGAGAAACAGCTTGTTTATCGGCCTTTTTACTGTTTTCATCAAAGACAGCAGTGACCTCGATATTTTCGCGATTAGACTCATTCTGAGCAAGAACCACAGTAAAAGGACCACTTCCCTTTAACTTTTCACGGTCTAATGAAATTTCCCAAATTGGATTAACCATGCAATGCGACGAATCAATTTTTCTTATACCAAGCATAGAATTCTTGTTTATTTCCAGCTTAGAAGCATTTCCACTGGCATTCGGGAAAAGAACATTATCCATTGTCATAGAATCTTTTATAAAAGTGCCAATAAAGTATTCACGCTTCTTTGTGCTTTCATTTTCAGAATGTATAGAAATGTCTTCCAATTTTTTCAGTTTATCTGCAAACAACCAAACAAGAGCACCTACAACGCATGTTGTCTTCGGGTCTGCAATACCGCCGCCACGCTGAGCAAATGGATACCAACTACCAGCAGAGAATCCCTTCAGACAAACTATTCCAGACGGTTTTACAGGCATATATCTAAGAAGGATTTCACGAATAACCGGCAGTGAAGAAGGTTTACCGCCGAGAACAAGAATATCACAACTGAACTGAGCAATAACTTCAGAGAAAATTCTTAAAACATTATCAAGAACGTTTGAAATTACCTTGTTGGTTGCGATTCTGGAAATTCTCCAAGGAATTTCAGCCAAAGTCATGTCTACTCCAAAAACAGTTCTCATCTGTTCAGAGAAGAAATCAAGGACGTTTGTTCCTGGCATTCTGTCTGGGAAAAATCTATCAAAGCTTAGTTCGATGTTCTGATCTTCACTATCCATTTCAGCAAATTCCAAAAATCTTAAAGACATTGGAATCCAGATTTGTCGGCATAATTCAGCCTTCATAGTAACAAATCTGTTTAAATCGCCGTCATGTCCACCATGGCCCGGGCCAAACAGATTTCTGAAATCTTCCCAGTTAATGTCTTCATTCTTTTCCTTTGCCCAGGTAAAAATCTTTTTCAAAATTATTTTTTCAATAATTCTCTTGGTTATTTCATCACCGGCAACAGAAAAGCCTTCTGAGAAAATATTTCTCTGTTCAATAACATGGGCAGAGCTGTTGTAATATTCTGCAATCATTAAATCGCTAGTACCACCACCGATATCAATGCTAGCGATTCTGAGAACATTAGCTTCCAAGCCATTATCAAGAGTGCGTTTATGACCTAAAGAAGCAATAGCAGTATTTGAATCGCCCATGAAATGATTCTGAATCTGGCTATATAAATATGTAAGCTGGATAGCAGAGGCTTCATCCATATCTATGAAAACATTTGGCTTACCAGAAGCTTTGCGGTGGGTTGTATAGAAAAACATATCTATTGCACCCTGAATTCTGTTCACATAAACAGCTTTTTCTGCTTGAGACATACCACATGGAACAGTCAGAACTATGTTTTTCAGTTTTCTAACAGTCTGACGCTGCCCTCTGGATTTTCTATATGCATAGGAATTTATCTGAGCATAAACATGGCAAAGAATTTCAACCATGGCAAAGGTCATCATAGAACTGGCAGGATAGCAATGATCAAAGCTTGGGTTTACATCCTCAGCCTTGAAAAATCCATCGTCATCCAAACAGGAAAGAACAGGAGAAGCAACCTTTTTTCCAATGCTACCATCAAGGATATTGAAATACCATGGTAACCTTCTCTGTTTATTGTCCCACAAATATCTTTTGGGGCTAGACATTCCAGTATCGCCGCCATCGAAGGGTTCCATTTCAGCAGCTTCCTGACCTAATCTGACAATCCCAGGCCATATAAATCGTGATGACAATGCTGGAATTTTATAATCAACACCTTCAAAAAGTGCTGGATGGAATTTGAAGCTTGTTGAAAAAGGTTCTGTATAAACTGTTGCAGGATCCTTTAAATTACGGATTTCCATTTTGCAGCATTCATCTAATCTGATTGGCATATCTGCGCGTTCTTCTGCAATCATACCGCAGGCTCTGCTGTTACCCAAATCCAGAATCAAGTTCACGTCTATTTCATCGCCTTCAGGAGACAATATAGCTATTTCAGGAATAATTTCTGACTGCTTTAAACCATCAATCAATGTAAAAAAGGCAGCTAACGAAATAGCAGCCGCAGGAACAGCATCATCAGCAGAAACAGGGATATCGACAAGAGCTGATTTTATCCAGTTCATCATGGCCGGTGTCTGGAAAAAATATGTATTTCCAGAATCCAACTGAAATACAGAACCTACATCTTCTGGCAATAAACCTGTTCCCTGCTTATCTCCAACAACATCAGGATTTTCATTAACTGTGGTATCAACAGCCAATGCATATTTAAAGATACTGTCATCCATCTGGAGAGCCGGGCGAGTTAGCATAATTCTAGCCCAGTCAACACTTTTCGTAGGAATAGATTTATCAGAGGTTTTCAAGCAGAATGGCAAAGGAAGCCATTTTCCCAAACAAGCTCTTAATGCGTCACCGAAGCAGATTGATATGCCACCAATATCCTTCAGAAGAATATCGCCAGAAACTGCGTTATTAATAGGTTTATCGCCAAGCTGAAGACAAAATGCAGAATTAGGTTCGCTTAAAACTCTATAATTCCAAGTTTTATCAAGCAATAAATCAGTAAATTTGAAACCCTCTTCTGGAGAGTAAAATGATAGACCAGTAGAAACCAGGAAATTAATATTTTGCATTTTTATTCAGCCTCTGCAATTTCTTCAGTGTCATTTTCAATAGCATCTTCTTCAACAGGCCAGTTAAAAGCAGCTCTGACAGGTGGAATCAAAACAAGACCAATAAGCAGAACCAAGCCACTCTGAACCAAATAAGTCAGAACGAATAATTCTACAACTACGACAACACACCAGATTAATAATTCTTGATTAATTATAGTTTCTTGTTTATCCATCAGTAACCTACCAGCCCATTTATCAGATTAATAGATTCAAGAGCCTTTTTATGGCCCTGTTCTGCAGCTTTCTGGAAATACTGCATTGCAATAGAAATATCCTGTGTGACACCCATTCCGAATTGATAAATATTCCCCATCAAATACTGAGATTCAGCATCACCTTTATTTGAGGCAATTTCCAACCAAGCCCTGGCGGCATTGAAATCTTGCTTTATACCGTAGCCACGATAGTATAACTCCCCTATAAGACGGCAGGAAAAAGCAGAACCCGCCTTAGCAACCGGTGCTATCATCTTTATTACATCATAGGCATATTTTTCGCCTTGCTGTAATATAGCCATAGCTTTTTTTTCTATAGGATTAACGTTATATTCAGTTTCCAACTCTGAAGCCTGTTCTTCAGCAGTATTAGCCATTGAAGGCTTTTCTTCCGTTTTGGAAATAGTATCAGGAGGAATGTTTCCATCAACATTTTCCTGATTTACTTTTTTATCAGACTTTACCTTTTCAATAGGCTTTTCTGATTTCTTAGCAGCCGATTTAAAAAGAACTACCGGCTCAGTTTTAAGTTTCACTGGTTCAGCAGCCATTCCGGAAGTCTCAGACTTTGCGGCGTCATTATGCCAGGCATTAAAAACCTTTATAGAACCGCTGGAATCTTCTCCAAAAACGATACCTAATCTGCCTGTTGGCTTTGAAAATGCTTCTGGTTTGGGGGGTGTTATTGTTTTTTCTTCTACAACAGTAGGATTTTTTACTACTTCAGAACTTTCCGGTGTAGTTTCTTTTACTTGTTCAGTTGTTTTCAATTTTATGCCTAACGCAGTAATCCAAGCCCTTGTAGCCCATATAGAAAGGTCTAATGGCATATTTGTCTTTTCTGAAAATTCAGATGAAATAGTATTTGCCACAGAAATATCGATAGCTATACCGTTTTTTCTGACCTTCCAGGGTAAGCGATAGCTTAAACTTTCTTTTAATACTGAAATTTCTTCAGAACCTGCAACGCAACCATTAGCGACTAAACTTTTCTCAAAAACAACAGGATTATCAAATAAAGTCGGGTCGTTCTTTCTAACCAACAGCGTTAAAGCATTCAACGCAATATTCTTTTGAGTGTCCAAGCTTTTCACCCCCCCATATGCCACTCTACATTATCAAATAAATACATCTAAAAGTCAACATTATCAAAGTTCGAAGCCACTTCCACTTCATACCTATTTATCAAGACATTAGCATGATGATTAGTTATTGGCTATAAACAGCATGAGAAACCGGAACCGATCAGATGTATATTATTCATAGCAGCAGAAAGGAGTTTAAAAGCGGGTATTCCTGTGCAGTGCCCTGTATAAAATACTGTTTCCATTTTAGATAACTTGTCTGCTGTTTCTTCTATAGATTTAATATCTTCTTCTGAAAAATCAGAATTCTTATTCATATGAAAACCGCTAAAAACAAAATCAGGGTCTCGCCCATATATTAATTTGAATTTATTTAATATATTTATTATTCCATTATGGGCACATCCAGAAATTAAAACTAATTTGTTTTCATCATTAATAACAATATATTGTTCATGAGAAAAATCATCCTGAATCAATTTATTATTTATTTTTCTTTTTAAAGTAAAATTACTTGCAGGCCAGTTTATTCTTTCGTTAACATTGGTAAAAATAGATATTTCATTATCTAATTTAATGTCTGAATTTATTAATTTTACCTGTCTTAAATGTAAAATATTTTTATTTATTCCTATATATTTTTCTGTATTATTTTTTGTATTAATATAATCATAACCGGCATTTTCATGTATATATATACAAGCATTTTTATTAATTTCTGAAAAACCCATAACTCCACCACAGTGGTCATAGTGTCCATGACTTAGAAACACAATATCAATATGTTTTAAATCAATCCCTAATTTTTCTGCATTTTTCCAGGTTAAATCAGAAGCACCAGTATCAATCAATAATTTATGCTTTTTTGTTTCAACATAAAAGCTTAAACCATGTTCAGCAAATAATTCATTATTTTTTGTTGTATCTTCAATTATATTTATTATTTTCATAAATTAATATATTGCCAAAATTCCGGAAAGGAAATATCAACACAATCTTTATTTTTTATATTAAAAACCAGATTAGATGCCTTAGCCAATATAGCAAAGCTCATAGCTAAACGGTGATCATTAAAAGAATCTAATTCTGCAGATTTTAAACAACCACCACCAATAATTTCATAACCATCTGCTTTTTCCTTGCAATTAACTCCAACCTTTTGCAATTGAGAGATAAGACAACTGATTCTGTCACTTTCCTTTACGCGCAATTCAGAGGCTCCAGAAACAGTGGATTTACCTTTTGCAAATGCCATTGCTATAGCCAAAACAGGTAATTCATCAATAACTGATGGTATTTCTTCTTTATTTATATCTGTTGCTTTCAAGTCACCACCGAATACCTGCAAATTCCCGTAAGGTTCTAAGTCATCATTTACAATATCAATTCTGAATTGTATGCCCATTCGCTTTAAGACATTTAAGAAGCCTATTCTTGTCGGATTCAATAAAATATTTTTAAAGCTTACTTTTTCGCCTGTAATTGCAGCTAATACAATAAAATAGGCAGCACTACTGATATCACCCGGAATATAAAAATCTAATTCATTTTTATTTTTATTTAATTCAATATATTTTAAAAGTCGTTCAGTATGATCGCGGCTAGGTATATTTTCGACCACGTTGGTAACATCATCTGAAGCTAAGCCGGCAAAAAGTATGGCTGATTTAACCTGCGCTGAGCCTGTTACATTTTCAAAATTTACTGCTTTGGTATGTCCATCAGCATGTATATAAACAGGTAGATGATTTTCAGTGCATTTAATATCCACCTGCATCAGTTCGTGTAATGGCTTTACAACCCGTTCCATTGGTCTTGAAGATAAAGAACAGTCACCTAATAGCTTGAAATATCCATTCAGATTAGCAAGTATTCCGCATAATAGTCTGGCTGTTGTTCCTGAATTTTTACAATCAATACAAATAGGAGAAGAAATACTGCCGAAATTATTATCTCTTTTAAATTTATTATACAAAACGATGCTATCGTTTAATTTATTTACTTCTATTCCCAGTTGTTTAACAATAGCTAATGAAGTTAAGACATCCTGGCCATTCGGCAGGTTAGAAATTTTTATTCTTTTGTTAATTAACAAAGAAATAAGCACAAGCCTATGTGCTATTGATTTATCGCCAGGGAAAGTAAGAGTATGGGCAGTGTCTTTCATATAAATATTATACCATAAACAAAAATTTCTCTAAAGAGCATGATTCCTGTTTGCTTGAATTGTTCTGGGTTTGGAATATATCCACTACTCTTTGATATATTATGCTCAGGCATTAATAATTAACTCATCAATCGTAAAAAATATATAATCATAGGCCGATAAGGCGTGTATGAAAAACTACAGCAAATTAGCTTTACTTATATTATTATACTCAGTCATAGCCATAACACCGGCATATTGTGTCATGGGCCCTACCCTTTTGCTTGATCATCAAGAAAAGAATGAGAAGGAATTTACCTTTGGCGCTGGTCCTATTCTAAGATATAAGCACAATGAATCATCAACCCTTGATTTTAAAGGTGACATGGCTATGTGGGGCATAAGAATATGTGGCGGTCCTATGAATGACCCTCAATTCGGACTGATGTACTGTGCTGGGGAACAAAAAAGCGATGCATTAAAGTATAATCTTAATATGACCGGCATTTCCCTAGAAAATTCATTCAAATCAGATCCAAGATTCAGATGGCGTGTTACTGCTGGTATTGGTAATTACAAATTAAAAAGCAAATATTCCGGTCATGTATATAAAGACGGAACCTATGGTTTCTTAGAACCTATGTTTTTAGGAGTATTACCTCTTAGCAGAAATATAATTCTGGAAATAGGCATCGGATATACATTTGCTGATGCCAACGGTGTCAGAGTTGAAGGACTGGCTGCTACAGGCGAACTGCTTCTAGGAAAATTTTAATATAATTAATCAGAAAAGGCACCTTTCCCATTTGAGAAAGGTGCCTTTTTTTATCCTAAGCTTTTAATCTTCGAATATAATCGGTCGGACCGGTCAAAAGCATCTTTATAGTTGATATCAGCATTACAGATGGTATCATACATATGAAGAGCCTGTTTATATTTCTTAGCCAGTTCAAGGCTTTCAGCAGTTCTATACATTGCATCCTTTATTTTGTCGTTCATCATTTCAGGATCAATATCCAGAGTCTGAATTATTTCTAAGGCCATATCTGGTTTTTTATTACCAAGCCATGCGTCAACAAGAATTAAACCTGCTTCTAAGTTACGTTCAGTAGCAAACTCAGGACTCAGCAAATCAATAACTTCATCCCATCTTCTTGTGATACACAAATCCTTGGCTCTTTCCAGCTTCTTCCCAAGCTCAAGAACGCCTGTCTTTGGTGCTGCGTCTGGGATAACACTTTTTGACGATGCTGCTTCAACATCAAATGATTCATAAGAAGGTATGGAATCATTATTAATTCCGTTGTTACTGTTAAAATCATTTATTAAGCTATCTAATGAGGATGAGCTTGAAGTAGGAACACGAGCAGTCCCGCCTAATTCTTCCGGTAATTCTTCAGTATCAAAGCCTTCCAGCAAAGGATCATTATCTGCAAACGGGTCAAGCGTCTGAATATCATCTGGCAATGAAGGTAATTCATTAGATTTATTTTCATAAGCAGATTCTTCCTGCATAAAATCAGGAATTGGAGTAGCTGGCTTTTCTTCTTCCTCAAAACCTTCTGGAGGAGGTTCAACAAAATTAGCAATTTCGTCGTCATCCATACCAGGCATACCAAGCTCATCAGAGAGCTTTGGAACATCATCTACGAGAGTTGAAGTATCGACAGCTTCCTTCTTTAGACCATTTACGATTTCCAAAAGCTGGCTATTACCAGGATTATTGTTAATAAAAATTTTATACTGTTCTATTGCTTCAGAAATCTTCTTCAGTTTCTTCATAGAAGAAGTATAAACAACGTGAATGCCTACGTTATTTATACTGCGATTAAGAACATTTATACATTCGCGGGCAGCTTCATTATACATACCGCATTTTGAGAATGTTCTAGCAAGTAATTCACGGTATTCAATCTTGTCTTTGATTCTGATAGCTTCGCTAAGAACAGGAACTATGTCGTTTGTCATTGTTCTGTTCTTTATATAGCCTTCAGCTAAAGCGATTATAGTATCCTGATCTCCAGGAGCGTCATTATGGTAATCGGTAAGGATTTCCATAGCAGCCGAAGTTGTATTCTTTGTTGAAGCATAATAATGAGCCAATATAGGCAATAAATCTCTTCTACTGGGATCACTATGATACATGTCTTCATACATTTTAACAGCTTCGTGAGAAGTATCCTTGACAGCTATAGAAGCCTTTGCCAAATGGCCCCATGCTATAGAATTTTCAGGGAAACCCTTGAGAACAGTCTTAGCGTGCATTTGGACTTTTTCATAATTTTCCAACGCATAATAAGCTTGAATAAGAACTTCGCGTATCTGTCTGTCTCTTTGAATCGGTTGCGGCTTAGACAATCCCTTTTCACCGAATTTAACAGCTTTTTGATATTCGCCGGCATCTAGAGCCTTCTGAGCTTTTGCCAAAGGATCTCCGCCCCACATAGCCATGTCAGGCAGGAATTGAAGAATAAATACAAATGCGATTATTCCAAGGAATAGTGAAAAACCGATAAGAATCCATGGTTTCCATAGTTCCCACCAGAGTTTATAATAAATAAATCTGTTATCATTCTGAGATTCAGCAAATTCTTTTTCCTTAACTAAAAAATAGCCACTGTAAATTTCATCTGCTTCTTCGTATCTTTCGTTTTCTATGAAAATCTCGATTTTTGTCCAAAGTGTATCTCTTCTTGCTTCATCGTTTAAATCAGGATTTGCCAATGCAATATTGAAATTTTTCAAGGCCTGTTCTTTGTCCGGTTCATCCTTAAGTAAATAACATTTACCTAAGTAATAAGGAGCCTCAGGGAATTTCTTGGGTTTATAGTTATAAGCTTCCTTAAAGATTTTTAAAGCTTTATCGAATTCATTATTTTCCAAAAGTTCAAAAGCATTATTATAACGTTTCAAGAGGTCTTTTTCGTATAGAATTTTATTTTCTACTTCCTCTTTACCAGGCAATGCCGGATAAATCTTGTTGATTTCCTGAATATTCATGTAGGCATCATCAAGATATTCGTCTCTAAACTTGGTCTTTGCAGATTCAAGTAATCTTTCTGCTTCTGCAATCTTGGCAGCTTCCGGGTCTTCTTCGCTTTCAGCGGCTTCTTTCTTTTTCGGCTGTTCAGGAGAATCTATTTTTTCACCTGTAATAGCGGCAAAAACATCATCGGTATCGGGCTCATCACCGAACAGGTCATCATCGTTGCCGACTTCATCAGGCAAAGGGGTTTCTTTAGCTTTTGTCTCTTTTTTCTCTGGCTGTTTTTTTTCTGGTTCAGGTCGGTCTTCAACTGGCTTGGCCTTTGGTTTCGGGCTCTGTGTAAGCTTAGACAACTCAGCCAGATCTTCATCTACATCTGTTTCATTTTCTGCAGTATAATCATAATCATCTTCAGAGCTCTTGGATGAAGCAGTATTATAATCTGAAAAATCAGGTGCATCTGCAGTTGCAGTAGGATCATTATCAAATGGACTTTCTGGAGCGTCTAAGTCTTCGCCATCATAGGCAATAGGAGTTGTCCTTATAAGAAAGCTACTGTCTTTAGTCAACTTTTTAGCTGTATTAACACCGTATTGCTGGCATGTATAAAGGAACTGAAAATCGTTAAAAATGATAGGAGAATCAGGCATTGCTTCCAGCACCTTGCTCATCTGATCAAATGCTTGGGAAATATTGCCTTTTCTGAATAATATCTTGGCAAAAATATAATTTGCCATAGCGCTTCCGTTATTGTTTATAGCTGTAGAAGCATATTGGGAAGCTCTATCGTAGTCGCCCTGCTGAAAAGCAATGTCAGCTAAAATAGTAAATACTCCGGCATCATCAGGACTTACCTTAGCTTGCTTTTCCAGCTTAGCTTTTGTTCTATCAAGCAAGTCTTTTTTCAGGTTTTTGAGCTTTGGATCCATTGCGTTTCCGCTCAATTCCTGACGAAGCAATTCATTATATGCCTCACCATACATTCTTGCGCTTAAGAATTTTCGTAAGGTAGCATAATCTGAGTTGTCTGCAAACAAACCGCTTGCAGACAGCAACATTAAAAATACTAGTATCAGCTGACGTATAGCTTTTTTCATCAGAACATATTAGCGCCACAATGCTGGCAGCAATAAGAGCCTTCGGGATTTCCTTTTCCGCAGGATGGACAGGCTACCTGTCCGGGTTCTAGAACATTTTCCAGTTCAGCAATTGGTTCGACAGATTCTTCTTGAACGTCTGCCATCATCTTTTCCATAACGGCTTCTGCTTCTGCAGCAGCCTGGGATGCATTTCTGCTCTGAATCTTGTCATAAGCAGCCTGAGCAGCCCTCAAACCATTCTGGAAAGCCACATTATATGGATTATTCTGCAAGAAGTTAGCATATATGTCAAGAAGCTCAGATAGACGATTCTGTTTTTTGTAAGCTTCAAGCATAATTGCATGAACATATTCGTTGTTTATATCGTCATTGATAACATCTTCACAGAGAGACAGACAACTATCAAACTGTCGGGTTCTAAGATATACATTAGCAACACCAAGCTTGAAATCCGGTTCCGGGGAACCAATTTCCATCATCTTCTGGAATACCTTCATAGCCTTATCATCAGAGCGATTTTTCTTAAGATAATACTTACCAAGAGGCTTTAAAACTTCAACGTTGTCATGGTCAAGATTCAACCATTGTTCAAGGATAGCAACGCCTTCATCAGTGAGATTCTTTTGCTGTGCATAGTAAGAACCAAGCAATGAAACAAGAGCAATATTGCGTGATTCTTTTTTGTAAAGATTCAACAATTCTGGTAAAGCTTCTGGGGCAAGCATTCTACGACCAAGATACGCATAGCCTAACCATAAATGTGCTTCTTCACTCTTAGGTGACAAAGAAATCAAATGCTTACATTCACCAACAGCCAAATCATATCTGCCCTTCTTTAAATAGCACTGTGCAGAAAGCTTCGCTATTTCAAATGTATCAGCATTATTCAAATAAGCAGAATGTCTAACCTTCTGAAGTTCTTCAAGACAGGTATCCCAATCTTCTTTTTTGAAATAACTCTTGGCCTTGCTAATCATAGAATTCTTGTTATAAATAGGCAGGTTCTTCTTCATCTTCCAAGCTATCCACGCCAGAAGAATCAAAACAACTATAGCCACAGCCATAGGAGCATGCTTAGCACTTGATGCAGCTAATTTATCGCCTATTTCAGGATATTCCGGGTCAGATTCATATACTTCTGTGAAATATTTATATGCTCTTTCATTATCTCCATCATCAAGGTATACACAACCAAGAACAAATTTGGCGCGGTTGTTTTCTGGCTGCTTAGCAAGCTGAGCAAGACTGTATTCTTTGGCATTATTGGTATCACCAGTTTTGTAATAAGCTTCAGCCAGATAGCTGTCTAACTGTAGGTCATAATCTCTGGGAAGTGTTTTCAACAGCTTTATAACATCTTCATACTCACCAGAATTACGAGCGTCAATAGCTCTTCCCCAATTAGCCTTGTCATTATCAATATCATTGATTTTCTTTAAATAATCTTCGATTTCAGATTTATAGCTATTTAAGGTCTTATCTTCTGCAATTAAAGCCAGAGCCTTATTAAGTTCCGAAGTGCATTCTTTATATTTCTTGCCTTCAAAGAACGTAACGCCACTGTTTTTAAAGCTAAGCAAAACGCTTTTGCGTTCTTCAGCAGTTGTTGGGATATCTGGCATCCCAATAGCGCTTAGAAGGGCTGCTTCTTTAGGAGCCATATCGGCAAGCATTTTTTTAGCCTGTGGATTTTCAGGATACTTTTCCTGAAGCTTCAGCAGGACTTCACGAGCGTCAAGCCAGCGACCGTTTGTATTGAATCCCTTAGCCTTAGTAATGAATTTATTAATATCTTCTTCATCAGCAAACTGAATAAACGCAGCTTTAACAGCTTCATTATCCGGCTGAATTTCTTCTGCTTCCTTCAACAGAGACATTGCCTGCTCGTGATTACCGGATTTCTGGGCTTCAGTAGCCTCAGTAATCAGTTCGGCAACACGATTATCTATATTGGCTCTGATTTCTTTTAGAAATTCTTCTACTTCATTCTTCTTATCGAAGTTGAATTTTCTAGAATTATCACAATAGCTTTTTGCATTGCGCAATTCGCCTCTTTCGAAAGCCATTTTAGCAGCGTGATAATAAAGCTCACCCATTTCCTTAACATCGTATTTAGAACGATATCTGGAATTCCTTTCAATCAGGTCTTGGGCAGCAGCATAAGCTTCATCATTTTCTTCCAGCTTAAGATGCTTTTCAATGATCTTTATGCCAATTTTCAAATCACCAGGACTTACCCTGAGGATTTCATCCTGCAATCTGGTTATTTCGGTATTGTTGGATTCTTTTTCAGCTTTTTCAAGATCTTCATAAAGAATCTTTAAATATTCTTCGGCGTAGGTTAGGTTAGAAGGTTCAACCCCGTTAGCCTTTCGAAGCATCTTCGTCATTTCTTCTCTCTTACCAAGTAAGCGAAGTAGACGTGCTGCATTATAGCAAGGTTCACCCCATTTTGGTTCCAGTGCCATAGCCTGTTTCAAAAACTGAACAGCTTCGCCATGACGACCTGATTCTAAGGCAGTAAGCCCTTTGCGATTGAGTTCTTTTGCTTCATCGCTCTGAGCAAAAACAGGGGAACAGAAACACAAATCTGCTGCTAGAGCAGAAACTATTATAGCTGATATAGTTATATTATTTTTTAAGCGGCGCATGACTTCCTCGAAATTTCTAAGTATGTCCGCCTATAGTTTATGATATTTTTGACACTTTTGCTAGTGCTTTTAGTGCACATCTTCTAACATCGGGGTCAGCATCCCCTGTAAGCTCTTGAAGAACGTCGTTGAACTGCAATGCGCCAATTTCACCAAGTGCCCAGGCAGCAGACGATCTCATCTGCTTATGGTTAGACTGAATCATTTGCTTCAAAGTAACAATAGCACCAGTTCCGCCAAGCTTCCACAAAGCTGTTGCGGCATTACTGCGAACACGGTTATTCTGGTCATTCAGCAATGGAAGTAAAAGTTCAACAGCCTGTGCGTCATTCAATAAACCAATAGCTTCAACTGCATTTGCCCTCACTCTTGAATCAGAATCCTTCAACCCCATAGCCAGCAATGGTAGGGTCTGTGGGATAGCAGACAAGCCAAGGCATCTGACAATCATAGCTCTATTTCTAGAATTTTCTTCTCTTGTATATTTTTCAGTAAGTCTTGCCATAGCAACATCAACACTAAGCTTTAAAGCTACAGCAATAATTGTTTCTCTGATTGCGGGTTCTTCTTCACGGATAAATGCATCAACAAGATGTGCAATTACACGTGGAGAACCAACCTTTTCAATACTAAGAACTGCACGGTTTCTAACAGTCGGAGAAACGTCATTCAGCAGACCAACTAAGAGATCCAGTGAACGTTCTTCCTGAATTTCACCTAAAATATAA
Source organism: Candidatus Avigastranaerophilus sp. (assembly GCA_045599645.1). Classification (GTDB taxonomy): domain Bacteria; phylum Muiribacteriota; class Ozemobacteria; order Ozemobacterales; family Ozemobacteraceae; genus RUG334. The sequence goes on from JAZRWI010000101.1 coordinate 36,266, forward strand.
GCTGCAGAAGCGCGCTTTCTAGTATTAGGAGAACGAAGCTCATCTGCAAGATTATTAAGACCGAATCTTATGCCCTTTTCCCACAGGGCCTTGATTGCATTTGCTCTGACTCTGTTGTTAGAATCCTGAACCAATGATTTCAATACATCAACGATTTCAGGGCCATTGATATAACCAAGGGCTTCAACAGCATTTGCTCTGACTCTGTCGTCATTATATTCAAGGAATGCTCTCAATAATGGAACAAATTCAGCAGATTTATAGTTACCAATAACCATAACAGCTGTTGCAACCAGTGAAGTATCTTCTTCTTCTCTTAAGAATTCGCAGAGAGCGTCTTTTACAAATTGGAAATTTCTATGATTTAAAGCATACAAAGCTTCATGACGTAAAATACCATTGGGAGAACCAAGGTAAGTAACAATCATTTTCAATACTTCTTCACTGTTAGTTCTAGAAGAAGCCTTCATTGCAGCAATAACAATTTCAGGGCGTCCGTCGCGTAATGCTTCGAGCAGGAATTCATCAACATCTGTCATATTGTATTTAGTAATACTTTTAAGACAGAACAGGCGAACACTTTTATCTTTATCCTGGAATAGCTTCTTTAATGTTGATTTATCCATAACCTAAACATCCCCTTAATTTGATTCAGTCTCATCTGCTAATGAAATTTCAAAATCTCTCAGTTTTTCAGAAAGATCAGAGATAACAACCTTTTCTGGAGTAATAGAAGCTAGTTTAAAAGTAGTACTGCGAACTTTAGTTCCTACCTTTGTAAGCAAAACTTCATCTGAATTGCGGAGAATGGCCACTCTATCGTTGCCGACAGTAAAGAAACCATGATAAGAAATATCTGGTTTTTCTATTACTTCTTCTACAACCTCTTGAACTACTTCGACAATAGTTACAGGCTTATCTATTTCCTTGAAAATATTTCTGCTGTTTTTGTAAGGATATACAGTATTAGCAGCAAATCTATTTACGATGTTAGGAGAAAGCTGAGGATAATTTGGTTGGGAAATAGGGGAAGCAGGCTTTATAGGCGCTCTAGCTGCGGTTTTATTAGCACTAGCCGCACCACTTCTTGCTGTAGTAGCACTAGCAGTAGTTGCCGCACGTTTTACACCCTGTTTTTCTAATTCCTTAGCTCTTCTTGCTGGCCTGAGAACGAAAGTATCAAGAAGTAGAATAAGCAATATACCCACGCAACCGCAGGCAACCAGCTTATTACTCTTAATCAGCTCAATTAAGCTTTGTTCTTTTTGCATAATATTACCTCTACATTAAGGCAGGAAAAAGGTTGAAAGGGTAAGCTTCATACTGATATTACCCTGCTTATCGGTAATAGGTGGAACAATTTCCAGATTACCAATCTTAACAAGACGCCCCATGGCATTTTCTACTTCCCACAGGAACTTTTTCATTTTATTATATTGGCCTGAAACAGTAGCACCAAACTTAAATTCAAGATACTTAGAAGTATTTGAAAGCTGTGGAGCATCGTAAGTAGAGTTCTGAATAAGAATATCTAACGCCTTAGCCTTACGCTGAACCTGTTCAATGAACAAAGTATAGCTATCACGGTTTTCAAGAAGCTTTTCGAATTTATCGTTAACTTCCTTGGTTTTTTCCTTAAGCTGTTCTTCGATAGTTTTTACCTGGTCAATTCTAACTTCCAGATCATCCTTAGCCTTTGCAATCTGGCTATCGAGAGAAGCTATTTCAGCATTTTTTCTGACTACTTCATCCTTTTGGCGCTTATTAGAAGAGCCAAAGAAGTAAATCATTACCAAAATGCCAGCAACAATAAGCCCGTATGTGATAACACGTTCAATTGTAGATTGTAATTTCGTTTTCACAATTTTATCCCTTTATTACTTAGCATTTGGTTTATATTGAAAATCCAGAATGAAGTTTACAATAATGCGTTCAGCAACAACACCACTCTGATTACTCTTAAGCATAGCCTTGAATTTACCGCTACGATTAAGTCTGTTACAGAATTCAAGCATATCCTGAATTGTGGAGGCTTCACCATTGATAACAAATGGAACAGACAAATCGTTCAATTTCTTTGGATTAAGGTCTCTGATAATGACACTTTCAGGAACACAGGCTTCTAATGCAGTAAGAAAAGCAACTACATCAGTTGCTGGTGTATCAAGATTACTATTAATAAAATTGATACTATTGGACAACTGGGTTATAGCAGCTGTCGGCGGCTGCTTAGCACTAGTTTCATCAATTATTCTTCTTAGCTCACTGTCTTTCTGGCTGATCTGCTTATCAATCTTTGAAAAGGCAGCTTTATTCTTAATTGTGGCAGCACTTATAGACATTATCGTTACAGCAATAACGATAATAGCAATAACAATGCCTATATTATCTCGTGGCGCGCTTTTGTATTCTTCTGGAAGCAGGTCAAACTGGTATTTCATATTAACTTACTCCCTCATAAAGCAACCACATGCTGCAGCCAAAGAGTTCTTTTCTGCATCACCAACAAGATTGCCATTAGAATATAATTGATACAAATCACAGATCCTTCTTACAGGTGTATTAAGGTTAGCTGCCAGCATTACGCTGATATTCTCAAAGTTTGCACCACCGCCGGAGATAATAACTTCGTGAATGGTGAATTCTCTGAACTTAGTAAGATACAATTCAATAGCGCTGAATATTTCGCGGCACAGAACAGCAAATACATTCTTAATGACAGTATAGTTATACTGAACATCCTGTTCTGGTGTGAATTCTGGCAGGAAGAATATTTCGTTGCGTTTAAACTGATCAGCATCTTCTTCAGTTACATGGAAATGGCGGCTAATCTGTCGAGTAAAGTCATAACCACCAACCATGCGGTTCTGCTTTGCCCTGAGCATACCATCCTTGAATATACCTATGGAAGTAGATTCATGGCCAAGCTGAATAAGGCAGATATTCTTACCTTTGTTATCCGGACTAATAAGATAATCTTCAATCAGGTTAGCTGAATTCAGGAAATTTGTGTCAACTGTAACCGGGTTTAAACCAGCCTTCTGAACGATACCACCTATTTCAAGAAGATTATTTTTAAGAATAGCCATAATGTAAGTAATTTCGTCATCTTCGAAATTACCAATAGACTGATGAATGATATGCCAGTTGTCATAAGGCAAAGGCATTATAGGTTCAAGGTCTTCCTTTATAGCTTCTTCGGTTTCTTTTGTTGAGTATCTTGGCGGTGCTACCATCAATTCAGAGATTGCAGTATGATCAGGAAGCATTAGAAGAATATTTTCGTAAGACAGTCCGGCTCCCTTAATAAGGGAAGCTATGTTAGCTTTTACAGGAACAGCATCCATAATCGGAAGCTCGATATAGGTAGAGGCAACATAGTCTCTTGGAGTATTTACGGACAAACACTTTTTGAGATGAAGCTCACCTGGTGACGCTGATTCAAACGTCAATAATCGAGTTTCATATGTTCCTACTTCCAGGACTGTTTTAATCTTAGGCATGAATTAATTTCCCATGTGGATAGTAATATATTCTTCTACCGGAACTTCTCCGGCAAGTACCTTATCAAGACAGCACCCTGACAGGGTTCTGACTTTATGATCCCTCAAATATCTGTGAAGTTCCATTGTAGTCTTACGCTGGCTGATCATTTCCTTCAAATCATTGTTGACTTCAATAACTTCATACAAACCAGTTCTATCGCGGAAACCGGAATTGTTGCAGTTCTTACAGCCAACACCTCTATAGAGGGTATGACCTTCAAGGTCCTTCATTTCTAGACCAAGACAAGCAGCAACATAAGGAGTGATTTCAACTTCAGTCTTACAGGCTGGGCAAATCTTACGAACAAGACGCTGACCAACAAGCAGACAAAGAGCTGAAGCGTAGAGATACGGATCTATACCGATATTTTCCAGACGGCTGATAGTTTCAATAGCTGTATTAGCGTGAATGGTTGAGAAAACCATATGACCTGTTAATGCAGCCTTGATTGTAATTTCAGCAGTTTCATAGTCACGAATTTCACCGACGAGAATGATATCAGGGTCAAGACGCAATATAGAGCGGAGACCTTTTGCGAAGGTTAATGAACGATTCGGGTCGTTCTTGTTTTCCATAACCTGCATCTGATGAACACCTGGAATCTTGAATTCAACAGGGTCTTCAACAGTAATAATCTTTTTCTGACGGCTGTTAATAAGAGAAAGAGCTGAGTAAAGAGTTGTAGTCTTACCGGAACCAGTAGGACCGGCAAGCAGACACAAACCCCAGGGACGACCGATGTTGTATTCGAAAACATGAAGGTCATCTTCCGCAAAGCCGAGGCTCTTAAGGTTGAGATTAACACGACCAGAGTCCAATACACGGATGGTGCAGTTCTGACCATAAATTGATGGAAGAATAGCAACACGGAATTCGATGTTCTGGTTTTTAACTCTTAGCTTAAAGTTACCATCTTGAGGCATAAAGCGTTCAGTAATATCAAGATTGGACATAATCTTGATACGAGAGATGATAGCCTGATGAGCAGCGCGTTCAATAGGAAGAATATCGTAAAGAATACCGTCAATACGATATCTGACCTGAATAATCTTTTCAAAAGCTTCGATATGAATGTCTGATGCACGCATTTTAACTGCATCAAGAATGATTTTGTGAACAAGAGTAACAATGGCTGTCTGGTCTGATTCACGCTTTAATTCTTCGAGGTTCGCATCAGTATTCTTGGCAGCTATACCATCCTGATAGGTGGAGTTTGTATTATTACCAAATTCCAGCTTAACGTCCTTCAACAAATCGTCAATGGCGACGTTTTCAAGAACGTTCTGAGGGCGGTAAAGAACATCGTTTATTATGTGAAGAATCTGGGACTTAGTAGCCAGAACCCACTTAATAAACATGAAACCGGTAGCCATCTTAATACTATCAAACATTCTGGTGTTTGTAGGATCAAATACGGCAATAGTCAGAGACTTCGGTTCTTTGCGGATAGGAATAAACTTATAGGTCTTGATTAAGCTTTCAGGAATCTGTTTTACAAGTTCTGAGCTTAATTCAAAGTTATCAAGGTTAAGGAATTCAATACCATGCTGAGTTGACAAGCCTCTGAACAAGGTTTCTTCAGAAATAGCACCGTCTTCAATAAGAATTTCACCAATCATCTTGCGAGCGATTGGCTGGCGCTTCAAGGCTTTATCCAACTGATCGTTGGTAATTGCATTCATCTCGATGAGTATCTCACCGATTCTTTTGCGTTTTAAGAAATCATTAACCATAATTTTATAGTCTATCCTTCCTCATCCTTATCGGCATAGCTTTATTATTAATTAACTATAATTATTAAATTATTAATTCTGAATAATACCAATATCAATATAATCAATGGTTGTTGAAGCTCCATCTTCCCAAGGATTATTATTGAACGGGTTAATATCAAAAGTATGATGTTGTTTATCACCTATGGAATCAATAAAAAATTTGTCACTTTCTACATTAATGTAACTATTGCTTGTAGTTTTCCAATAACAATTACCTGGTGTGAACACTATTTTGCTTAAAGGAATTTCGCTACCAGTAGCAGGATCAATCAATAAAGGCTTTGAACTTAAATACTTTATATTACTTCTCTGCTTCCAACCAACACCAGCGATATTCTGAACTGGACCATTAACCAATTCATTGAACGGATCATATGTTCCATCAGCTTCCAAATTTGTAATATCAGTCGAATTATTTTTTACCTGACGAAGGATTGGACCACGCTGATTATCAGCTCTGAACTGATTAATTGCCTTTCTGATAGTTGCAAGATTATTCTGAAGAACAGATGTTCTGGAGTCGATAATGTAATCGTTGTAATACGGAACAGCTACTCCGGCTAGAACAGCAATAATCGCTACAACAATCAATAATTCGATAAGAGAAAAACCTTTTCTATTCATATTTATTCCTCACCAATCTTCATAGAGAGTGCCATCAACAGAAACGTTGAAACCACGTCTTGTGTAATAGTCATCAGCATCTACTGTATTTGAAGCCACACAGGAAACATCAAAAACCCCTCTCCAGTTGTCAGCTGCCGGCAAAGGATCAGACTTAGTATTACCTGCGCCGAAATCTCCAATTTTATATCCACGTGTTGTATTCTGTTCTCTGAAATTATATGCAGCTTTTATATCTGATGCACCAGATGCTATGTGAATCAGCCAGCATGGACGCCCGACAAACGGATCTACGGGAATGACATCAAGATAATTTCTAGGAGTAAAGGTAGCAACCTGGGCACCAGATTCATCATAAATGCAGCTTACAGGATTATCGCTGGAATCATACCAAAGACCATCTGATTTTTGATGGCACTGGGTTAAAGCTTCTAATGATGGTGGACAAAGATTGCAGAAAGGCACCTTATTTAAATTATCGTATCCATATTGGGCAACTACAGCATTAGTGCAATCTCTTCGATAAAGGTTAATAGCTTCACGCATTCTTTCTAATGCTGTCTGAAGTTCATCTTCCTTAGCAGTATTAAAAGCAAGTTCGGCCACAGGAACGCTTGCTGACGCAAGCAAAGCCAGAATGCCTACCACAACTAGCATTTCTACAAGAGAGAAGCCTTTTCTGATCATAATTTTACCAATCATCGGTGTTGCTCCCGTCTAATGCTAACCCTGCGCCTTTTGAAACTATATCTTTGACCCCAAATAAAAGACCAGAATTTTCTGGAGCATTCCAACCATCAAAAGTATAAGAGGTTCCCGGTTGATTACCAGTTTTATCTATTCTTGGCACATATCCAAAATCAGCCGTCTGATACCAGTCATGGAATGGATGAATCGGTTTAGAACGATAAAAAGGTCTACCAAGCTCAATAAAACCAGTATAATAACCCATTACATAGCGTGCCGGTGCCCCTTCACTGACAAAAGCAATTTCATCAGTAGGTTCATTAAATGCAGCTTTTGGATTCTGGCTCCATATATCTGCCGGAGTGGCGGGATATCCTTTTCCATTCCCAATTAAGGCAATAAAAGCACTAATCATGTTTTGGGTCATTTCTTCAGGCAATCCAAGACCTTTTATTTCTTCCATACCCTTAACTCTGACTACGGTTCTAAAACCTTCCTGAAAATCGTTTGTAGAGTTATGGGATTTGGTTCCGCTAATAGCAGCTCTAACATCGGTCAGAATCTTTTTAAGACGCTTTTCCTTGCTGCGCTGCTGAAAAATCTTGTAAACCGGGAAAGCCATGCAGGCAGTTAAGGCAATGACAACAGTAACGACAATAAGTTCAACCAAGCTCAAGCCTTTTCTACTCTTGAGCCCTTTTGAAGCCATTACTTTGTCATTGCTCATAGCCATTATTATTTTTTATCCTCCATAATTGGAAGGAAGATATTAGTAGACTTAAGGATGTCTACAGCTCTCTGAAGCTGAGTATCGTAAGGATTGATTACATATTCCTGCAATACACCCTTAGACAAGCTGTCAGGCGGTTCAACCAGACCGCTGAGTTTATGGGTTTCAGAAGCATCTCTGTTTGTATAGTTGATTGTAATACAACCGGAAGCAAGCTCTGCGGTGTAGGTATCAGTAGCTATTTCTGCTGACTGAGAAGCATTGCTCAGCATCTGGAGATATTTCTGATCTTCTTCAATCTGCTTCTTGATTTCGTCAGTCTTGCTTTCATCGAATTTTGGAAGATCAACTTCGATGTCAGGCTTAATACCAGTCTTGTGGATATTTACACCAGATGGAGTGTAATAAAGAGCAGTGGTCAAAGCCATTGCAGAACCGTCGTTGAGAGAGATTACAGTCTGAACAGAACCCTTACCGAAGGATTTCTTACCAAGCAGCAGGCCGCGCTTATTGTCTTTGATTGCGCCAGAAACGATTTCTGATGCAGAAGCAGAGCCTTCATTGATGAGAACGATGAGTGGAAGAGTTGGATGGTATTTATAGAATGAGCTATAGGTATTCTGTTCGCCATCGCGACCCTTGATTGATACGATGTCGCCCTTGGCAATAAACTTACGGCCGACATCAACAGCAGCAGTAAGCAAACCACCAGGATTATTTCTGAGGTCAAGAATAATAGACTTAACACCATGCTTTTCAAGAGCAATAAGTGCTTTTTCCAAATCTTCAGAGGAAGTCTGGATGAACTGAGTTAATCTGATGTAACCGATTTCATTTTCGATAGTCCAGTATTTGATACTTGGAACCTTGATAATCTGGCGTTCAAGTTCGTAATCCTTTGTATCTTTGCTGCCTTCACGCATAATGGTTACAGTAACCTTTGTGCCTACCGGACCTCTGAGAAGATTAACAGCATCGTGAAGAGCTACGTCGATAACATCTTTGCCATCAATCTTGATAATCATATCGCCAGCCATGATACCAGCACGAGCAGCAGGAGTATCATCGATTGGAGATATTACGGTCAGCATACGGTCTTTTACAGAAATAACGATGCCCAGACCACCAAATTCACCCTGAGTTTCGGTCTGCATTTCTGCAAAATTCTTTGGTTCCATAAAGCGTGTATATGGGTCATCAAGCTTTTTAAGCATGCCTTCGATGGCGCCATAAATAAGCTTCTGTTCGTCGATATTTTCGTCAACATAATCAGATTTAACAAGTTCAAGAACCTTACGGATAAGGTCAAGAGACTTAAAATAAGTCAGATTAGTGGAAGCAGCAAAAGCATTGCTGTTAGTAGCAATTACAAGCAAAACCAATACAAGTGTTGCTACCAGTGAGTATTTCATTAAATTTTTGAACATTCAAAGCACCTTCAATCAGGGTAAATTTCGTACAATCTATCATTAATTTTATCATAACAAGCTAAAAAAAACAATGCAAAGAGAGTACAAGCGCTTTCTCTTTGCATTCGCTATTTGAGCAACAAAAAAATCAAGGGGCTACAGGTTTGGTTGATGAAACAGCAATCTCTTTAACCCTTAGTTCAGAATCTTCAGGTATTTCAGATGCACTTCTCCAATCAAAAGCAGTATCAGTTGCCACAACAACACCTCTTTTCGGAAGAACGGAAGTATAATAGTATACGTCCATACCTTCAGCATTACAGGCTTCTTTTAATATTTCAGAGGCCGGTAAATTCATATAAGAACTCAAGGCAAGATCAAGTTCTGTATACTTCGGATAAGTCATGTTGTTATTCTTGTAATAGTTGCCAATAGAGTCATTTACTATTTTCATGTTGGTTCTTCGAACTGCTATTTTTGCATCTTCGATATAGTTTCCGTAAAAGCCTACAGAAGCAGCGCCCAACACACAAATGATAGCAACCACAATAAGAACTTCAATTAAAGTGAAACCACGCTTATTGCGGCAGATATTCGAGCGGAGGCACTTTCTTGCCACCAAATCGGATTTCGAAATGTAATACACCGTTCATACCTCCACCATCAATTTTTCCAATAACCGTACCCTGTTCAACCACTTCATTCAAGCCAACCCAGACATTATCAAGTCTGGCATATACAGTAGAAAAGCCACGCTGGTGACCTAAGATTACCACATCGCCTAAGCCGTTCAAGAAGCCTTTATATAAAACCTTTCCTTTAGCTGCAGCAATAATTTCTGCATCAGCAGCCGGTTTAATAAGAATCGCACAGGAATCTTCGTCACCTTTTTCAGTAACCATTTCACGAAGAGATTTTTCAATCGGCCATGAGAAATTCATCAGCTTAGCAGCCGTCGATGCTCCTTCAGACAATGCTTCTTTGGCAGCTACCGGTGGCTGTTTCTGAACAGCTGACTGTCCCTGGCCATTAGGTTGTTTTTCAATAGCAGGAGCATTAACGAAATCAGGAACGCCAGTAAGTGGAGTCGCCTTTGCTGTAGGAGCAGAGTTGCCTTCATCAATACCAAGCTCTTTTTCGAAGCCTGGCTCAGAAACCTTCTTCACAGCTTCAGCAATCTGCTTTTCAAGCTGATTTCTAGAGGAGGATAAGTCTTTTTCGCGTTTAAGGAAAACCTTCTTTTCCATCAAAACCGTATTAAGCATTGCATTCAAAGAAGCCTGTTCCTTAGCAAGCTGCTTCTGCTTCTTGGTGATTTCTTCCTTACCAGCTTCTAAGACCTTGTTTTTCTGAACTAACTTTTCGCTTGTCTGACGAACCTTTTCGTCCTTGGACTTCAATTCTTCAATGATATCTTTGTCAGATTCAAGAAGGTATTTAACCATCTGATATCTGTTCAGAAAAGAATTCAGGTCCTTTGCAAAAACAACAGAACTAACAAGGGTTCCTTGTCTTATTTTATGTAACTGAACAAGCCTGTCTCTGAATCTAGTAAGCAGTTCCTTAAGCTGTTGCCTGCTTTCAGCGTTTTCCTCTTCAAGCTTTTTAATCTGAATCTGAGCATCTTCCTGGTTCTTTGCAAGCTGCTCAATCTGAGAGCCAAGGTTTTGAATTTCCTGCTTCTTGCTTTTTATCTTGGATTCAATGCTGCGAGTTTTCTTTTTATTATCGCTGACTTTGATTTTAAGATACTCAAGTTCGACATTTATAGCATCTATTTCGCTTTGAAGACTTTCATTGCTCTTGGCTGCAGCAGCCCACCCCTGTATTGGAGCGCAGGCAAGCATAGCAAGCAAAATAGCAATGGAGGAACACTTACAGTTATACATATCAAATGCCTTCATACAAAGCGGTAGATTTACTGAATTTATTGATATCGCGCAAAGAAATCAGACTACCTGAAATTCCAAGAACTACACCCATCATAAATAGCTTAATTGCTAATTTTACAAGCTGGTCTACACCGACATCAGCGGTAAAGAACGGAATGAGCTCCGCCAATTTTCCCATAATGAAGTTATAGCTTAAAAACAACAGAAATACTGCCACAGTAGAAGCAAGAATTCCTTGAATAAAGCCTTCAACGATAAATGGTCCTCTAACAAACCAATTAGTGGCGCCAACAAGCTTCATGATAATGATTTCTTCCCTACGCATAAACAGAGTCAAGCGAACAGTGTTATAAACTATAAACAATGAAGCGAGCCCAAGAAGAATAATAACAACCAGGCTTGTTCCCCAAAGCAGCTTAGACATGCCTTCAAACTGTTTATAAAGTTCTTCGCCGTAGCTGAAAGTATCAATCATGCTTTCGTTCTTCAGCTTTTCAAGCAGACTATTCAAGTCACTGCCACTACGAACTTTTATACGAAGAGTAGTAGGAAGCGGATTTTCGTCGGCTGTAATACCAATTTGAAGCAGCTGCTGTTCGTTCGGGTCGGAGAATAATTCTCTGGCAGCGTCTTCCGGAGAAACAACCTGAATCTTTTCAACCTCATCAAGAGCTGTCAATCTTAAGCTAAGTGTCTGGGCAGAATCAACATCAACGTTCTTCTTGAGATAAGCGGTAACCAATGCTTCAGACTGCATCTGGTCAAGGAAGCCTTCCATATTCATGGTTGCAAGAAGGAAGGTGCCCATCATCAGCAATGCGATAGCTATGGTAGACATTGTGATAAAAGCCATTACACCAGAACGGCGGATATTTGTTATTGCTTCAACGATGAAAAATTTTAAATTTGATAATGACATAATTTAATAACCTGCTACTTATTCGTATGCGTAGGTTCCACCTTCTTCATCCTTAACAATCTGGCCGTCAACCAAAGCAATAACTCTCTTTCGAAGTTTATTAACAAGATTGTGGTTATGAGTAGCCATAATGACAGTTGTTCCACGGGCATTGATATTCAAAAACAGCTGCATGATTTCCTGGGAAATCATAGGGTCAAGATTACCTGTTGGTTCGTCTGTAATGAGAATGAGAGGATTGTTTACAATAGCTCTTGCAATACAAACACGCTGCTGTTCGCCACCAGACAATTCTGTCGGATACATTCTTCTCTTGTGGGAAAGGCCAACCAGTTCAAGAGCTTCCTGAACTCTGTTATTAATAACCTTTTCTGAGGCCCCGATTACTCTAAGACCAAAAGCTACATTTTCTGCAACAGTTCTTCGCTTTAATAGCTGGAAATCCTGTAGAACAATACCAAGATTGCGTCTAAGATACGGAACGCGACTTTCCGGCATTGTGGTTATATCTTTGCCATCAACAAGAACCTTGCCTTCCGTTGGTTTATCTTCACGGAAAAGCATTCTTAAAAAGGTACTTTTGCCAGCCCCTGATGGACCGACGAGAAAAACGAAATCTCCCTGATTGATAGTCAGGTTAATGTTGTTAAGAGCCCTGACTCCAGGAGGATATATTTTGCTTACGCCTTGTAATTCGATCATTTTTGGATTGCTGCCTCTGTAGTATATATAGTTTGAGGTAAAAATATTATAGCAAGCTTATCTATCAATTACAAGCCCACCTGTGATATTGATGCGGGATACTTAACAGCGTGATTTGAGGCGTTAATCAAGTAAAAAAAATAAAACACAAAAAAAAGATGTAACACTATTCTTTACTATAAATAAATATGCTTTAGAGATAATTTTTGATAAAATGTAGCTGTGACCGTTTTTATTAAAAACAAACCTGGTCACTTTCGGAGGAAAGATGATTTTTGAATTATTGAGGCTCTGTATTCAAAAAGGTGCTTCAGATTTGCATTTCAAGACAGGCTATGCACCTATTTTGCGTATTGATGGCAACATGCGCACATTAAAAGAAATGCCTGTCATCACCCACAAAGACTTTGAAGTTATGCTAGAAGCCATTCTTGACGATGCACAGCTTTCAACATTTGTTAAACACCAGAAACTGGACCTTGGCTATAGCTTTAGCAATGCCAGATTCAGAGTAAACCTTTTCAATGACTTCCGTGGTGGTAATGCTGTTTTCCGTGTAATTCCATTTAAGCATCTCAGCTTCGATGATATCCATCTGCCGCAATCCGGTAGGAAGCTTGCCGACAAAACCTCTGGTCTTGTTCTCGTAACAGGTGCAACAGGCGCCGGTAAGTCAACAACTCTTTCCGCCTATATAAGCCATATTAATTCAACCTACAAAAAGACAATCATAACAGTTGAAGACCCTATTGAATACCTGTTTGAAGACGAAGAATGCCTTATCAGCCAAAGACAGGTTGGCGTAGACTGCGTAAGCTTTGAAGAAGGCATCAGGGGTGCTCTAAAAACCGACTGTGACGTTCTGATGGTCGGGGAACTCAGAAATGCAGACGCTGTTGAAATGTCATTACTGGCTGCCGAATCCGGTAAGCTTGTCTTCGCAACACTGCATAGTAACACTGCTGTTCAGGCTATCGACCGTTTCGTAAATCTCTGTCCGAAAAATCTTCACGAACAGATTATGACACGCCTGGCCTCACATCTTCAGGGTATCGTTACCCAGACACTTGTTCCAAAGCGTAACGGAAGCGGCAGACTTGCAGCCTTTGAAATCCTCATTAACACTTCAGCAATCAAGGGTCTCATCACAGAAAACAGAATTCATCTGATTTCTTCTTACCTTGAATCCGGTAAATCATCTGGCATGCTTTCATTAGACGATTCTCTTGTTAATCTCATCACCTCCGGAAAGGTTAACAAGGATGAAGGTCTGCTTAGAGCCAACAACCGCCAGTATGTAAAACGAAAAGTTGAAGAATTCTCACCTTCTTCAGGAGATAAGAAATGAAACCTGAAATATTTGATTATTTTGAAAGAGCAATAAAGCTAGGCGCCAGTGACCTTATATTAAAGCCGGGTGCTCCGCCATCCTACCGTGTAAACAAACAGCTTATAATTTCTGAAGACGAAGCTCTTGCACCACAGCAGATGTTTGACCTGTTTCTTCCAGTAATTAATGCTGATCAGCAGGAAGAACTGAACACCAATCTTAATACATCCTCAATTTTCACATTACCTACTACAGGCACAAGAATCAGATACTACATCTACCAGCAAAGAGAAGGTGTTGCAGGTTCATTCAGATTCATTCCTAAGAAGGTTCCGACCATTGAAGAGCTTGGTTTACCAGACACACTCATCAATATAGCCTCAAAGCCACGTGGACTCTTCCTCGTAACCGGCCCTGTATGTTCAGGTAAAACCCTTACTGTAGCAGCTATGGCTGAAGCAATCAATCAACGCTTCGCACGCCATATCATTACTATGGAAAAGGAAGTAGAAATCATCTTCGAACCGAAGCAGTCTGTATTTACTCAGGTTGAAGTCGGTAAAGCTATTCCTTCATACCAGGAAGCCTTGACCAACGCTCTTCGTGAAGACCCGGACGTTATGATTCTTGGGGAATTAACCGAACGCGGTATTGTTGAACAGGCAATGATGGCTGCAGAAACTGGTCACCTTGTTATTTCAACACTTCCAACCTTTGGTCCTGCCCAGACAATCGAACATCTCATCAGTATGTATCCATCTGGTAAGCAGGAAGAAGCTAGAACCCAACTTAGTCTCAGCCTTATTGGTTTCTTCTCACAGACATTGATTCCAAATCTTGACTATAAACAAAAGCCATCTGTAGCCTACGAGCTCATGATTGTAAATGACGGTATGCGTAATCTTATCCGTGACCGCAAATATAGCCAGTTAACAACTTCAATGATTATGGCAAGACGTGAAGGCTGCGTAACCTTCAAGGATTCTCTTGAAAGACTTAAACGCAACGATACTCTCAACCAGGAATACATCGACGCTCTACTTCAGGAGATGGAAGCATGAAAGAATCAGCCTACAAACGTATATCAGAAATAAGAATCAAATTAGCCTCACTGATTTGTGAACAGCTAAACGGTAAATATGATGCCGAATCAAAAGGCAAGCTGCTGTCAATCCTTGCAAAAATTGGTATTAACAATGTGTATAGCCTTGTATATGAATATACAAGCACTCACATGGACAATATTGATGCAATAGTAGCCCTTTCCAGGTTTGACAGAAAGGAAACCATTGATTTCCTGCTCAACAGCCTGAAGGAACCACGCACTCTCCATAGAGACGTAATCGTAGAATGCCTTGGCAACCTTAAAAGACCTGAATTAATCAAATTCATAAAGCCATACCTTGCAGATGAAGACAGACAGGTCAGATTCCAGACTGCTTATGCTCTTTATACCATTGGCGGCAAAGAAGCAGCATTGGCAATGACAGAATTCATTTCTGACAAGGACGAATGGATTTCAATGACAATTCTTCGCCTGCTCTGCCAGATGAAGGAACTCGATACTATCCCGATTCTCATTGAAAAATATCATTCAGATACAGATCTGCGCCGCAAGGCACTAATGATTTCTTTCCTAGCAAGATTCAAGAGTATCACCCTTCTTGGAGCCTTTGACAATGCAATTCAGGCCAGAGACGCCCGCTTAAGAGCAAACGCAATTGAAGCTATCGGCAATCTGAAATTGCCAGAAGAAGAACTTCGCAAGAGAATAGTTCCATTCCTGCACGACCCGAATAACCGTATCAGAGCTAACGCAATATTAGCAATGGCAAAAATAGCCCCAGAAAAGGTTAAAGCCCAGATTATTGAAATGGTAAACTCTGATGACGTTCAGTTAAGAAGAAGTGCTGCATTCATTCTCTGCATGATACCTTCCATTGATTTCCTAGCTCAGGCCGAAAAGCTCATCGTAGACGAAAATGAATCAGTAAGAAAACGTATGATTCAGTCTCTGAAGAATTTCCCGCATGAATTCATCAGTGCCAATATCAACAAAGTGCTTTCTGACAAAAACAAATGGATAAGAAAATACGCTGTTGATATGGTTGCAACTATTCCTGGCTTCGAATCTGCCCCAATAATAAAGCTTCTGAAGAATGAACGCTCTGCACCAAATATTTCAGCCTGTCTAAACTTTATAGCCTCCCACCCGACCAATACAGCCGAATCAGCTATAAAGCTTCATTACAAAGACAAGAGAATGCCTGTTGTTAATAGTCTTCTTAAAGCTATTCTTGCCATACACGGTATGAATGGTGTTTTGGAAGTTGCTCCAAAGCTCGAACAGCATGACCCATTCGTTATTCAGAGCTTAACAGAAACAGCTCTTGAAGGCGGCAATATGCATACACTTGATGACCTGATTGCTAAGCTTGGTAAGGCTAAATCTCAGAATCAGCTTAATATGGTTATACCGTCTCTTGAAACCCTTGTAAACATGATAGTTCTTGGAGACAAGATGCCTGCTGAACTGCTCAAGGCTTTTACTGGTCCGGAATTAGAAATTCCAAAGCCAGTCAAAATGCCACAGAAGGCTGTTGCCACAAAGACAGCTACACCTGCAGCAGCAAAGCCAGTATTCAACGTTGGCGAAGCGGTTCCAGAAACTCAGAGCGGTGTTCCCAATATTACAATGCCGACCTTCGAAGGAATCGACATGCTTGGTCTGCCTGGTATGCCAGGAGAAGCAGAAGGCCCAGTCGCCAAGAAGAAACCGACGGCACCGCACTACAAAGCTGGTCTCAGAGCTTATAACCTTGGTAAATACAAAAAGGCTATCGCTGAATTCAACAAGTCAATTGCTGAAGCCGAAGAAACACCACAGAATATTGATGTCTACATGGGCATTATGCTTTGCGATGAAGGTGAATACGACGAAGCAATCAAGCATCTTGAAGCATTTATTAAGCACACTCCTGACAACGCAAAAGCTATGTTCATGCTTGGTAAATGCTACAGAAAGAAAAAGAGATACGAAAAGGTTATTGAAACCTATCAGCGCTTCACCAACGGTGAACTGGAAGCCTCTGACAATATGAAGCGCCGTGTTCATCAGGATATGGGTGTAGCCTGTGCTATACTTGGCAAGAGTGAAACTGCTGTAAGACTGCTTGGCAGTTTGTTCAGACTGGAACAGGATAACCCGGAAATAGCTTATTACCTCGCCATGGCTCTCTACAAAATGAAGAAAACCAGCGAAGCAGCTGTTACCATTGAACATGCCAAGAAAATCTGCCCGGAAGGCAAAGCCCTAGTAAAACAAATAGACAGCCTTGCACAGACAATCCGCAGTGGTGCGCCATTAAACTAATGAGTAAATCAAAACCACCAGCTAAGCTGGTGGTATGCACCACGCCTTCAAGGCGGAATTACTAGCAGCGCCTAAAGGCGCACTGAAAAAGGCTAACAACCGCAGAAATTCTCAGCCGCCGCTAAAGCGGCTTTTATTTTGCATC